>JAXLRD010000021.1:0-110736 GCA_046331285.1 Vicinamibacteria bacterium
CGCGAACTCGGCCATCTTCTCGACCGCCCACGGGAAGTGCGCGTCCTTGAGGCTGCGGTAGTCGAGGTCGGGCGTGTAGTTCGTGAGGTCGATGCCGTAGAACTTCCCGTCCTTGACCGCGAACTCGAGCGCGTTCATGTCGTAGCCGAGGGCCACGTTGAAGCGCAGCGACAGCTCCTCGGCCTCGTCGCGCAGCGCCCGCGGCAGCACGTCGTAGTCCTGGTTGTACCCGCCCATTCCGCCCGGCGCGGGGTCGTAGCGGATCGCGCGGGCGTGGCGCCGGCCGATCGTCGGCACGCGCACGTAGGTGTCCCAGGTGATGAACTCCTGGAGCATCATCGTGAGCGGGCCCGACTCGTCGTAGTGCCGCATCAGCTCCTCGAGCGAGTGGATCTTGTGGACGTTCTTCCACCCGCCGCCGAACGCCGGCTTCATGATGCAGGGGCAGCCGACGTAGTCGAGGTACATCGAGAAGTCGGTGGGCCAGAGGTTGCGCAGGCTCTCCGCCGTCACGTCGTCGACGTAGCTGCGGTTCGGGAGCACGACCGTCCTCGGCTCCACGATGCCGAGCTTCTCCGCCGCGGCGTAGCCGAAGAACTTGTCGTCGCCGCTGCGCCAGAACGTGTTGTTGATGCAGTACGTCCCCTGCAGCGCCGCCATCTTGAGGTAGACGGCGTAGTAGGGCACCTCGTGGCTCATCCGGTCGAGGACGACGCGGTACGGCACCGCCTCGTTGAGCTTGGTGCCGCCGAGGTGGACGAACTCGGCGGTGACGCCGCGGCCCATCGAGTTCACCTTGGCCACGAACGCGTCGGGGAAGGAGTTCTCCCGCCCGCGAAGGACGCCGATCTTCACGCCGTTCTCCGCCATGCTCGCTCCGTTCCCCGGGGTCCGGCCGGATTCTAGCACCCGGCCCCCGGCCGCTCAGCCGAACAGCCGCTGGCGGGCCGACTCCGAGATCGCCACGACGGCCGGGTGCTTGAGCCTCCGCTCGGCCGAGATCGCGTAGAAGCGCTCCTTCACCTCCGGCGCGCGGCCGACGAGCCGGACGTCGTGCTGCGCCCGCACCTCCGCCTCGATGACGGCCGGCGCGGGGAAGAGCCCCTTGCCGGCCTGGCCGAAGACCTTGAGGAGCGCGGAGTCCTCGAACTCCCCGACGACGCGCGGCCGGATCCGCTCGTGGTCGAGCCACTGGTCGATCGAGCGGCGCAGCGAGGTGTTCTCCGTCGGCAGGAGGATCGGCGCGCCGTCGAGCGAGCGCGGGAAGTTGCGCCGGTACGAGGCGGCGAGGGCCTCGGACCCGAAGAAGGCGACCTCGGTCTCGCCGAGGAGGTGCGAGTAGGCCTTCACCATGACTCCCGGCCCGACCGGGGAGTCCGAGAGGACGAGGTCGAGCGAGTGCACGCTGAGCTCGGCGAGGAGCCGCTCGGGCTTGTCCTCGCGGCAGACGACGTGGACCGGCTCGGGGAGGGTGAGGGCCGGCAGGAGCAGGCGGTAGGCGACGAGCTTGGGCACGACGTCGGCGACGCCGACCACGAACCGCACGGGCCGGCCGGTGGGCCGGTCCTTGAGCGTGTCCTGCAGCTCGCGGCCGAGGGTGAAGATCTCCTCCGCGTAGCGGTAGACGACGCGTCCGACGTCGGTCAGCGCGAGGCGGCGGCCGACGCGCGAGAACAGCTTCTCCCCGAGCGAATCCTCGAGCGCCTTCAGCTGCCCGCTCACCGTCGGCTGGGCGAGGCCGAGGTGCTCGCTCGCGCGGGTGACGCTGCCCTCGCGGGCCACGACCCAGAAGTAGAGCAGGTGGTGGTAGTTCAGCCACTCCATGGAGCCGATACTAATATCGTCTGCGTCGATGCCACAAGTCCGAACATTCTATTTGTCGATGTCGCCCCCGCGGCCTACATTCGTGGTCGGGAGGTGCTCATGCGCGTCACTCTGCGGACCCGGGGCCTCGCGCCGTCCGGGGCGATCTCGAGCCACGTGGAGCGGCGGCTGCGGTTCGCCGCCGGGCGATTCGAGTCGCGGCTCGAGTCGGTCCGCGTCCGGCTCGCCGACACGAACGGCCCCCGGGGCGGGGAGGACAAGAGCTGCCGCCTGCGGGCCCGGGTCGCCGGCGCGGGCGAGGTCGTCGTCGAGGACGCCGACGCCGACCTCTACGTGGCGATCGACCGGGCCGCCGTTCGCTTCGGCCGCGCGGTCGCCCGCGCCGTGGAGCGCAGCCGCGAGCCGGCCGCGGCCGGCTCGCGCCCGTTCTCGTTCGCGGCGTGGCGCGACCCCGCGCTCGGCATGGAATGAACGAGGCCCCGGCGGCGAGGGGGTGCGGGTAGCATGGGGGCGTGACCCTCCTGCCCGCCCTCCTCGCCGCCGGGGCCGGCCACGACGAGCACGCCCGGATCCTCGCCGCGCTCGCCCTCGTCCTCGTCGGGGCCAGGCTCACGGGCGCGCTCGCCGAGCGCCTCGGTCAGCCCGCGGTCCTCGGCGAGCTCCTCTTCGGCATCGTGCTCGGTAACCTCGCGCTCGTCGGCGGGCCCCGCCTCTCCGGGCTCGAGGCGAGCGAGACCTTCGCCGTCCTCGCCGAGCTCGGCGCCATCCTCCTGCTCTTCGAGGTCGGGCTCGAGTCGACGCCGCGCGACATGATGGCGGTCGGCGTGCCGGCCGCCCGCGTCGCCGTCGTCGGGGTCCTCGTGCCGATGGCCCTCGGGTGGGGCGTCGCCCGCGCCTTCGCTCCGGGCGGCTCGTGGATGGCCCACGCGTTCGTCGGCGCGATGCTGGCCGCGACGTCGGTCGGGATCACCGCCCGCGTGCTGCAGGAGGCGAGGGCCTCCCGCACGGCGTCGGCCCGGATCGTCCTCGGCGCCGCGGTCATCGACGACGTGCTCGGCCTCGTCGTGCTCGCGATCATCTCCGGGGTGATCCGCGCGGCGGCGGAGGGGACGACGCTCGAGCCGGCCGGCATCGCCCTCATCGTCGGGAAGGCCGTCGTCTTCCTCGTCGGCGCGATCGCCCTGGGGTCCTTCGCCTCGCCGATCCTCTTCCGCCGCGCCCTCGCCCTGCGCTCGACCGGGCTCGTGCTCGCCCTCTCCCTGGGCCTGTGCTTCGGCCTGTCCTGGCTCGCCCTCCTCGCCGGGCTCGCCCCGATCGTCGGCGCGTTCGCCGCCGGGCTCGTGCTCGAGGACGTGCACTTCGAGGGCCTCGTGAAGCGCGGCGAGACCCCGCTCCACGAGTCGCTCCACGCCCTGACCGGCCTGCTGGTGCCGGTGTTCTTCGTCCGCATGGGGATGCTCGTCCACGTGGAGAACTTCGCGAGCCCCGGCGTCATCGGCTTCGCCGTCGTCCTCACCGCGGCGGCGATGCTCGGCAAGTGGGCCTGCGCGCTGGTCGTCCCGCGGGGAGTGTCGGGCGTGTCGGTCGGCATCGGGATGATGCCGCGAGGGGAGGTCGGCCTCATCTTCGCCGGGATCGGCGCGACGCTGACGCTCGAGCAGGGGCCGGTGGTCTCGCCCGAGACCTACGCCGCCGCCGTCTTCATGGTCGTCGTCACGACGATGGCGACGCCGCCCCTCCTCCTGTGGTCGCTGAAGAGGGACGCCGCGCGCGCGTCGTCCGCCGGAGAGGCGCCGGGCCCGGCCTAGGACGGCTGGCGCCCTCGCTTGCGGGCGAGCGTGCCGAGCGTTTCGAGGAGCCGCGCGGGAACGAGAGGCCGGGCCACGTGGCCCGCGATGATCGAGGTCGGGATGCGGCGCGCCCGCTCGACCTCGGCCGCGTTCTCCGCGTCGAAGCTCACGTAGTAGGCGAGGCCGGGCCGGTCCCTGTCCCACGCGCGGATGAGGCCGGCCACGTTCTGGTCGGGCCGGAACGCCATCACGTCGCAGACGACCGCGTCGAGAGCGGCGGCGTCGGCCGTGCGCAGCAGCAGCCCGATCTCCTCCGGGTGCCCGGCCGTCCGCACGGCGAGGCCGCCCTGCTCGAGCGCCTCGGCGAGAGGCTCGAGAGACACGAGGTCGCGGTCGAGAAGCACCGCGCCGAGCCACGGGGCCGGCCGCTCCTCGGCGGGGCCCGCGGCCTCCTGGAGCGAGACGCGGACCGCCGGGGGAAGGAAGGCGGCGTGCCGGGCCGCGGCGGTCGCGGCCCGCAGCGCGCGGCGAGAGGCCTCCCAGCGCTCGGAGAGCTCGCGCGCGGTCGCTTCGGCCTCCTCGAGCCGCCGTCGGCGCTCTTCGTCGAGCTGGCCCGCCCGGGCGCGGGCCAGGGCGAGGTCGCGCATCGCCGCGGCGAGCTCCTCCTCGGCCTTGCGGGCCCGGACCTCCGCCGCTTCCGAGGCCCTGCGCCGCTCCTCGACGCGCTCCGCGAGCTGCGCCCGCTCGGTTTCGATCGCCTGCGCGCCGGACGCGCGCTCGCGGAGGGCCGCCACCTCGGCCGCGAGAGCGGTCGCCGTCGCCGCTTCGGCCCGCAGGCGCTCGGCCTCGGCCGCGCCGCGGTCCGCCTGCTCCCGCGCCGCGCCGGCCTCGGCCTTCGCCGCTTCGGCCTCCGCGCGGGCCGCCGCGGCGCTCTCCGCGCTCTGCGCGAGCGCCGCTCGCTCGGCCCGCAGGCCGGCCGCCTCCTCGCGCGCCGCGTCACGCTCCTGTCGGAGCACGGCGGCCTCGGCCCGCCGCGCCTCCGTCTCGGCCTTCAGGGCTTCGGCCTCGGCCCGCAGGGTGCCGGCCTCGGCCCGTTGCGCATCGGCCTCGGCCGCCAGCGCCTCGAGGCGCTGGCGTGTCGCGTCGGAGCCGGCCCGCGCCGCGTCGAGATCCCCGCGCGCGGCGTCGAGCTCCTTGCGCGCCGCGACCGCCTCGTCGCGTCGCGCCGCGGCCTCCGCCTCGAGGGCCGCCGTCTTCTCGCGGGCGGTCGCGGCCTCGGCCATCAGGGCCTCGACCTCGGCCCGTCGCGTCTGCGCGTCCGATCGCAGCGCCTCGGCCTCGGCCCGCGCGGCCGCGGCCGCGGCCTGCGCCTCTCTCGCCTCCGCGGCCAGGGGCTCGGTCGTCTCGGCCCGCGACCGCAGGGCGTCGCGCTCCTGCCGCAGCGCGTCCGTCTCGGCCCGCGCGCCGCGCGCCTCGCCGACGAGCCGCTCGACCTCGGCCTCGAGCTCGGCGGCGCGGGCGGCCGGGACCGTCTCCTCCGCGCGCGCCTCGCCATCCGGCGCCTGCCGCAGGGCGGCGAGCGCCTCCGCCTGGCGCCGGGCCTCGGCCGCGAGGCGGACGGCCGCCGCGTCGATCTCCGCGAGGAGCGCCTCCAGCCGCTCGGAAGGGCTGCCGAGAAGCCGCGGCCAGACGCTCGCGCCCACGAGGGCGAGCGCGTCGGCGAGGCCTTCCGGAGCGGGGCGCGGCACGCCCCGCAGGAAGAGGGCGCCCGCCTGCTCCCCGCACCAGAACGGCACGGCCCAGTTGTCGCGGGCCTTCACCCCCGCGATCTCCTCGCCGGGCTGGACGACGCCGCCCCGTGCCAGCGCCTCGGCCGCGTCCTCTTCGACCTTCTGGAGCGTCCTCTCGATCCCGACCGGGATCGAGCCGAGCACGACCGAGGGCAGGAGACGCCAGCCCCCGTCGGCGGACGCGTCGCGCACGGCGGCGAACGCCGCGGACGGCGCGGCCCACGACCTCACGAGATGGAGGAAGAAAGGGACGACGGCCGTGGCCTCGCGGGTGCGGGCCAGGCGCGCCGCCGCCGCCGCCACCTCGGCGAGGTCGAGACGGACGGGCTCGCTCACCGCCGCCTCCTCGCGCCGCGCGTCGTCCGGTCGGGCATAGCCCGCGATTCTATGCCACCGGCCGGCCGAGCCGGGGATCCTTGCTAAGCTTCCCGCCCGTGATCCACCCGTCGCACGACCCGGCCCGGACGGCGCTCCTCGACGGGGCCCGCGTCGTGGTCGGCGCGGTCGAAGCGTGGGTCGGGCGGCTCGGGGGCGAGGAGGCGCTCTCCCGCGCGCTCGCCGCCGCCCGCCTCCAGCTCGACGACGCGTTCCTCCTCGTCGTCGTGGGCGAGTTCAACTCCGGCAAGAGCACCTTCGTGAACGCGCTCGTCGGAAAGCCCCTCCTCGAGGAGGGCGTCACGCCCACCACCACGCGCGTCGCCCTGCTGCGGCACGGCGAGCCGCCCGGGCGCCGTCTCCGGGACGACGGGGTCCTCCTGCTCGACGAGCCGGTCGAGGCGCTGCGCGACATCGCGATCGTGGACACCCCGGGCACCAACGCCGTCCTGCGCGAGCACGAGGCGCTCACCCGCGACTTCGTCCCGAGGGCCGACCTGGTCCTGTTCCTCACGTCGGCCGACCGGCCGTACACCGAGACCGAGCGCGCCTTCCTCGAGGCGCTCCACGAGTGGGGCAAGAAGGTCGTCGTGGTCGTCAACAAGGCCGACCTGCTGGAGAGCGAGGCGGACGTCGCGCGGGTGCTCGCCTTCGTGCGCGAGCAGGCGACGCGCACGCTGGGGACGACGCCCGAGGTGCTGGCTCTCTCCGCCCGCCGCGCGGTCCGCGCCCGCGAGCGCGGGGACGCGGCCGGCGTCGAGGCGAGCGGCCTGTCCGCCTTCGAGGCGCGGGTCACCGCCCGGCTCGACGAGGCCGAGCGCTTCCGGCTGAAGGTGAAGAACCCCGCCGGCGTCGCGCGCCGCGCGCTCGGCCGGCTGCGGGAGGTCGTGCGCGGACGACAGGAGCTTCTCGACGGGGACGTCGCGACGCTCGCGGCCGTGGAGTCGCTCCTCGGCGCCCGGGCGGAGGCCGTGGAGCGGGATTTCCGCCTCCGCCTGTCGGACGTCGAGCGGGTTCTTCTCGAGTTCGAGAAGCGGGGCCACGACTTCTTCGACGAGCGGCTCCGGCTCGGCCGCTTCCGCGAGCTGTTCGACCGCGAGCGCCTCCGCCGCGACTTCGAGCAGTCCGTCGTGGGCGAGCTGCCGCGGGAGGTCGAGCGCCGCGTCGAGGCGGTCGTCGACTGGCTGGTGGCCGAGGACCTCGCGCAGTGGCAGGAGGCGATGCGGCTCCTGCGCGAGCGCCCGGCCGCGCGGGCCGAGGCGGCGGGCGGCGCCGTCGACGAGCGCTTCGTCTACGACCGCCAGGCGAGGCTCGACGCGCTGTGGCGCGAGGCGCAGCGCGCGGTCGACTCCTACGACGCGGCGGCCGAGGCGCGCCGGCTCGCCGAGAAGGTGCGCGAGTCGGTGGCGGGCGCCGCGGTCCTGCAGGTCTCGGCCCTCGGCCTCGGCGCGGTCGTCGCCTTCCTCGCGAGCACGACCGCCGCCGACGTCACCGGCTTCCTGACGGCCGGCGTCCTCTCCGTGGTCGGCCTCATGGTCCTGCCGGCCCGCCGCGAGCGGGCGCGGCGCGAGCTGGCGGCCAAGGTGAAGGTGCTGCGCGAGAGGCTCGTGGCCGCCCTCGGCGCCAGCTTCGAGCGCGAGCGGGCGCGGTCGCTCGCGCTCGTCCGCTCCGCGGTGGAGCCGTACCGCGCCTTCGTGGCCCGGGAGCGAGCGGGGCTCGACGAGGCCCGCTTCGCCCTCGCGTCGATCGAGGGCGATCTCGACGCCCTGCTGGCGCGGGCCGAGTCCTTCGGTCGCTGAGCTCCCGAATCGGGCGCGTCGCCGGCCGCTACGGGGCCGGCTTCGCGGCCGGGCCGGGCTTCGCGTCGCCCGCGGCCGTGAGCGCCTTCACCGCCTCCTTCGGCAGGTCGACCCGCACCTCGGCCCCGAGCCAGATCATGTCCTCCGTGATCGCGAGGCCCGCGACCTTGATCCCGAGCGCGACCTTCTGGCCGCGGACGTCCATCTCGGGCTCGATCCCGACGGGCACCGCCATCGGCTTGATCTTCTCGGTGGGCAGCTTCACGTTGAAGCCGCGGTCGATGATCCCGCGGACGATCTTCAGGACGTCGACGCGGTCGAGGACGAAGCCGCAGGCGCCCTCCTTGTCGTCGATGATCTTCTGCACCGCGGCCCACGACTCCTTCGACGGGTCGATCTTCAGGTTCACCTTCACGACCGGGAACTTGGGCGCGGCGAGGATCTCCTGGGCCCCGGCGGAGAGGGTGATCGCGCCGGAGACCGGGTAGCTGTCCGGCTTCACGCTGCCCGACACCGCCTGCTGGATGTCGAGGTCGCCGCACACCGCGCCGGAGACGTTCTTGCCGTCCCACTTGAAGCCGATGGTGGCCCGGCCGCTGCCGGAGGCGACCCGGACCGGCATGGCGAGCGCGATGCGGTTGCCGCCGAACTTCACGTCCGGGCGGCCCGTCTTCAGGCGGCCCTGGACCTTGTCGATCCGCACGTCGAGCGCGTACTCGCCGATCGTGACGATCTTCTTGACCGTCCCCTTCTTCGAGACGCGGATGTTCTTGAGCTCGAGCGTCACCTGGTCGACGAACCCGGCCACGACCTTCTCGATCAGGGTCCGGGTGAGCGACGTCGGCACGCCCACCCGCACGGGCGTGTCCGGCATGCCCTTGACCCGGGGATCGCGCACCATGAGGTCGCCGACGCGGGCCCGCATCGCGTCGCGCTCCTTCTCGAGCGCGGCGATCTCCGCCTTGATCGCGTCGGGCTTCTCGCGGTCCTCGCGGCAGCCGGCGAGGCCGGCCGGGAGGGCGAGGAGGAGAGCGACGGCGGTCGCGCGAGGGCTCATCGCGTGCCCCCCTTCTTCGCGTCGCCCGGGGCCTTGCCCTTCGAGGCCCGCACGGCGTCCTTGTCGTCGATCATCGCGCCGACGTCGGCGGCCGAGGTGTCGCCCGCCTCCGGCGCGTCCTTCGTCTTGACGAGATCGCCCGGCACGAAGTGGACGGAGATCCACAGCACGTCGCGCGTCGCGACGACCGCGGACACGGAGGCCTGGATCGGCATGCTCGCCCCGTCGATGCGCACGGGGCCGGAGGTCACGGCCGGGAGGTCGACGCTCTGCTGCAGCTTCACGGGGATGTCGATCTTCGGCAGGGCGTCCCGGATCTGGAGGCGGATCGTCCGCGCTCCCTCGTCGAGGGCCGCCCGGCTCACGAGCTTCTCGAGCCCGCCCGCCTGCTCGATGCTGATGTGGTCGACGGCGATCGAGGTCCTGAGCTTGCTCGTCTTCGGGTCCACCTCGATGCCCTCGAGGGCGCCGATCGCCGCGATCTCGGCCAGGTACTCGGGCTTCTCCCGGAGGACGAGCGTCCCGCGCAGCTTCACGACGGGGCTCCCGCGGAAGAGGACGTCGGCCTGGCTCAGCTTCAGGTGGAAGCGGTCCACGTCCATCTCGAACGGGAGCTGGGCGGTGAGGAGGTCGCGGACGAGGTCGCCGCCGATCGAGACGGCGAGGTCGTCCTTCGGCAGCATCGGCTCGCCGCGCTCGAGCCGGCCCACGATCTCGCGCAGCCCCTCGACCTCGCGCCTGAGGACCACCTTGCGCGCCCGCAGGTCGCCACCGCCCTCGAACTCGCTCCGGGCGCAGGCGCCGAGGGCCGCGAGGGCCGCGAGGGCCGGCAGCAGCGCCAGGCGCCGCCGCCACGGTGAAGAGGAGGCCTTCATGTCGATCTCCAGCGATCTCGTTCCGGGTGTCGCCGCGGCGCGATGCCGCGGCCGAGGAGATTGTATAGGCCGTGGCCGGGCCTGGCGTGACGGCATCCTGACGGCGCCCGCGGACCCTCGCCGCGGCGTCAGCCGATAAGGTCGAGGAAGGCGGCGAGCGCCGCGTTGACCGCGGCCGGGGCCTCGAGGTTCGCGAGATGGCCGGCTCCCGGGACCCGCACGACGCGCGCGTCCGCGATCGCGGCGGCCATCGCCTCCGCTTCGGCCGGGGGAGCGATCGCGTCCTCCTCGCCGACCAGCACGAGGGTCGGAACGCGGATCCCGCCGAGGGTCGGGCGCGAGTCCTCCCTCGCGCCGAGCCCGGCGAGAGCCGCGGCGATCGCGCCGGGCCGGGCCGCCAGGATCCCCTCGCGCACGCGGGCGACGACGTCCGTCCGGCCGCGGCGGGTCGTCTCGCCGACGAGCTTCGGCAGGAGGGCGTCCGCGGCGGCCGCGGCGCCATCCGCGAGGACGCGCGCGGCGAGGGCCCGGCGGCCGGCCCGCGCCTCGTCGGTGTCCGGCGCGGCCTTCGTGTCCTGCAGGTAGAGGCCCGCCAGCCGGCCGGGGTGGCGCCGCGCGAACGAGAAGGCGGCGTAGCCGCCCATCGAGCAGCCTCCGACGACCGCCCGGTCGATCCCGAGATGATCGAGGATCCGCACGCCGTCGTCGGCGATCGTGTCCATGTCCAGGACCGGCCCGCCGGGCGCGCTCTCCCCGAAGCCGCGCGCGTCGGTCCGCACGACGCGGAAGGTCGGCGACAGCGCGCGCGCCTGGGCATCCCACGTCCAGCGGGCGAGCGGGAACGCGTGGAAGAGGAGGAGGGCCCGCCCGCCGCCCTCGTCGTCGTAGGCGATCCCGCCGCTCACCGGCACGGGCGCCCTCCGCTCGCGGCCCTCACTTCTTCGTCCAGCGGTCGAGCCAGGCGACCACCTCGTCGTACCACCGGACGGAGTTCGCGGGCTTGAGCACCCAGTGGTTCTCGTCCGGGAAGACGACGAGCCGGGCCGGGACGCCCTGGCGGCGCAGGGCGGTGAACATCCCGAGTCCCTGCTCGACCGGGACGCGGTAGTCGCGCTCCCCGTGCACGACGAGGGTGGGCGTCCTGAAGGCCGAGACGTAGCGGCTCGGGCTCCACTTCTCGTAGCCCGCGCGGCTCTTCCAGTACGGCCCGCCCATCTCCCACTCGGGGAACCACAGCTCCTCGGTCGAGCCGTACATCGAGACGAGGTCGAAGACCCCGTCGTGAGTGACGAGCGCGCGGTAGCGGTCGGTGTGCCCGGCGATCCAGTCGATCATGTAGCCGCCGTAGCTCGCGCCGGCCGCCGCGGTGCGGCCCTTCTCGACGAACGGCAGCGCCTCGCCGAAGTCCGTCGCCCGCATCACGTCCTCGTAGGCCCGGCCGCCCCAGTCGCCGTTCACGTCGTCGGTGAACGCCTGGCCGAAGCCCGTGGAGCCGCGCGGGTTCGGCATCAGCACCACGTAGCCGGCGCTCGCGAAGACCTGGGCGTTCCACCGGTAGGTCCAGCCGTCGGCCCACGCGCCCTGCGGGCCGCCGTGGACGAGGACGAGGAGGGGATAGCGCGCGGCGGCGTCGAACGAGGGCGGCTTCACGAGCCACGCCTGCACCGTCTTCCCGGCCGCGCCCTCGAAGCGCACGCTCTCGCCCTCGCGCAGGGCGAACGGGGCGAGCCGCGCGTCGTTCACGTGCGTCAGGCGCGCGCCCGCCCCGCCGTCGGTCGCGATCTTCACGATCTCCGCCGGGTGGGTGAGGGTCGCCTGTGTCGCGACGAGGGTGCGGCCGTCGGCCAGCACGGCGAGGTCGCCGAGCGTCCCCTCGGCCGCGAGCATCCGCGGCTCGGCCGACCCCGACGCCGGCACCGTGTAGAGCGCGGTCCGCCCGTCGTCCTCCGCCGTGAAGTAGACGGTCGCGCCGTCCGGCGAGAACGCGAACGACTCGACCTGGCGGTCGAGAGAAGCGGTGAGCGTGCGCGTGGCGCCGCTGCGGCGATCCATCGCCACGAGGGTCCAGAGGTCCGACTCGTACCCGGCCCGCGCCTGCGACCGCCACGCGAGCGTCGCGCCGTCGGGGCTGTACCGGCAGCCGCCGTCGTAGCCGGCGGCCGAGCTCACGCGCCGCGGCTCGCCCCCGGTGGACGGGACGACGAAGACGTCCGCGTTCGTGCTCCAGGCCTCGTCGGCCGCCGCCTTGCGCGAGAAGCAGACCTCGCGGCCGTCGGGCGAGACGGCCCAGTCCTCCTCGTGGCCGAGGCCGATCGGCGGCACCGAGTCCGCGCCGGGGGTCAGGTCCGTGAGCGCCCCGCCGTCGACCGGCGCCACGAGGAGGTGGCTCCGCCGGCCGTCGCGCCAGGTGTCCCAGTTGCGGGCGAAGAGATCGTCGTACGCGCGGGCGCTCGACCGGCTCGCCCGCGCCTCGGTCGCCCGCGCCTCGCACGCCGCGTCCGCGCCGCACTCCGGCCACACGTCGCTCGAGACGAGGAGGCGGGAGGCGTCGAGCCACTCGAAGGCCGAGACCCCCGTCGGGATCGACGTGAGCCGGCGCGCGGACCCTCCGCGGGCCGGTGCGGCCCAGACCTGCGGCGAGCCGTCGCGGGTCGAGACGAACGCGAGGAGCCGCCCGTCGCGGCTCCAGCGCGGGCGCGTGTCCGACGCGGCGTGCGGCGCGACGGGCCGCGGCTCGCCGCCGCCCGTCGGCGCCACCATCACCTCGGTGTTGCGCTGCCCGGCCGCGAGGTCGATCGTCGTGAGCGTGAAGGCGACCTCGCGGCCGTCGGGCGCCGGCTGCGCGTCGGAGAGCCGCTGCAGCTTCATCATCTCCGTCGCCGTGAAGGGCGGCGCGGCGAGGGCCCCCGCGGGGGCGAGGAGGGCCGCGAGGGCGAGCGAGGGCGCGGCGGCGCCGATGGAGCGGGGACGCGGCATGGAGGACCTCCGGCCCGGGCGGCTCAGGCGACCGGGCGCTTCATGAAGACGGCGGTGGCGGGGCACCCGGCGCGGAATTCCCAGGACGCGGCGACCGCGGCCGGCGCCGCCTCGCGGGGGCAGGTCGCGAACCCGTGGCGCACGAAGAAGCGCTCCGCGGTCGTGGTCAGGAGGTACACGTCGCGGAGCTTCAGGAGCGCGGCGCGCTCCATCGCGGCGGCGACGAGCGCCTCGCCGAGGGACTGCCCGCGGTAGGCGGGATCGACCGCCACGCTGCGCAGCAGGCCGTCGTCGCCGTGGATCTCGAGGCCGGCGAGGCCGACGATCCGCCCGTCGTCCTCGCGCACGACGAAGAAGTGGCCCCAGCCCGCGGCGACGTCGCGCCCCGTGAGCTCGACTCGGGCGAGCAGCTCGAGCGCGCCGGCCAGGTCGTGCGGTCGCGCGGGCTCGACCACGAGCGGCATGCCGGCGATTCTACCGCCAGCGGCCGTCCTCGCCGAGCACCTGCTGCGGTCGGTACGCGGCCTTGTAGGCCATCGTCGGCGCGCTCTCGACGAGGTAGCCGAGGTAGAGCCACGGTCGGCCGCCGCGCCGGCAGCGGTCGACGAGCCAGAGCACGTTCAGGACGCCCGGCGCGCGCGCGCCGAGGTCGGGGTCGAAGTAGAAGTAGACGGCCGACAGGGCGTCGTCGAGCTCGTCGAAGATCCCCGCCCCGACGAGCCGGCCGGAGGACTCGCGGAAGACCACCTCGCGCGTGAACGGCGCCGACTCGCGGTGGAGGGCGAGGAACTCCTCGCGCGACCCGGTCATCTGCCCGTCGTGGCGCCGGGCGAGGTAGCGCGAGTAGAGCTCCAGCTTCTCCTCCGTCGGGTCGGGCGGCCCCGCCGTCGCCACGACGTCCCCGTTGCGGCGGGCGCAGCGCCGCTGCGCCCGCGAGGGCGCGAAGCCCCGGACGTCGACCCGCGCCTGCCGGCACTCGCGGCACCCGTCGCACTCGGGTCGGTAGACGAGGTCGCCCATGCGGCGGAAGTTGAGGTCGAGAAACGCGCGGTAGACCGGCCCGGCGAGCCGCTCGGGCCGCAGGGCCAGGAGGCGCGAGTCGCGCCCCTCGAGGTACGGGCACGGCGCGGGATCCGAGCGGTCGGGCGCGAGCGACGCGATGAGCGCCGCGAGCCGCTCCCGCAGCGCGGAGGGCTCGTCGCCGGCGCTCACCGCCGCCGCAGGAAGAGCGCGAGGAAGAAGGCCGCGCCGAGGGTCAGGATGATCGTCGCCCCGGTCGCCACGTTGAGGTGGTACGAGGCGAAGAGCCCGAACGCGGTGCCGGAGACGCCGAGGGCGACCGCGATGCCGGCGATGCCGGCGAGCGAGCGGCCGAGGAGGTTCGCCGCCGCGGCGGGGATCACGATGAACGCGGACACGAGCACGACCCCGACCGTCTTCACTCCCACCACCACCACGAGCGCCGTCAGGGCGAGGAGGCCGTACTCGAGGGCGGCCACCGGCACGCCGGACAGCGCGGCGAGCTCCGGGTCGAACGTCGCGTAGGCGAGCCGCGAGCCGAAGACGAGGAGGAGGACGAAGACCGCGGCCGACACGCCGAGGATCGCCTGCAGCGCCTCGGGCGACACCGCGAGGAGGCTGCCGAAGAGCAGGCCCTCGACGTTCACCGGCGGCTGCCGCCCCGAGCGCAGGCCGAGGAAGAGGATGCCCGCGGCGAAGGACACGGCGAAGAAGACCCCCGTCGCCACGTCCCCGCCGAGCCCGGTGTGCCTCCGCACGGCCTGGATGCCGAGGGCGATCGCCACCGTGAACGGCAGCGCGACCCAGATCGCGCCGTCGACGCTCGTGCCGACGAGAAGCCCGAGGGCGAGGCCGCCGAAGGTCGCGTGGGCGAGGCCGTCGGAGAGCAGACCCAGCCCGCGCTGGACGATGAAGACGCCGAGGAGGGCCCCCGAGGCGCCGAGGGCCGTTCCCGCGAGGAGGGCGCGGCGCACGAAGCCCTGGCCGAGCGGCGCGAGCAGCGCGTCGGTGATCTCGCCCATCACTCTTCGTCCTCGCAGGCGACGGGCCTCGGCTGCTCGTGGTCGTGGCCGTGGAACGCGTCGCGCTCCCACTCGCGGGCCAGCACCTCGGCCGGCGGCCCCCACGCGCGCACGCTGCGGTCGAGGTACACGACGCGGTCGGCCAGCCGCCGCACGGCCGTCTCGTTGTGGGTGACGAGCACCGCGGCGAGGTCCTCCCGCGCCGCGATCCCCGCGAGCAGGTCGAGGAACTCGGCCCGGCCGCGGGCGTCCACCCCCGCGGTCGGCTCGTCGAGGAGGAGCAGCTCCGGCTCGTCGACGATCGCCCGGGCGAGGAAGGCCCGCTGCGTCTCGCCGCCCGAGAGCCCGCGCAGCGGGGCGTCGAGGAGCCGCTCGCCGCCGACCCGGGCGAGGCCGCCGCGCCGCCTCCCGCTCGACGCCGGCACGCGCAGCGGCCAGCGCCCGCGGCGGTTGGCGACGATCATGTCGACGACCCGCGCCGGGAAGCCGGGGTTGAAGCCCTTCGCCTGCGGCAGGTAGCCGACGCGCGCGGCCGCCGCCGGGCGGGCGGCCGGAGCGACTCGACGTCCTCCCGCGACCGGCACGAGGCCGAGGGCCGCCTTCAGGAAGGTGGTCTTGCCGCCGCCATTCGGGCCGCACAGGCAGCAGAACTCGCCGCGGGCGACCTCGAAGGACACGTCCTCGAGGACGACGCGCCCGTCGATCGCCGCGGTGACGCCGCGGGCGACGAGGGCGGCCGGGCTCACCGCAGGGCCTCGTCCATCGCCCGCGCGATCCCCCGCAGCACGTCCTCGTAGCTCGCGGCGGCCGCGGTGCCGCCGAGGCCGTCGACCTCGTGGACGGCGACTTTTTCGCCTTGCTGCGCGATCGAGCGCGCGAGCTGGCTGCCCATTTGCGGCTCGACGAAGAGCGCGGCCGGCGCGGGGCCCCGCAGCAGCTCGACCACCGCCTGCACGTGCTGCGCGGTGGGCTCGACGCCCGGCACCGGCTCGACGACGCCGACGACCTGCAGCCCGTAGCGCGCGGCGAAGTAGAAGAGCGACTCGTGGAACGTACCACCTGGCGTCGTGGCCGCCGCCGCCCGCGCGGCGACCTCCTTGTGCACGGCCTCGATCGCGCGGCGCACGTCGTGGCCGCGCTCGCGGAAGAAGGGCGCCCCGGCCGGGTCGAGCCCCGACAGGGCGTCGACGATGACGTCCACCGCCCGCCGGGCCCGGACCGGGTCCGTCCAGAAGTGCGCGTCGATGAGCGGCTCGGTCCGCACGACGCCGGCCGGCGCGAGGATCGGGTTCATCAGCGGGCCGGTTTCCGAACACCCGCGCCTCGCCCGCGCCCGCGGCCCGTGCCATTCCCTGGGCCCACGGGTCGAGGCCGAGACCGACCGCGAACACGAGCGAGGCGTCCGCGAGGGCCGCGACGTCGCGGGGACGCGGCTCGTAGCCGTGGGGGTCGGCGCCGGCGGGCAGCACGAGGACCGGCTCGAGCTGGTCGCCCGCGACCCGGCGGACGAGGTCGTAGAGAGGGAAGACCGTGGCGGCGACGCGGGGCCGCGCGGCCGGCCGGCGCAGGCACGCGCCGCCCGTCGCGGCCGCTCCCGCGACGGCGGCGAGCAGCAGGCCGATCGAGGCGCGGCGGATCACGCCGCGGATGTTAGCAGCAGTGGGCCCGCCTCACGCCCGCTCCGCGCCTTCGTTCCTTTCGGCCGAACGTTCATGGCCCGATTGACAGCCTTTG
Source organism: Vicinamibacteria bacterium (assembly GCA_046331285.1). GTDB lineage: Bacteria > Acidobacteriota > Vicinamibacteria > Fen-336 > Fen-336 > DATBSL01. Next base: position 16,263 of record JAXLRD010000021.1, read on the forward strand.
ACGGCGCCTCCGGTTGACATCCCATGCGGGTCGTGTGAGTTTCACTTCTTCCATGGGCCCCGGCCGCAGGCGCCTGGGCGAGCGGGTACCGAAAGGGGCCGCGCGACCGACCGTGCGGGAGTGCGAGCGAAGGAGCAGTGAAGTGACAACGCGGACGGCCGTCTCGATCCTCGGAGTCGCCCTCGTGCTGGGCGTCGTCATCCAGTGCGGAGGCGGTTCCTCGCCGACGTCGAACCCCACGCCGGTGCCGACCCTCTCGCCGACGCCCACGCCCACGGCGACGCCGTCGACCGTCCTCCCGTCGGGCCTCGTGTGCAACCCGACCCCGCCGCCGCTCTACGGGATGCCGATCAAGGTGCACGCCGGGACCCCGGACCGGGCCGTCATCGACTCGAAGCCCATCGTCATCAACGTGGACAACTACTGCGAGCGCGCGACCGGAATCGGGGGCAAGTACTGCGAAACCCGGCTCGAGGGCGACCCGCAGCGCGTCGCGTGCGACTACCTGGCGGTCGGCAAGGCATCCGACACCGGACGCTGGGGCCCGCGCTGGTACTTCAACGGCCAGCCCTGCGACGGCCCGAACGCGGCAAGCTGCCTGAACCACCCGACGGAGCAGTTCCTGGCCATCGGCAAGGCCAACGGGCGCTTCGAAGCCTGTGCCGCGGACGACGTCCCCGTGTGGCCGGACGGCGGCTCACGCTGCGGCCTCTGCATCCTCGAGAACGGAGTCTGCCAGAAGTAGGGGCGTTTCTCCGCGGCGGGGTGGCGCGCGCTACTCCGCGGCCGTGAGCGCCGGCCGTGCCGCGAGGCCGCGCACGACGGCGAGCGCGGCCGCCGCGGCATTCCGCGCCGCCACGCCGAGGTTGCGCCGCGCCTCCTCCGGCGCGTCGCCCGCGGCGCGGTCCGAGAGCCCCCGCACGACGAGGAACGGCACGCCGAGCTCGCGGCAGACCTGAGCCACCGCGGCGCCCTCCATCTCGCACGCGTGGGCCCCGAAGTCCCGCCGAAGCTGGGTCTTCTTCGCGACGGCGCCGATGAAGCTGTCGCCCGTCGCGATGGTGCCGAAGCGCACGCGCGGCGGCCGCGCGCCGGGGAGCCCCTCGAGGGCGAGGCCTCCGGCCGTGTCGAGGGCCAGGGCGAGCAGCGGCGGGCTCGACGCGAACTCGATCGGATTCGGCTCGCCGGTGCTCGGGCTCTTCAGGATGCGGGGAAAGGCGCCGCTCTCCGTGTAGCGGAGGAGGTCGTGGTGCACGAGCCTCTCCGCCACGACGACGTCGCCCGGCTGCAGGTCCGGGTCGAGCACGCCCGCGACGCCGGTGAAGACGACCGCCGCCGGGGCGTAGCGCTCGACGAGGAGGGTCGTCGTGAGGGCCGCGTTCACCTTCCCGACGCCCGTCGCCGCGACGACGACGCGCCGGCCCGCGAACGTCCCGACCACGCAGGGGATGCCGCGCAGCGACGCCGTCGCGCGGCCGGAGACGGAGGCGACGACCGGCGCCGTCTCGGTGTCCATCGCGCCGAGGATCGCGATCGGAGCGGCCGGCGGGCCGCCGAGCGCTCCGGCGGCGGGCAGCAGCAGCATCAGCGCCGTCCGCGCGGCGGACCGCAGGGCAGCCATCCATCCTCCCGAAATCCGGCGGCGCGTCGTCCGTGACGCGTCCGCGAGCGCCGCGTTTTACCCCGGCGGCCTCTCAGGGGCAACCGGTGGGGGTGTCGGCGTGCCGGCCCACGACGCGGTCAGGAGAACGGGGAGCAGTGCACGAGATGTAAGGAATGAGCGCCGCACGGCCTCACTTTCGTTGACTGCAATTGACTTGCAAGGTCATGTGCCCGTGCAGTGTACTCGCCTCCGAGCCGCTTCCACCGCAGAGCAGAGGAGGACTGATGAAGGTCGAGGGGCAGACACGCAGGCAGTTCTGCACGGGGACGTGCTCCGCGGCCGCGCTCGCGGCCCTTGGGTCGGCGCTCGCGGCCTGCGGCGGCGGCAGCAGCCCGACCGGCGCGAGCGGAGGTTCGTTCTCCTCGCTGCCGCAGGTGAGCGGCACCGGCACGAGCGGCTCGATCACCGTGACGGTGACCGGCACCGCTCTCGCCAAGGTGGGCGGGCTCGCCCTCGTGCGCACCTCGATCGGCGACGTCCTCGTGGCGCGCACCGGCGACGCGGCCTTCACTGCGCTGTCGTCGATCTGCACGCACGAGACCTGCGCGATCACGGCCTACTCGGGGACGACGTTCGTCTGCCCCTGCCACGGCTCGCAGTTCGACGCGTCCGGAAAGGTCCTCGTCGGCCCCGCCCGCACCTCGCTCCGCCAGTACACGACCGCGTTCGCGAACGACGTCCTGACGATCACCGCCTGAGGGCACCGGGAGGGTGGGTGAGCTACGATGCGCGCGCGGTGACAACAGGAGGCCTTCGATGAAGAGCAGCACGACGACATTCGGCGTGATCGCCCTCGGCGCCGTTCTCGCGGCGGCGCCCGCCCGCGGGGAGACCGGCGCGTTCGCGGTGCCGGCGGGGGGCTTCGTCCTCGACGGCGGCGACGCCGAGGTCGCCCCGGCCGATCCCTTCCTCGACGCCGCCCCCGCGGCCGCTCCGGCCGGGCCGGTCGCGGCGAGCGTCGCCGCCCTCGACGCGCAGCCGGCGCCGGCCGCGCGCCGCCCCGTCGCGTTCGAGTACTCGGACGGCTACTACACCCGTCTGAAGATCCACAAGTGGGCGAGCTTCGCGACGCTGCCGCTGTTCGCGACGCAGGTCGTGCTCGGCCAGAAGCTCTACAACGGGACGGGCTCCGACAGCACGCGCTCCGCGCACACCGCGGTCGCCGCCGGCACCGGCGTCCTCTTCGGGGTCAACACGGTCACCGGAGTGTGGAACCTCGTCGAGGGCCGGAAGGACCCGAACCGGAAGAAGAAGGTCGTCGTGCACAGCGTCCTCATGCTGCTCGCGGACGCGGGCTTTGCCGTGACCGGCCTCGCCGCCCCTCACACGGAGGGCGGGCGCGAGTTCGAGTTCGAAGGCAGCGGCGGCATGAGCCAGTCGACCCACCGCACGATCGCGCTGTCGTCGATGGGCGTCGCCACGCTGTCCTACCTGGTCATGCTGCTCGGGCACTGAGGTCCCGCGACCGATGAGCTTCCCCGCGTTCCTCGTTCCGGTGACCGACCGGTGGGCCGCCTTCTACGGCGACCACCGCATGGTCTCGGTCAGCATCCGCTTCCTGCACCTCGCCGCGATCGTGGTCGGCGGGGGCGCCGCGATCGTCGCCGACCGGCGGACGCTCGCCGCGGTCGGCTCGGCCGAGCGGCGCGCCGCCGCCGTGGCCGACCTCGCCGGAACGCACCGCGTCGTCGTCTCTTCGCTCGCGGTCGTCGTGGCGACCGGCGTCCTGATGGCGCTCTCCGACCGTGACACGTTCTTCGCCTCGACCGTCTACTGGACGAAGCTCGGGCTCTTCGTCCTCCTCCTGGCGAACGGCGGCCTGCTCCTCGCGGGCGAGCGGGCGCTCGCCGCGGGTCGCTCGTCGGGCCCGGGGCTGCTGCGCACCGGCTCGGCGCTGAGCCTCCTGCTGTGGCTGGCCGTGCTCTTCGCCGGCGTCTGGCTGACGGTGGCGGCGTGAGGGGGCCGGGCGGCGTGCGTCCCGGCTGTCTCACCTGCGCCGACCCCTCGCGCCGCCGCGCGCTCGGCACGCTCTCGGCGGCCGCCCTCGCCGCGATGGCGGGCGTCGCGCTGGGGCCCGGCGCGGCCGACGCGTACCCGGTGGCGGCCGCGGCCGGCGCGGCGCTCGGCCCGGGTGAGCTCAGCTACCCCGTGCCCGCCGCCGACGGCGTCACGATCGACCGCGACGGCCAGGTCATCCTCGTGCGATTCCAGGGCCGGGTCTACGCGTTCGCTCTCGCCTGTCCCCACGAGAACACCGCGCTGCGCTGGCGCGACCGCGACGTGCGCTTCCAGTGCCCGCGTCACGAGTCGCAGTACAAGCCCGACGGGACGTTCATGCAGGGACGCGCGACACGGAACATGGACCGCTTCGCGCTGCGGCGCGACGGCGGGAGCGTCGTGGTCGACACGAACCGGCTCTTCCGCTCCGACCAGCAGCCGACCGACTGGTCCGCGGCGTCCGTCGGCGCCTGACGCTCCGCGGCCCGGCCGTCCCGCGCGGCCCGAACGACCCGGGGGGCGGGAGCCCCCCGGGGCACGACTAGACGAGCTTCACGACGCGGCCGGCGAGGCCTCCCTCGCCGACCACGACCGACAGGCGGCCCTTCTCGGCCACCTTCTCGAGCGCCTCGATCTCGCGCAGGCGCATGAGCGTCGGGTTCTCCGCGAGGACCCGGGCGGTGTTCGCCTGCGAGCGGACGGCCGCCGTCTCCTCGCGCCGGGTGATGAGCGCGGCCTCGGCCGCCTTCTGCGCGGCGATGACGCGGTTCATCAGCTCCTTCATGTCGCCCGGCAGCACGACGTCGCGGATGCCGAGCGAGACGACCTCGAGCCCGAGCGGGGCGACGGCCGCGCGGAGCCCCGCGTCGAGGTCGCGCGCCACCTGGGCCTTGTCGCCGAGGAGCGCGTCGAGCGTCCGCGCGCCGACGGCGGCGCGCAGCGCCAGCTGCGCCTCGCGGTACAGGGCCTGGCGGACGTCCTCGGTGGACGTCACCGAGCGGAGCGCGTCGGCCACCTTGTAGGTCACCACGGCGTTCAGCCGCAGCGTGACCTTGTCGGCGGTCATGATCTCCTGGCCCGCGACGTCGACGACCTGCTCGCGCAGGTCCACCGGGACGACCCTCGCACGGGCGACGCCCTTCCAGAGCGCGTAGGCGCCCGGTCCGAGCGTCGCCTCGTGACGGCCGTTCACGAACAGGACGCCCGCGTGGCCCGCCTCGACCGAGACCGGCTCGAGAAGGGCCGCCGTGCCCGGCAGCGCCAGGACGGCCGCGAGCTGCTCGTGCTCGAAGAGCGGCGCCCGCGCGTCGACCACGTCGACGCGCACCTCGCGCAGCGCCGTCCACAGGGCGTAGACGCCCGGCTTGAGGACGAGCTCGAGGCGGCCGTCGGCCCACACGATCGCCCGCTGGTGGGTCTTGAGGTCCACGACGCGGACCTCTCGGCCCAGCCGGCCCGACCGCGCCATCAGCTCGAGGTCCGGGTGGACGAGCCAGCCGTTCCGGATCGACACGACCTCGACCTTCAGGCGCAGCGTCGGGTCGAGCCTCCAGTGGACGCCCGGTCCGAGGACCCCCTCGAACGCACCGTTGCGGAACACGAGCCCGCGCTCGTGCTCGAGAACCTTCACACGACGGATCACGATGACGACTCCCTCCCTTCTCTCGCGAACGAGACGACCCTCGAGGGCCGAACGCGCGGCCCGCCACGCCTCGGGCGTGGGGCCCGCCCTCGGGAGACGCGGCCGCGGCCTTCCGCCGCCGCGCGCGGGCCCTCGCGGGCGCCCGCCGGTGGCCGCGGCCTCCGGCGCGAACGACGTCTCCTCCCGGCGGGCCGCAGGACGCCTTCCGCGCTCGTCCGCCCGCCCGAGCGAGCGCGGGCGGACCGGCGGGACGGCGACGGCCCTCGAGGACCGGTACGGCATTCACGGCTGAAATCGGGATTCGAACCCGAGCCCTTCCGATTAGCTGTCGGATGCTCTACCACTGAGCTATTGCCTGGCGTCACTCCACGCCAGTGGTGCCGATCGACCTCCCTTCGTCAGAACCCGTGCGCGGAACGCGCGTCGCCGACCCACGTGTGGGGCGCGCGCGCCGCCGGCCCGGGAGCCATCGGCCTCGTCGGGGAGGGCGGAGGCGCCACGCGGACCATGCGGTCCGCGGTGCGGCTCGCCGCCCAGCTGTCGGGCTTGATGACGGCCCGAAAGCCCTGGCTCACGACCAGTCCCACCAGCTCCTGCACGTACGCGCTGCTCGAGTGCCGCGCGACGGGGTTCGCGTCGATGTGGACGCTCAGCTCTCCCGGCACGACCGGCGAGAGAGCGAGCCCCAGCTCGACCGACCGCCACACCTCGCGCATCAGCCGCTCGCGCAGCGACCCGATCCGGGCGACCGTCTCCCGCCGCCACGCCGCGCGGCCCCCGCGCCCGGGGGTCACGATCGCGACGACGGTGACGAAGCGGGTCGCCCGCGCGAGCTGGAGCGAGTCGGTCCCGACGTGGACCCGCTGCCCGTCGCGCGCGTTCTCGCGCACGAAGGCCCGGATCTCCTCGATCGGGGTCCCGGTGAGCGTCCTCCAGCCCGCCTGCGTCGCCACGACTCGTCCTCCTCACCGCCCTCGACACACCTCCGGCGTCGGGCGGCGCGAGCTCTCACGCAAAACAGAAAAGGCCTTCCGGGGGATCGCCCCGGAAGGCCTTCGTCACTGAACGAAGATGAAAAGGCCTTTAGGGCGCACCCTCCGTGCTCCCGGGCACACCATCGCGCGAGGCCCAAAGGCAGGGCTTCGCTTCGATCGTGCGGGGGAACGGCCGATAGTTCTTCACTGCGCCACTCACAGGACGACAAGGTAAGAGGCGAACGTCATCCTGTCAAGCGGAATCTGACTCTGCACGGTCCTCTTCGTGATCGGTCGGCCCGACCGCGCCCCGGTCGCCCGCCTCGCAGGAGGTCGGGGACGGGACCCGAGCGAAAGACCCGAACCCGTCCGTGGGCTCAAACCGCCTTCGGGCGCTCCTCCCCCCGGGGTCGGGCCTAGAATGGCCCGAGGCGCACCCACACCCGCCATCCCGCGGAGGAGCGATCCCATGAGCTACGAAGGACGCGCCGTGAAGGTCCTTCCCCTCGACGACGGCTTCGTCGAGCTGCGCTTCGACCTCGAGAACGAGTCGGTCAACAAGCTGAGCCAGGCGGCGATCGCGGAGCTCGAGGCGGCGATCGCCGGCCTGGGCGAAGGAGGCGCCCTGCGCGGCGTCCTCCTGACGAGCGGAAAGGACGTCTTCATCGTCGGCGCGGACGTCACCGAGTTCGTCTCCCTCTTCGAGCGGAGCGAGGAGGACATCCGCGCCTTCCTCCTGACGGGCGACCGCGTCTTCTCGGCCCTCGAGGACCTCGAGGTCCCGTCCGTGGCCGCGATCAACGGCGTCGCGCTCGGCGGCGGCTTCGAGCTGTGCCTCGCCGCGAGCTACCGCGTGATGTCGGCCGCGGCGAAGGTCGGCCTGCCGGAGACGAAGCTCGGCATCTTCCCCGGCTGGGGCGGCACGGTGCGGCTCTCGCGGGTCTGCGGCGCCGACACCGCGATCGAGTGGATCGCGACCGGCGAGGCGTACGGGGCGCCGGAGGCGCTCAAGGCCGGAGCGGTGGACGCGGTCAGCGAGCCCGCCGACCTGCGAGCCGCCGCTCTCGCCACGCTGCGCGAGGCGGCGGACGGCCGTCTCGCCTGGCGGAAGCGGCGCGAGGAGAAGAAGGGCCCGCTGCGCCTCGACCGCGTCGAGGCCGGCATGGTCTTCGTCGGCGGAAAGGCCTTCGTCGCGGCCAAGGCCGGCCCGCACTACCCGGCGCCGGTCGCGGCCGTGCAGGCCATCGAGCAGGGCGCGGGCCTCGCGCGCGACGCGGCCCTCGAGGTCGAGGCCGCGCTGTGCGCGAAGGTCGCGAAGTCGGGGACCGCGCGAGCCCTCGTCGGCGTCTTCCTCGGCGACCAGGCCGTGAAGAAGCTCGCGAAGAAGGCCCAGAAGGCCGCTCGCCCGGTCCACCGGGCGGCCGTCCTCGGCGCCGGCATCATGGGCGGCGGCATCGCGTACCAGTCCGCCTCGCGCGGCGTGCCGGTGTTCATGAAGGACATCGCCCCGAAAGCCCTCGAGGCCGGGATGGGCGAGGCGGTGAAGCTCCTCGAGAAGCAGGTCGAGCGGGGGAAGATCCGGACGAACACCCTCGCCGAGACGCTCGCCTCCATCACTCCCACGCTGTCCTACGGCGACTTCCGGGCGGTGGACTTCGTCGTCGAGGCCGTCGTCGAGAACGAGCACGTGAAGAAGAAGGTGCTCTCGGAGGTCGAGGGCCTCATCAGCGAGACGGCGATCCTGACCTCCAACACCTCGACGATCTCGATCACCCGGCTCGCGGCCGCCCTCCAGCGGCCCGAGAGCTTCTGCGGCATGCACTTCTTCAACCCCGTCCCGCGCATGCCCCTCGTCGAGGTCATCCGCGGCGAGAAGTCCTCGGACGAGGCGGTCGCCACCGCCGTCGCCTACGCCCAGACCCTCGGCAAGACGCCGATCGTCGTGAACGACTGCCCCGGCTTCCTCGTCAACCGCGTCCTCTTCCCGTACTTCGCCGGCTTCCTCCGCCTCGTGAAGGACGGGGTCGACTACGAGCGGGTCGACAAGGTCATGGAGCGGTGGGGCTGGCCGATGGGCCCCGCGCTCCTCCTCGACGTGATCGGCCTCGACACCGGCGTCCACGCCGACGGCGTCATGGCCGCCGCCTTCCCCGAGCGCATGGGCCACGACGGCCAGAACGCGATGGAGGCCCTCGTCGCGGCCTCCCGCCTCGGGCAGAAGAACGGCCGGGGGTTCTACACCTGGAAGCCGGAGAAGAAGGGCCCGCCGTCGAAGCACGCCGACGCCGAGGCGAAGGCGCTCGTCTACGGCCCGAGCGGCGCCGGAACCGACGTCTCCGACGAGGAGATCGTCGAGCGCGCGATGCTCCCGATGCTCCTCGAGTGCTCGCGCTGCCTCGAGGACCGCGTCGTCGGGACGCCGGTCGAGGTCGACGTCGCCCTCCTCTACGGCCTCGGCTTCCCGCCGTTCCGGGGCGGGATCTTCCGCTGGGCGGACGCCACCGGGGCGAAGGCTCTCCTCGCCGCCGCCGAGAGGCACCGTCGCCTGGGCGGCCTCTACGCGCCCACCGCGCAGCTCCAGTCGCTGGCCGCGAGCGGCCGCGGCTTCCACGGGGAGTAGGGCCATGAAGGAAGTGGTGATCGTCGACGCCGTCCGCACGCCCATGGGGCGCTCCAAGGGCGGGATGTTCCGCCAGGTGCGCGCCGAGAACCTCTCCGCGGAGGTGATGAAGGCGCTCCTCCTCCGCAACCCCGAGGTCGACCCGGCCGAGATCGAGGACGTCCTGTGGGGCTGCGTGCAGCAGACGCTCGAGCAGGCGTTCAACGTGGCCCGCTTCGCGCAGCTGATGACGCCGATCCCGAAGGAGGTGAGCGCGCAGACGGTGAACCGCCTGTGCGGCTCGTCGATGACGGCGCTCCACTCGGCCGCGATGTCGATCCTGGCCGGCTACGGCGACGTCTTCCTCGTCGGCGGGGTCGAGCACATGGGCCACGTCCCGATGACGCACGGCCTCGACCCGAACCCCGCGCTCACGAAGACGACCGCGCGGGCCGCCGGCGCCATGGGCCTCACCGCCGAGTACCTCGCCCGGATGCACGGGATCACCCGCGAGCAGCAGGACGCCTTCGCCCTCCGCTCGCACCAGCGGGCCCACGCGGCCCGCGCGGGCGGCGCCTTCGCCGCCGAGATCGTCCCGGTCGAGGGCCACGACGAGAAGGGCGCCCTGCGCTCGTTCGACCAGGACGAGGTCATCCGCCCGGAGACGACCCTCGAGGGGCTCGCCGCGCTGCGGCCCGTCTTCGACCCGAAGAACGGGACGATCACCGCCGGCAACGCGTCGGCGGTGTCGGACGGCGCGGCCGGGCTCCTCGTGATGTCGGCCGAGAGGGCGAAGGCCCTCGGCAAGACGCCGATGGCGAAGGTCGTCTCGATGTCGGCCGTCGGCGTCGACCCGTCGATCATGGGCTACGGCCCCGTGCCGGCGGTGAAGAAGGCCCTCGACCGCGCGCGGATGACGATGGCCGACGTCGACCTCGTCGAGCTGAACGAGGCCTTCGCCGCGCAGTCGCTGCCGGTCGTGAAGGATCTCGGCCTCCTGGACGCGATGGACGAGAAGGTGAACCTCAACGGCGGGGCGATCGCTCTCGGCCACCCGCTCGGCTGCTCGGGGGCCCGGATCGTCACGACGCTCCTCCACCAGATGAAGGCGCGCGACCGGAAGACGGGCGTCGCCACGATGTGCATCGGCTTCGGCCAGGGCGTCGCGACCGTCTTCGAGCGGGTGTAGAGAGCGGGCCGCGGCCTCAGCGCAGGCGCAGGCCGGGGTCGCCGAAGAGGTGGTAGACGGCCAGCACGTCCGCCGGGCCCCCTGACTGCGCGTAGTCCGCCTGGGCCGCGAGGAACGCGTCGCCCAGCGTGCGGTTCGCCGCCGAGGCGAGCGCGCGCTCGAGCGCGAGGTGCAGCTCGTGGGCCGGAGCGTCGAGGCTCAGGCCGCTCGGCGACACCGCGGCGATCGCTCCGCGCCCGGGAGCCTTGGCGAGGGCCTCCGCGAGCGCGTCGAAGGACGGCGCGACGAAGTAGCCGTTGAGGCAGTTCAGCGTGAGGAGGACGGGCTGCTCGGCCTGCGGCTGGAGGAGCGGGACGTCGAACGAGGTGAGGATCGCCTCCGAGGCCCACGTCGCCGCCGCGCCGTGGCCCACGTAGCTCACGACCGACGCGCCCGCGTCGAACGCGCCGAGGACCGCCGCCTTCGTCCCCGCCCCGAGCCTCGAGAGGTAGACCCTCTCCACCGGTCGGCCCGTCGGCAGCGACGCCGCGATCTCCTCCGCGTGGGCCTCGAAGTCGCCGCCCACGTCGGGGTTGTCGGCCACCAGCACCTGCCTTCCGTCGACGCCGCGGCCCGCCTCCTCGTAGTCGAGGACCTTGGCCACGAGAGCGGCGGCCTCCTCGGCGGTGTCGGCCGGCAGGCGCCCGATCGCGAGGTCCGGCAGCGCGTCGTCGCCGTTCACCGCGGCGTAGCTCGGATCGGACGCGGTCCACAGGTAGGGTGTCCGCACGATCGGCGTCGGGACGAGGTCCGGCCGGCCGCCGGCCGTGTAGCCCTTCGGGTCCACGGTCGCGTCGCCGAGGAGAACGACGTAGCGCGGGCCCGGCTGCGGCCACTCCTGGTAGGCGTGGACGAGGAAGGCCCGGACGGCCGCCGCCGAGTGCTCGCCGAAGCCGAACTCGTCGTAGACGTCCTCGACCGCCACTGCGCGCGCCCGCAGGCCCTGGGCGGCGCGGCGCTCGACGAGCGGCCGCGCGGCGGCGAGGAGGGCGCGCGGCGCGACGAGCAGCCAGTCGGCGCCCGACGCCGGCCGGCGGAGCCCCGTCGTCCCGGCCGCGCGGACGAGCGGCCGCTGCACCGCCGTCGGCGCCACCGCGAGGTAGCGCCCGCCCGCCCGGGCGGTGAAGGCGAGCGCGCCGGCGTCGGCGACGGCGCCCGCGATCCAGCTCGGAGCGCTCGTCTCGAGGACGAGCGCGCCGGCGAGGCCGGCGAGGCTCGCCGTGCCGTCCTGGTCGATCGCCGCCTCGAAGCGGCCGTTCTCCGCGACGAGCGCGCGCGGGAAGGTCACGCTGAACTTGTCGAGGAACACGAGGCCGACGCTCGCGCCCGTGTCGGCGAGCCCCTCGATCTCGAGGAGGCCGGAGCCCCCGGCCAGAAGGCCCGACGGCACGTCGAACGACGCGTGGTAGGGCGCCTTGCCCTCCCAGAGCGCCTCGCCGATCACCGTCCCGCTCAGCCGGAAGAGCAGGTGGTGATCGAAGTCGACGGCCGCGTCGTCCGTCGCCCCCTGCAGGTCGACGACGATGCGGGCGGAGCCGCCCCCGATCGCGGGCGGCGCGACCGCGAAGGGGTAGGACTTCGCCGCGCCCTGCGCGATCGCGTCCCACAGCCAGGGATCGGGCGCGTCGAGGAGCCCCGGCTGGTAGAACACGTTCTTCTCGAACGTCGCCGTCGTCCACGCGGCCGGCACGGCGGGTGCGCCGACGGGCGAGGCGTCCTCGATCGCCATCTCGCGCCCGCCGCCGCCGCGCGCGAGCTCGTAGACCGCCGCGCCCTCGGGGTTGAGCGCCGCCCCCTCGGAGAGGAAGTAGAGCGTGCGGCCGGGGCCGAACGCGCCCCCCGCCGGCTCCACGTGGAACGCGACGGGCTCTCCCCGCCGCAGCAGGCGCAGCTCGCCCGAGGCCGCGGGGCGCGTGCCCGGCGGAAGGTCCTCGAAGCGCACCGCGTAGAGGCCGGGGGCCGACACCTCGAGCCGCGCCAGCACCGAGCGGTCGCTCGGCGGCGCGCAGCGCGGCCGTCGCAGCCAGTGGCCCGGGCGGCCGGCGCGCTCGGCCGCCTCGCGCCCGGCGAAGTCGACGCGTACGCGCACGCGGCGGGCGAGGACGACGCCGCGGCGGGCCGCGTCCCCCCGCAGGGGCGCGATCTCGAGCCGGACCTTCTTCGCGCCGCCCAGGAAGCCCGTCTCGACGAGCCGCGCGGCCTCGGCGGGGACGAGACCGCCGAACGCCGGGCCCTCGGCCCGTCGCCGCATCCTCGCGCGGGGCACTCCGTCGGGACCGGCGCCCATCTCCGGCCGGCCCGCGGCCTCGGGCCGCAGGTCGAACGCCACCTCTCCCCGCGCGCGGACCGCGCCGAGCCGAACGCCGCGTCCGGGCACGGCGTCGAGCCACACGGTGCGGACGGGCACGCCGGGCGCGCCGGGCGCGGCGTCGAGGACGAGCCCGGGCGCCTCGAGGCGCACGGAGCCGTCGGAGAGCGGCGTCGCCCAGAAACCGCCCGTGCGCAGCTCGACGACGACGTGCGACGGGCCGCGCTCGACGACCGTGACGCCGTGGTCCTCGGGCCGCCCGTACGCGCGGCGCGCGTCGACGGTGGTCGCCGCGCCGCCGCCCGTGAGCCCGCCGCCGCCCGCTCCGGCGGCGTCGGAGCCGGAGTCGCCCGGCAGCGCCGCGCCGGCCCGCGGCGTCGCCGACACGGGTCCGTGAGGCGTCGCGCGGCCCGAGGTGTCGACGTCCTCGAGGCGGTAGTAGTAGGGGACTCCGTTGACGAGCCCGCGGTCCGTGAACGCGTACGCGCGGCCGATCGGCGAGGAGCCGAGGCCCTCGATCATCACCGCGTCGAGCCGCTGCCAGGGGCCCGCCGCCGAGAGGCCGCGGTAGAGGTGGAAGCCGGCGTTGTCGAGCTCGGACGCGGTCGACCACTCGAGCGCGACGGCGCCGTCGCCGGGCCGCGCCTCGAACGAGGCGAGCGTGACCGCCGTCGGGATCGTGCACGCCTGGAGGCCGATCCCCGAGAGCGCCCAGTCGTCGCCGTTCGTCCCGTTGGCGGTGTCCCAGATCGACAGGGTGGCGGAGGTCTGGGCGGCGCCGGTCGTGAAGGTCGTGGCGAAGCGCGACCAGGTGTCGCCCTGCGCCACGGTCTCGTACGGGGCCTCGAAGTCCGGCCCGACCGTCACGCCGTCGACCATCGCCCGCAGGACGGGCAAAGACGGCGCCGAGCCGCCGGGCGCGAAGGCGTTGCTCGCGTGGAAGGAGAAGAGGTACGTCGTGCCCGGGGTGAGCGTCGCCACGGCCTGCTGCCATGGCATGTAGGGCCCGCCGGTGCTGTTGCCGTTGACGTACATCCAGTTCGCGGCGGCCGGCGCGTAGACGGCCGCGTCGCCGGGGAACGGCTGCTGGTCGATCAGGTTCGGGCACGCCGCGACCCCCGCGCCGCTGAAGCACTCGTGGCCGGTCCGGATCGAGAACGACGTGTCGAAGGGCTTCGCGGCGCCGGCGTCGGGGATCCCGCTCGTGAAGCCGGTCGCGCCCGCGGCGAAGCTGCCGTTCGTCACGAGGTTGACGCCCGACGGGACCGTGCCCACCGGGCAGCTCCCGCCGACCACGGCGGTGGGGAGACAGTCGCCGGGGATCGCGAGGGGGATCGTTCCCGTCGCCACGCGGCCGCCCGCGCCGCCCGTCGCGCCGTTCGCCGTGAAGGGCGCGACGGACGCGGAGCCCGTCTGGCCGTTCGCGCCGCCCGTCACCGACGCCGTCGCGAGCAGATCCGGGCTCGCGATCGTCACGAGCCCGCCTCCGCCTCCGCCCCCCGGCCCGTACGAGTAGGCGGGCAGGGTGGAGGACGCCGGCTGGTCGCCGCCGTCGCCGCCGTTCGCGTGGATCGAGAGCGTCGCGTTCAAGCGCCCGCTCGCCTGGATCACGACCGTGCCCCCGGCCCCGCCCCCGCTCGGCCCGTCGCGGTTCTCGCCCGAGGTGCTGCCGCCCTTCGCGCCGTCCGCCGCGATCGTCCCGCCGCCGCCGAGCGAGCGGACGATCAGGAGGACGATGCCGCCGCCGCGGCCGCCGTCGCCGACCGGGTTCGTGTTCGCGTGGCCCGCGCCGCCGCCGCCGCCGAGGAAGATCCGGCTCGACGTGTCGCCCGGCGCGGGGTGGCCGCCGAGGCCGCCGACCTCCCGCCGGTCGTCGCCTCCCCAGACCACGTCGCCGGGCGGGTCGACCACCGGGTCGCCCGCGTTCGCGGCCCACGAGTAGCCGCCGCGGCCGCCGCCGGACGAGGCGGGCGTACCGAGCAGCGTCGGGTCGAGCGCCCACTCGGCCGCGAAGGCCGGGTCGGGCACGCCCTGCCCGCACCGGGCGATCTCGGCGGCCGTCGGGGCGGCGCCGATGCACCACCCCGAGCCCGCGGCCGCGTTCGCGCCGCCGCCGCCGGCCGCGTTGTGGGCGTCGCCGCCCCCGCCCCCGTTGGCGCTCGCGCCGCGGCCGTAGGTGTAGGCGAGCGCTGCCGCCGGGCCGGCGAGGCCCTCCCCCTTCTGCGCGCCGTCGAGCGGCGACAGGAGTCCGTAGTCGGTCGCGCCGGTCCCGTCGCCGAACTCGTACGTGCCGCCGCGGAAGCCCGCCGCGGTCGCGTCGATCGACGCCCCGGCGCCGATCGCGATCGTGTCGGCCCTCAGGGCGACGACGCCCCCGGTCGCGCCGTTCCACGGCGTCGCCGTCACGCGGCCGTTCACCGTCAGGTTCGTGTACTGCGGCACCCGGACGACCTGCGCGTGTCCGCCCGCCGTGTAGGCCTGGGCGAGGCCGCGCGCGCAGCGCAGCGACACGACGTTGCCGGCCACCGAGGCCACCGTCGCGAGCTCGTAGCGTCCCGCGTTGCCGAGGCTCTGCACGGTGCCGTAGCGCGGCGAGGCCGGGTCCTCGTCGATCGTCGCCCCCTGCATCTGCACGACGAGGAGAAGGTCGCCCGCCGCGAGAGGGGCGAGAGGCGTCGCGTCGACGAGGGTGAGGCTCGTCGCGCCGCGCGGGGCGTCCGCCGCGAGCGCGGCGTAGCGGTTCAGCACCTGGGTCCCGGCCACCGTGAGGGCGCCGTCGAGCCCCGGCGTCCCCGCGGCGACGCAGCCGTTGGCCGCGGCGGGGGCCGAGCCGTCCTCGGCGCCGACCGTGTAGAAGGCCGCCGGCGCGAGCTGGTTCGCCCGCTCGGTCGCGATCCAGCCGGCGCTCCGCGCCACCGTCGCCACCCGCACCTCGTCGATCGCGCCGTCGAACGTGCGCTGGGCGAGGCCCGGCCGCCCGATCCGCAGCGGCGTGTCCCAGCCCGCCCGCGAGGTGTCGACGAGCGTGCCGGCGTCGCCTCCGACCGCCGCGCCGTCCAGGTAGAGCTGGACCGTCGGCACGGCGCCGAGCCCCTGCACCACCGCGGCCACGTGGTGCCAGGCCGTCGTGTCCGCGAAGGGCACGTCGACGCTCAGGACCCCCGCGGCGGCCGTCGTCGCGCTGCCGAGGAAGAACGAGAGCCGGTTGGCCGCGCCGGCGTCGTCGCCGATCGACAGGTGCATCTCGTGGTTCGCCGGCCCGCCGCCGCTGTCGCCCCAGCCGGTGCCCTCGCCGTCGCCCTGCCAGAGGATGTGATGGCGGGCGGCGACGTCGTTCGTCCGGAACCACGCGCTCAGGGTGAAGCTCGTCGCCGTCCGCAGCTCGCTGCTCGCCGTCTCCTCGTAGGCCCGGCCGGCCGCCGCCAGAGCGCGCGCCCGGCCCACCTGTCCCGCGGTCGACGTCGTCGCGTAGTCGACGGCGTCCTGCGCGAGCGGGCCGCTGTCGACGGCCGACCGCTGGTGGTAGACGGCCGTGTACGAGGCGGCGCTCCACACCCCGGCCGGGCTCTGCAGGCGGCAGGGCGCCCCGACGTCGCCGTAGTAGAGATAGACGGTGGTCGGCGCGCTCGCCGAGAGCAGCGGCAGGCGCACCCAGGCGACCAGGGTCCCCGTCGTCGGGTCGTAGTCCTCGATCTCGTGGTCGAGCACCGTCGTCCCGTCGGCGGCCCGGAACTGGATGTCGCCGCCGTCCACGCGGTAGACGCGGCCGCCGTTGGCGGTCGACCGCAGGCTCGCGTCGGCGAGGCTGACGAGGAGCGGGAAGTTGGCGAGGTCGGTGCCGCCCTGCACGCTCGCGGCCGGGATCGTGATCGACCGGCGCCAGGCCAGGGCCGCGTCCGCCGCCGACGGGACGCCGAGAACGACGGCGACGCTCAGCACCGCCGCAGCGCCGAACCCCAGCCCCTTCACTGCCCTCATCGCCCCTCGGTCGTGTGGGGCAACTGTAGCACCGCGCTCCGGGCGCCCGAAACGGCGCGGCGGGGGCTACCCCGCTGCGACGCGCACGACGAGCTTCCCGGTGTTCCCGCCCTCGAAGAGCCGGTTGACCGCGAGAGGCGCGTTCTCGAGGCCCTCGACCACGTCGAGGCGGTACTGCAGCCGGCCCTCCCGGTGCCACCGCACGAGGTCCGCGGTGGCCGCGGCCGCCTTGTCGAGGTGATCGAGGACGATGAAGCCCTCCATCCGCGCCCGCTGCACGAGCAGCGGCCCGAGGTTCGGACCGGGCACCGGCCCCTTCGCGGTGTACTGGGAGATGAGCCCGCACACGACGATCCGCGCGTGAAGGTTGACGAGCGCGAGCACCGCCTCGAGCGTCGCCCCGCCGACGTTGTCGAAGTAGACGTCGATCCCGTCCGGGCACGCCCGCCGCAGCCCCGCCCGCACGATCGTCTTCCTGTAGTTCACCGCCGCGTCGAAGCCGAGCGTCTCCGTCAGCCAGCGGCACTTCTCGTCGCTCCCCGCGACGCCGACGACGCGCAGGCCGAGGATCTTCCCGATCTGCCCGACGAGCGACCCGACGGCGCCGGCGGCCGCCGACACGACGAGGGTTTCACCCGCCTTCGGTCGGCCGATCTCGAGGAGCCCCACCCAGGCGGTGAGGCCGATGTGGCCGAGGAGGCCGAGGTGCGCCTCGAGGGGGAGGCCGACGTCGGGCAGCTTCGCCAGGGAGCGGCCGGCGAGGACGGCGTAGCGCTGCCAGCCGAGGAGGCCCGACACCGCGTCGCCCGGCGCGAAGCGCGGGTCGCGCGACTCGACCACGCGGCCGACGCCGAACCCGCGCATGACCGAGTCGAGCGGGACCGCCGGCAGGTAGGTGTCGCCGGCCGCCCACCCGCGGTTCGTGGGGTCGAGCGAGAGGTACTCGGTCCTCACGAGGACCGCGCCCTCGTCGGGGGCCGGGACGTCCTCCTCGACCCACCGGAAGTCCTCCGGCTTGAAGAGCCCCTCGGGCCGGGCGACGAGCCGCCACTGCGCGTTGGGTGGCATGCCGTCAGCTCCGGAAGTACTCGGGCTCGTGGCCCGGCTTCCACTTGATGTTGCAGCCCATGCTGGCCTTCTGCCGCGCGTCGACCGGCCGGCCCTCGGCGAGGGCGTCCACGGCCGCGCGGAGGTCCTTGCCGGTGACGGGCACGCCGTTGCCCGGCCGGCTGTCGTCGAGCTGCCCGCGGTAGACGAGCCGGCGAGAGGCGTCGAACAGGAAGAGATCCGGCGTGCACGCGGCGCGGTAGGCCTTCGCGACCTCCTGCGTCTCGTCGAAGAGGTAGGGGAACGGGTAGCCCGCCTCCGCCTTCTCCTCCTTCATGCCGGCGAGCCCGTCCTCCGGGTACTGGCCGACGTCGTTGCTCGCGATCGCGACGACGCCGATCCCGCGCGCCGCGCAGTCGTGTCCCACCCGCGCGAGCTCCGCCCGCACGTGCTTCACGTAGGGGCAGTGAGGGCAGATGAAGAGGACGAGGAGGCCCTTCTCGCCCGCCGCGTCGTCGAGGTCGACGACACGGCCGTCGGTGTCCGGCAGGCGGAAGCCGGGGGCCTTCGTCCCCAGCTCGAGCATCGTCGAGGGCGTGAGGGCCATGGTCGTCTCCTCGCGTCCGCGATTCTACCGTCCGGCCCCGGGCGCCGGACGATCGAGCACCGCGTCGTCGAGGACGAGCAGCCAGTCGCCCTCGGCCGGCGGCTGGAAGGCGCGGACACCCTCGCGGGGGAAAGGGCCGATCGCCGTGGCGGCGCCCGTCCGCGGGTCGCACCAGTACCCGCGCACCGCCTTGCCCGACAGGCGGTCGAGCCGCACCTCGAGCGTGAGGCGCGACGGGAGGTACGCGACGAGGGTGTCGCCGTTCGGCGCGACCGCGACCTGCGCTCCGTCGTCCCCTCCGGGGTCGCCCTGGCCGGCCACGACCACCTGGTGCTCGACGTCGGGCACCAGGCGCCACCAGTCGCGCGACTCGAGGAGGCGCCGCGCGATCTCCATGTAGCGCGAGCCCGCGAGACCGAGCGCCGCCTCCCACCCGCGCCCGCAGAACCACAGCGGCTTGTTGCCGAAGAGGTGACCCGCCGCTCCGGCGAGGACCGCGCGGTAGGGGTAGGCGCGCACGTCCTCCGCGGTGCGCCGGCCGAAGTCGTTCTCGTAGTGCGTCTCGACGAGGAGGGTCGGCTGCGCGGGATGCCGCGCGCGGTCGTAGAGGACGCGCCACGCGACCGGCCCGTAGGTGTACGACGTGTCGAGGTCGAGGAGCTCCGGGAAGTAGTCGAACCCGGAGGCGTTCGACGTCCAGTGGGCGGTGTGCATCTGCTTGGCCCCGCTCTCGCGGATGCCGCGGGCGATGGCCGCGACCTCCCGGCCGACCACGAAGGGGTTGCGGTCGCCGCCGTGCACCCACACGAGGTTGGAGAGCGACGCGTAGCGCCGCCCGATCCAGCGCCCGTAGGCGAGGGCCTTCGCCTCGCCGTTGCGGGCGAGCTGGGCCTCGTAGCCGTCCGAGCAGCAGCCGAGGTAGGCGGGCGCCACGAGCAGGAGGAAGCCCATCTCCTCCGTCCGGCGCAGGACGCGGTCGACGTGCGCCCAGTACGCCTCGACGGGGCGCGTCCAGTCGTCGGCCTCGAAGGGGTGGTTCCCGTAGCGGTCCGGCGGGAACGTGGCCTTGCCGTCGGGATCGTAGGCGTCGGGGACCGAGACGAGGAGGGTGTTGAACCCGCGCGCGCGTCGGTCCTCGAGGTAGCGCACCGCCTCCTCGAAGGTGAGGTTGTGGGTCAGCGACCACGGCGTGTCGCCGTGGACGAGGAACGGCCGCCCGCGGGCGTCGGCGAGGTACCGGCCGGACGGGTCGACCTTCAGCGGGAAGGCCGGCCGCTCGGCGGCCGTCGCGGCGCCGACCGAGCCGGCGAGAAGGAAGAGGGCGAGCGGAGCGAGGGGGCGCACGCGCGGATTCTAGTGAGGTTCGTCCGCTCGGCGTGCGGCCGTCGCCGGGCCGCTCCGCGGGCGTACCATCGGGATCACGCCGTCGTCCGGCGCAGGAGCCCCCATGACCCGCTCGATCACGACCGCCTTCGCCTCCCTCCTCGCCGGCCTCGCGCTGGCGCTCGCCGCCTCCGCGGCCGCCGCGGCCCCGCCCGCCGCGATCGACGGCGCCGCCGTCCTCGAGCACACGAAGGTCCTCGCCTCGGACGCGTTCGAGGGCCGCGGGCCGGGGACGAAGGGCGAGACGCTGACAGTCGACTACCTGACGAAGCAGCTCGCGTCCCTCGGCCTCCAGCCGGCCGGCCCGGACGGCGGCTGGGTGCAGCCCGTGCCCCTCGTCGGCATCACGGTGAAGGGCGCGCCGCCGCTCGTTCTCCGCCGGGGCGGCGAAGCGCGCACGCTCGCGTGGCACGACGACTACGTGGCGTGGACGAAGCGGGTCACCGATCGGGTCTCGCTCCAGGACTCCCCGCTCGTCTTCGTGGGCTACGGCGTCCAGGCGCCGGAGTTCCAGTGGGACGACTACAAGGGCGTCGACCTCGAGGGCAAGACGATGGTCGTCCTCGTCGGCGACCCTCCGGTCGAGGAGGCGAAGCACCCCGGCCGGCTCGACCCCGCGGTCTTCGGCGGCAAGGCGATGACGTACTACGGCCGATGGACCTACAAGTACGAGATGGGCGAGAAAATGCGGGCCGCCGGTGTCCTGATCGTCCACGAGACGGGGCCGGCCGGCTACCCCTTCGCCGTCGTGCAGGGGAAGGTCGGCGAGCAGTTCGACCTCGAGTCGAAGGACGGGAACGCCTCCCGCTCCGCCGTCGAGGGCTGGCTCGGCTTCGAGCAGGCGAAGGCCCTCTTCGCGATGGCCGGCCTGGACCTCGAGACGCTCAAGAAGAAGGCCCTCTCCCGCGACTTCGCTCCGGTGCCGCTCGGCGTCACCGCCACGGTCGCTCTCGACAACGCGGTCCGACGGGTGCCCTCGGCCAACGTGGCGGCCCGGCTCGAGGGGAGCGACCCCGCCGTGCGCGACGAGGTCGTGGCCTACTCGACGCACTGGGACCACTTCGGCATCGGGCCGAAGATCGACGGGGACGACATCTACCGCGGTGCGGTCGACAACGCGAGCGGCACGGCCGGCCTCCTCGAGATCGCCCGCGCCCTCGCCGCCGCGTCGCCCCGCCCGCGCCGGTCGATCCTCTTCCTCTTCGTGACGGGCGAGGAGCAGGGCCTTCTCGGCTCCACCTACTACTCCGAGCACCCGCTCCACCCGCTCGCGAAGACCCTCGCCGTCCTCAACCTCGACGGGCTCAACGTCTACGGCCGGACGAAGGACCTCACGATCGTGGGCCTCGGCCTCTCGACCCTCGACGACCTCTTCGCGCGCGCGGCCTCGGCCCAGCGGCGGGTCGTGCGGCCCGACCCGATGCCGGAGAAGGGCTCCTACTTCCGCTCGGACCACTTCCCGTTCGCGAAGCAGGGCGTCCCCTCCGTCCACGCCGGCGGGGGGATGGACTATCTCGACAAGCCGGCCGGCTACGGCCAGAAGGTGCGCGAGGATTACATCGCGAACCGATACCACAAGCCGTCCGACCGGGTCCTGCCCGACTGGGACATGGCGGGCGCCGTCGAGGACCTCGAGCTCTACCTGCGGGTGGGCCGGGAGATCGCCGACGGGGCCGCGTTCCCGGCGTGGAAGCCGGGCGCGCAGTGGAAGTCCCGCCGCGACGCGATGCTCAAGGGGAACAAATGAGCCATTGACCGGCTCGCGCCGGCCTGCGGACACTGGCCACGCCGGGCCCGAACCCCCGGAAGGAGTGTCTCCCCTATGAAGAAGCTGATCGCCCTGATGGCCGTCGCCGCCTTCGCCCTCGTCGTGGCCGGCCCGGCCCGTGCCGCGGACCACGCGGCCGTCGGTCCCGAGAAGTGCAAGATGTGCCACAAGGTCGAGTACGAGTCCTGGGCCAAGACGAAGCACGCCACGGCCGATCCGAAGGCCACGTGCGAGACCTGCCACGGCAACGGCGGGGACTACTGGAAGATGTCGGTGATGAAGGACCCCGCCGCGGCCAAGGCCGCCGGCCTCATCGCCAAGCCCGAGAAGGCCACCTGCACCGCGAAGTGCCACAAGGCGGCCGAGTTCAAGGACGAGATGCTCACGAAGGTGCACGACAAGAAGCCGAAGAAGTAAGCGCTTCCGTCCTCGTCCCGTACCGCCGCGCACGGCCCGGACCGCGTGCGCGGCTTCGTCTTTCCGGCCCGCCCGCGGCCCGCTCGTTTCGTGGCAGGATCGGCGCACCATGGCCGACCGAACCCTCGGACTCGACGTCCGGGCCCGCAGCGGGCCCGGGATCCTCCACGAGCTGACCGGCGTCATCGCCCGCCACCGCGGCGACATCGCCTCCGTCGAGATCGTCGAGCGGACGCCGGAGACGAGCCGCGTCTACTTCGAGATCGAGAGCGTCTCCGACGCCGACGCCCTCGTGGCCGAGATGCGCGGCGTCGCCTCGGTCGCCACGATCGCCGTCGTCGAGACCTTCCAGCGCGTCTACGGCAAGCGGATCATCATCATGGGTGGCGGCGCGCAGGTCGGCCAGGTCGCGATCGGCGCGATCTCCGAGGCCGACCGCCACAACATCCGCGGCGAGCACATCTCGGTCGACACCATCCCGCTCGTCGGGGAGCAGCCGCTCGCCGAGGCCGTGCGGGCGGTGACGCGCCTGCCGCGGGCGAAGGCCCTCGTCCTCGCGGGCTCCCTCATGGGGGGCGAGATCGAGGCGGCCGTGCGCGCGGTCCGGGCCGAGGGCCTGCTCGTCGTCAGCCTCAACATGGCCGGCAGCGTCCCGGACGCGGCCGACCTCGTGGTGAGTGACCCCGTCCAGGCCGGCGTCATGACGGTCATGGCCGTGGCCGACACCGCCCGTTTCACGGTGGATCGCCTCAAGCGCCGGGTGTTCTGACGCGCTCGAAACCTCCCAACTGAGCCAAACGATCCATGGCGGCCGGGTCGACTGCGGGGGGAGACTGCGGCGGTCACCTGATCGGGAGGAGTGCGCCCATGACCACGTCTCACGTCGGCCGCCGCGAGTTCCTCGTCGCCGGGCTCGCGCTGCCCGTCGCCGCCGAAGCGGCCATCGACACGCCGAAGCCCGCCGCCCCCCCGGCTCTCGCCCCCGTCACCGGCAAGCCGCCCGTCATCCGCAAGCGCAAGCTCGGCCGGACCGGGATGGAGGTCTCCGAGGTCGCCTTCGGCTGCATGATCACCTCCGACCAGAGCGTCATCGAGCGCGCCGCCGACCTCGGCGTGAACCTCTTCGACACCGCCCGCGGCTACCAGAGCGGGAACAACGAGCGCCTCGTCGGCGCGGCCCTCAAGGGGCGCCGCAACAAGGTGTTCATCTCGACGAAGAGCGCGGCGCCCACGAAGGCGGAGGCCCTCGCTCACCTCGACGAGAGCCTGAAGCAGCTCGACACGGACCACGTCGACATCTGGTACCTGCACGCGAAGAGCAAGGCGAGCGACCTCAGCGACGACCTCCTCGAGGCCCAGGCCGTGGCGAAGCAGCAGGGCAAGATCCGCTTCGCCGGCGTGAGCTGCCACTCCGGCCACGCCGAGCTCATCCCCGCCGCGATCGCGAAGAAGATGGACGTCGTCCTCGTGACCTACAACTTCACGATGGCCGACCGCAACGACGCCCTCATGCAGTCGCTCCACGACGCCGGCGTCGGCGTCGTGGCGATGAAGGTGATGGCCGGCGGCCGCGGGCCCGAGGCGGTCGCGATGCGCGAGAAGCTGGCCGCGCAGGGCGGCATGCTCGCCGCGCTCAAGTGGACGCTGCGGAATCCCTTCGTCCACGCGACGATCCCGAGCACGACCGACATGGCGCAGCTCGACGAGAACCTCCGCGCCATGGCCGAGCCGTGGGTCGCCGCCGACCAGCAGCGGCTCGTGACGCGGCTGGAGCAGATCCGCCACGACTACTGCTCGATGTGCGGCCAGTGCGAGGGGACCTGCCCGAAGGGCCTCCCGGTCGCGGACGTGCTGCGCTACCTGACCTACGCCGAGGGCTACGGCCAGTTCGCGCTCGGCCGCGAGCACTGGAACGCGATGCCCGCGGCCGTGCGCGACGTGCGCTGCGGCGAGTGCGCCTCCTGCCCCGTCCAGTGCCCGCACGGCGTCCACGTCGTGCGCCGGCTGAGCCGGGCCCAGGAGCTGTTCGCCTGAGGCGCTCCGCCTAGGGGAGCCGGGTGGCGAGGGCCTTCGCGAGCGGGAGGCCGTCCTTGCCCGCGGGGACGTTCGCGACCCCGGCCACCTGCGCTCCCTTGCGGAACACCACGAGGCCGCCGAGGTACTGGTCCTGAGCGCTGAAGGCATCGTCCCCGAGCCCGGCCACGGGCGCCGCCTGCGGGAATCGCTCGCGCACCTTCGCGAGCGCCGCCTGGGCGGAAGCGGCGTCCTTGTCGGGCGCGACGAAAGCCCGCGCGTCGGGGTACTGGGCGACGAAGCCCGTCCGCAGCGCGCGGAGGCCCAGGACGCTCTCCGGCACGAGCCGCACGCCGCCCTCGGCGAGGCCTTCCGGGGGGAAGTACGACACCGCCGCCGGCACGTGCGCCTCACCGGGCACCCGCGGCACCATGGCCTCGACGAACGGCCGCATCGACGCGCGGTGGTCCTTGGCCGGGCTCGCCGCGATCTCGACGTAGTAGCGCCCCTTGGCGAAGGTGGCCTTCCGCGGCAGCACCTGGCCGCCCGAGGCGATCTTCTCGATCGGCTCGCGCTGGTCGCGGTTCGTCACGAAGAAGCCCCACGCGCGGTCCGGGTCGCCGAGCTCGGAGACGTCGATCACGAGCTGGTCGCCCGCCGCGTTCACGCAGGTGACGCCCTTCATCAGCGTGAAGCCGTACGCGAAGTACCCCTCGGAGTTGCCGTCCATGTAGTCGAAGAGGGTCTCGGTGTCGTAGGAGCGCGCCTCGCCCTGCCGGGTCCAGCCCGGTACGAGCGAGCAGTCGGGGGCGGGGAAGGCGGCGGGCTCGGCCGCGGCCGCGAGAAGAAGAAGGATCGGTGTCAGCATGGCACCGGCAGTATAGGACGGAGGGTGGGACGATGACCGTGAGCCTCAGCCGTCGCGGGTTCCTGAAGAGCGGTGTCGCGGCCGGCGGCGCCGCGATCGCCGCGCGCCCCCGCCTCCTCCGGGCGGACGCTCCGGCCGTCCCGAACAGCGTCGTCTCGCTCGTCCGCGGCGAGGACCGCCGGAAGAACGTGGCCGAGGCGCTCGCCCTCGTCGAGGACCAGATCCTGCCCGTCCTGCGGACGAAGAAGTACGTGGTCGTGAAGCCGAACGTCGTGTCGCTCATCCAGCCGCTCGCGGCCTCGCACGCCGACGCCCTCAACGGCATCCTCGACTTCCTCGCCCCGCGCTTCAAGGGACCGGTCGTGATCGCCGAGAGCTCGGCCGCGAACACGTTCGCCGGCTACGAGCAGTTCGGCTACGTGAAGGTCCCGGCCGAGCACCGGGACCGCAAGGTCGAGCTCGTCGACCTCAACGACGAGGGGAAGTACGAGACGCTGCAGATCCTCGACGACCACCTGCACCTGCAGCCGGTGCGCCTCGCCGCGCGCCTCCTCGACCCCGACGCGTACGTGATCTGCGCGGGCGCCATGAAGACGCACAACGCGGTCGTCGCCACCCTGTCGGTCAAGAACATGGCCCTCGGGGCGCCGCTGCGCAGCGGCCCGAAGGACAAGGCGCGCTGGAGCGACAAGCGCCGCTACCACGTCGGCATCCGGCAGATGCACTACAACATCATGCTGACCGCGCAGCGGATGAAGCCGTTCTGGGGCGCGACCGTCGTCGACGGCTTCGAGGGCATGGAGGGCAACGGCCCGAACTCCGGCCTCCCGGTCGCCTCGCGGGTGGCGCTCGCCTCGACCGACTACGTCGCCGCCGACCGCGTCGGCGTCGAGTGCATGGGCATCAACCCCGACTGGGTCGGGTACCTCAACTACTGCGGCACGATGGGCATCGGCCAGTTCGACCTCGCGAAGATCGACGTGCGCGGGGCGAAGATCGCCGAGGTCCAGAAGAAGTACCAGCTCCACCAGGACATCGAGCGCATGCTGCAGTGGATGGGCCCGATGACGGAGCTTCCCGGCAAGCTCGGCTGACGTAGAATCCGCGCACGCTTCCCGACGGGCCGCTTCGTCGCCGAGCCGCATCCGTCGGACGGAGGTGCGCCTTGACCTTCGACGGAACCGTCCGCGCCCCCTGGCGGATCGCCGCGCTCGCGGCCGCCCTCCTCGCGTCCGCGCCGGCCGCGCCCGCGCACCCGCGCCCGAAGCCGCTCGCGCAGGCGGCGGCGCCGGCGCCGTTCGCCCCCGGATCGATGGCACCCGGCGCGAAGGGCGTCACTGGGAGGGCGCGCTGCGCTTCCGGGTCGCCCTCACCGCGGCGCAGCCCTCGAGGAGGCGCGCGTCGCGTCGTGGTGAACGCGCACGGGGGCTTCGCCGTCGACCGCCGCGCCGGTCGGGGCGAGACCTACTTCGCCTCTTGCCGCGCCGGCATCCTGCGCCTGAGCGCCGACCTGCGGCAGGTCTCGGCCGTCGCCACGCCGGCGGAGATGAAGGCCACGAACCTCCACAACACCGCGATCTGGTACGGCGGCGACGGGACTCCGTACCTGAGCTTTCCCGCGAACGACCTCGGCCGTCTTCACGACCGCGCTGTCGGGGGAGCTCCCGCGACGCGCTCGGGCCGCCGACGGCCGACGACGATTCGGCTCGCCCGCCGTCCGGGACTACTGCCGCGGGCGGCCCGTTCGTCCCGACCGACGTGGCCTACCTCGAGGGCTCTTCTACATCACGACCGGGTACCCGAACCTCGACGCCGTCCTCACCGCCCGCGTCGCGAGCGAGCACCCGCTGCGCGTCGCCTGGTACGACCTCGCCTTCGGCGGCCGGGGGAACGGCCCGGGCCAGCTCAACACCGGCCACGGCATCTCCGTGCCTCCCGGCGAGCGGAGGCTCGAGGTCGCCGACCGCGCGAGCGGCGAGATCGAGCGCTTCACCCGCCACGGCCAGCACCTCGGCACGCTGCGCCTGCCCGCGGGCTCGCTGCCGTGCGACGTCGACTACGTCGACGGCTACGCGGTCGTCGCCGCTCTCGACGGCCCGGACCGCGGCAAGGGCGCGCCGATCTACCTCTACGAGGGCGACCGCCTCGTCTCGACCCTCCTCCCGAAGGAGGAGCTCGGCCTCGTGAACTTCCAGCACGTCCACAACGCCGTGCTGCACCGCGTCGGCGGGAAGCTCTACGTCATCGCCCAGTCCTGGAACCCGGGGGACCTCGCGGTCCTCGAGCAGGTCGCGCCCTGAAGCGCCGGCGGCCGCCCGCTCAGCGGCCGCGCCGCTCGCGGTCGACCGCCGCGCCGTGGCGGACGACGATGCCCGGCACCGCCTCGACGTCGGCGAGCGTCGTGCGGAAGTTGACGATGCAGGCGCGAAGGAGGAACGTCCCCCGCACGACCGCGTTCGAGACGAACACCTCGCCGCTCGCCTTCAGCCGGTGCAGCAGCTCCTCGTTGAGGCCGTTCAGGTACTCCTCGCCCTCCTTCGTCCCCGCCGCGACGCCCTCGGGCACGTAGCGGAAGGTCGCGATGCTGAGGCCGAGGGTCCACGCCTCGAGCCGGGGCTCCCGCCGCACCGCCGCGTCGAGCGCCCGCGCGAGGCGGATGTCGTCGCCGATCATCCGACGGTAGCCCTCGCGCCCGGCCTGGCGCAGGGCGAGCCAGACCTTGAGCGCGCGGAACCCGCGCGAGTTCTGGGGGCCGATCTCGAAGTAGTTCGTGCGCGGGTCCTCTTCCTCGCCGTCGAAGCGGTAGTAGGGCGGCGAGTAGGAGAACGTGTCGCGCAGGACGCCCGGGTGGCGCACGAGCGTGCAGCCCGCCTCGAGGGGAGCGTAGAGCCACTTGTGCGGGTCGACGGCCACGGAGTCGGCGAGGGCGAGGCCCTCGCGCAGCGCGGGCGGAGCCAGGTCGCACAGCGCGGCCGGCGCGCCGTAGGCGCCGTCGGCGTGGAACCAGAGCCCCTCCTCGCGCGCGATCGCCGCGAGCCGCGGCAGCGGGTCGACGGCGCCGGTGCTCACCGTGCCGGCGTTCCCGACGAGCAGGAACGGCCGCCGCCCCGCGCGGCGGTCCTCGTCGAGGAGCCGCCGGAGCGCGTC
Source organism: Vicinamibacteria bacterium (assembly GCA_046331285.1). Lineage (GTDB taxonomy): Bacteria > Acidobacteriota > Vicinamibacteria > Fen-336 > Fen-336 > DATBSL01. The sequence continues at coordinate 43,903 of JAXLRD010000021.1, forward strand.
GACGTCCATCGTCAGGTCGTCGCGCACGGGGACGGCCCGGCGCGCGGCCGATCCGTGGCCGAAGAGGTCGGCCGCCTTCTCCGCCCAGGTGTGGGTCTCGCTCGCCGCGTAGAAGGTGAGCCCGCCGCCCGCGCCCGTCTCGCGCACCCCGGCCCCGCCCTTCGCCCGGCGAGCGGCGAGGAAGCCGACGAAGTTCGCCATGTTCCCGCCGCTCACGAGGAGCCCCTCGGTCTCCCGCGGCATCCCGACGAGCTCCGCGATCCACCGCACGCACTGGCCCTCGATCTCCGACGCGATCGGCGAGAGCTGCCAGCCCCCGACGTTCGGGTTCACCGCGGCGGCGAGGAGGTCGGCGAGGGCGCCGATGGGCGCGGCCGAGGAGGTGATGTAGCCGAGGAAGCGCGGGTGGCCGTTGAAGAGCGAGTGCTCGGCGAGGAGCGGAACCGCCGCCTCGAGGAGGGCCGCGGCGTCGGCGCCCTGGTCCGGCAGGGCGTCCGGCAGGAGCGTCCGCAGCGCGCCCGGCGCCTCGTCCCGGGTCACCGGCCGGGACGGCAGCGACGCGAGAAGCTCGGCGACCGCGTCGACGAGCCGGTGGCCGGCCGCGCGGAACGCGTCGGCGGACATCTCGAGCGGCGCGGTGCGCGCCTGCAGGTCGTTCGTGCTCATGCTCGCCTCCGTCGGGGGACGAGGCCACGGTAGCCGCGGGCCGGTCCCCGACGCAACCGCGCCCGCTCGAGTGCCCGCCCGAGTTGACAGCCCGCGCCGGCCCGACGAAAGTTGCGCCACATCCGAGCTTCCACCCGAAACGTCCACTCCCGGGGGTGACATGACGACCCGTCGGCGTCTCGCGGCCTCTCTCTCGATCCCGGCCGCGCTCGCGCTCTCCGGCGCGGCGCTCGCCCGCTCGCCCGAGCCCCCGGCCCGCCCCGCCGCCGCGGCGCCCGACTTCGCGCGCGACGTGCAGCCGATCCTCGCCGTCTCGTGCGTGCGCTGCCACGGCGCGTCGAAGCAGAAGGGAAAGCTGCGCCTCGACACGAGGGAGGGCCTCGCGGCCGGAGGCGAGTACGGCCCCGTGGTCGCGCCGGGGCGGCCGCTCGACAGCCCCCTCTACACGAACCTCGTCGAGACGGATCCCGTCCACCGGATGCCGCAGGAGGCCGACCCGCTGCCCGCGGCCGAGATCGACACGCTCCGGCGGTGGATCGAGGCGGGCGCGCCCTGGCCGGACGGCGTCGCGGTGGCCGAGCCGTCGCGGCCCGCGCTCGCCGCGCGGCCGCCCCTCGGGCCGGCGAGCGTGCGCTTCAACCGCGACGTCCGGCCGATCCTGGCCGAGAGCTGCTTCGTCTGCCACGGCCCCGACGGCAACCGCCGCGAGGCCTCGCTGCGCCTCGACGTCGAGGACGCGGCGAAGGCGCCGCTGCGCTCCGGCGCCGCGGCGGTCGTCCCGGGCGCGCCCGAGAGGAGCGCCCTCCTCGCCCGTGTCACCGACCCCGACGAGGCGCGGCGCATGCCGCACGCGAAGAGCGGCAAGCCGCGCCTGTCGCCGGCGCAGGTGGACGTCCTCCGCCGCTGGATCGCCGAGGGCGCGCCCTGGGAGCCGCACTGGTCGTACGTGCCCCTCGCGCGGCCCCCCGTCCCCGCGGTGAAGGACGCCGCCTGGCCGCGCAGCCCCGTCGACGCCTTCCTCCTCGCGCGCCTCGAGGCCGAGGGCCTCGTCCCCGCCCCGGAGGCGCCGCGGGCCGAGCTGCTGCGCCGCGTGAGCTTCGACCTCACCGGCCTTCCTCCGACGCCGGAGGACGTGCGCGCGTTCACCGCGGACCCGCGGCCCGACGCCTACGAGCGCCAGGTCGACCGCCTGCTCGCCTCGCCGCGGTACGGCGAGCGGATGGCCTCGTTCTGGCTCGACCTCGTGCGCTACGCCGACAGCGTCGGCTACCACAGCGACAACGCGCGGCCGATGTGGCGCTACCGCGACTGGGTCGTGTCGGCCTTCAACCGCGATCTGCCGTTCGACCGCTTCACCGCCGAGCAGCTCGCGGGGGACCTCCTGCCCGACGCCGGCTTCGAGCAGCGGATCGCCTCGGGCTACAACCGCCTCCTGCAGACCACCGAGGAGGGCGGCGCGCAGCCGAAGGAGTACCGCGCCATCTACCTCGCCGACCGCGCCCGCAACGTCTCGAGCGTGTGGATGGGCGCGACGATGGGCTGCGCCCAGTGCCACGACCACAAGTTCGACCCGTACACGACGCGCGACTTCTACGCGCTCGAGGCCTTCTTCGCCGACGTGAAGGAGGAGCCCGTCGGCCGCCGCAAGGCCGACCTGCTCCCCGACGCGGCGCAGAAGGCGAGGCTCGTCGCCCTCGACGAGGCGGTCGAGGCCCGCCGGCGGGAGCTGCACGATCTCTCCCGCGAGACGCCCCGCGCGGCGTGGGAGGACGCGATGCGGGCCCGCCGCGCGGTCTCCTTCGCGACCGTCGAGCCGGTCGAGGCCACGTCGGCCCACGGGACACGGACGCTCATCCAGGGCAACGACTTCTCCGTCATCGCCTCGACGTCGCACGGCCCGCGGCCGGAGAAGGACACCTACACCGTCCGCTACAAGACCGAGCTCGCGGGGATCACCGCGCTGCGGCTCGACGCCGTGACGTTCGACGAGCTGCCCGAGGGCGGCCCCGGCCGCGATCCGCGCGGCGGCTTCGTCGTGTCCGAGATCGAGGTGCGGGACGGGAGCGGGCGCCCCCTCGCGCTGCGCCACGCGACCTCATCGATCGCCGACGGCGCGTCGCTCTCGGCCGCGGCCGCGATCGACGGCCGGCCGGACGGCGGCGGGTGGGGCCTCGTCGAGGCCGACGGCGAAGAGCACCGGCTCGTCATCGAGCTCGCCGAGCCGTTCGGCGCGGGCGGCGAGACTCCCCTCACCCTCGTCCTCCACCAGAACGCCGGCGCGCGCCGCACGCTCGGCCGCTTCCGCCTCGCCGCGACCACGGACGCCCTCCCCGTCCGCACCGAACCGGGCCCGGAGCCGAACGGCGCCGCGCGCGAGGCGCTCGCCGTGCCCGAGGAGCGCCGCACGGCGGCCCAGCAGAAGACGGTGATGGACCTCTTCCGCCGCTCGGCCCCCGAGCTGGCGGAGGCCCGCCGCCGCCTGCGCGCGGCCGAGCTCGAGCGCGACGCCTTCGCCGCCACCGTCCCGAGCTCCTACGTCACGACCGCGGAGGAGCCGGCCCCGGTGCGGGTGCTGCCGCGCGGGAACTGGCAGGACGACTCGGGCGAGGTCGTCGCACCGGCCCCGCCGCGCTTCCTCCCGGGGCTCGAGGCCGCGGGCCGGACGCCGACGCGGCTCGACCTCGCGCGCTGGCTCACCGCCCGCGAGAACCCGCTCACCGCGCGCGTCCTCGCGAACCGCCTGTTCCGCCTCGCGTTCGGCCAGGGCCTCTCGCGAACGGTCGAGGACCTGGGCGCGCAGGGCGAGTGGCCGACCCACCCCGAGCTCCTCGACTGGCTCGCCGCGGAGCTCCGCGACGGCTGGGACGTGAAGCGCCTCCTGCGAACCCTCGTCACGTCGTCGGCCTACCGGCAGTCCTCGCGGCTCGACCCGCGGACGGTCGAGCGCGATCCCGCGAACCGCCTCTACGCGCGGCAGTCGCGCTTCCGCCTCGACGCCGAGATGGTCCGCGACGGCGCGCTCGCGGTCGCCGGCCTCCTCTCGCCCCGGATGGGCGGCGCGAGCGTGCGCCCCTACCAGCCGGCCGGCTACTGGGCCTACCTCAACTTCCCGCCGCGCGAGTGGGACGACTCCGTCGGCGAGGACCAGCACCGTCGCGGCCTCTACACGTGGTGGCAGCGTGCGTTCCCCCAGCCGAGCCTCGTCGCGTTCGACGCGCCGAGCCGCGAGGAGTGCACCGGCGAGCGCGTCCGCTCGAACGTGCCGCAGCAGACGCTCGTCCTCCTGAACGACCCGACCTACGTCGAGGCCGCCCGCGTCTTCGCCGAGCGCATCGTGCGCGACGGCGGCGCCGGCGCCCGCGCGCGGCTGCGCTTCGCCTTCGCCCGGGCGCTGGGGCGGGCGCCCGCCGCCGGCGAGGAGCGCGTCCTCGTCGGCCTCCTCGCGAAGGCGCGGACGCAGTACGGGAAGGACGCGGCGGCGGCGCGGGCCCTCCTTGCGAGCGGCCAGGCGCCGGTTGCCGGCGACCTCGACGCCGTCGAGCTCGCCGCGTGGACGCAGGTCGCGCGGGCGATCCTGAACCTGCCCGAGGTCCTGACGCGGTCGTGAGGGAGGAAAAGGACGTGGACACGATCCTGACCGACGATCTCGCCGCCCTCCGCCGCCGCGTCGACCGGCGCAGCTTCCTCGCTCGCGCCGGCGCGGGCCTCGGCTCGGCCGCCTTCCTGTCGCTCCTCGACCCGCGGCCGACGCTCGCCGCGTCCGAGGCGGCGGCTCCCGCGCCCGCCGGGTGGCCGGGCGTCGTGCGCCCGCTCCACTTCGCGCCCAGGGCGAAGCGCGTCATCCACCTCTACCAGGCCGGCGGGCCGTCGCATCTCGAGCTCTTCGACTGGAAGCCCGAGCTCGCCCGGCGCCACGGCGAGCCGATGCCGGAGTCGTTCACGAAGGGCCAGCCGATCGCGCAGCTGCAGGGCCAGGCGCTGAAGTGCTTCGGGCCCCAGCACCCGTTCACGCGCTACGGGAAGTCGGGGCTCGAGATCTCGACCCTCCTCCCCGAGATCGGCGGCGTCGCGGACGAGATCTGCCTCGTGCGCTCGCTGCAGACCGAGCAGATCAACCACGACCCCGCCCACACCTTCATGAACACGGGCACGCAGATCTCGGGCCGCCCGGCCGCGGGGTCGTGGGCCTGGTACGGCCTCGGCAGCGAGGCGGCCGACCTGCCGGGCTTCGTCGTCCTCACCTCGCAGGGCCGCGGCGGGCAGATGCAGCCGATCGCCGCGCGGCAGTGGCACAGCGGCTTTCTCCCGAGCCGCTTCCAGGGCGTCCACTTCCGCTCGAAGGGCGACGCCGTCCTCTACCTGCGCGACCCGCAGGGCATCGGCCGCGAGCAGCAGCGCGACGTGATCGACGCGGTCCGCGCCCTCACCGCCGAGCGCGGCGACTGGGTCGAGGACCCCGAGGTGCAGGCCCGCCTCGCGCAGTACGAGATGGCCTTCCGCATGCAGACGAGCGTCCCCGAGCTCACCGACTTCTCGCGCGAGCCGGCGAGCGTGCGGGCGCTCTACGGCGTCGACTCGCTCGACGGCAGCTTCGCCGCGAACTGCCTCCTCGCGCGGCGCCTCGCCGAGCGCGGCGTCCGCTTCGTGCAGCTCTACCACCGCGACTGGGACCACCACAGCCGTCTCAAGGGCGACATCGTGATGAAGGCGCGCGAGGTCGACCGCGCGACCGCCGCCCTCGTGCGCGACCTGAAGCAGCGCGGCCTGCTCGAGGACACGCTCGTCCTGTGGGGCGGAGAGTTCGGCCGGACGCCGATGGCCCAAAGCGACGGCCGCGACCACCACATCAAGGGCTTCTCGATGATCCTGGCCGGCGGCGGCATCCGGGGCGGGATCGCGCACGGCGCGACCGACGAGCTCGGCTACCACGCGGTCGAGGACGTCGTCTCCGTCCACGACCTCCACGCGACGATGCTCCGCCTCCTCGGCATCGACCACACTCGGCTGACGTTCCGGCACCTCGGCCGGGACTTCCGGCTCACCGACGTCTCGGGGAAGGTGGTCGGGAAGATCCTGGCCTAGGGAGAGACGCGCGGCGGGCTACTTCGCGCCGTGCGTCTCGCCGCGGCCGGTCTCGGCGACGGCCTCGTTCCACAGCCGTTCGACGAGCGCCTTCATCTCCTTCTGCCGCGCCCAGCGGTCCGCGATCTCGCGGCCGTCCGGGCCGAGGATCGCGTAGTCGGGCGGCCCGAGCTCGACGCGGAACGGGAAGACGTCGCCCGGCCCGGCGTACTTGAGCCAGCGGACCATCACGTGCTTCCACATCGTGGCCGTGCGCTCGAGGTGGCGCGCGTAGGCGGGGTTCGCGGCGTCCACCTGCACCTGCTCGCCGTTCGAGACGCGGCCGTCGAGCATGATCGCCCGGTCGGCGACGACGAAGAGGGCCGCCGCGGCCTCCCTCGAGAACTCGCCGCCCAGCTCGCCGGCCACGATGTAGTGGGAGAAGTCGAGGTCGAAGCGCAGGTCGGGGATCCGCTGCGCGTAGCCCACCGTCCGCAGGAGGTCCTGGGTGACGCGGCCGCGGTGCGTCTGGACGACGAGCGGCATTCGCGCCACGCGGCAGCGCTCGACGAGGCCGCGCAGCAGGGCCTCGGCCTCCGCTTCCGGCGTGAAGTAGCTCGCCGGGTGGGCGTCGAGGTACACCGAGCCGAGCCGCTTCGCGGCGGCGATGGCCGCGTCGGCGTCTTCAGGCTTCGTCGGCCCGAACTCGACGCCCACGGCGAGGCCGCTCGCCTTCGCCGCGGCTTCCCAGCGCGCGAGGTCCTCCTCCTTCGCGTCGCCCACCCACACGTCGAAGGCGTCGAACCCGGCCGCCCGGATCTCGGCCAGCTTCTTCTCGAGCGGCCACTCCTCCGTCGCCGAGGGATAGGCCTGGAGGCCCCAGAGATTCTGCACGAGCAGCAGCCGAGGCGGCGCGTCCCGGCCGTCGCGGCAGTGGAGGACCTCCTCCTCCTGCGCGGCGAGGGCGGCGGGGGCGCAGGCGACGGCGAAGGCGACCGCGGCGGCGAGGCGCATGCGACTCGGGCTCTCCTGGGAAGGAACGGGGACGAAACGAGGCTATTCGCTTTCGGAGCCACCGGCAAGCGGCGCGCCGGCCTAGAATGGAGCAAAGCTCGGAGGACCTCGTCATGACCTCGCGCCGCGCCGCCCTCGCCGCCGCTCTCGTTCTCGCCGCTTCCGCCGCGCCGGCCCGCGCCGCCGACCCCGCGACGATCTTCGGCCGCAGCTGCGCGCCCTGCCACGGCAAGGAGGGCGAGCCCTCGCCGGTCTTCGCGAAGCAGGGCGTCCGCAACTTCAAGGACGCGGCCTGGCAGAAGGCGACGACGGACGCCCAGATCGAGCAGACGATCCGCGAGGGCAAGAAGGGCACGATGATGGCCTCGTTCGAGAAGCAGCTCTCCGCCGAGGACATCAAGGGCCTCGCCGGCTACATCCGCAAGCTCGGCGGCGCCAGGAAGTAGGTGGCGCGCCGCCTTCCCGCGGCTCTCCTGGCGGTCGTGCTGGCCCACGGGGCCTGGACGTTCGTCCTCCACGCGGCCGGCCCGCTGCGCTCCCCGTGGAGCCGGGACTACGGGGAGGGCTCGGTCCTCGCGATGGCCCAGCTCCTCGCGGCCGGCCGGAGCTACTTCGTCGACCTGCGCGACTACCCCTTCCTGCTCGGGAACTACCCGCCGGTCTTCATCGCCCTGACGGCGCTGTCGCAGCGCGTCGTCGGCCCGACGCTGTGGGCGCCTCGGCTCCTCGCCCTCGCCGCGACCCTCGGCTGCCTCGTCGCCGTCTTCGTGGTCGTCCGACGTCTCCTCGAGGACCGCTCCGCCGCGCTCGCCTTCGCCCTCCTCGGTGCGATGCCCTGGTTCGTCACGACCTGGGCCGCGCTCGCCCGCGTGGACACTCTCGCCATCCTCCTGTCCCTCGCCACCCTCGCGATCGTCGCGCGTCGCGGGACCTCGAGCGCCGCGTGGCCGGCCCTGCCCCTGAGCTGGCTCGCCTTCTTCACCAAGCACAACGCGCTTCTCGCGCCCGCGGCCGTGGTCGTCGACCGCGTCGCCGCCCGCGACGCGCGACTGCCGCGGCTCGTCCTCGCGTGGGCGCTGCCCCTCGCGCTGCTGTTCGGCGGACTGGTGGCCGCCACCCGGGGCGGCGCGTGGCGGCACCTCGTGACGTGGACGGCCCTCGCCGACTACGAGTGGGGCCGCATGGCCGAGGCCTACCTGCAGTTCGGAGTTCTCGCCGCCCCGCTTCTCCTCCTCGTCGCGGCGGCCGTGATCGCCGCGCGGCCGGCTCTGCTCGAGGGCCCGGGACGGCTCGTCCTCGCCTACTTCGTCCTCAACGTCGCCGCCCTCGCGACGATCGCCAAGGCCGGCGCGGCGCAGAACTACTTCATCGAGCCCTGGCTCGCGACGCTCCTCGCGGCCGCGGCCGCCCTGCGGGCGCTGACGAAGCGGTGGCCCGGGCTGAGGGCCCACTGGCCCGCCGTTCTCCTCGCCGCCGCCGCCGTCTCGAACTACGCCTACCCCTCGCTCGACCGCATGCCGGCCGCGCTGCGCCGGCCGGAAGGCGCCGAGGAGTTCGTCGCGCTCACCCGCCTCGTGCACGAGGCCCGCGGGCCGGTCCTCTCCGAGAACATGAGCGTCCTCGTCCTCGATCGCCGGCCGGTCCTCCTCGATCCGTGGGGCATGGAGATGCTCGCGCGAAAGGGCGTCTTTCGCCCGGAGCGGCTCGCGGCGGACTGTGCGGCGGGCCGCTTCCCGCTGGTCGTCGTCGAGTACCGGATGCCGGAGATCCCGGGAATGGGCCCGTGCCTCGAGCACCGCTACGAGCCGGTCGCCGACCTCGGCCCCTACCACGCCCTGCGCCCGCGGGCGGCGGCAACCCTCTCTGGAATGTCCTCAGAAGGTACTTTAGATAACAGCCGCTAATCTGGCGCCAGCAGGAGCTTTTTGGCTTGATCTCTCCCAGGTGTTCATTTAGACTGAACACATGGGACATCGACCGGTCCGAGCGTTCGCCCTGCGCGCCCGGCTGTCGGAACCGCTCGCCAGGGGCGCTCTCATGGTTGCGGGCGTCCTGCTCGGCGCCGCGCTCCTCGCGGCCGCGGAAGCGGGGCTGCGACTGTGGGACCCGCACTACCTCGCCCACTCCCGCGGTCTCCTGGTGAACTCCGGCCGCTACGGCTGGGCGCTGCGCCGGGACGTGTCCGTGGTCCTCGACGGTGCCCGCTACCAGGTGAACCGGCGAGGCTATCGCGGGCGCGAAGTGCAGCCGCAGGCGCGGTCCCAGCCGAGGCGGGTCGTGGTCCTGGGTGACTCGGTCGCGTTCGGGCTCGGGGTCTCCGACTTCGACACCTTCGCTTCCGCCCTGGATGCCCGGCAGAACGGCCTCGAGGTCGTGAATCTCGCCGTCCAGGGGTACGGACCCGACCAGGAGCTCCTCGTCCTGCAGGACGTCGGCCTCAGGCTCGAACCGGACGTCGTCCTACTGGCCCTCTGCGCGGCGAACGACTTCGCCGACGTCATGCTCTCGACCTCGCTCTACGACGAGAGCCGCTGGAAGCCGCGCTTCCGCCTCGCGGCGGGCGAGCTCGCCCTCGACGGGGCACCCCCTCACCAGCGCTCGCTCCGGCTTCGGCGGCTGCTCGCCGATCACTCCCACATCGTCGGGCGCCTGGCCAGCCTGACGCCCCGGCCGGCGCTCCCGGGCGATGGCGGCTGGCACCGCCGCTTCGCGGAGGCGATGCGCGACGAGAGCGAATCGCTCCGCCTGACGCTGGCCATCCTGCTCCGGATGCGACAGTTGTGCGAGGCGCGCGGCGTTCGCTTCGCCGTGGCGGTCTTTCCCCAGGCCCACGGCTATCGGACGACGCCGCCCCTCACGCAGCGGCTCATGGAGGACCTCGAGAGAGAGGGCGTCCTCCTCGTCGACATCGGCGCGGGGTTCCGCGCGGCCGGCCTGCGGTGGAGGCACGTGGCCCTCGACACCGTGGGGCACCTGGGGCCGGTCGGCCATGCCGTCGCGGCCGACCTGATCGAGGAGGCTCTGTCCGGGGAAGTGTCGAGCGCGGCGGCGGCGGCGGGCATCGCCGACACGAGGGAGGCGCCCGTCCGGGGGAGCTAGCTCCCGCTGACCGTCATCTTCCTGACGCGGAGGGTCGGCGCCGCCGAACCGCCGCGGAAGACGAGGTCGTTCCCGACGGCGTCCACGTCGAGGAGCATCTGCCGGAGGTTTCCCGCGATCGTGACCTCGTGGACGGGGTGGACGAGGCGGCCCTTCTCGATCCAGTGGCCGACCGCGCCCTGCGAGTAGTCGCCGGTCACGACGTTCACGCCGAAGCCGATGAGGTCGGTCACGAACAGGCCGCGCTCGACCCCGCCGAGGATCTCCTCCGGCGTCCGTTCTCCCGCCTCGAAATAGAGGTTGCCGGCGCCGACGGACGGCCCCCCCGCGACACCGCGGCGGGCCGTCCCGGTGGGCTTCGCCCCGATCTTCCTCGCCGAGTACGCGTCGCACAGCCAGTGCCGCAGGACGCCGCGCTCGAGCGGCACGTTCCGCCGCGTCGGGAGGCCCTCGCCGTCGAACGGCCGCGAGCCGAGGCCGCGGGGCCGGCGGCCCTCGTCGACGAGCGTGAGGAGCGGCGAGGCGACCGTCTCGCCGAGGCGGTCCTTCAGGAACGTGGCGTTGCGGAAGACGGCGTAGCCCGACAGCGCCGAGAAGACGGTGCCGAGCAGCTCGGCCGCGGTGTCGGGGTCGAAGACGACCGGGACCTCCGCCGTCTTCACCTGCCGCGCGCCGAGCCGTCGAAGCGTGCGCTCGGCGGCCCTGCGCCCGACCTCCTCGGGCGGCTCGAGGTCCCCGAGGCCCCGCCCGGCGGTGTACCAGTAGTCGCGCTCCATCTGCCCGTCCCGCGAGGCCTGGGGCACGACCGACAACGAGACGGAGGACGTGCGATAGGAGCCGAGGAAGCCGCGCGTGTTCGCGAGGACGACCGAGCCCTCGCCGGAGCTCCACGACCCGCCCTGCGAGTTCACGATGCCGGGCGTCGCGAGAGCCACGGCCTCGGCCCGCCGCGCGCGCTCGATCCGCTCCTCGGTGGGCAGCTCGAGCGCCGACGGGTCGAAGAGGCCCAGCTCGACGTCCTCCGCGGGCGGCGCCTCGTCGGGCAGGCCCGCCGCCCCGTCCTCGCCGGTCGCGCGCGCCATGCCCACCGTCTCCTCGACGAGCCGGTCGAGGGTCGGCCACGAGAAGTCCGAGGTGTGCGACGAGGCGGTGCGCTTCCCGACGAAGACGCGGATGCCGAGGGCCTTGCTCCCCGCCTCGGTGAGCGTCTCCACCTCGCCCTTGCGGACGGTGACCGAGAACTCCGTGCCCTCGGCCACGATGGCGTCCGCGTCGCCCGCCCCCGCCGCGCGGGCCCTCCACCTGCAACAGCTCGACCGCCAGCTCGCGATGGTCCATCGGGCGGCTCAGGCGGCCACGCGCTTCGGCGCGACGAAGCGGTCGTAGAGGACCATCAGGACGGTCGAGACGACGCCGTACGAGCCCGACGAACCACATGTGCAGCGCCAGCGGGTTGCCGCCCTCGACGTAGTGGCTCACGAGATAGCCGCTCGACCAGCCGGCGATGAAGGTCCCGATCGCGATCGGCAGGAACGCGAAGCCCATGCGTCCCGACCACGGTCCGGGAGGGGCGAGGTCGCGACGTACTCGTAGAAGCGCGGCAAACTGGATGCCCTCGCCGATGGCGAGAACGACGAGGCCGGCGATGGCGCCGGCCAGCGTGGGAATCGACCTGACGAACCGCGGTCGCGAGCACAGGCAAAGCCATCACGGCGAAGGCCGCAACCGCCGGGCGACGGCGGTGGCCAGGATCGTGACCACGATGATCGCGATGGCGTCCACCGTCTCCCGATCCTCGAAGATCGAGAACTTCAGGAAGTCCTTCACGTAGAAGGGCAGAGCGTAGAAGACGTGCCAGAACATCGCCCAGAAGCCGGAGAAGATCACGAGGAACAGCATGAAGCGCAGGTTGCCGAACACGAGGACCATGTCCGCGAGGACCTGGCCATCGAGCGGGCCGGCGGCGCGTCGGCCAGGCGGTCCGGCTCCCGGTAGAAGAGCGCGGCGGCCCGAAGGCCGACGCTCGTGATCGAGGAGACGACGAGCACCCAGGCGATCCCGAGGCTCTCGCGGACGACCGGGGCGAGCAGCGGCCGACCGCGCCGCCGATGTTCACGAGCGTGTAGTAGATCGAGTAGCCGAACGCCTGCGTGTCCTTCGTCGTGGTGCAGGCCTGTCCCGGCGATCGAGGGCTTGACCAGGCGAGCCGCCGATCGCGGTCACCACGAGGGCAGCGTCACCCAGGTCCTCGCGCCGAGCGCCTGCACGATCGGCTGCCCGAGCGGCGGGCCGGCGAGGCCGATCATGAAGTAGCCGACCGCGAAGATCGAGAAGCACGCCATCAGGCTGCGCCTGAAGCCGAAGCGGTCGGCTGCAGTGCCGGCCAGCACCGGGAGGAAGTAGAGGAGGAGTGTTGAAGACCGAGCCGGCCAGGAACGTGGCGGTGGTCGAGCCGAGGCCGACCTGCTCGGCGAGGAACACCGCGAGCACGGCCTTGCTGCTGTAGTAGGCGAACCTCTCGAACAGCTCGATGACGTTCGCGACCCAGAAGGTGCGGCTGAACCCGCGCAGGGTTTCGATGATGCTCAAGAGACCCTCTCTCCGCTCCTCGTGCCGCCGACCGTGATCTCGGAGACGAGCACGGTCGGCAGGCCGACGCCGACCGGCACGCTCTGGGCAGCCTTCTGGCGGGTGCCGACGCCCTCGTCGAGGCGGAGGTCGTGGCCGATGCGCGTCACCTTCGTGAGCACGTCCGGTCCGTTCCCGATGAGCGTCGCGCCGAACACCGGCGGGCCGAGGCGGCCGCCCTCGATCAGGTAGGCCTCGGTCGCGGAGAAGACGAACTTCCCGCTCGTGATGTCGACCTGGCCGCCGCCGAAGTGCTTCGCGTAGAGGCCCCGCGGCACCGAGCGCAGGATGTCCTCGGGATCCTCGCTCCCCGCGAGCATGAAGGTGTTGGTCATGCGGGGCGGCGGGATCGACGAGTAGCCCTCGCAGCGTCCGTTGCCGGTCGCGGCACGGCCCATGAAAGGGCCGCTGTTGAGCCAGTCCTGCAGGGTAGCCGCGCAGGATGCCGTCCTCGATGAGGACCGTGCGGCCCGGCTGGTTCCCCTCGTCGTCGGCGTTCAGCGAGCCGCGGCGGTCGGCGATCGTGCCGTCGTCGATCACGGTGACGCCGGGCGCCGCCACCCGCTCGCCGATGCGGCCCGGAGAAGGCGGAGGAGCGCGGTTGGAAGTCTCCCTCGAGCCCGTGGCCCACCGCCTCGTGGAGCAGGATGCCCGGCCAGCCGGGGCCAGCACCACCGGCATCGGCCCGGCCAGGGCCTCGACCGCCGACAGCAGCACGACCGCCATGCGCGCGGCCTCGCGCGCGAAGTGCTCAGGCGGCTTCGAATCGAAGAACGCCGGCCCGAGGCGGCCGCGCCGCCGGCGGTGCCCTCCCCTGCCACGCCCTTCTCGCTCGCGATGACGTGAACGCGGATCGAGAAGAGCGGCTGGACGTCCTCGGCGAGGACCCCGACCAAGTTCGCGACCCGGATCCGCCGCGTCTGCTCGCCGAGGCTCGCGATCACCTTCTCGATCCGCGCGTCGTACGCGCGGGCGGCGCGGTCCGCCCGCTCGACGGGGAGCGATCCGCTCGGCGAGGGGCAGGGCGCCGAGGCTCGTCACCCCGTACCGCCGCTCCACGGGCGCCGGCGCGACCGGCTGAGGGGGAATCGTGCGCGAGTCCGAGGCGATGTGGGCCGCCGTCTCCGCGGCGCGGGCCATCGCCGGCCACGACGAGTCGTCGGTGTAGGCGAAGCCCGTGCGCTCGCCCGCCACGACGCGCACGCCGAGCCGCCGTGACCCCGGCCGAGGCGGTGCGGATGATGCCCTCCTCGAGGAGCAGCGACGAGGTCGTCTCGTGCTCGAAGTACAGGTCGGCGAAGCCGCCGCCGCGCCCGAGAGCGAGCGAGAGGGAGCTTCTCCATCTCGGAGACGGGGACGTCGTCGGGGAGTCGAGGCGGTCGTCGCGGGTCATTTCGCCATCGTAGCAGGCCCCGATCCCGAGCCTTCCCGCGCGGGCTACTGCGCGGAAGGCCTCGCCTCGGCCGGGGGCTCGACGGGCAGGGCCGACAGGGCCTCCGCGTGTCGCGGCTCAGCGCCTCGAGCACCTGGCTCTCCGCCTCGACGAGGCCGGCCGCGCCCACCGCCGCCGCTCCGCTGCGGTGCGAGGCGCGCCGCTGCACGAGGGTCGCGCGGTCGCGGCCGATGATCGCCCAGCGGGCCTCGAGGAGAACCGTGCCGTCGGCACGGCGGGCGAGCTCCGTCACGGTGACGTCCACCTTGTGCACGACCGGCTCGTAGCCGGCCCACGGCGCGCTCACCACCCGCCGGCCGGGGAGGAGTGCGGCGAGGTTCTCGGCCACGACCCGCTCGACGCCCTTCGCGATCGGCTCGCCCCAGCGGGCGAACTCGTCGACCGCCACCTGGCTCCCGTCGACCCGCGACGTGATCTGCGGCCGGTCGATCCAGCCCGGGACCTCGACCGGCAGGACGCCGACGACCGCGGCGGGCTGGGCCGTGGCCGAGGCCCCCGCGCCGCGAGCGGCGAGCGGCTCCAGCACGAAGACCTGGGCGTCCTTCGACCGCTTGAGGGCGCAGCCGGAGAGGGCCGCCGCGGCCGCCACCCCGATCAGCAGACACGACCGCGTCGCGCGCATCACTTCTTCTTCTCCTCCGGCGCCTTCTTGCCCTGCAGCAGCGCCTCGGGGTGCTGCTGCAGGTGCTCGATCAGGAACCGCACGCCCTTCATCGTCTCGCGCATCTCTTCGAGGGTCTGGGCCGCGGCGAGCTGGGTGTCCGCCGTGCGCTCGACGTTGCGGTCGACGGTCGCCAGCGTCCGGTTGAGCTCCGCGAGCGTCGCCTGCAGCGACTTCATGGTCTCGTCGGCGCCGGCCGAGGTGCGGCGCAGGTCGCCGACGAGCCCGTCGACGCCGCCGATCGTCCGGTTCGCCGTCTCCATCGTGGTGTTCGCGGTGGCGAGCGTGGCGTCGAGGTTCCGCATCGCGCCGCGCAGCTCGCCCGAGTCGACGAGCGTCTGCACGCTCTTGAGCGTCGACTGGAGCTGGGTCAGGACCTCGTCGATCGGCACGTCGGCGATCTTGGCGAGCGTCGCCTCGAGCTTCTCGTTCAGCATGTCCATCCCGGTCGGCGCCGTCGGCACCTCCGGGTACGGGGCCTGGACGCCCGAGAAGCGGGCCGGGCGGTCCGGCATGAAGTCGAGGTCGATCGACTTCTGCCCCGCGATGGGGCTCGAGGACTTGAGCTGGGCGCGGAGGCCCTCGGCGACCTGCTGCCGCACGACCTCGGCGTCGCTCAGGTTGGCGACCATCCGATCCCCGCGCATCGTCCGGATCGATCCGCGGCGGACGTTGATCGTGACCATGATCGCGACCTGGTGGCCCTTGCCGGTGAAGAAGAGGTCGAGGTCCCGCACCTCGCCGATCTGCACGCCGCGCATCGTGACCGGCGCGCCCTCCTTGAGGCCGCCGGCCGAGCCGGGGAGGAAGACCACCCACGTGCGCCACTCCGTGAACCACCGGCCCGAGCTGATCATCGCCACCGCCCCGACGGCGATGGCGAGGGCGCAGAGCACGAACAGCCCGACGAGGCGGGGCCGCGTCCGGCTGCTCACAGCCGCTCCCGCGTGAGGAAGGCGCGGACCTTGGGGTCCTCGCACCGGTCGCGCAGCTCGTCCGGACGTCCTTTCGCGATCATCGTCTTTCTCTCCGAGTCGAGGAACACGACTTCGTCGGCCAGGGCGAACAGGCTCGCGAGGTCGTGCGACGCCAGCACGATCGTCGCGCCCATCGCGTCGCGCAGGCCGCGGATCAGGTCGTCGATGCGGCGGGCGGCGAGGGGGTCGAGCCCCGCCGTGGGCTCGTCGAAGAAGAGGATCTCCGGGTCGAGCGCGGTCGCGCGGGCGAGCGAGGCGCGCGTGCGGACTCCCTCGGTGACCTGCGACGGGAAGTAGTGCTCATAGCCGCGCAGGCCCATGACCGCGAGCTTCAGGGCGGCGAACTCGTCGGCCTCCGCCGCGCTCATCCGGGTGTTGAGCCGCAGCTTCACCGCGACGTTCTCGAGGAGCGTCATCGACGAGACGAGCACCGCGCCCTGGAAGAGCACGCCGAAGCGGCGCATCTGGGCCTCGCGGTGGGACTCGCCGAGGCCCCACAGGCTCTCGCCGTCGCAGAGCACCTCGCCCGCGGCCGGTCGGTGCAGCCCGATCAGGTGGCGCAGGAGGAAGCTCTTCCCGCTGCCGCCGTCTCCGGTGATCGCGAGGATGGCGCCGGTCCGGACCTCGAAGTCGAGGCCGCTCTGGACGACCTCGCCCCGCGACTCCATCTTCAGGCCCCGCACCTCGATGCGGGCGGTGGCGCCGGCGGCCGGGGCCGCGACGCTCACAGCCGCACCCACTTGAAGACGAGGGTGATCACCGTGTCGGCGAGGACGACCCCCACCACCGCGCTCACCACCGCCCGGCGGACCGTGAGGCCCACCGCCCCCGCGCTGCGGCCGCTGTGCAGGCCGTGGTAGCAGGCGACCATCGCGGTCACCGTGCCGAAGGCGAAGCCCTTGATGACCCCCGACAGGAAGTGCTTGTAGCCCATCGCCCCGCGGGTGCGCTCGATGAACTCCGCGGCCGGCAGGCCGGCCGACGCGACGGCGGTGTAGAGAGCGCCGGCGAGCCCGAGCGCGTTCGCGTAGACCACGAGGAGGACGCCGGCGAGGGCCGTGGCGAGGACGCGCGGCCCCACGAAGTAGTCGAACCGGTCGACGCCGATGAAGCGCAGGACGTCCATCTCGTCGTTTGCCACCATCGTCGCGATCTCGGCCGCGATCGCCGAGCCGAGCCGCCCGGCGAGGGCGATCCCGACCATCAGCGAGCCCATCTCGCGCAGAACGGCGATCGCGACGATGCGCGCGACGAGAGGCGTCGCCCCGACCTTCTGGAGCTGGCCGGCGATGATCAGGGTGAGCACCGCGCCGATGGCGAAGCCCATGAGGGCCACGATCGGGAGCGTCTCGACCGCCGCCTGCTGGAAGTAGGGGAGGAAGGGCGTCTTCAGCCGGCGCGAGCGGCCGAGGACGAGCGCGTGGCCCCGATCACCGACGCCCCGAGGAAGTCGACCTTGTCGAGGAGCGACCGGAGCCAGTGGATCGCCCACTCGCCGACGGCGTCCACGAAGGGCTCGGGCGGGCGGTCCCCGGCTCCCCGCACGCGCCCGCCCCCGGCCGCGAGCCTCGTCCAGCTCGCCGTCCACGCCGCGAACTGCGCCCGAAGCCTCATGCCCTCCGGCTCGTCGTCCCGCCGCGCGCCGCCGAGGACCGCTCCTGCCGGGCCATCCCGAGGATCTGGCAGGCCACGCGCGGGCTGTCGCCGGTGTCGAGCGGGACGTTGCGCTCGGTGCAGGCGTCGTAGACGCGCGCGAGGAACGCGACGAGGGCGCTGTCCCACGGCCCGAGGGCGGCGGCGTCGACGCGGACGAGGGCGGGCGGGCTCGCCGACCAGCTCCCGCACGAGCGGCTCGGCGGAGGGCAGCCCGTCCCTCAGCCGGACGGGCCGGCGATGCGGACGACCGCGGTGTCGCCGTCCCGGTGGACCGAGACGGCCGGGGTTTCAGGGTTCAATCGATGCCAGGAGCCGATCGCGATCGGCGCGCGCGATGATAGCGCGAAGCCCCGGGGGCCGATCTTGACGCCCTCGGGGCGCTCGGCTCTCGCCCTCCTACGCCCTTTCTTCGCCACGCTGGCCGCTCCTCCGGGCCGTCGCCCCCGGGAAATCGCCCCCGGCGCGGTTACATCTCCAACACGTTGCAGCGGAATGGCTTCGCGCACATTTCGCTGAACCTAACGGTCGGTACATGCGTACAGACGTAGTTGGAGCACCCCGGAGGCTTCATGACTACGAAGACGAAGCGGATCATTGGCGTGGTCGCGGCGGTGGCCGTGATCGGCAGCATCGTCGGGTTCAGCGTCACCCGCGACTCCCGCAACAAGATCACGGTCCAGACGGGCAAGGTCGAGAAGAAGGACCTCGTCCAGGTCGTGACCGCCTCCGGGGAGGTTCGTCCGAAGCGCTACGTCAACGTCGGCGCGAACGTGTCCGGCCGCCTCATCGAGATCACGGTCCAGGAGGGCGACCGCGTCAAGGCGGGCCAGATCCTGGCCCGGGTCGAGTCCGAGCGGTACCAGGCCGGCCTGCGCCAGTCCGAGGCCGGCGTGGCCGCGGCCAAGGCCGACCTGCAGCGGGCCGAGGCCGACCTCGCCGCCTCAAGCTGGCCTTCGACCGCAACCGGAAGATGCGGGACGACAAGCTCGTCTCCGAGTCCGTCTACGACCAGGCCGAGGCCGACTACAAGATGAAGACGGCCAACGTGGAGTCGGCGCGCCGCCGCATCGCCCAGCTCCAGGCCGCGCTCGACTCGACGCGGGACGACCTCATCAAGACCACCGTCGTCTCCCCGATGGACGGCCAGGTGACCAACCTGCCGAAGGAGGCGGGCGAGATGGTCATCGGCGCGATGAGCTTCAACCCGACCGTCATCATGACCGTGGCGGACCTCTCGATCATGGAGTGCGAGGTCATGGTCGACGAGACGGACTTCCGCAACCTGAAGCTCGGCCAGGAGGCGAAGATCAAGGTCGACGCCCTCGAGGGCCTCGAGCTGAAGGGCGAGGTCACCGAGATCGGCGCCTCGGCGCTCGTGCGCGGCAGCGGCAGCCAGTCGGCGGCCCAGACGACCCTCGGCGCCAACACCGGCAACCAGCCGAAGGACTTCAAGGTCACGATCACGATCAAGGACCCGCCGGCCAACCTGCGCCCCGGCCTCAACGCCACGGCCGAGATCACGACCGCCACCCGCAAGGCGGTGGTCGCGGTGCCGGTGCAGGCGGTCGTCGTGCGCGAGGTCAACAAGGAGGGCAAGGTCGTCGACCCCGACTCCGCCCCGGCCGGCCCCGAGCGCGAGGGCAACACCGTCTCGACCGCCGCCCGCGAGAAGGGCGTCGAGAAGGACGGCGTCTTCGTCGTCGAGGGCGAGAAAGTCAAGTTCAAGACGGTGAAGACCGGCATCATGGGCGAGACCGACATCGAGGTCACCGACGGGCTCGGCGAGGGCCAGACGATCGTGACCGGCTCCTACCGCACGCTGCGCAACCTGAAGGACGACGCCCGCATCAAGACCGAGGGCAAGGGGAAGAAGTCGTGACGACCGCGATCGCGCGGGAGGCCTGGACCGGGCCGATCATCACGGCCGAGGACCTCTGGCGGACCTACCAGATGGGGGCCGAGGAGATCCACGCCCTGCGCGGCGTGACCTTCGAGATCAAGACGGGCGAGTACGTCGCGGTCATGGGCCCCTCGGGCTCCGGCAAGTCGACGCTCATGAACCTCATCGGCTGCCTCGACACCCCCTCGAAGGGCAAGTACGTCCTGCGGGGCAAGGTCGTCTCGGAGATGAACGACGACGAGCTCGCCGCCGTGCGCAACCGCGAGATCGGCTTCGTCTTCCAGACCTTCAACCTGCTGCCGCGGGCGACGGCTCTCCACAACGTCGAGCTGCCGCTCGTGTACGCCGGCGTCCCGAAGGACAAGCGCATCGAGATGGCGAAGCACGCCCTCGAGATGGTCGACCTCGGCGAGCGCATGACCCACAAGCCGAACGAGCTCTCCGGCGGCCAGCGCCAGCGCGTGGCGATCGCCCGCGCCCTCGTGATGAACCCCTCGATCCTGCTCGCCGACGAGCCCACCGGCAACCTCGACAGCGCGACCGGCGAGGAGATCATGCGCCTCTTCGAGCGGTTGCACGGCGAGGGCAACACGATCATCCTCGTCACCCACGAGCGGGACATCGCCGACCACGCCCACCGCACCATCCACATCCGCGACGGGCGGATCGAGAAGGACGAGGCGCGCGCGGCCTGACGGGGAGGCGGTTCATATGCTGTTCGGCGAAGCCGTTCGGATCGCTTTCGCGTCGCTGCGGGCGAACAAGCTCCGCTCGCTCCTCACCGTCCTCGGCATCCTGATCGGGGTCTCCTCGGTCATCGCGATCGTCGCGATCACCGAGGGCCTCGACCGCTACATGTCCGAGAAGGTGCTGGAGCTCGGCGGGCGCTCCTTCCGCCTCCAGCGGGGGCCCGACATCATCACCAACCACGAGCAGTGGCAGCAGGTCATGCGCCGCAAGCGCATCAACATGGACGACCTCGCGGCGATGAAGAAGGCCTGCACGCTGTGCTCCGAGGTGGGCGCCCAGGTCGACACCGGCGGCAGCGTGAAGCGGGGCCGGGTCATCCAGAAGAACGTCCAGATCGTCGGGATCACCGAGAACGTCTCGCGGATCGGCTCGGTCCGCGAGCTCGCCGCCGGTCGCCACCTCGTCCAGCAGGACGACGACCAGGCGTCCCTGGTGGCGGTCATCGGCACGGATCTCGTCGACGCGTTCTTCGGGACGATGGAGCCGATCGGCAAGGAGATCGACGTCGACGGCCACCCTCTGCGGGTGGTGGGCGTGGCCGAGAAGAAGGGCTCCGTCTTCGGCCAGAGCCAGGACAACTTCGTCTGGATGCCGATCTCCACCTTCCAGAAGCTCTACGGCTCCCGCCGCTCCCTCGCGATCCAGGGCGAGGCGGGCTCGATGTCCGCCTTCGAGGCGGCCCAGGACCAGATGCGGGTCGCGATGCGGGCGCGGCGGCACCTCACCTACGAGAAGCCCGACGACTTCGCCATCGAGACGGGCGAGAGCATCATGGAGCTCTGGCAGAACATGACGCGCGGCATCTACGTGGTGACGCTCGTGGTGACCGCGATCAGCCTCCTCGTCGGCGGCATCGTCGTCATGAACATCATGCTCGTGTCGGTCACCGAGCGCATCAAGGAGATCGGCGTCAGGAAGGCCCTCGGGGCCCGCCGAGGCGACATCCTGCGGCAGTTCCTCGTGGAGTCGATCGTGCTCTCCGGCTTCGGCGGGTTCCTCGGCGTCCTCGGGGCCGCCGCCTTCTCCTACCTGCTGGCCACCGTCCTCGGCAACATCATGTCCGTCAACTTCTCGGCCCCGGTCCGGCCCTGGGCCGTCGCCCTCGCGATCGGCGTCTCCTCGATCGTGGGCCTCGTGGCCGGGATCTACCCGGCGAACCGCGCCGCCGCCCTCGACCCGGTCGAGGCCCTGAGGAACGAGTGATGCCTCCCTTCGTCAGCCGTCTGCTCGAGAAGCACCCGCTCCTCCTGGCGATGGGCGAGGCGGTCGGCATGGGGCTGCAGAGCATCCGCGCCTACAAGATGCGAGCGTTCCTCACGATCCTCGGCGTCGTGATGGGCATCATGACCGTCACCGGCATGAGCTCGATCGTGGCCGGCCTCAACGCCAACGTCGCGGAGTCCGTCGCGAAGATCGGCTCCTCCACGATCTTCATCCGGCCCTTCGCTCCCGGCGAGCAGGTCGACGACGACGAGTGGCGCCGGCGCAAGGCGATCACCCTCGACGAGGTCGACGCGATCGCGAAGAAGCCCTCGGTGGCCGCGATCTGCCCGATCCAGATCGTCAACGTCGAGTCGGTGAAGTACGGCACCGAGCGCGCCCAGGACGTGCAGGTACTCGGCACGACGCCCGAGTACGAGGCCGTCCACGAGAGCTGGGTCGAGAAGGGCCGCTTCCTCTCCGCTCACGACGTCAACAGCGGGTCCCAGGTCGCGGTGATCGGCACCGACATCCAGGACGCGCTCTTCCCGTTCGTCGACCCGATCGGCAAGGAGCTCGCCATCGACGGCCGTCGGTTCGAGATCGTGGGCGTCCTCAACAAGAAGGGCAAGTTCCTGTGGATGACGATGGACAACTACGTCCTCATCCCGGTGAACTCGCTGCAGAAGCAGGACCGGCGCCGCAACTTCATGGTCGCCAACATGAAGGCCGCCTCGCCGACGCAGGTCGAGCGCGCGATCGACGACGCGACCGAGGCGATGCGCCGCGTGCGGAAGCTGAAGTTCATGCAGCGGAACAACTTCGCGATCTTCGCGCAGGACACGTTCACGAACCTCTACAGCCAGCTCACCGGCGGCATCTACATGGTCATGATCGCGATCTCGTCGATTGGCCTCCTGGTGGGCGGGGTCGGGGTCATGAACATCATGCTCGTGTCGGTGACGGAGAGGACCCGCGAGATCGGCGTCCGCAAGGCGCTCGGCGCGACCCGCCGCGACATCATGTGGCAGTTCCTGACCGAGGCGATGACGCTCACGGGCGCGGGCGGCCTCATCGGCATCCTGATCGGCGCGGTGGCCGCTCTCCTCATCAACACCTTCTCGCCGTTCCCCGCCGTCATCCAGCCCACGTGGGTGATCGTCGCCTTCGCGACGTCGATGATCGTCGGCATGACCTTCGGCATGTGGCCGGCGGCGAAGGCGGCGAAGCTCGACCCGATCGAGGCGCTCCGGTACGAATAGGCCCGTCGATCGGGCGCCCGGAGAGCGCGCCCGATCGACGATGCCGTGAAAGAGCGTCGGTTGCGCGTTGCGCGCGCACCGCTCCCCCGGACCCTGCTGCGCTCTCCGGTTCCGTTCCTCTCTCTTTTCTTCCGTTTCCTCTTGAATCCGTCCCCGAGCCGTAAGAGCATTCGCGCGTCCGGAGGACCACCCATGAGCGAGCCGCTCGCCCCCCAGACGGCCTCTCCCGCCCCCTCGGCCCAGACGCCCCCGGCCGGCGGGTTCTTCCAGAACCTGATCGACGTCTACTTCTCCCCGCACGAGGCCTTCACCCGCATCGTGGCGCGGCCTTCGATCCTCCTGCCCCTCGTCGGGTGGCTCGTGCTCTCGGTCGGCTTCTCCGCGATCTGGCTGAACCGGATGGATCCGAAGGAGTTCATGAAGGCGCAGCTCGAGGAGTCGGGCCAGTGGGACAAGATCCCGGCCGAGCAGCGGACGCAGATCGTCGAGGGCTCGGCCGGCCGCATCAAGACCTTCGGCTACATCGGCCCCGCCCTCGCTCCACCGATCATGCTGCTCATCACCGGCGGGATCCTGATGGGCATCTTCCGCTTCTTCTACTCGAGCGAGATGACCTTCAAGCAGGCCCTCGCGGTCGTGGCCTGGACCTTCTTCGCGGTGGCGCTCCTCACGACGCCTATCCTCCTTCTCGTGATGAACCTGAAGGGGGACTGGAACCTGAACCCGCAGAACGTCGTCCAGGCCAACCTGTCGGTCCTCGTCGACAAGGAGACGACGGCGAAGCCGCTCTACGCGCTCCTGTCGGGCCTCGACGTGTTCTCGCTGTGGACGGTGTTCCTCCTCGCCGTCGGCTTCGGCGTCGCGAGCCGGAAGCCGACCTCCTCCGCGATCTGGGGCGTCGGGTCCCTGGATCCTCATCGTGCTCTGGAAGGTGGGCTGGGCCGCGGTCTTCGGCTAGACCCCCTCTTGCCGGGCCCTGCCGGTCCGGGGTATATTCCGTTGTTCCGCTCGGGGCGCCCTTAGCTCAGTTGGATAGAGCGTCTGGCTACGAACCAGGAGGTCGCACGTTCGAATCGTGCGAGGCGCACCACCCCGGGTCCCCCACGCTAGAGCGGCTCTGACGGCCCGAAGGGCCGGATAGCCCGTTCCGAGGTCCATCGGTCGAGTCGGACTCGGAGACGCCCCGCCCGTCGGCGGGACGCCTCCACGGGCCACCGCGACGGCGCGCCCGGATCAGCCTTCGAGCGCTTCCACCTGTTCGTACACATCGAACCGGGGCGTGGCAGGACCCGACGGCCATCTGCGCCGAGCTCCGGGTTCGACTTGAACGCTGGGCCTCCGCGAGCGCGTTCAGCCGGTCACGACGAGGGCGTCGTTCCCGTCGTCCGTCGCGCGGTTCACGCGCGCGAAGAGCCTCCGGCGGCCGTCGGGGGACGAATCGTAGACCGACTTCCAGCTGCCGAAGTCACACCTTGTACTTGATCGTCATGACAATCATCGGCTCCTCCTCGGTTGGGTTGAAAGGGACCCGCACGCCGCACGCTCGGCCCGGCCTCGATCGCACAACTATCGTTCAAACAGATATAGGAAGACGAGCTCGCGGTCCTTCGCTGGTGCAGCGCCCGGTCGAAACGATCTGCCTCATACCGCAGCTACCTCGTCGAAGCGGCCAGCCGTGCCGCAGGCGATCCTGGCTCACGTGGCCGAGCATCGCCCGCGGCGGCCGTGACGTAGGGGTCAGCTCGCGGAAAGATCGAGCCCCTTCCGGGTGATCTTCCACCTGGACGACGCGCCGATCGGTGCGGCTGCGGGCGTCCTCACCAGGCCGCGCCGGCACGGTCCACGAGCCGGTGGCGTCCTGGGGTCGCGGGCGACGGTCCGCTCCCCGATTCGCCGCACGTGAGGCGGCCGGACACTGCCCCTGAGGATGCGCAGGACGTTGTACTGGCTGGGGCTCAGATCGGCGGTGGTCTTCAGGAACTGGGCCCAGGGCGCGAGGTTCCGGTGGCCGCGACCATGCAGCTACCTCGAGGCAGGGCCTCCTGCTCGGGCAGGCGAGGGCTCTGTTGCGAGCAGGCTCGCGATCCGCGCCAGGCATGTGCGGGAACTTATCTTGAACACCGACTATTGTCAAGAGGACGCTGGGAAGGGATGGGGCCCCGAGTCCTGGCCGCCCCGCGGCGGCCTGATGGAACTCCGCATCCGCTCCTGATCCAGTCGAAGCCGCACCCGTCCCGCGAGGCGCCGCTCATGGTTCGCCTGAACGTCAACGGCCGCGAGCACCATTCACCGTCGACCGCAGACGCTTCTCTGGGTGCGCGCGACAGGTGCTCGGTCTCACCGGCACCAAGTACGGCTGCGGCATGGCCCGTGCGGCGCCTGCACGGTGCACGTCGACGGCGAGGCGACGCGGGCCTGCGTCACCCCCGTCGGCACGCTCGATCGGGATGCGCGTCACCACGATCGAGGAGACTCTCGCCCGACGGCCAGCACCCGGTGCAGAAGGCCTGGGTGGAGACGAACGTCGCGCAGTGCGGCTACTGCCAGGCGGGGCAGATCATGACCGCGGCGGCCCTGCTCAGGGCCAAGGCCAACCCACGGACCGGGAGATCGACGAGGCGCTCGGTGGGAACCTCTGCCGGTGCAGGACGTACCTGCGGATCCGCGAGGCCGTCCCGGAGGGCCGCCCGATGAGCGCCGTCGTCCTCGAGGTCGTCGCGCCGTTCGTTCCTCGAGCTGACGGGCTCGCCGCGGGCGCCCTCGTGTTCGGCGTCCACGGCCCGGGTCCGCGGCCGACGCGCCGGTCGAGCGCCGTGGCGCCTTCGTCAGCCTCAGCGCCTTCAGCACGGTCCGCATCGTGGCCCACCGCTCGGAGATGGGGCAGGAGCATCCGGACGGCCCTGCCGATGGTCGTGGCCGACGAGATGGAGGCGGACCTCGATCGCGTCGAGGTCGTCCAGGCCCTCGGCGACGGCGCTACGGCGACCAGAACGCCGACGGCTCGCACAGCGTGCGCGACTTTCTCGAGCCGATGCGCGTCGCGGGGCGTCGGCCCGGCGCATGCTCGTCGCCGCGGCGCCGCTGCGTGGAGCGCGTGCCGGCAACGCGGGTGCGGGCGCGGGAGCACCGGGTGCGCACGCCTCGGCCACAGCCTCGGCTACGGCGAGCTGGCCGAGGCCGCGGCGAAGGTCACGGTGCCCAGGCCGAAGGCCCTGCGCCTCAAGAGCCGACGCCGAGTGGCGCTACATCGGCAAGCGGCCGCGCCCTCGTCGATGCCGCCGACGCCGACGGGCCGCGCGGTCTACGGCATCGACGCGAAGGCCGAGGGCCTGCTCCACCGTCGATCGAGCGGTGCCCCGCCGTCGGCGGCCGGCCGGCCGTTCGACGCGGCGGCGGCCCTGAAGGTGGCGGGCGTGCGCCACGTCATCGAGCTTCCCCGTCGAGAAGCGCCGCCCAAGCCGCTCGGCGGCGTCGTCGTGCTGGCCGACACACCTGGGCGGCATGGAAGAACGAGGTCGCTGAACGTGAAGTGGAGCTCGGGCCGAACGGGAGCTTCGACTCCGAGGCCTACCGCAAGGCGCTCTTTGAGTCCGTCGCGAAGCCCGCCCGCGTCGTGACGTCAGCGCGGCGACGAGGCGCGGCCCTCGCCGGCGCCGCGAAGCGCGTGTCGGCGACCTACTACACGCCCCTGCTGGCCCACGCTTCGATCGAGCCGCCGGCCGCTCTCGCCGTCGTCACCGGCGACCGCTGCAGGTGTGGGCGAGCACGCAGGCCCGATGGCCTGCGTCACCGAGGTCGCGGGCGCGCTGTCGATCCCGAAGGAGAACGTGACGGTCCACGTCACGCTCCTCGCGCGCGGCCTGGCGCAAGTCGAAGCCGGACTACGTGGTCGAGGCCCGCGCATCGCTCGCGAAGAAGACGGGCCGGCCGGTCAAGGTCACGCTGGACGCGCGAGGACGAGATCGCGCCACGGGTACTCCACTCGGTGAGCGCGCAGAGCTCGAGGGCGGGCTCGACGCGGCCACGAGCTTCTGGTCGGGCGGGCCGTGGCGTGGCTCCACCTCGGTCCTTCCGCGCCGGCGGCCTTCGACCGTGGCGGCCCGCTACCCGGACGCGGGCGAGCTCGGGCTCGGCTTCACCGACCTGCCCTACGACCTGCCGAACCTCCGCCCTCTGAGAACGCTCCCGCCGACCCGCCCGTGCGGATCGGGTGGATGCGCGCCGCTCGCGAACATCTACCACGCCTTCGCCGCCTGCTCGTTCGCCGACGAGCTGGCCCGCCGGGCGCCGATCCCACGCGACTTCCTCCTGTCGCTCCTCGGCGCCCCGCGGACTCAGTCGGCCTCGCGGCGGACCGGCGCAGTACACAACTACGGCGGCTCGCCCGCGGACTTCCCTGCTCGTACGGGCCGCCTCCGGCGAGGTCGTCGGGCTCGTGACGCGCGAGGCCGGGCTGGGGGCGCCGGCTCCCAGGAAGGCGCCGCGGCCGCGGGCTCCGGCCGCTCCACCGCAGCTTCCTCACCTGCGACGGTGGTCGCCGAGGTGTCGGTCGAGCCGCGGCGACGCGCGCGTCGAGGAGGCCCCGTCGCGTTCGACTGCGGCACCTTCGTCAACCGCGACACCGTGATCACGCAGGCCCAGGGCGCCTTCGTCTTCGCGATGAGCGGCGCTCTCCTCGGGAAGATCCGCGAAGAACGGGCGATCGAGCAGTCGAACTTCCACGACTACCCGCTCGCCCGCATCGACGATCCCCGCGCCATCCACGTCCACCTCGTCGACGCGAAGCCGCGCCGGCCAGCGTCGGCGGCCCGGCCCTCCGGTGGCGCCGGCCATCGCCAACGCGATCTTCGCCGCCTGCGGCGAAGCGCAGGAGCTGCCGCTCGGCCGCCGCCAGTCGAGGGCGTAGCCGCACCGCCGAGCGTCCACCCGCATCGCCTTCCCTGCGTCGGCCGGATAATCGGCCATGCTCCGCCCGCCCCGCGCCCTCCTCCTGGCCCCGGTCGTCGCCCTCGCCGTTCCCCTCGCCGCGCAGACCCCCGCCGCGAAGCCTCCGCGAACCCGTTCCTGATGAGCCCCGAGGAGCGCGCGCGGATCGAAGAAGCTCTCGAGCGAGGACCACGCCGACATGCTGCGGCAGCTCGGGATCACGAGGCTGCGGCCCGGCTACAACGGCTTCGCGAAGCCGGGCGACCCGAACGCGGCGAACTACGACCAGGCGCTGGCGAACCCGTTTCCCGACTGGCCGGAGGTCCTGCGCACGAAGGACGGGCGCACGGTCGCGACCGCCGACGAGTGGTGGAAGAGGCGACGGCCCGAGATCGTCGAGGACTTCGAGCGCGAGGTGTACGGGCGCGTGCCGAAGGACGTGCCGAAGGTCGCGTGGACGGTCGCCGAGACCGTGAAGACGAAGCTCGG
Organism: Vicinamibacteria bacterium; assembly: GCA_046331285.1. Lineage (GTDB taxonomy): Bacteria > Acidobacteriota > Vicinamibacteria > Fen-336 > Fen-336 > DATBSL01. The sequence continues at coordinate 71,645 of JAXLRD010000021.1, forward strand.
CGGCCAGCCGGTCGTGGCGCGGCGCGTCGTCGGCCACGTCGACAACTCGGCCTTCCCGTCGATTGCGGTCGACATCCGGGCCGCCGTCGTCCTGCCGGTTCACGCGAAGGGGCCCGTGCCGGTGCTCGTGATGTTCGGCTGGGGCGGCATGCCCGACGATCCGATGCCGCGCTTCCCCGGGATGGCGGAGCCCGCGGCGCCGCCCTCGACCGACCAGCTGATCGCGTCGGGCTGGGGCTACGTCTCGCTCGACACGCGCAGCATCCAGGCCGACAACGGCGCGGGGCTCACCGAGGGCATCATCGGCCTCGTCAACCACGGCCGGCGTCGCACGCCGGAGCAGTGGGGGGCGCTGCGCGCGTGGGCGTGGGGCGCCGCCCGCACGCTCGACTATCTCGAGACGCGGCCCGAGGTCGACGCGAAGCGCGTCGGCATCGAGGGCGTGTCGCGCTACGGCAAGGCGGCTCTCGTGACGATGGCCTTCGAGCCGCGCTTCGCCGTCGTGCTCGTCGGCTCCTCGGGCGAGGGCGGGGCGAAGCCGCACCGGCGCCACTTCGGCGAGGCCGTCGAGAACCTCGCGGGCTCGGGCGCCTACCACTGGATGGCCGGCAACTTCGTGAAGTACGCGGCCGAGGAGGCGTCGTTCGGCCGCAAGACCCCGAACGACATCCCGGTCGACGCGCACGAGCTTTTGGCGCTGTGCGCGCCGCGGCCGACGTTCGTCAGCTACGGCATTCCCGAGAAGGGCGACGCGAACTGGCTCGACCAGCAGGGCAGCTTCATGGCCACGGTCGCGGCCGGGCCCGTCTTCCGCCTGCTCGGGGCGAAGGACACGGGCGTCGCGGAGGACTACCGCGCGGCGAAGATGCCGCCGGTCAACACCGGCCTCCTCGACGGCGTCCTCGCGTGGCGCCAGCACGACGGGGGCCACGAGGACCGCACGAACATGAGCTCCTTCATCGCGTGGGCGAACCGCCTCCTCGGCTACGCGCCGCCCCCGACGCCCGCCGACGAGCCGCGGATGCGCACCGACCGCAACTCCACCTCGCGCACCAGCGCCGGCTCGTCCGCGAGAGCGAAGGCGGGCGGCATCGACCTGCTCTCGGCGACTCGATCACGCGCCGCTGGGCCGCCCTCGACTACCCCGACTTCCTCGCGCACTGGCAGAAGACCTTCCACGGCTGGAACGCGGGCAGCTTCGGCTGGGGGCGACCGCACGGAGAACATCCTGTGGCGCCTCGCGAACGGAGAGCTCGACGGTGTCGACCCGAAGGTGATCGTCCTGCTCGCGGGCACGAACAACGTGGGGAGAGCCCGGCGACGAAGCGAAGGTCGCGGACGTGGCGCAGGGCCTGCGGTGATCGTCGACGCCTGTCGGCGAAAGCGCCCGCGGCCTGATCGTCCTCACCGCGATCTTCCCCAGGAACGACAACCCCGCGGTGATGCCGACGATCGCCCGCATCAACGCGGAGCTCGCCGCGATGGCCGACGGAAAGGCCCGTCCGCTTCCTCGACGTGAACATCGCCGACTCGAGCGGAAGGCTCGTCGACGGCGTCATGGGCGACGGTCTCCACCCGAGCCTGAAGGGCTACGAGGTCTGGGCCGAGGCCTGCGGCCCGTCCTGACGGAGCTCCTCGGCCCGCCGGCGTCCGCCGACCACGCGCCGCCCCGACGGGCGATCCGAGCGCGGCCGAGCGCGCCGCCGAAGGCGCCGTGAGCCGGCGCGAGCCCTCGGCCACGCGCCGCCGCGTCACAGTATGACGATCGGCGGAGGGCCGAACCTCGTCCCGCGGGGCTAGAATCGAGCCGCCGGCGCGAGGCATCCGGACGAGGAGGCGATGTACGGGCTGGTCAACAAGGCGCTCGAGGACATGGTCGTCTCCTCTCACGGCGGCGAGACGTGGCAGCGTCATGGCCGAGGCCGGCGTCGGCGACATGTTCCTCACGCACGAGGCTACCCCGACGAGATGACGTACTCGCTCGCCGGCGCGGCCAGCCGCGCCCTCGGCGTTCCATGGAGCTCTCCAGCCTTCGGCGTCCACTGGGTCACGCGCGGCCCCCGGCGGCTACGGCGCCCTCATGGACCTCGGCGGGAAGAACCGTCGGCGAGTTCCTGCACAGCCTGCCCAGGTTCCACATCCGCGTCGGCCTCGTCTTCCCTCACCTCGCGCCCCCGAGTTCACGGTGTCGAGACGACGCACTCGGTCCGCCTGACGTACTCCTCGGCACGTCCAGGCCTCGCTCCCTTCGTGGTCAGGCGCTCAAGGGCATCCTTCGACTTCGCGACCCCGATCCGCATCGACCACGTCTGCTCGCGCGAGGCCGGCGCCGAGCGCGAAGGGCTTCCTGGTCGAATGGGGAGAGCAGGGCGTGAGCAGCGCGTCCGCCGGCATCGGACTGCCGCCCGAAGGCTGGCCGAGCTCTTCCCGTTCACTTCGCGTTCGACCACGCAGGCTTCCGCCTCGTCCAGGTGGTGTTCGGCCACCTCGCCGAGGCCACGCCCAGGTCGGCCAGGCGCCGGTCGGCGCCGCACGCCGTGCGTTGCGCAGCTGCCGGCCGAGTTCGAGCCCTCCGTCGCGCGGCCGGCGGGGAAGCTCCTCGTCCTCGAGGCCGGCGCCGACCTCGTCCTGCGCGGCGAGATCCTCGAGGTCGAGGACGGCGAGGCGCTCCTCTTCCTCGGCCAGCCTGGCTCACCGACCTCGCGCGGCTCGGCGCGCTCGGCCTGGGCCTGCGCGACTTCCCGCCCCGCAGCCCGTTCGTCGAGTTTGCTGCGCATCTCCTCCAGGCGCAGCGGGTGTCCGTCGCGGAGGTCAGCGAGCTCGCCGGGCGGCTCCGCCAGCGGAACCCGAGCGCCCGAGGCCAGAACGCCTGCAGGTCCAGCTCACCGAGTCCGAGCGATCGGCCGCCCTCACCCGCTCGATCCTCGAGACCGCGGCCGACGGCATCGTGATGATCGACGAGCGCGGCACGATCGTGACGGCGAGAACACCGCCGAGCTGGCCATTCTTCGGCGCCGACCGACCTCGTCGGCCAGAACGTCTCGATCCTGATGCAGGCCTACCTCCGAGCACGACCTTCATCTCGAGCGCTACGCCCGCACGGGGGACGCCCACGTCGTCGGCCGGGCGCGCGAGATCGTGGGCCAGCGGCGGGACGGAACGCTCTTCCCTCTCCATCTCGGTCGAGGAAGGGCGTGCGCTTCGGCGCGACGAGCGGCGCTTCACCGCCCGGAATCCTCCAGGGAGGTGACCGAGCGGCGGCTGCGGGGAGGAGGCGCTGCGGGCGAGCGAGGCCCGCATGCGCGCGCTCGTCGAGCCTGCTCGAGGGCCTCATCGTCTACAGCGTCGACTTCGTGATCCGGGGACCTGAACCCGGCCGCCGAGCGCATCTACGGATACCGCGCCGCGACGAGCTCGTCGGCCGCCCCGTACGTGCTCCTGCCCGACGACCCCCTCCACCAGGCGCCGGGTGCGCATCGAGCGGGCGACGGCGGGTCCTCGACCACTCGACCGAGCGGCTCGGCCAGCAAGTCGGGCGAGGTGTTCCCGGTGGAGGTCAGGTCTTCGAGATCGACACCGCGGGCGGGAAGCTGCTGGCCGCGAACGTGCGGGACCTGTCCGAGCGCCACGAGATCGAGCGGCTGAAGAAGGAGTTCGTGGCGACCGTGAGCCACGAGCTCCGCTACGCCACTCACCTCGCTCAACGGGTCGCTCGGCCTCCTCGGCGCCGGCGTCCTCGGGGCCGTGCCCGACGAGGCGCGCGACGTGCTCGCGATCGCGCAGCAGAGCACCCAGCGACTCATCGCCCTCATCAACGACATCCTCGACCTCGAGCGCCTCGGCGCCGGCCGGCTCGAGATCGTCCCGCAGCCGACATGCGGTACCGCCGATCCTCGTGGAGGCGGTGGAGACGCTGGCCGCGCTGGCCGGCGAAGGCAAGGGCATCCGCATCGAGCCCCCGCGGGGCGAGGGCACGGTGCTCGGCGACCGCGTACTTCGTGCAGGTCGTCGTCAACCTCCTCTCGAACGCCATCAAGTTCTCGCCGAAGGGCGGGCGGGTCGCTCTGCGCGTCGAGCGCATCCGCGGCGTCGTCGAGGTCAGGACGAGGGCCGTGGCGTCCCCCCGACTTCCCGCGGGGGTCATCTTCGAGCCGTTCCGCCAGGTCCAGAGCGACGACGCCCGCGTCCGCGGCGGCACCGGCCGGCCTGTCGATCTGCCGGGCCATCGTGGAGCGCTTCACGGCGGATCGATCGGGGTCGAGCCCCGCGACGAGCCGGGCGCGACGTTCTGGTTCGCCCTCCCGGCCGCGCCGGACCTCGCGCGGGCCTAGTCGCCCGCGTCGGGGGCGGCCGGCTCGCCGTCCTCGGCACGTCCGCTCCGGCGAGGGGGATGCCGAAGCGAGGCCGCCATGCGGTAGAGCGTGCGGCGGTCGATGCCCATCACCTTCGCCGCCCTCGTCCGATTGCCTTCCGACACCGCGAGCACGTGCACGAGGTAGCGCCGCTCGAGCTCCTCGAGGGTCGGCAGGTCGGCGAAGGCGGACACCCGCGCGTCGGCCGACAGCGGGGGGCCGACCGAAGGGCCTGCTCCGCGTCCGTCCCGGTCGGGATCGCGCTCGGCGCGGAGATGACGAGCCTCTCGATCGTGTTCTCGAAGCTCGCGAACGTTGCCGGGCCACGAGTGCTGCTTGGGGCCAGCATCGCCTCGGAGCGAGGCGGACCTCCTTGCGCGCGAGCACGCGTTCTTGGGAAGTGCGCGGCGAGGAGCGGCAGGTCCTCCCGCCGCTCGCGCAGCGGCGGCACGCGGATCACGAAGGCGCCGAGCCGGTAGAAGAGGTCCTGACGGAAGCGCTTCTCCCGCGACCTCCGTGTCGAGGTCGCGGTTCGTGGCCGCGAGCACCCGCGCGTCGACCTTCACGTCGCGGGCGGCGCCGACCGGCCGCACCTCGCCCTTCCTGCAGGACCCGCAGGAGCCGCTGCAGGGCCGGCGTCGATCTCGCCGATCTCGTCGAGGAACACCGTGCCCCCGCCCGCCTGCTCGAAGATCTCCTTGTCCGCCACCGCGCCGGTGAACGAGCCGCGGGCGTGGCCCGCTCCGACTCGAGGAGCGTCTCGGCGAGGGCCCCGCAGTTCACCGCCACGAACGGCCGCGTCCGGCCCTCGCCGCCGTACTCGTGGATCGCGCGGGCCGAGCTCCTTGCCGGTGCCGCTCTCGCCGACGATGAGGACCGGCGTCAGCGCGTCGGCCCCGCGACGGCGACCTGCTTGTAGACCGCCGGCATCGCCGGGGTCACCCGATGAGCCCCGCCGGCAGGGGAGACGGCGCCGTCGGCGACTCGGTCAGGGGCGTCGCCGCGAGGGCCCGCTCGACGGTTGCCATCACCTCGCGCACGTCGAACGGCTTCGCGATGTAGTCGAACGCCCCGGCCCGGATCGCCTCGACCGCGGCGTCGAGGGTCGAGTACGCGCTCATCAGGATGACCTGTGTCGGAACTGCCGTCCTTGAACGACTTCAGCACCTCGAGGCCGGACGTGGTCTTCTCCATCCGCACGTCGGAGATCACCAGCGCGGCAGTCGGCGCGAGCGAGGTCAGGCGCCGCGCCGGCCGGCCGTCACCACCCTCCGGCCGGGGCCCTGGACCGCGCGGGCCAGGATCGAGCGTGTCCGTCGTGGGCGAGCGAGGATGGAGGCAGGAGGCACGCCATTCCGCGGTATCGTACGTCCGCCCGCGGCGCGAGCAAAACCGGGGCCGCTTGCGGGCCGATCGCGCCCCGGGTAGTGTTCAGGCATGGACCGCCCTCTCCGCGTGCTCGTCGTCGGTTGCGGCAACATGGGGGCGAACCGCGCCCTCTTCACCGGATGCCGGAGTTCGAGGTCGCCGGGGTCTTGAGCCGGGGCGCTCTCCCGCCCAGGGCGTCGCCGCGGAGCTCGGCGGCGATCCCCAGTTCGGCGGATACGAGGCCCTCACCGCGACCCGCCCGGCATCGTGAGCATCAACACCTACCCGAACGCACGGGCCGTACGCGCGGGCCGCCCTCGCCGCGGGCTGCCACGTCTTCTGCGAGAAGCCGCTCGCGATCACGGTCGCCGAGGCGCAGTCGATCGTCGACGCGGCCCGCGAAGCGGGGCCGCAAGCTCGTCGTCGGCTACATCCTGCGCGTGCACCCGGCGTGGGCGCGCTTCGTCGAAGATCGCGCGGACGCTCGACGACCTCGTCATGGATGAACCTCAACCAGCAGAGCCACGGCGCGACCTGGCCCACCCACCTCAACCTGATGCGCTCGATGAGCCCGATCGTCGACGACTGCGGCGTGCACTACGTCGGCGTCATGTGCCAGATGACGGGCGCGCGGCCGGTGCGGGTGTCGGCCATCGGGGCGCGGCTCACCGGGCTCCGCCGGGGATGTACAACTACGGCCAGCTCCAGGTCGTCTTCGACGACGGCTCGGTCGGCTGGTACGAGGCCGGCTGGGGCCCGATGATGAGCGAGGCGTTCTTCGTGAAGGGCGTCGGGGGCCGAAGGGGTGCGTGTCGATCGTGAAGGACCCCTCCGGCGTGCCCTCCGCCGGCTCCGACGGCGTCGACAGCCACACGAAGACGAACTGCCTGCGCGTGCACCACGCCGCGCTCGACGCGGCGGGGGCCTTCTCCCGGCAGGACGAGCTCCTCAGCACGGAGGACGAGCCCGGGCACCAGGAGCTGTGCGACCGCGAGCAGAGCGCTTCCTCCTGCGCGCCATCCGCGAGGACCTCGACCTGTCCGACCACATGGCCGACGCGGTCAGCAGCTCCGCATCGTGCTCGCCGCCGACGAGCTTCCGCTCGGGGCGGGTCGTCGCGCTCTAGCTCTGGCCGCGCTCCGTGCCCGGCCGCCCGCGCCAGCGCAGATACGCCGCGCGAGGCCGCGGTGGTCAGGGTAGGCCAGGACGAAGGCCGCCGTCCGAGGGCCGGGCACCGCCGCCGCCGCGGAGAGCCACGCCGACGTGCTGCGTCGCGCAGCTGACGGCGAGCGCGGTGCGGTTGCCCTCGTCCGGCCCGCCCATGAGGTGGCCCACGGCGAGGGCGACCGACGTCATGGACAGCAGGGCGACGACCGGCCTCCAGCCCTCGATCGAGGCCGGCATGCAGCGCCAGCAGGCCGAGACCGGCCGCGGTCAGCGCGAGCCCCGCGATGGAAGACCCGTTCGGACAGTCGCGCGGCGGGAGACCCGATCGCGCGACGGGCGGCCGGCATCGAGGAGGAGCGGGCCGAGGAACGCCTTCGCGATGAGGCCGGCCAGCTTCGCCGGTCGACCGCGCCGGCGCGGCCGAACGCGGCGGCGATGAGCTCGACCCGCAGGGGGACGGCCACCACCGCGACGAGCGACGAAGGTGGCGACAGAGGCTGACCACGTAGCCCTCTCGTCCGAGCCACTGGCTTCTTCGGCAGCAGCGGCGCCCCCGACGACACGGCGAGGACGAGCACCGCCGTTCGCACCGGCGCCGTCATCGGCAGGACCTTCGCGAGGAGCAGGATGACAGGCAGCACCGCACGGCCATCGCGGCGAGCGCTCGCGCGAGCTCGCGCGGGCGCCGCCACAGGTAGGAGAGGTCGGCGGGGGTCAGGGAGCCCCGAGCCCGATCGCGAAGACGAGCGCGACGATCGACACCTTCAGGACGAGCAGCAACAGACCCGTCACCGGCGCTCCTTTCGCGGTCACCGGTGATGATAGGACGGCGGGCCGTCGGCGGAAACGCTGGCTCTGCGTCGGCAACGGCCACACCGGCTCCGCGGGCGCGGGCGCGCGGCGTTGACCTCGTCGCGGGGAGGGGTAGCCTGCTGGCGGAGGTGGGCCGATGCCGCTCGTCGAGTGGGCGCTGCCGCTCGTCCTCGTCGCCGCTCTGACGGCCGATCCGGGGGACGCGGGGGAGGATGCGGTCGCGGCCGCGAAGGGCGCGCTGGCGCGGCGGCTGGCGGTGAGCGAGGAGCGGATCCACCTCGTCGACGTCGCGGCGCAACGCTGGAGCGACGCGAGCCTCGGCTGCCCCGCGAAGGACGAGGTCTACGCCCAGGTCGTGACCGAGGGCCACCGCGTCCGGCTGCGCCTCGACGATCGGACCTTCGACGTGCGCGTCGCGGCCGGCCGCGCGGTGGTGTGCGAGGGCGGCGACACCGCGGTGGCGGAGGCCGCGGCCGTGGCCCGCCTGTCCCGGCTCGCGCGGCGCGACCTCTCCGGCCGGCTCGGGGTGGCCGAGGCCGACGTGCGAGTCGAGGTCGTCCGCCCGAAACGGTGGCCGGACGCGAGCCTCGACTGCGCGGCGGCGCCGGTCGCCGTCCCGACGCCGGGCTCGGTGCGCGGGTACCTGCTGGAGCTCTCGTCGGGCGGTCGTCGCTTCGAGTACCGCGCCGACGCGGAGCGAGTCCGCGGCTGCGAGCGGCCGTAGCCGGCGCCGAGGCGGCGCTGCGCCCCGGCGCCGGCGGCCCGCCTACTGGGTGACCTTCAGCCTCTTCCCGTCCGCCTGGACGACGAGCGCGAAGTAGTCGGGCTCGGCGGGGACGGCGTAGGCCGACAGGACGACCGTCCAGATCCCCGGCTTGGGGTCGGTGACGACCGCGCGCTCCGGGCTCGCCAGCGTCGCGCCCGTGGTGTCGGGGGCGCCGTCCGGGTCGAACAGGATCATGTCGAGGTCGCTCGTCGGGTACATGGACCAGTTGCGGGCCCACTGCGCCTCGAACACCGCCTGCTTCGCTCCCGCGGGCACCTCCGTCTCGAAGACGAACAGGTCCCCCTGCCGCACGAGCCCGGTCGCCGAGGGCCGCCCGCCGGGCCGGCGCTCGCGCTTGATGCGCACGTCGGCCGACACGCCGCCGGCGTTCGTGAAGTCGCCCTGCAGCGAGACGCGGACGAGGCCGGTCTGCGGGTTGTCGAGCACGTAGCGCGTGTCGACCTTCGCGAAGTCCGTGATGTTGCGGTCCTGGAAGGAGGTCGGGGCGTCGACGATCTTGAAGTAGACGTCGTCTCCGAAGAGCGGGTTCTGCTGCGACTCCGGCAGCGCGCGAGTGATGTTCGTCAGGTCGACCGTGATCTTCTCGGTGAAGGGGTCGCTCTCGACGAAGAACTGCTTCACCTGGCCGGGCACGAGGCTCCGCACGCGGGTCGTGAACGTGTCGCCGTGGAAGCGGACCGGCTCGAACCCGAGCCGGCCGATGTTCTCCTCGACGAACGGCGTCGGCCGCGGGTAGCGGTCCTCCCGGTGCCGCCGGCCGTGGACGCAGTCGTCGAGGCGGGCCGCCGAGGCCGCCACGTCGAGATGGCCGTAGCCCTGGTCGATCCGGCCGGAACGGTCGCCGAGGATCCGCGGGTTCGCGCCGCGGAGGACCGCCTCGCGGATCTCGTCCGGCTTCGCCTGCGGGAACGCCTGGCGGAGCAGCGCGACCGCGCCCGCCACCGTCGGGGCGGAGAAGGACGTGCCCCAGACGAAGTAGTTGGACCCGTAGGTGCACGAGGCGAGGCCGTTGCACGTTCCCTGGGCCCACGTCGCGACACCGTTCGCCACGACGTCGGGGTCGAAGCGGCCGTCGGCGTTCGGGCCGCGCGAGCTGAAGTCGGCGGTCTGCACGTGGGTGGTCGGGCGGTACTCGTCTCCGAGGCCGTAGAAGGTCTCGGCCCAGATCCGCTCGTGAAGCGGGTCGTTCGACGCGCCGACCGTGATCGATCCGAGGCCGCTGCCGGGGCTGCCGACGGTCATCGCGCCGAACCCGTCGTTGCCCGCGGACGAGGCGAGGACGATGCCTTCCTTGAGCATCTGGACCGTGAGCTGGTCCTCGAGGTCGCGGCCGGCGAAGATCGTGCCTCCGCCGAGGCTCATGTTGACCACCTGGAGGTTCAGCGAGTCGTACACGTACGGGTCGTCCTCGGTGCCCGCGCCGCTCACCGGCGCCGAGGGCACGCCGGAGTTGAAGTTGCGGCGCAGGGTGATCGCCCGGTCCATCGCCGCGATGATCCGCGACTCGGGAGCGCCGCCTCCGCGGGAGTCGAAGACCTTGAGGGCGTAGAGCTTCGCCGCCGGCGCGACGCCGAGCTGCGGAACCCAGCACACCGCCGTCGGCGTCGAGGGGCTCGGCGGGGTCGGGCAGGCGCCCGTGATGGCCGTCGGGGCGTACTTCTGGAGGGCGGCGATGAAGGAGCTCGTGTTGTAGTAGCCCCACTGGACGTTGCCGGCAATGACGGTGCCGACCCACGTCCCGTGGTGGCCGTTGAAGCGGCTCGTCGCCGAGGCGACGGGATCGGCCGGCACGAAGCTCTCGCCGCCGAGCACCCGGCCGGCGAGGGTCGGGACGGCGCTCGAGTTCGCGGTCCCGCTGTCGATGATGGCGATGGTCATGCCCTGGCCGTACAGGCCCTGCGCGTGGAGCGACGAGGCGCCGATGAGGCCGTTGTTGAACGTGTAGTCCGCCGGGAGCGCGGAGAGGTCGGCCTCGGACAGCACGCGCGCGTCCGTCGCCTGCGACTCGGCCTCCGCGCCGCTCGCCCGGTAGCGCTCGGGCCGCGCGACGCTGTGCGGCTGGGCCACCATGGCGTCCTTGCTGATCTTCCCCGGCCCGAGGAGGGCCGCGAGCTCGCCGAGGCGCCCCTCCGGCACGCTCGCCGCGATCGCGTCGACGTTCTCGTACTGCTGCGTGACCTCGCCGCCGAGGCCGCGAACGGTCGCGACCAGGGTGTCGTACGGCTTGGGCCCCCGGATGATGAGGCCTCGCATGGTCCCGTCGGCCGAGGCCGCGGGAAGCGACGCGCCCAGAAGCGTCAGCGCGCAGACGACTCGACCGAGCCACGAGGTGCGCCCCCTGGCAACGCTCATTGCTCCTCCTGAGAGTGAGTGCCCAGTCAGGCTGGCGCCAGAGTGACCGGCCCCGGTGTCGGCCTTCTGCCGGTCCGACCAGACAGTGTGAAGTATATGAGCGTCGTCAAGGCCGCCGTCGGCGCGCCCGCGGCGGCGTGCGGCCGGCGCGAGGAGCGTCGACGTCCGGCCGGGCCGGGCGCTTCTCGAGCACGCGCAGCGGCCCGACGCCCGCGCCGTGGGCGCAGGCGTCGACGAGGGCGGCGAAGCGGCGCTCGCGCGTCTCCTCGCGCTTCGCGCTCGTGACCCAGTGCGCGCACGTCCTGCGGTACCACGGCGGCCGCGCGCTCCAGCTCGCCCAGGCCGGGCCGTTCTTCCTCAGGCGGCGGAGGAGGTCCGGCGGCAGCTCGGCCGGTCGTGACTCGAACGAGTAGCCCGCTGAGTCGCCGGGCCGGGCCTCGAAGGCCGCGAGGCCGGGCGGACGCATGCGGCCCGCCGCGATCAGCTCCTTCGCGCGCCGGACGTTGACGGTGCTCCAGCGGCTCCCGCGCCGGCGGGGCGTGAACCGCTGGGTGAAGGTCTCCTCGTCGAGGGCGCGGCGGACGCCGTCGATCCAGCCGAAGCACAGAGATTCGTCGAGGGCCTCGCGGTAGGTGAGCCCCTTCTTCGTGGCGGCGGCCTTGGACAGCCGCAGCAGCAGCTCCGCCGTGTCGGCGTGATGGTCCTCGAGCCAGGCGCGGAAGGCGGCGGCGGAGGCGAAGGCGACGGGGCGGGGAGCTTTGGGCACGGCCCTGAAGACTAGCGCATCGCCTGGCGCATCGGCGCCCGGAACGCCGGGGGCGGGACGCGGGGGACGACCCGGGGGAGAGCGACGACGGCGGCGGGTGCGGGCCGCGCGGCGCGTGGAGGGAAGGCCACGACGCGGCGGCGCGTCCGCCCCCTCCGCCAGGAGGCGACGCCGACGCACGTTCCCCACAGAGCGACGCCGGCCGTGCCCGCGCCGAGGCCCGCCAGGGCCGCGCCCCCGGTGTCGGCGTCCTCCGTGGGCCGCCGCCGCGAGGCGGGGGTGGGAGCGGGCGGCGCGGCGCGTCGGGCCGTCGCCGTGGCGGCCCCCGCCGGCCGCACGCGGGCCGGCATCCGGCAGACGACGAGGTCGGCCGCCTGGTCCACCGTCCGCGAGTAGCGCGCCACCTCGCCCGCCGGCACGCTGTCGCGCAGCGTCCGGTACGTGTAGACGAGGCGCGCTTCCGTCTCGTGGACCGTCCACGTGGCGTCCATCGAGAACGACGCGTCGCTCACGGTCTCCCGCATCGGCTCGAGGTCCGGCGGCCCCGGAAGCCGGAGCCTCAGCGTGTGCCGGACGAACGCGGGATACCCGAGGGCCAGCGGCGCGCGCCGCTCGTCGGCCGCCGGGTGCTTCAGCCACTCGTCGACGAGCCACGCCCTGAAGTCGTGGACCCCGTCCTCCCACATCCCGGGCGCCTCGTAGGTCTCCCGGACGACGACCACGTTGCGCTCGCGGTCGTCCTCGAATCGCGGGGAGCCGACGGCGCGGATCTTCTGGGCGTGCTCCCGGGCGTAGAAGTCGCGGTAGCGCTTCTTCGTCTCGGACCCGCTCGCGCGCGCGTGGCTGCGCCGCGCGTCGTCGGCGTCCTCCCCGCGGTAGGTCGTGACGACCTCGAGCCGCGCCGGCGCGCCCCAGCTCGGGACGACGAAGGTCTCCTCCACGTCCGTCGACGGGGTGGCCTCCGGCGGCCGCGGGATCGGCGTGAAGCCCCGGGTCGACGCGTCCACGAGGAGCGCGCGGTGGAAGGGCGGGGCCCGCCGCTCGCGCACCGGACCGCCCTGTTCGCTCGCGGTCGCGTCGACGAAGTGCAGCCCGTCGGCGAGGCGGAAGGCGACGATGACGTGGTCGAACGCGAAGAGCGACGGGAGCCGCGCGTCGAGGGTGCGACCGCTCCGCGTCGAGACGAGCGCGGGCCACGCGGGGATGCCGAGGCGCCGCAGCATCGCCACCAGCAGCGCCGACTTGTCCTTGCAGTCGCCGAACCGCCGCGCCAGCGTCTCCGCCGGCGCGTGGGGCCGGTGCGAGCTCGGCCCCATCTCGAGGCCGAGGTACCGCACCTCGTCCTGGACGAAGCGCACGGCGCGGTCGAGCCTCGCGTCTTCGCCGGCCGTGTCGAGGCCCAGGCCCCGGACGAGCGCGTCGACCGACGGAGCGGGCTCGTCGAGGGGAGCGAACAGCTCGCGCGTCCGGCCCGCGACGGCGGCCCAGTCCCCGAACTCCGAGACCTCCACGCGGGGCCACGGCACGTACCACGACGGGGTGCGCTCCTCCTTCGCGGCCGGCCTCCAGTCGCGCACGAGCCAGCGGTACGACGTGCCGCCCCCCTCGCTCCGGACGTCCGGGTCGGCCGCGCCGGCCTGCCGGCGCAGCTGCGGGGCCGAGGTCTTCTGCCAGAGAAGCCGCCGGTGGAGGACGTCCACCGGGACGGACGCGCCCACCCACAGCACGGAGTCGAAGCGGCCGCCCAGCACGGGGTTCGCCCCGATGCTGGAATAGGCGTAGTCGACCGTGTCGCCGACGCGGAGGTCGCGCAGGAAGATCGTGGCCGTGCGCTCGCCGTTGTAGAGGCGCGCCTCCGCGTCCTCCTCCGCGTCGCTCACGCGCACGTCCTTCGGGGAGAAGGACCAGACCGTTCGCCCCCGGCGCACGACGCGGGCGTGGTGGACGACGAGCCGCTCGTAGGTGGGGTCGAAGGAGATCTCGATCTCGGAGGCGTCCTGGACGGCGGCGGTCGACTCGGCCGTCCAGACCGTCCGCCAGTACGACTCGGTCTCGCCCGGCGCCACGCGGACCTGTTCGTCGAAGAGGCGGTAGCGGGTGCCGGCCGGCTCGGCGGAGACCGCGCTCGCCGCCTCGTTCCAGCCCGGGTCGGCCAGCCAGCCGGGAGGCGGCCCGACGGAGACGCCCGTCCCGGCGGTGGCCGCGCTCGCGGCGCCGAACGCGACCGCGAGAGCGACGATCACGGACCCGGTCACGCCGCGCCGACGGTGTCTAGTCATCGCGTCTCATGCCTCCCTCGCCCGGTCGCGGCCGGCGGTCCGATCAACGAGCAAGGCGGATGCCCGAGAATGTGACCGTTCGCGAGCCATCGGGTAGGCGCTGCGGTGCGCTCGTGCGTTTTGGCTGGCGTGAAACGTGACACGAGACGAGCGTGCGGCGACGCCCTGCTACTGACAGAGGCGCGTCGGTGAACGCTCCAATGAGTCAGCCGCACTAGAAGTCCGACCCGGAAGCAAGAGAAACGCAAGAAAGACCGAGGCTTCGATGCGAGTGACTGGCAGCCGTCGTGCTGATTGCAGCCGACCATCGGCCGCCGCTGACGCGGCCGCTCACCGGCTCGGAGGGGCGAGATGAAGCCGTGTCCTCACTGCGGGAAGAACCAGTTCGACAGTGCCGTGACCTGCTCGTTCTGCCGACAGGCGATCGCCAGACCGGGGGCCCCGGCCGCGGCATCCCGGCCCGCCGCGGCGTGGCCCGTGCCCGCGTCGCGACCGGCCGCGCGCGTCACGGACGGCGAGGAGCCGACGCTCAACCCCTTCGTCCTCTTCGGCCGCTGCTTCAGGCCCTCGGGCCGCTTCTCCCGCGCGCAGTTCGCGGTCGTCTACCTCGGCACGGTCGTCGCGGCCTGGTTCCTCGCGTTCGCGGTCGCGTTCTTCTTCGCGGCGCTCGACGCGGGCGAGGAAGCGACGGCGCGCGCGGTCAGCTTCGCCCTCATGGCGGCGATCCCGTTCGTGCTCGTCGCGGCTTTCGGCGGCGGCGTCCGCCGCTGGCACGACCTCGGGAAGCCCGGCGCCTGGGTGCTCCTCTGGCTCGTGCCGTGCGCCAACGCCCTCACCGCCCTCTACCTGCTGCTCGCGCCGGGCGAGAGCGAGCGCGGGGGGCGCGGGATGCCGGCATGGGCGGTCGCTCTCGTCGTCGTCGTCATCGCCATCCCGGGTGTCGGCATCGTCGCGGCGATCGCGATCCCGTCGCTCCTGCGCGCCCGGGTCTCCGCGAACGAGGCGGCGGCCATCGGCGACGTGCGGGCCGTCGTCGCGGCGGAGGCCGCCTACCAGCGCGCGAACGCCGGGCTCTTCGACGGGCGGCTCGAATGTCTCGTCCGGGCGGCCGACGGCTGCGCCCCGGGCGCCGGTGGCCTCCTCGACGCGGCCCTCGCGCAGCCCGGGCCGCGCCACGGCTACGTGGGCCGGCTCGAAGGGGCCCCATCGCCGGCGCCCGCCCCGGGCGGGTCGACCTCGAGCGCGTCCGCCTTCGCCTACGTCGCGCGGCCCCTCACCCCCGGCGTCACGGGCGTCCGCTCCTTCTGCGGCGATTCGACCGGCCTCGTCTGCTTCTCCCCGGCCGCGGACATCGCGGTCGTCGACGGGGCCTGCCCGCGCGACGCCTCCGCCTGTCAGCCGTTCCAGGCGCCGGCCGAAGCCGTGCCGTCCTCGTAGTACCTTGGGCGTCGTGAACGTCGACGAAGCCCTTCGCCCGCTCCTCCTCGAGGCCGTCGCGCGGGCCCTCGACGGCGACTGGGAGGCGGCTCACCGGATCGTCCAGGAGCCGTCCGAGCGCGACGCGGTGGCCGCGTGGGTCCACGCGGTCGTTCACCGGATGGAAGGCGACGTCTCGAACGCGCGGTACTGGTTCGCGCGCTGCGGCCGCGCGCTGCGCCCCGGAGTCGCGACCGAGGACGAGCTGCGCGAGATCGAGCGGATCCTGCGCGGCTAGGCGATCGCCCGGGCCGCGGGCGCCGGGGCCTCACGGCCCCCGGCGCGACGCGGCCGTCGGCTAGCGGTTCTCCCGCAGCAGGAAGTTGACGGTGACCGTCATGACGACGCTCACCGGCACCCCGTCGATGAGGGTGGGCGTGTAGACCCACTGCTTCACCGCTTCCACCGCCGCCTCGTCGAGCGTCGGGATGCTCCGCAGCACCTTGACGCCCTCGACGCGGCCCTGCGGGCTGATCTGCGCCTCGAGGATCACGACGCCCTGGATCTTCGCGGTCTTCGCGATGTTCGGGTAGACGGGCGCGACGTCCCGGATCTTCTTCGGCTCGCGGATGACGCCGCCGACCCGGATGACCGGGGCCGGCGGGGGCGGCGCGGCGTCGAGGCCGCCCACCACGCCGCCGACGACGCCGCCCGGCACGCCGCCCTCGACGCCCCCGGGCACGCCGCCCTCGACGCCGAGGTCGAGCCCCGCGTCGGCCGGAAGGTCCCGCGGGACCTCCACCGGCGCGGTGAAGGCGGCCGCGCTCGGCGTCGGCGCGGCCTTCGGGGCCTGGGCGGGGCGAGCCGCGGCCGGGGGCGGCGGCGGAGGCGGCGGAGGCGCGACGAACTGCGGCGAGACGAAGAACGCGTTCGCCACGTGGTCGCCCTCCGTCGGCAGCGGCTCGTTCGCGAGCAGCGGTACGATGACGACCGCCGCCGCGCCCAGCGCGTGCAGCGTCACCGTGAACGGCCAGACCCAGCCTCGTCCCGCCGGCCTCTCGCCCACGCGCGTCGCGAAGCGCGGGGGAGGGGTGATCGTCTCTTCCATCGTCGGCTCCTGCGGCCCTTTTCGAGGGGGCCTCTCCGTCATGGACGGGGTTGGTGTCCGCCATGCACAATATCAATAGTTGCGCGTTAAATCATCGACATACAACATACGTCGCGGATCGCCCCGGCGCAACCCCGACGAGCTTTCGTGTCGCCTCCGCAAGGCTTGGCGACCAGGAGACTGTCCTTGTCCGAGCTCGCGCTACGCTCCTTCCTCACCCTCTTCGTCGTGATCGACCCGGTGGGAGTCGTCCCCGTCTTCATGGGGCTGGTCGGGCAGCGGCCGCGCGCGGCCCAGGCGCGCGTCGCCCGCAAGGCGGTCCTGGTCGCGGGCGTCGTCCTCTTCGGCTTCGCCCTCGGCGGGGCGTGGCTGCTCGACCGGCTCGACGTGAGCATCGAGGCCTTCCGCGTGGCGGGCGGCATCCTGCTCTTCCGCATCGCCGTCGGCATGGTCCTCGCGGCGCCTCACGAGCGTGAGCGGCCCGAGGAGGAGGCGGAGGCGCGCGAGCGGGCGGACGTGAGCGTCTTTCCCCTCGCCATCCCGCTCATCGCCGGGCCCGGCGCGATGGCGAGCACGGTGATCCTCGTCGGACAGGCGGGCGCCGACGCCGCGCGGCTGGCGGTCGTCTTCGCGATGGCCGCGGTGGTCCTGCTGCTGACGTGGGTCGCGCTGCGGCTCTCGCCGTTCCTCGGCCGGGTGCTGCGGCGCACGGGCGTCAACGTCGTCACCCGCGTGCTCGGCGTTCTCCTCGCGGCCCTCGCGGTGCAGTACGTCGCCGACGGCGTCCGCGGCCTGCTGGCGGGCCGCTAGAGAGACGGCGCTCTAGGGGAGGAGCACCGCGGCCTCGCCCCGCTCGGCGACGAGGCGCCGCACGTGCGCGACGATCCGGTCGCGCCGCTTCAGGAGCGAGCTGACCTGCCGCCCGCGGATCCATCGCCCCGCGGCGCGCTCGATCGCGGCGGCGTCGAGCGCCTCGAGCCGGGCGAAGGCGGCGCGCGGCACGCGGTCGAGGTCGTCCTCGGCCAGCAGGTACGGCAGGGTGCGGAAGGCGCGGGAGAAGTCGATCGCGTAGACGCGGAACCCCGGGTCGACGAGCACGTTCCGCACGTTGCGGTAGTCGGTGTCGTAGGTCAGCTGATGCAGCAGCCGGCAGCCGTACATCTGCCGGTTCCAGTGCTCCGCGTCCGGGTCCTCGACGCCGCGGCGCCGTCTCTCGGCCTCGGTGATCGCTCCCTCGACCCACAGCTGGAGGGCGCCCTTCACGCCGTCGATCCGCCGCTCCACCGCCGGCGGGACGAGGCCGAGCCCGAGCAGCTTGTCGACCTCGTAGGCGGCGATCTCGAAGCGCCACGAGTCGCGGAAGTCGACCTCGACCGTGCCGTCCTGGAAGCGCGTGTTGCCCGGCTGGAAGACGTCGATCGTCTTCCACGAGGCTCGCAGCGTCTGCCCCCCGTCCTCGAGCACCAGCCGCTCCGACGCCGTCACGCCCGAGCCGATCGGCCGGCGCGACACGACGCGGGCCCGGGCGAGGATCGCCTCGGCCTCCCGGCCCTCGAAGGCGAGGCCGTGGACGGGCGGCGCGGGGTCCGGCGGCCCGGGCGCGATGGCGGCCGCGAGAGCCGCGGCCGCGAACCACCCGATGCCCATCGCCGGCTACTTCTTCGGCGGGCCCGGAGGCGGGGCGGACTTCAGCTGCTCGGCGTACTGGCGGAGGTTGCGGGCGAGCTTCTCGGTCTGCGGGGCGGAGGGACCGGCGTAGCTCAGCGTGAACGGGTGCGGGGCGCCGCCCACCAGCAGAGCTCCCTTCATCAGGCTGCCGTTCGGCGCCGGCGCGACGGAGTCGACCTGCACCACGACATCGGCCTTCTCGCCAGGCCGGGGCGCGCGGAACTCGTCTTTCCGCGCGGCCATGAACCCGCGCAGCTCGTCGGCCCACGCCTTCGCGGCGGCGCCGCCCTTCGCGTCCGCCCGAACCTCGAAGGACGCCGGGGGGAGCTGCTTCGCGGGGGCGGGCGCCGGGGCCGCGGCGCTCGTCTGCGCGACGAGAACGAGGGCGAGGGCGAGGCTCATCGATTCCTCCGAGAGGCCGGCCCGCGCCGGCCTCGATCGGACGGTAACACGAACCGGCTCGGACGGTCAGAGCCCCGCCGCCGCGACGGGAGGCCGCGGGCGACCGCGGCGCTCAGGCCACCAGGCGGTCGCCGGGCAGCGCGGCGTCGGCGGGGACGTCGGCGAGGCCGCGCAGCTCCGCGTAGAGCGCCGTGAAGTCGGGCCGGGTGGCGTCGAAGAGCTCGGCGAAGCTCTCGATGACGAAGTAGGTCTCCTGGAACGCGTCGATCCGGTAGAGGCTCCGCATCACGCGACGCAGGTCGAAGGCCACCCGCCGCGGGCGCGGGCTGCGCAGGCTGTAGTCCACCTCGCCCGGCGAGGAGAGGATGCCCGCGCCGTAGACGCGCAGGCCGTCCGCGGTGCGCAGCAGGCCGAACTCCACCGTGTACCAGTAGAGCCGCGCGAGCCACGCGAGGGCGCCGAGGCCCTCCGCCTTCAGCCCGCCCCGGCCGTAGGCCTGCATGTAGTCGGCGAACACCGGGTCGAAGAGCATCGGCACGTGGCCGAAGAAGTCGTGGAACACGTCGGGCTCGACGATGTACTCGAGCTCTCTCTCCTCGCGGATCCACCGGGTCACCGGGAAGCGCCGGTTCGCGAGGTGATCGAAGAACGCGAGGTCGGGCACGAGGCCCGGCACCGCCACGAGCGTCCAGCCGGTGGCCCGGCCGAGCTTCGCGTTCACGTCCTCGAAGCGGGGGATGCCCGCCTCGTACTCGTCGAGCGAGCGCAGGGCCCGCTCGTACTCCGCGCAGGCGCGGCCCGGCACGAGGCCGATCTGGCGGTCGTAGAGCCGGCGCCAGCGCTCGTGCTCGGCCGCCGAGTAGGAGCCGTGATCCTGCTCGATCGTGTAGTCCGGCCGCATGCGCGAGTAGTCCCCGCGCAGGCCGTGCGTCGACTGCCCGTGGTTCGCCGGCCGCTCCGCGCCCATGGCCGGGCCTCCTCGAGGAAAAGGGAATCTCCGTCCATCCTAACCCGCCCCCGCGCCCGGCGGCCGTGGCGACGAGATTTCACGAAAGCCGCCGCCCGGCCGTGGAACACCGCGGCCGCGGGGGCGTTAGTATCCCTGTCAGAGGTCCCCCGCATGAAGCTCCGCATGGCCATCTTCGCGATCGGTCTGTCTCTGGGCGCCCTCTGGGTGGCCTTCGCCGGCGACGTGAAGAGCTGGACGCCTCCGCCCGGCCCGCCGCCGAAGCTCTCCTCCGCCGTCTTCGCGGGCGGCTGCTTCTGGTGCATGGAAGGGCCCTTCGACGCGGTGCCCGGCGTCTACTCCACCACCTCCGGCTACGCCGGCGGGCGGGTGAAGAACCCGACCTACGAGCAGGTCGGCAGCGGCGAGACCGGCCACGCCGAGTCGCTGCGCGTCGGCTACGACCCGCAGAAGGTCACCTACGCGCAGCTCGTCGAGGTCTACTGGAGGAACGTCGACCCGATGGACGGCGGCGGGCAGTTCTGCGACCGCGGCACCCAGTACCGTCCCGCGATCTTCTACCAGACGGAGGAAGAGAAGCAGGCGGCACTCGCCTCGAAGAAGTCCCTCGAGGCCTCGGGCCGGCTGCCGCGGCCGATCGCGGTGCAGATCGTGCCGCTCCAGGACAGCTTCTTCCCGGCCGAGGACTACCACCAGGACTTCTACAAGAAGAGCGCGTTCCGCTACAACTCGTACCGCATGGGCTGCGGCCGCGACCGCCGGCTCGAGCAGATCTGGGGCAAGGAGGCGGGCGGGCACGGCGCCGTCGCCGGGTCCGGCGCCGCCTCGGGGAAAGGATGGACGGCCGTGAAGGACGGCTACAGGAAGCCCGTGGACGAGGAGCTGAAGAAGAAGCTCACCCCGATCCAGTACAAGGTGACGCAGCAGGAGGGCACCGAGATGGCCTTCCGCAACGAGTACTGGGACAACCACGAGCCCGGCATCTACGTCGACGTCGTCTCCGGCGAGCCGCTCTTCTCGTCGCTCGACAAGTTCGACTCGGGAACCGGCTGGCCGAGCTTCACGAAGCCGCTCGAGCCCGCGAACATCCGGACGAAGTCCGACCTCGCCTTCGGCATGAAGCGCACCGAGGTCCGCTCGAAGCACGGCGACTCCCACCTCGGCCACCTCTTCGACGACGGGCCGAGGCCGACAGGGCTCCGCTACTGCATGAACTCGGCGTCTCTCCGCTTCGTCCCGGCCGCGAAGCTCGACGAAGAGGGCTACGGCGAGTACAAGGCGCTCTTCGCGAAGGCCGCCCGCTAGCTCCGGGCCGTCGTCGCCCCGGCCGCCGTCCCCCGGCCATGACGCCGGTCATGGTCCCCGGCCCGGGCCGGGGCGACACTCGTCGACGTGCACGTCCGGTCCGCGCAGCCACGCCCCGAGACGCCCCTGACCGGGCCCGAGCTGCGGGCCCGCCGCCGCCGCGTCGAGTGGACGCGCCGCGCGGTGCAGGCCGGCTTCCTCCTGATCGTCCTCGCGATCGGCGGGCAGTTCGCCCGCTGGGTCCACAGCCTCGAGACCGCGACGGTCGCCGGTTCCCGCCCGCCCGGCGTCGAGGCCTTCCTGCCGATCGCCGCCCTGCTGTCGCTGCGGCACCTCGCCGCCACCGGCGTCGTCGACCCCGTCCATCCCGCCGGACTCGTCCTCCTCCTCCTCGCGCTCGGCTCGGCGCTCCTCCTCAAGAAGGCCTTCTGCTCGTGGGTCTGCCCCGTCGGCTTCGCCTCGGAGCTCCTCGCGCGAGCGTCCCGCCGGGTCCTCGGACGCTACCTCGTGCCGCCCCGCTGGCTCGACCTGCCGCTGCGTTCGCTCAAGTACCTGCTCCTCGCCTTCTTCGTCCACGCGATCTTCTTCGCGATGGACGCCGCCGACGTCGCCGCCTTCCTCGACTCGCCCTACCACCGCGTCGCCGACGTCAAGATGCTCTTCTTCTTCGAGCGCCTCTCGCCTTTCGGCCTCGGCGTCCTCGCCACCCTCGCCCTCCTCTCCCTCCTCGTCCCGTACTTCTGGTGCCGCTACCTCTGTCCCTACGGCGCCCTCCTCGGCGCCGCGTCCCTGCTCTCCCTCTTGAAGGTCACTCGCCACGCTCCGTCCTGCGTCGACTGCGGCCTGTGCACGAAGGCCTGCCCGGCCCGGCTGCCGGTCGAGCGCCTCGCGCGCGTCCGCTCCGACGAGTGCGTCGGCTGTCTCTCCTGCGTCGCGGCCTGCCCGGTGCCGCGCGCCCTCCGCGTCGAGACCCCGAGCCCCTGGGCCGTCGCGCTCGGCCCCGCCGCCCTCGCCGTCCTCGTCGTGTCGCTCTTCGCCGGCGGCGTCGCCCTCGCGCGGGCGACCGGCCACTGGCGCTCGTCGACGAGCGACGCCGAGTACGCGGAAAGGCTGCGCGAGCTCGACTCGCCCCGCTACGACCATCTCCGCGGCGCCCCGAGCCGCACGGAGGGCGCGACCGCTCGCTGATAAGATTCGGCCTCGGGGCGCCCGCGCCGAGGCGCACCCGGGGGGGACCGCGTTGGCACGCATCGCCGTCGTCGGCTCGATCGCTCAGGACGACGTCCTCTGGCTCGCCCAGCCGCTGCGCGACGGCCGTCACCTCGACGCCCGGCGTCGCAAGCTCCGCCTCGGCGGCGGGGGCGCCAACACCGCCATCCCCCTGCACCACGCCGGGCACGAGGTCGCTCTCATCGCCCCGATCGGCGCCGACGCCGTCGGCGAGTGGCTCCTGGCCAAGGTCCAGGGGATCGGCCTCGACAGCGCCACCATCTCGCGGATCCGGGGAGAGAGCACGCGCTCGCTCGTCCTCATCGACCCCGAGGGCGAGCGCACGATCGTGAACCTGACGCGGTGCCGCGACGCCGCCACCTCCGAGCGGCTGAGCGCGGTCGAGGCGGACGCCGTCTACGTGCGCACCCGCGAGGGCGACCTCGCGCCCGTGCTGCGCGAGCGGGCGACGCGCGCCCTCGTCGTCGCGCACGTGCCCCCGCTCGAGGACGGCGGGCGTCCGGCCAACGTCCTCGTGGGCTCCGCGTCCGACCTCCCGGCCGAGTTCCTGGCCGACCCCTGGCGCGCCGGCCGCCGGATCGCGGGCGACCCCCTGCAGTGGGTCGTCGTGACCCGCGGGGCCCGCGGGGCGAGCGCGTACTCCGCCGACGAGCTCCTCCACGCGCCGGCCGAGCGGGTCACGGTCCTCGACTCGACCGCGGCCGGCGACGTGTTCGCGGCCGGCCTCGTCCACGCCCTCGTCGGCGGCAAGCCCATGGCCGAGGCCCTGCGGACGGCGGTCGCGTGGGGCGCCGCGGCCGTCCAGTGCGCGGGCCTCCCGGAAGCGGAGACGGTCGCGCGCCTCGCGTGACAGAATCGTCCCCATGGACCTCGGACTGCGCGACAGGGTCGTGATCGTCACCGGCGCGGCCGCGGGCATCGGCCGCGCGACCGCGCTGCGCTTCGCGGCCGAGGGCTGCCGGGTCGCCGGCTTCGACGTGAACGCCGCGGCCGGCGACGCCCTCGTGGCCGCGGTCCAGGAGAAAGGCGGGGCCGGCCGCTTCGACGCCGTGAACGTCGCCGACGCCGCGTCGGTCGAGGCCGGCGTCGCGGGCGTCGTCGCCGCGTGGGGCCGCGTCGACGTCCTCGTCAACAACGCCGGCATCCTCCGCGACGGGCAGCTCGTGAAGTGGAAGGACGGCGCCGTCCAGCAGACCATGAGCGACGAGGCGTGGGACGCCGTCCTCGGCGTGAACCTCAAGGGCGTCTTCCACTGCACGCGCGCCGTCGTGCCCCACATGATCGCGGGCGGGGGCGGGGTCGTCCTGAACGCTTCCTCGGTCGTCGGCCTCTACGGCAACTTCGGCCAGACGAACTACGTCGCCTCGAAGGCCGGCGTCGTCGGCGTGACCCGCACGTGGGCCCGCGAGCTGGGCAAGCACGGGATTCGCGTGAACGCCGTCGCCCCCGGCTTCGTCGCGACCGAGATCCTGCGGGACATGCCGCAGAAGATCCTCGACTCGATGGTCGGCCACACGCCCCTCGGCCGCATCGGCCGGCCGGAGGACATCGCGAACGCCTACGCGTGGCTCGCGTCCGACCAGGCGAGCTTCGTCACCGGCCACTGTCTGTCGGTCGACGGCGGCGTCGTCGTCGGCACCTGACCGCTGGGGGGCCGATCCTGAGTCCTGAATCCGCCCGTCGTCGGGGGAGGTTCGCGTGAAGCCCGTCTACATCGCCGCCTACCACCAGTCCGTCTTCGGCAAGCTCCTCGGCGCGACCGTGCCCGAGATCGTCGAGCGGGCCGTCCGCGGCACCTGCGCGGAGATCGGGATCGACCCGTCCGCCCTCGACGTCGCCTCGATCGGCGCGGCCTGCAACATCTCGCTCAACGAGCAGGGCCTGCTGTCCGGCCTCGTCGCCCAGGTGCCGGGGCTCGAGGGCAAGCCGATCGAGGCGGTCGAGAACGCCTGCGCCTCGGGCGGCCAGGCCGTCCTCTCCGTGGTCGCGAAGCTGCAGATGGGCCTCGGCGACACCGGGATCGCCCTCGGCTACGAGAAGATGCGCGACGCCGAGGGGAAGATGGACGGCAAGCTCGTCGGCAAGGTCCTCGGCTACTTCTCCCACCCCGACGAGCGGCCGGGCAAGGTCTTCGTCTTCCCGCACCTCTTCGCCGAGGTCATGGACGCCTACATGCAGGCGCACGGCGTCACCGAGGAGCACCTCGCGGCGATCGCGGTGCAGGAGTACCGGAACGCGCGCCACAACCCGTTCGCGCAGATGCGGAACGTCGACCTCACGGTGGACAAGGCCTGCGCGATCGAGGGCATCAACCGTTACGTGGCCGAGGGGCTGCGGCTCAAGACGTTCGACTGCTCGCAGATCACCGACGGCTACGCCGGCCTCGTCCTCGCGACCGAGGCCGGCCTCGCCCGCCTCGGCATCGACCGGAAGGACTGCGTGAGGCTCGCGGGCTGGGGCCAGGCGACGGACCCCCTGCGCAAGGAGGGCCGCGACGTCCTCCGCCCGCGCGGAGCGTACGCCGCGATGGACCGCGCCTACACGATGGCCGGCCTGACCGCCGCCGACGTGAACGTGGCCGAGCTCCACGACTGCTTCACGGTCATGGGAGCGATCGGCACCGAGGTGATCGGCAAGGCGCCCTATGGCGGCGGGGCCCGCTACTGGGCCGACGGCAAGGCCGCTCCCGACGGGGAGTGCGGCATCAACACCTCGGGCGGCCTCATCGCGAAGGGCCACCCGGTCGGCGCGACCGGCGTCGCGATGATCGGGTGGACGGCGTGGCAGCTCCTCGGCAAGGTCCCCGGCGAGCTGCAGGTGAAGGCGCCGCGCGTCGGCGCCACGTTCAACATCGGCGGCCCGATCTGCGCCTCCGTCTGCACGGTCCTTCGACCCGCGGACTGATGGCGCCGAGCCGAGCCTGCCCCGGGAGGGATCCATGCGTCCGCTTCTCGCCGGCGTCCTGCTCGTGACCGCGGTGGCCGGCGCCGCGCCGCCGGAGCCGGCGCCCGACGCCGCGCGCCTGCGCGCGATGACCGACCGGTTCGCCCCGGTCGACCTCGCGGTCGACGTCTCCCGCCTGCCCGCGAGCGAGCGGCGCGCCCTCGCCAGGATGATCGAGGCCGCGCGCGTCGTCGACGCGCTCTTCCTGCGCCAGGTCTGGGCGGGGAACGAGCCTCTCCTCCTCGAGCTGCTCGAAGACGAATCGCCGCTCGGGCGCGAGCGCCTCTCGGCCTTCCTCCTCGACAAGGGGCCGTGGGCCCGGCTCGACCACGACGCGCCCTTCGTGCCCGGCGTGCCGCCGAAGCCCGAGGGCGCGAACTTCTACCCGGCGGGGGCGGCGAAGGCGGAGGTCGAGGCGTGGATGAAGGGCCTGCCCGACGCCGAGCGCGAGGCGGCGCAGGGCTTCTTCACCACGATCCGTCGCGGCGCGGGCGGGCGGCTCGTCGCGGTCCCCTACAGCGTCGAGTACCAGGGCGAGCTCGCCCGCGCGGCGGAGCTGCTGCGCGAGGCGGCGGCGGCCACGACCCAGCCGTCGCTCAAGCGCTTCCTCGAGACGCGGGCGGCCGCGTTCCTGTCGAACGACTACTACGAGAGCGACCTCGCGTGGATGGAGCTCGACGCCTCGCTCGAGCCGACGATCGGGCCGTACGAGACGTACGAGGACGGCTGGTTCGGCTACAAGGCCGCCTTCGAGGCGTTCATCACCGTCCGCGACGAAGCCGAGAGCCGCAAGCTCGCGACGCTCGGCGCCGAGCTGCAGGGCCTCGAGGACGCCCTGCCGATCGACCCTTCGCTGCGCAACCCGAAGCTCGGCGCTCTCGCCCCGATCCGGGTCGTCGACGTCGTCTTCTCGGCCGGCGACGGCAACCGCGGGGTCCAGACCGCCGCCTACAACCTGCCGAACGACGAGCGCGTGGTCGCGGCGAAGGGCAGCAAGCGCGTCATGCTCAAGAACACCCAGCGCGCGAAGTTCGAGAAGGTCCTCGTGCCGATCTCGAAGGTCGCCCTCGCGCCGGCCGACCGGGCGAACGTCGACTTCGACGCCTTCTTCACCCACATCCTGATGCACGAGCTGATGCACGGCCTCGGGCCGGGGAAGATCGTGAAGGACGGGAAGGAGACGACCGTCCGCCTCGAGCTCGCGGACACCTACTCCTCGATCGAGGAGGCGAAGGCCGACATCTCGGGTCTGTGGGCGCTGCAGCGGCTCGTCGACAAGGGCGTCCTCGACCGCTCGCTCGAGCGGACGATGTACACCACCTACCTCGCCTCCGCCTTCCGCTCCATCCGCTTCGGCCTCGGCGAGGCGCACGCCCGCGGGCAGGCCCTGCAGGTGAACCGCCTCCTCGACGCCGGGGCGTTCCGCGTCGCGGGGGACGGCACCTTCTCGGTCGACCCCGCGAAGGTGAAGGCCGCCGTCATGGCCCTCACCCGCGAGCTGATGATGCTCGAGGCTGCGGGCGACCGCGAGAAGGCCCGCGCCCTCC
Source organism: Vicinamibacteria bacterium (assembly GCA_046331285.1). GTDB lineage: Bacteria > Acidobacteriota > Vicinamibacteria > Fen-336 > Fen-336 > DATBSL01. The sequence goes on from JAXLRD010000021.1 coordinate 98,115, forward strand.
TCGCGGAGCAGGCCGTCGTCCGGCCCGAGACGCAGCGCGTCCTCGACCGCCTGAAGGACGTCCCGGTCGACGTGCGGCCGCGCTTCGTCACCGCCGAGGAGCTGACGCGGCGGTGAGCGCCCTCTTCACGCCGCTGCGCCTGCGTGAGCTGTCGCTGAAGAACCGCGTCTTCGTCTCGCCCATGTGCCAGTACTCGAGCGTCGACGGCTTCCCGAACGACTGGCACCTGGTGCACCTCGCGAGCCGCGCGGTCGGCGGCGCCGCGCTCGTCGTCGTCGAGGCGACGGCGGTCGTGCCCGAGGGCCGCATCACGCCCGCCGACGCCGGCCTGTGGAACGACGCGCAGGCCGAGGCGTGGGGCGCCGTCGCCCGGCTGGTGAAGAGCCGCGGCGCGGCGGCCGGCATCCAGCTCGCCCACGCCGGGCGCAAGGCCTCGACCGACGCGCCGTGGCGCGGGGGCGGGCCGGTCGGGCCGGCCGACGGCGGCTGGGAGGTCGTCGCGCCGAGCGCTCGCGCCTTCGCCGACGGCTCACCGACCCCGCGCGCCCTCACGAGGGACGAGGTGCCCGCGGTGCCCGGGGCCTTCGCCGCGGCGGCGCGTCGCGCGCGCGACGCCGGCTTCGACGTGGTCGAGATCCACATGGCGCACGGCTATCTCCTCCACCAGTTCCTCTCCCCCCTCGCGAACACGCGCGACGACGACTACGGCGGGCCGTTCGAGAACCGCGTGCGCCTCCCGCTCGAGGTCGTCCGCGCGGTGCGAGCCGCGTGGCCGGAGGAGCGGCCGCTCTTCGTCCGCATCTCCGCCACGGACTGGGCCGAGGGCGGCTGGGACCTGCCGCAGTCGGTGGAGCTCGCCCGCCGCCTGCGCGCCCTCGGCGTCGACCTCGTCGACTGCTCGAGCGGCGGCCTCGTTCCGCACGCGAAGGTGCCGGTCGGCCCCGGCTTCCAGGTGCCCTTCGCCGAGACGATCCGCCGCGAGGCGGGAGTGGCGACGGGCGCGGTCGGGCTCATCACCGACCCCGCCCAGGCGGAGTCGATCGTCGCGTCCGGGCAGGCCGACGCGGTGCTCCTCGCCCGGGCGCTCCTGCGCGACCCGTACTGGCCGCTCCACGCGGCGAAGGCCCTCGGCGTCGACGTCCCCTGGCCGGACCAGTACCTGCGGGCGAAAGGCTAGGACGCGCGCTCGGCCCCGCCCTTCCCGCGGGAGCGACCGATCGCAGACCACAGGGCGAGCGTCGCCACGACGACGTTCGCCACGACCACCGGCGCGGCGCGCAGGGCGAGGCCGTAGGCGATCCAGACGAGCGCCGCCGCCCCCTGCACGACGCGCAGCGAGCGCTCCTCGCGGCAGAAGTAGGACGCGGCGAAGAGGGCCGTCGCCAGCCAGCCGACGAGCTCGAGCCCGCTCACGCCGGCACCGCCCGCGCCGCGTCGCGGATCGTGAGGAAGTCGGTGCGCACCTTGCCCCACTCCTGGATCTCGAGGCCGTGCCGCGAGAACACCCCCCGCACGCCGGCCGCGTCGCACCCGGCGATGTCCTCGAGGATGGGGACGAGCACCGACAGCGCGTCGTCGGAGAGGATCGTCCGCCGCGCGATCGGCGCGATGAACGGGTTCTCCGAGACCGCGATCGTGTACCCGTCGAGCCGGTTCACGTGGAGCATCACGTGCACGTCCGAGCTGCCGTCGCCGACGTAGACGACGCGGTCGGACGGCAGGCCGAGCGACTGCTGCAGCGCGGTGAGGGCCGCCACCTTGCCGTAGCCGGCGGAGACGTGGCGGACCGCGCGGATCTCGCCCGTTCGCGGGTCGTAGTCGAGCCGCGTCGCGCGGACGCGCTCGGGCGCGACGAGGCCCTCGAGGGCGGACTGCACGACCTCCTCGGGGGCCGCCGAGACGACGTAGAACCGGAAGCGGTGCCCGTCGATCCCCGACTCGAGGATCTCGACGAGACGGCCGATGTTGCGCTTCAGCCGGATCCGCCTCCCGACCTCGACGAGGTGCTCGCGGCGCACGCGCCGGTACTCCGGGTCGTGGAGCAGCAGGTAGGCGAGCTCGCCGCCCTGCTGGACCAGGTTGAGGCGGGCGAGGCCGCGCACCTTCTCCTCGAAGCCCGACGTGCCGAGCAGCTCCGAGAGCGCGATGCCGGAGTCGTTGAAGCTCAGCGTCTGGTCGAAGTCGCTCGCGAGGACGTAGTCCTTCGACACCTCCGCCCGTCCGTTGCCGGGGTTGGTCATGCCCGAAAGGTAGGTCTCCCTCGGGTATTCGTCCAGCTCATTGTTGAACTTGCATTAATTCGTGTTGCTCATGTCTGCTGAGGCCGGCCGCGAGAGATCGCGGGTTCGATGGCACACTCCGCCTCCGTGTCCGCCGCCCTCCTCGCCTTCCTCGGCGTCTTCCTGATCGGCTTGTCGAAGGCCGGCTTCGCGGCCGGGCTCGGGATGCTCTCGACTCCGCTCATGGCGCAGGCCCTGCCCGCGCGGGTCGCGATCGGCGTCGTCCTGCCGCTCCTGTGCTTCGCCGACCTCCTCACTCTCGGCGTCTACTGGAGAAAGTGGGACGCGCGGGTCGTCCTCTGGCCTCTCGTCGGCGCCCTCGGCGGCATCGCCCTCGCGACCGCCTTCGTCACGACGATCAGCGAGCTCGCCCTCCGCCGCTCGATCGGCGGCATCGGCCTCGTCCTGACCGTGCTCCTCGTCGTGCGCAACCGCTTCCACCCGCACCACGTCTACCGCCCGGCGTGGTGGCACGGCCTCCTCGTCGGCGTGGCGGCCGGCGCGAGCTCGGCGATCGCCCACGCCGCGGGACCGATCCTCGCGCTGTACCTCCTCGCCCAGCGGCTCGACAAGACGCGCTTCGTCGCGACGAACGGCCTCTTCTTCACCGTCAACAACCTCCTGAAGGTGCCGCCGTACGTCGCGACGGGGCTCCTCGACGCCGCGAGCCTCGCCCTCTCCCCGCGCTACGCGGCCGCGGTGCCCCTCGGCATCGCGGCGGGCTGGTGGGCGAACCGCCACGTCCCCCAGCGGCACTTCGACGCGATCGTGGCCGGTCTCATGGTCCTGACCTCGCTCGAGCTCCTCCTTCACTGACCCGGCCGGAGGCTCCTCGCCTCCGGGCTATGATCGAGGCTCATGTCGAGGGAGGAGCGTCGATGCGCCACACCGCCGCGATCGCCGTCGTGCTGGCCTTGAGCCTGCCGACCGCCGTGAGGGCCCAGGGGACCGAGGACAGCCGTCTCTGGCTCGAGGAGGTGACCGGCGAGAAGCCGCTCGCCTGGGCCCGGGCCCGCAACGCGGAGACCACGAAGGCCCTCGCCGAGACGGACGCGTTCCGCGCCCTCGAGGCGCGGCTCCTGTCGATCCTCGACTCGGACGCGCGGATTCCCTACGTGCAGAAGCTCGGGCCCTGGTACTACAACTTCTGGCGCGACGCGAAGAACCCGCGCGGCCTGTGGCGGCGGACGAGCCTCGAGGAGTACCGCAAGGACCATCCTCGGTGGGAGGTCGTGATCGACCTCGACGCCCTCGCCGAGGCGGAGAAGGAGAACTGGGTCTGGCACGGCGCCGACTGCCTGAAGCCCGCGTACGAGCGATGCCTCGTGCAGCTCTCCCGCGGCGGCGCCGACGCCGACGTGGTGCGGGAGTTCGACCTCGCGGGGAAGACCTGGGTGAAGGACGGCTTCTTCCTGCCCGAGGCGAAGAGCAGCGCGGCGTGGCTCGACCGCGACACCCTCTACGTCGGCACCGACTTCGGCCCCGGATCGATGACGACGTCGGGTTACCCGCGGATCGCCAAGACCTGGAAGCGGGGCACGCCGCTCGCCGCGGCCGAGACGGTCTACGAGGGACAGGCCGCCGACGTCTCGGTCACGGCCGCGCGCGACCACACGAAGGGCTTCGAGCGCGACTACGTCTTCCGCGGGGTGACCTTCTTCTCGAACGAGATGTTCCTCCGCCGCGACGGGAAGCTCGTCAAGATCGACAAGCCCGACAGCGCGAACGCGAGCGCCTGGCGGGATCTCCTCCTCCTCGAGCTGCGCGACGACTGGTCGGTCGGGGGGAAGACGTACCGGGCGGGCTCGCTCCTCGCCGCGGACTTCGAGGCCTTCCTGAAGGGCGAGCGGAAGCTCGACGTGCTCTTCGAGCCGACCGACAGGAAGTCGCTCGCCGGCTTCAGCCCCACCCGCCATCACATCCTCGTGAACGAGCTCGACAACGTGAGGAACCGCGTCTACGTCCTCACCCGCCGGGGCGGCGCCTGGTCCCGCGCGCCGCTGCCCGGGATGCCGGACTTCGGCACCGTCACCGCCACCGCCGTCGACGAGGAGGACTCCGACGACTACTTCATGACCGTGACGGACTACGTGACCCCGACGAGCCTCGCGATCGGCGCCGCGGGCCAGGAGGCGCCGGCGACGAAGCTGAAGCAGCTGCCCGCCTTCTTCGACGCGGCCGGGCTCGAGGTCGGCCAGCACGAGGCGACGTCGAAGGACGGCACGCGCATCCCGTACTTCCAGGTGTCGCGCAAGGGGCTCGCCCTCGACGGGAAGAACCCGACCCTCCTCTACGGCTACGGAGGCTTCGAGGTGCCGATGGTGCCCGGCTACAGCGGCGGGGTCGGCTCGGCGTGGCTCGAGAAGGGCGGCGTCTACGTGGTCGCGAACATCCGGGGCGGCGGCGAGTTCGGGCCCCGGTGGCACCAGGCCGCCCTCAAGGCCAACCGCCCCCGCGCGTACGAGGACTTCATCGCGGTCGCGGAAGACCTCCTCGCCCGCAAGGTCACCTCCACGCCCCACCTCGGCATCCAGGGCGGCAGCAACGGCGGCCTGCTGATGGGCAACATGCTCACGATGCGGCCCGACCTCTGGGGCGCCGTCGTGTGCCAGGTGCCGCTCCTCGACATGAAGCGGTACAGCCACCTCCTCGCCGGCGCGAGCTGGATGGGGGAGTACGGCAACCCCGACGACCCGAAGGAGTGGGACTTCATCCGGACCTTCTCGCCGTACCAGAACTTCAAGGCCGGCGTGAAGTACCCGCCCACCCTCTTCATGACGTCGACCCGCGACGACCGCGTCCACCCCGGCCACGCACGGAAGATGGCCGCCCAGATGCTCGAGGACGGCCAGGGCGTCCTCTACTACGAGAACATCGAGGGCGGCCACGGCGGCGCGGCCAACAACAAGCAGACGGCCTTCATGAACGCGCTCGCCTACACCTTCCTCTGGTCGAAGCTGAGGTAAGGGCGAGGGCCGGGCCCGGGCGGCGATCGGGGCGACTGGCTCCCTCGCCGGTCGGCAAAACGTTGTTACGGGGCGTGGCGGGCCCGCGCGGCGCGTCCGGCGGGTGTACGGTGGGCTCGCGAAGCAGGACCGCGAACCGACACCGCGAACAGACCATGGAGGCATTCGGCATGGCCGGCCAGCTGCCGCGTCTCGTCACCGAGGTGCCCGGCCCCAGAAGCCGGGAGATGGTCGCCCGCGAAGCCCCGTACATCGCGCCCGGCCTGCAGTCGATCGCCACGCTCTCCGGGCTCGCCGTCGCCCGCGGCGACGGAAGCGCGTTCGAGGACGTCGACGGGAACCGATTCCTCGACATCGCGGCCGGCATCTGCGTGAACGCGCTCGGCCACGGGCATCCGCGCTACCGCCAGCTCCTGAAGGACCAGATCGACGAGGTCACGGTCGGCTCGCTCACGACCCCGCGGCGGGCGGAGGCCCTCGCCCGCGTGGCCTCGCACACCCCGCCGGGGCTCACGAAGATCCAGCTCTACTCGGGCGGCACCGAGGCGGTCGAGGCCGCCCTGCGCCTCGCGAAGTCTCACACGAAGAAGTTCGAGTTCCTCTCGTTCTGGGGCGGCTTCCACGGCAAGACCGCCGGCACGATGTCGCTCATCGGCGACGGCACGAAGAACCACCTCGGGCCCTCGATGCCCGGGACGTACCACGCGCCGTACGCGAACTGCTACCGCTGCCCGCTCGCCCTCAAGTACCCGTCGTGCGGAATCGAGTGCGCGGAGTTCGCGCGGAAGGTGATTCGCCACTCCACGACGGGCGCCCTCGCCGCCATCCTGATCGAGCCGATCCAGGGCACGGCCGGGAATGTCGTGCCGCCGCCGGAGTTCATGCCCGCGGTCCGGGACATCGCCCGCGAGAACGACGCCCTCCTCGTGAGCGACGAGATGATCTGCGGCTTCGGCCGCACGGGCCGCTGGTTCGGCTGCGAGCACTGGGGTGTCGTCCCCGACGTGGTGACGATGGGCAAGGGGCTCGGCAACGGGTTCCCCGTGTCCGGCCTCGCCTCGACCGAAACCATCACCGCGGCGAAGCCGTGGGGCGCGCCGTCCGGGTCGAGCTCCAGCTACGGTGGCAACCCCATGGCCGGCGCCGCCATCCTCGCCTCGGTCTCGGTCATCGAGGAGGAGAAGCTTGTCGAGAACGCGGACCGGGTCGGCACTTTCATGCGCGACCGCTTCCGCGAGATGCAGGAGCGCTTCCCGTTCATCGGGGACGTCCGCGGCAGGGGACTCCTGATCGGCGTCGAGCTCGTGCGCGACCGGCACACGAAGGAGCCCCTGGCGAAGGACGTCTGCGTGCGCCTCTTCCAGGCCGGCCTGAGGCGCGGCCTCGTGTCGATGGTCTACAGCCCGTCGTTCCGCGTGAACCCGTCTCTCACGATCGACGAGGCGACCGCGGGGAACGCCCTCGCCATCCTCGAGGAGACGTTCGAGGAGCTGGAGCGCGCCGGGGGGTGGCGTTGAGGCTGCGGGGCGCCCTCCTCGGCGCCGGGAACATCGCGCTGCGCGGCCACCTGCCGCAGTGGACGAGCGCGCCCGCCGTCGCCTCCGAGGTCGAGATCGTCGCCGTCGCCGACCTCTCCGCGGAGAACCGCGCGGCGGCGGCGGCGGTCGTGCCCGCGGCGCGGCTCTACGAGAGCGCGGACGAGCTCCTCGCCCGCGAGACCCTCGACTTCTGCGACGTCTGCACGCCGCCCTTCAGCCACCGGCCGCTCGTGGAGCGTGCGGCCGAACGGGGCCTCCACGTCGTCTGCGAGAAGCCGATCGCGCCGTGCCTGGCCGACGGCGAGGCGATCGGCGTGGCCGTGCGCGCCGCGGGCGTCGTCTTCGTCCCCTGCCACCAGTACCACCACTCTCCGCAGTGGAAGACGGTCGCGCGGCTCCTCCCGCGGATCGGCCGCGTCCACCTCGTCGAGTACGAAGTCCTCCGCACCGAGGCCAACCCCGGCAACCCGCACTGGTCGCCGGCGTGGCGGACGGACCCCGCCCTCGCCGGCGGCGGCATCCTCTTCGACCACGGAGCGCACATCCTCTACCAGCTCCGCTCCGTCCTCGGCGAGCCGGCGGCCGTGCAGGCGACGGTGCGAAACCTGCGGCACGCCGAGTACGGCGTCGAGGACTCCGCCTTCGTCGTGCTCGATTTCGGCGACCGCCTCGCCGAGCTCCGGCTCACCTGGGCCGCCCGGCGTCGATCCATCCGCTTCCAGTTCGTCGGCGACGCCGGCGAGCTCGTGGGAGACGACGAGCGCGTGGTCGTCCGCGCGGCGACGACCGAGGAAGTCACGTTCGACGACGGAATGAGCCGCAACTCCTCCCATTCCGAGTGGTACGCCCCGCTCTTCTCGGACTTCGTCGGCCGGGTGCGCCGCCGCGACGCGTCCACCGGGCCCCTCGACGAGGCGCTCTACGTGGCGCGCGTGATCTCTCGAGCCTACGAGTCCTCGGCCGAGGGCCGGGCGCTGCCGCTCGGGACGGGCGCCGCGGTACCGGTCGCCGCGCCCGGCCGGCTCGCCGCCGTGACCGGTGCCGTCTCCCGCGTGGTCGAGCCGACCGAGGACCGCCCGAGCGAACTCGACGTCCCGCCGGTCGCGACCGCCCGCCGGACACCGCGTGCCCTCCGCGCCGCCGGCGTCGGGATGCTCCTCGCGTGCGGCCTCTGGATCCTCCACGACGTCCACTGGTCGAGCCTCGTCGCATCGATGGCGAAGGCCCGGCCGACGTGGATCACGGCGGCGGCCGCGGTGTACCTCGCCTCGGTCTACGCCATGGCCGGCCGTTGGCGGGCGCTGCTGCGCCCCGTCGCCCCGCTCGTCACGCGGGCCGACGCCTTCCGCGCCATGATCATGGGCTTCGCGGTGTCGATCGTCGTCCCGGCCCGCGCCGGCGAGCTCGCTCGCGCGGAGTGGCTGGCCCGGGCCGTCCGCCTCCCGCGCGCGACCGTGCTCGGCACGATCCTCCTCGACCAGGTCGTGAACGCCGTGGGCCTCTTCTGCGGCGTGGCCGTGCTGCCCTTCCTTCTCGACCTCCCCCCCTGGCTCCACTCGGCGATCTGGCTCGCCGTCGCCGTCTTCGGCCTGGGCGCAGGCCTCGTCTACGCCGTTCGACCGCGCGCCGGGCGGCCTGCGATCGCCGGAGCGACCCGGACGGCCCGGGGCGTACGGGCGGTCGTCGCCGGGTTCATCGGCCGACTGCGCCTCGGCCTCGCGGCCCTCCGTGACCGCCGCGCGCTCGCGCACTCGCTCGCGGAGTCCGCCGCGGCCTGGGCGCTCGAGCTGCTGGTCGTCGCACTGACCCTGCGGGCCCTCGACATCCCCGCCCCGCTCGCGGCCAGCCTCCTCGTGCTGATGGCCGCCAACCTCGCTCTCGTGGTGCCCTTCGCGCCGCCCGCGAACCTCGGGACCCTCGAGCTCGGCGCGACCCTCGCCCTGATGGAGTACGGCGTGCCGAAGGCCCACGCCCTCGCGTTCGCCCTCGTCTATCACCTGCTCCAGGTCATCCCGATCGGCGTCGGCGGCCTCGCTCTTGCCGGCCGCTCCCTCCTCGCCGGCGCCCCGGGAGTGCCGCAGGACCAGCGGGCCTGAAGGGAAAGGAGAGCACCTTTGCCCGCCTCCCTCGTCGCGCTCCTCGCGCTCCTCGGCCTGCTCGTCCTGTCCATGGCCTGGTTCGCCCTGCGCGGCCCCGGCCGCGACCGCGACGCCGTGAGCAAGAACGCGCAGTTCCTCGGCGGCCTCGGCGACTTCCTCCTGCACTGGTTCCTGTGGCTGGTGGCGCCCCTCGCCACCGGCTCGATCGCCCTCGGCCTGACGGCCGACTTCTACAACTTCGCCGGCCTCGCCCTCGGCCTCGCGGCCGGGGTCGCGGTCGGCGCCGGCTGGCTCGGGGCCGGAGGCTGGGCCCTGGCCCTCTCCGGCGTGTGCGACATCCTCGACGGCCGCATCGCCCGGGCCCAGGGCGTCGCGTCGCGCTACGGCGCGTTCATCGACGCCGTCCTCGACCGGTTCATCGAGCTCTTCTTCTTCGTCGGTGTGGCCTTCTTCGCCCGCCGCGACGCGGCCGGCGCCGCGGGGGTGACGCTCGCCCTCGGCGGCTCGATGCTCGTGAGCTACGCCCGCGCGGTCGGCGAGTCGCTCGGGGTCGAGTGCACGGGCGGCCTCATGCAGCGGGGCGAGCGGCTCGCCCTCCTCACCCTGGCGAGCCTCGCCGACCGGCCCCTCTCGGCCGCTCTCGGCCGTCCGCCTGGCGTCGTGCTCCTCGGCGTGGCGTACTTCATCGGGGCCGCCGCTTTCGTCACCGCGGTGCACCGCACGGTCTGGATCGCCCGCCGCCTGCGGGCGGCCCCGCCGGCCTGACGCGCGCGGGCGTTCGGAGAGCCTGCGGCGGCGCCTACGGGAGGGCGAGCCGGACGGCCGCCTCGAGCGTGGCGCGGTCCTGCGCGCTGACGAGCTGGCGGACGACCGTGCCCTTCGCGTCCACGACGAAGATCGTCGGGAAGACGGACACGCCGCCGTGCGCCTCGAGGACGGCCGGCGTCGCCTCCGCCATCGTGAACGCGAGGCCGTGGGCCTCCGCGTAGGCCCGCCGCTGCTCCTCGCCGTACGGCAGCTCGAGCGCGCGGTCGGCGTTGAGGCCGACGACGCGCAGGCCCTTCGCCGCGTATTCGCGGTCGAGCTGCGCGAGCACGGGGGCCGTCTTCAGGCACGGCGGGCAGCCCGTGAACCAGAAGTAGAGGACGTGCGGCTTCCCGGCGAGCTCGGCCGAGCGCAGGGGCCGTCCGTCGGCCGTGGTCGTCTCGAACGCCGGGGCCGCACGGCCCTCCCACCCCGCGATCGTGCGCTCGAGGGCCCGGCCGAAGCGCGGGTGGGCGAGGACGGCGTCGACGTCGACCCGCGAGATCTCGCCCGTCCGCGCGTCGCGGTCGAAGAAGCGGGGCATCCGCGGGTCCGACTCCATGACGCGCAGCATCAGCTCCGTCTCGCCCGGGACGAGGAAGTGGAACTGCTCGCCGATCTCGGCGAGCGAGGGCGGCCGCCCGGTCGTCTTCTGCTGGCGCGCCGCGTAGAGCGGGATCCGGAAGAACGTGTCGAAGAGCCGGTCGAGCGCGGCGCGCTCGTCCGGGGCGGTGAAGACCGAGTTGTAGAGCTCCGAGACGACGACCGGCTCGCCCGGCCGGACGCGGGCCTTCAGGTCCTCGACGACGCGGGCCTCGGCCGCGGGAGCCGGGGGCGCCGCGAGGAGAACGAGCAGGAGGAGGTTCAAGGGCGGTCCTTTCGCGTCGGGGCGGAGCGTCTGCCTTCGATTCTAGCGTCGGCGGCCGGGCGCCTTTGCATCCCGGGACCGATCGCGGCAGCATCGCACCCATGCGCGCGCTCCCCGTCGTCGCCCTCCTCATGGCTGTCGGCCCGCGGACGGTCGCCGCGTCCGCCCCGACCCTCGTCGACCTCGCGGGCGACTCCGCCCGTCCGGTCGTGGTCGACCGCGAGCCCGGCCAGTACCTCGGACACCCCACGACCGTCCTCCTCGCCGACGGGCGGACGATCCTCTGCGTCTACCCGAAGGGCCACGGCAAGGGCGCCATCGTCTACAAGAGGAGCGTCGACGGCGGGAAGACGTGGTCGCCGCGGCTGCCGACGCCGGCGAGCTGGGCCACCTCGCTCGAGACGCCGACGATCCACCGCGCCACGGACCGCGCGGGCCGCGAACGGCTCCTCCTCTTCTCGGGCCTCTTCCCGATCCGCGAGGCGGTGAGCGAGGACCAGGGCGCGACCTGGTCGGAGCTCGAGCCGATCGGCGACTACGGCGGCATCGTGGCGATGGCCGCGCTCGTGCCGCTGCGCGACGGGACCCACCTCGCGATGTTCCACGACGACGGCCGCTTCTTCCGCGCGAACGGCCGCGCCGACGGGACCTTCCGCCTCTACCAGGTGCGCTCCACCGACGGCGGCCGGAGGTGGCAGGCTCCCCAGGTCGTCTTCTCGTCCGCCGACGTGCACCTGTGCGAGCCCGGTCTCGTCCGCTCGCCGGACGGCACGACGCTCGCCGCCCTCCTCCGCGAGAACCGGCGCGTGAAGAACTCGCACGTCATCTTCTCGACGGATGAGGCGGCCACGTGGAGCGCGCCGCGCGAGCTGCCGTCCTCCCTCACCGGCGACCGGCACGTCCTCCGCTACGCGAAGGACGGGCGACTCGTCGCCACGTTCCGGGACATGGCCGCCGACAGCCCGACCCGCGGCGACTGGGTCGCCTGGGTCGGGACGTGGAGGGACCTCGTCGACGGCCGCCCGGGCCAGTACCGGATCCGCCTGATGAAGAACCACGAGGGAACGGACTGCGGCTACCCCGGCCTGGAGCTCCTGCCCGACGGCACGTTCGTCGCGACGACGTACGGCCACTGGACGCCGGGAGAGCCGCCGTACGTCGTCACCGTGCGCTTCACCCTCGACGAGACGGACGCGAAGGCCCGGGCCGCCGCCGCGCAGACCGCCTCGCGCGACTGAGCCGCTCCGGCCGGAGCGGTCGGGCGCGTTCAATACGCTGGACGGCAACCCTTTCCGGCGCCCGTGCGTCTTCCCGGCATGGGGAGACCGCGTCCATGAAGCCAGTCCCTCTCGTCGCCCTGGGCCTCCTTCTCCTCGCCCCGGCCGCGCGCGCGGCGACGACGCTCGTGCAGCGCGACGGCCGCGCGGCGCTCGACCTCGCGCGAACGGACGCGCCTCCGCGCATCGACGGCCGCCTCGACGACAATGCCTGGCAGGTGGCTCCCCTCGACCTGCCGGAATGGGTCACGTACAACCCGGCCCCCGGCCAGCGGATCCCCCAGCACACCGAGGTGCGTGTCGTCTACGACGACGCGGCGCTCTACTTCGCGTTCCACTGCGTCGACCCCGAGCCGTCGCGCGTCCGCGCGACGCTCGGCCGTCGCGACCAGCTCTTCAACGACGACTGGGTCGGCCTCAGCCTCGACGCGATCGGCAGCCGCCAGCAGACCTACGACCTCTTCGTGAACCCGCTCGGCGTGCAGGCCGACATCCTGAACACGGCGACCGCCGGGGAGACCCTCTCGCCCGACTGGGTCTGGGAGAGCGCGGGCCACGCGACCGCCGAGGGCTACGACGTCGAGATCCGCCTCCCGTGGAAGAGCATCCGCTTCACGAGCGGGGCGGACGTGCGGATGAACGTGATGTTCTGGCGGCGGGTCAGCCGCACCGGCACCTCGGCGTCGTGGCCCGAGCTGCCCCGCGACAAGCCGTTCTTCGAGAACCACGCGCCGATGCTCCTGCGGGACCTCCGCCGGCCGCTCGCGCTCGAGGTCGTGCCGAGCGCGACC
>JAXLRD010000022.1:0-106182 GCA_046331285.1 Vicinamibacteria bacterium
GCCCTCCGCGACGAAGGCTAGCCGGGCGGCCGCCGTCCACCGGCGGCCGCCGGCCCTTCGCCGGTTCCCGTGGAACGGCGGGTGGCCGGCTCCGTAGCTCCCCGCGAGGCGCAGAATTGCGCCGGCGGCCGTGCGGGCCCGGCCGCGCACCTTGTGGGGGAGCTGGGCATGGTCAGAGTCGACGGGAACGGCAACGGCAACGGCCTCATCCGGGTACGCGGTCTCGACAAGAGCTACCGCCGCGGCGGCGAGGAGATCCACGTCCTCCAGGGCCTGAACCTCGACGTCGACGCGGGTGAGTTCATCGCTTTCATGGGCCCGAGCGGTTCGGGCAAGACGACACTCCTGAACCTCCTGGGCGGGCTGGACGTGCCGACGGCCGGCACGGTGACGGTGGCCGGGGACGAGGTCACGTCGATGTCCCGTCGCAAGCTCACGGCCTGGCGGGCGCGGCACGTCGGCTTCGTGTTCCAGGCCTACAACCTCATCCCCGTGCTCTCGGCCTACCGCAACGTCGAGCTGCCGCTTCTGCTGACTCCGCTCTCCCGCGCCGAGCGGCGCGAGCACGTCGAGGCGGCGCTGCGGATCGTGGGCCTCCAGGAGCGCATGCACCACTTCCCGCGCCAGCTCTCGGGCGGCCAGGAGCAGCGCGTCGCGATCGCGCGGGCGATCGTCGCGGACCCGACGTTCCTCCTGTGCGACGAGCCCACGGGAGACCTCGACCGGAAGAGCGCCGACGAGATCCTCGACCTCCTCGCGCTCCTCGTCTCCGAGAGGAAGACGACGATCCTGATGGTCACGCACGACCCGCGGGCGGCCGAGCGCGCCTCCGCCCTCCTCCACCTCGACAAGGGCGTCCTCGTCGAGTACGCGGACCGGAAGAAGCGCGCGGCGGAGGCGCACGAGGTGACGGCATGAGGTACCTGCCCCTCCTCCTCGCGAACCTGAAGCGGAAGAAGATCCGCACGAGCCTCACGATCGGCTCCTTCGTCGTGGCCCTCTTCCTCTTCGGCGTCCTCGCGGCCATCCGGTCCGGCTTCAACCAGGGCATCGAGGTGGCGGGAGCCGACCGCCTCGTCGTCATCGGCAAGATCTCGCTGATGCAGCTCCTCCCGATGACCTACATGGAGAAGATCGCGCGCATCCCGGGCGTGCGGGCGGTGGCCCACTCCACCTGGTTCGGCGGCGTCTACCAGGAGCCGACGAACTTCTTCCCCCAGTTCGTGATCGAGCCCGAGCAGTGGCGGGTGATGTACCCGGAGTTCGCGGTGGATCCCGCGCAGTGGAACGACTTCGTGGCCGACCGCCAGGGCGTCGTCGTCGGGCGCGCCCTCGCCGAGCGCTTCGGCTGGAAGGTGGGCGACCGCGTTCCGCTGAAGTCGCCGGGCTACCTCGGCGGCGGGGCCTGGGATTTCAACGTCCGCGCGATCTACCACGGCACGCGCGCCGGCGACGACGAGACGCAGTTCTGGATCCAGCACAAGTACTTCTTCGAGAAGGCCCCCCGCTACTTCCAGGGCAACGTCGGCTGGTACGTGGTCCGCGTCGAGAACCCCGACGTCGCGCTGCGCGTGGCGAAGGCGATCGACGCCGAGTTCGCGAACTCCTCCGGCGAGACCCGGACCCAGACCGAGTCGGCCTTCGCCGCCGCCTTCGTCAAGCAGATGGGCAACATCGAGTTCCTCATCATGGCGATCGGCTCGGTCGTCTTCTTCACCCTGCTCCTCGTGACCGGCAACACCATGGCGATCGCGGTGCGCGAGCGGACGGGCGAGCTCGCGGTGCTGAAGTCGCTCGGGTTCGGGGACGCGCTCGTGATGGGCCTCGTCCTGCTCGAGTCACTCCTCATCGCCGCCATCGGCGGCGGGTTCGGTCTCCTCCTGGCGCGGCTCCTCGTCGCGCGGGACATCACCCGGGGGCTGCTCGTCATGTACCTGCCGCCCTCCGCCCTCGCCGCCGGGGTGGCGGTGGCCGCGGCGACCGGCCTCGTCGCGGCTCTCCTTCCCGCGCTGTCGGCCATGCGGCTCAACGTGGTCGACGCCCTGCGGAGGTACTGACGATGGCCATCCCCTCGCCTACAACCTGCGCAGCGCCGGCGCGCGCTGGACCTCCTCGCTCGTCGCCGTGCTCGGCATCGCCGGCACCGTCGGCGTCTTCGTCGCCATGCTCGCCCTCGCCCGCGGCTTCAAGGCCACGATGACCTCCTCCGGCCTCGCGGACAACGCGATCGTCCAGCAGGCCGGGGCCGACAGCGAGATGACGAGCATCATGACGATGGACGACGTCCGGGTGATCGAGGACGCGCCGCAGGTCGCCCGCGACGGCAACGTCCCCCTCGTGAGCCCCGAGGTGGTGGTGATGGCGGCCCTTCCGCTCCGCCAGACCGGCACGGACGCGAACGTGAGCGTCCGCGGGGTGGAGCCGCGAGCGCTCCAGGTGCACCGGCAGGTCCGCCTCGTCGAGGGGCGCTTCCTCACGCCGGGGATCGCCGAGGCGATCGTCGGCCGCGGCGCGCAGAAGGCCTACGCCGGGCTCGACCTCGGCGCGACGGTGAAGATCGGGGCCGGCACCTGGACGATCGTGGGCGTCTTCGACGGCCCAGGGCACGGCCTTCGACTCCGAGGTGTGGGCCGACGGCAACGTCCTCGACGGCTTCTACAAGCGGCCGACGAACATCTTCCAGTCGGTGACGGCGCGGCTGCGCTCGCCCGACGAGCTCCCCGCGTTCAAGGCGCTCCTCGACGGCGACCCGCGGGTGAAGATCACCGCCACCCAAGGCGCGCGTACTACGAGAAGCAGTCGGTGCTGGTGACGACCCTCATCAGCGTGCTCGGCACGCTCGTCGCGGTGGTGATGGGCCTCGGCGCGGTCTTCGGGGCCCTCAACACCATGTACTCGGCCGTCTCGGAGCGCTCGCGGGAGATCGCGGTCCTGCGGGCGATCGGGTTCGGCGGCGGGGCGATCGTCCTCGCCTTCCTCGTCGAGTCGCTGGCGATCGCGCTCGTCGGGGGGCGGTCGGCTGCCTCGCCGCGCTGCCGGTGAACGGGCTCACCACCGGGACGATGAACTGGCAGACCTTCTCGCACCTCGCGTTCGCGTTCCGCGTGACGCCCGACCTCCTCGCCCTCGGGATGCTCTTCGCCCTCGCCATGGGCGCGGTCGGCGGCCTGCCGCCCGCGATCCGCGCGGCGAGAGCGAACGTGGCGCAGACGCTCAGGGCTTTGTAACGACCGTTCACGAGGAGGTGTCGCAGCCCTCGTGAACGGTCGTAAGTTCGTTGTCCGTGTTCGTTGTCCGTTGTCCGTGTCCGTTCTTTGCCGTCCGCTGTCCGTTCCCGAGGATCCGTTCCCTCTAGATCCGTATCCACCCCATAGGGCCGGTCAGTTCCGTTCCACGCGCTCCCGAACCGTGTCGTAGAGGAAGCGCGGAGCAGCCCGAAGGAGCCTCCACTCGAGGCTGCGGTAGGCCCTGCTCGCCGAGCACCAGGTCGGCGAGCACCCGCCGCACCGCGGCGCTGCGCGCGGCGTAGCGGACCAGGCGGGTCGGGAAGCCGTCGGCGAAGAACCGCGGCCGCCAGCGGGCGGCCCGCAGCGCCTCGCGGCCGAAGTCGTCGAGCACGCGCCGCGAGGTAGCGGCCGGTCCGGCCGTCCTCGAGCAGGGTCCGCGCGAGGATCCGCGCCGAGCGCAGGGCGTACTGGATGCCCTCGCCGGTCACGGGGTCGGCGAGGGCCGCGGCGTCGCCCACGAGCGCCCAGCGCGGGCCGGCGATCTGGCGGATCGACTCGGGGTCCTCGTCCGGGCACGGGATGACGTGGGCCTGCCGCGCGCGGCCCGACAGCGCGAGGCGCGGGAAGTCCCGCTCGACCTCCGCGTCGAGCCGGCGGAAGAGCTCGCGGGTCGGCACGTGCCCGAGCGGAGCGCCGATGCCGACCTCGACGTGGCCCTCCCGCGGAAACACCCACAGGTAGCCGGGGAGGCCCGGCGTGAAGCGGACGAGCATCGGCGCGTCCCCTTCGGCGATCCACCCGCCGGCCATCGACAGCCGGCTCGGCGCGGTCGAGCCGAGGAGGGTGCGCCGCACGAGGCCCGAGGCGCCGTCGGCGCCGACCACCACGTCGAAGCGCTCGCGCGGCCCGCCGGCGACGCGCGAAGGCCGCCGTCGTCGACGGCGACGACCCGCTCCGCGCGGTGCCGGGCTCCTGCTCGACCGCGCGCGCCGCAGGAGCCACGCGTCGAGGAGGAGGCGCGAGGCGACGAGCACCGGGCGCTCGAGGGTCACGTCGACGGCCGGCCCTCGCCCGACTCGAACCGGCAGGCGTGAACGGTCCTCGCCGGGAGTGGGTCGTCGGGCGGGGCCGCGGGGAGGAGGCGGGCGGCGCCGGGCGTCAGGGCTCCGCCGCACGGCTTCTCCCGAGGGTGAGACGAGTCGAAGACGGTGGCGCGCGCGCCGCCGCGGGCGAGGTCGTGCGCGAGCAGGCTCCCGGCCGGACCGGCCCCGACGATCGCCACTCTCAGCTCTCTCAAGCCCGCCTCTCCCCGAGTCGGCAAGCGTAGGGGGCCGGCCGGGGAACGGTCAAACGGCGCGGGCCGCCGTCGCCTTTGCGCGACGACGAGGGCGGCTGGTAGGCTTCGCGGCGGAGCCCCTGATGAGATCCACGAGACAGACGTCGCTCGCCGCGGCCCTCCTCGCCGCCGCGTTCGTCGCCCCGCCCGCGCGCGCCGTCGAGCGCCCGCAGATCCGGGTCGAGGAGCTGACCCTCTCGAACGGCATGCGCTTCCTGCTGTACGAGCAGCACGACTCGCCCACCGTCGCCGCGGGCTGGACCGCCCACGTCGGCTCGGTGAACGAGCGGCCCGGCATCACCGGAATCAGCCACTTCTTCGAGCACATGATGTTCAAGGGCACGAAGACGATCGGCACGCGGGACGCCGCGAAGGACCTCGAGCTGATCGAGAAGCAGGAGCGGCTCCGCGACGAGATGCGGGCGGAGATGGAGGTCATGCGGGGCCGGCTGCGCCGGGGCGAGATCGAGGACCTCGCGAGCCCGAGAGCTGGACCGACCGCTACCGCGAGCTCGACAAGCAGTTCGACGCGCTCGTCCAGGAGCAGCGGGCGATCACGGTCAAGGACCAGCTCGACCAGATCTACACCGCGAACGGCGGCGAGTTCCTGAACGCCTTCACGAGCGAGGACCAGACGGCCTACTTCGTGCGGGTGCCGAAGAACCGGCTGGAGCTGTGGGCGTGGCTCGAGTCGGACCGGCTCCTCGACCCGGTGTTCCGCGAGTTCTACTCGGAGCGCGACGTGGTGCACGAGGAGCGGCGGATGAGCGTCGAGTCGACGCCCCTCGGAAAGTTCGACGAGGAGCTCAACGCGACCTTCTGGGACGCGAGCCCCTACAAGTGGCCGGTCGTGGGCTGGGCGTCGGACATCCCGACGTACTCGCTGCAGCAGGCGAAGGACTACTTCGCGACGTACTACGCGCCCAACAACCTCACGGGCATCCTCGCCGGGGACTTCTCGCCGGCCGAGGTGAAGCCGCTCCTCGAGCGCTACTTCGGCCGGATCCCGCGGGGGAAGCAGGATCCGCCGCCGGTCGTGACGATGGAGCCCGCCCAGCTCGGCGAGAAGCGGTACAACGCGTCGGCCGAGACCTCGCCCACCGTGCGCATCTGGTGGAAGACGGCGCCGCTCGTGCACCGGGAACACTCCCGCCCTCGACCTCCTCTCGGACGTTCTCTCCGGCCGCACGGGGCGGCTCTACAAGGGCCTCGTCCTGGGCCGGCAGGTCGCGAACAGCGCGGAGGCGGGCATCGACCCGCGCAAGTACGCCGGCCTCTTCGAGGTCGAGTGCGTGGTCAAGGACGGAAAGGAGCCGGCCGCGGTCGAGTCCGCGGTCTACGAGGAGATCGCGAGGCTGCAAGGAGGAGGAGGTCCCGGCCGAGGAGCTCCAGAAGGTGAAGAACGCCTACAAGGCGAACTCGTACCGCCGGCTCTCCTCGCCCTTCGCCGTCTTCATGCAGCTCGTCCGCTACGACGGGACGGCCGACTGGACGCTCATCAACCGCGCGCCGGAGCTGGCCGACGCCGTCACCGCGGCCGACCTGAAGCGGGTCGCCCGGCGGTACCTGACGGCCGAGAACCGTACGGTCGGCACCTTCCTCCGCAAGGCCGGGGCCGCCCCGGAGGACCCGGAGGTCGCGAAGCTGCCGGCGCCGGCCCAGGCGATGGTGAAGCAGGCGAGCCAGCAGATCGCCGCCGAGACCGACCGGGCCAAGCTGCAGCAGATGGTCGAGAGGATGCAGCAGATGGCCGGGCAGGTGCCGCCGGAGATGAAGCCGGCGTTCGAGATCGTGCTGAAGAAGGCCAGCGACCGCCTCGCCGCGCTCGCCGCGGCCGCGAAGTGAGGCCCGCCATGATGAGACCGCTCGCCGCCTGCCTCGTCCTCGCCGCCGTGACCGCCGCGGCGCCCCCCGCGCGGGCCCAGGCGATCCCCGACTCGCCCGACAAGCTCTCCTTCCCGCCGCTCGCCTTCCAGCCGCCCCGCGCGGCGGACCACCGGGTCGTGCTGAAGAACGGCATGGTGGTGTTCATCGCCGAGGACAAGGCGCTGCCGCTCGTCAACGTCGCGATCACGGTGCGCACCGGCAGCTGGCTCGACCCCGACGGCAAGGAAGGCCTCGCCGCCTTCACCGGGGCCCAGATGCGGCGGGGCGGCACCGAGAGCCTGACCGCCGAGCAGCTCGACGAGAAGCTCGACTTCCTGGCCGCCCAGGTCGGCACCGGCATCGGAGCGACGTCGGGCTTCGCCTCGCTCAACTGCCTGAGCGACAACTTCGACGAGTCGCTCCGGCTCTTCGTGGACGTGCTCCGGCGGCCCCGCTTCCAGGAGGACCGCCTCGCCCTCGCGAAGGAGCAGTCCCTCCAGGAGATGCAGAAGCGGAACGACGACCCGGCCGGCATCGAGGGCCGCGAGTGGGGCGTCCTCCTGTACGGCCCGTCGCACCTCACGAACCGCTTCACGACCGCGGCGTCGGTGAAGTCGATCACCCGCGAGGACATGATCGCGTTCCACCGGCGCGCCTTCCACCCGGCGAATATGATCGCCGCCGTCTCCGGGTCGTTCGACCGCGCCGCGATGCTGAAGACGCTCGAGGCCGCCTTCGCGGGCTGGCCCTCGCCGCGGACGGCCCCGCCCGCCATCCCCGACGCGATCGCCACCGCCGCGCCGGGCGTCTACCGGGTGCAGAAGGACGTCCCGCAGGGCCGCGTCTCGATCGGGCTGCCGACCGTGCGCCGCGACCACCCCGACGTCTACGCCCTCGAGGTGATGAACGAGATCCTCGGCGGCGGCGGCTTCGTGTCGCGCATCACGAAGACGGTCCGCTCCAACGAGGGGCTCGCCTACTCCGCCGGCTCCGGCCTCGCCCCCGGCGTGTGGTTCCCCGGCCGCTTCCGGGCCGCGTTCCAGTCGAAGAGCCGCACCGTGCCGTGGGCGGCGGAGCTCGTGCTGGCCGAGATCCGGAAGATCCGCGACGAGGGCGTCACCGCGGAGGAGCTCGCCACGATCAAGAACAGCCTGGTGCAGACCTTCCCGTCGTCGTTCGCCTCGAAGGCGCAGTCGATGGCGATCTTCGCCTCGGACGAGTACACCCGCCGCGACCCGGCCTACTGGTCGACCTACCGGGACCGCATCCAGGCCGTGACCGCGGCCGACGTGCAGCGGGTCGCGAAGGCGCACCTCGTGCCGGAGAAGATGATCGTGCTGGTCGTCGGCGACCAGAAGGAGATCGACCTCGGCGATCCGAAGCACCCGGTGACGCTGGCGTCGCTCGCGCCGGGCGGGCTCGTGAAGGCGCTGCCGCTGCGCGACCCGCTCACCATGAAGCCGCTGCCGTAAGGCCCGCTCCCGGCTCGCGGGGGGGCGGCCCCCCGCCCCGCGCGGGCCCGCGCGGCTACTTCGCGGGCTTCTGGAAGGCGGCGACGAAGTCGCGGAGGGCGAACGGGTTGTTGCTCTTCACCCGGCCGGTCAGGAAGTCCGCCGGCCCGAGCTCGTGCCGGCCGTTCCAGACGTCGAGGAAGAGCTTCGCCGGCCCCTTGAAGTAGACGTCCGCGCCCTCGCCGTCGCCGCGCGCGATGTGGCACTTCTCGCGGGTCAGGCGGACCGTCCAGTTCTCGTCCGCGCCGAGCTCGAAGTGGTACGTGCGCTCGGCGCGGACGTTCGCCCGGTTGAACCTCCGGGTGAGCCCCTTGAAGATCTCCTCGATCTCCCGGTTCACGCCCGGCCCCCCGGGGCCACGCGGGGGAGCGTCTGGACGAACTCGTCCACCAGCTTCCTCTGGGCTTCCGGGGTGAGAGACGACGTCACGATGCGGGAAGCGGCCTCGACGGCGATGTCCGCCACCTGGGCCCGCAGGTCGGCGACCGCCTGGTCGCGCTCGCGCTGGATCTGGTCCCGCGCCCGCGCGACCGCGGCCTCGGCCTCGGCGCGGGCCTTGCCCACGAGCTCGGAGCGCAGGGCGTCGGCTTCCTTCGTGGCGCGCGAGAGAACCTCCTCGCGCTCGCGGGCCGCGCCGCGCACGAGCTCCTCGTGCTTGGCGAGGAGCTCCCTGGCCTCGGCGGCGGCGCGCTCGGCGCTCTCCACCTGGTCGCGGATCGACTTCTCCCGCTCGTCGACGAGCTTGAGGAGCGGGCCCCACGCGAACTTGCCGAGCACGAACGCGAACAGGGCGAAGATGAGGATCGTCGCCCAGACGAGCGTGCTCTCGACGCTGAGGATCCCGCCCCCGCCCCCCTCGGCCGCGAGGAGGAGCGGGAGGACGGACGGCGCGTTCATGCGCTAGGCCTTGATGGCGAGCAGGATCGTGACGATCAGGGCGAAGAAGGTCACGCCCTCGATGAGGCCGGCGGCCACGAGCATCGCCCCGCGGATGTCGCCGGCGGCGTTGGGCTGGCGGGCGATGCCCTCCATCGCGGCCGCGGCCAGGCGGCCGATGCCGGCGGCGCCGCCGATGATCGTGAGGCCCGCGCCGATGCCGGCGGCGAGGTAGGCGAGTGCGTTGGCGTTCATTTCCTGAGCTCCTCCTGAGCGGGTGCGTCGTCCGATCGAATCACTTCTAGTGCGCGGGATGCGCGTACATGCCGATGAAGATGGCGGTGAGCAGCGTGAAGATGTAGGCCTGGATGAAGGCGACGAGAACCTCGAGCAGCATGATGAAGAGGCTCAGCCCGACGGACACCGGGGTCATCGCGACGCCGGCGAGCGGGGTCATCTTCGCCATCACCGGAATGAGGACGATGAGGGTCGTGATGACCATGTGCCCGGCCAGCATGTTCGCGAAGAGACGGATCATGAGCGCGAACGGCTTCGTGAACATCGAGATGATCTCGACCGGGATCATGATCGGCAGGAGCCACGCCGGCAGCCCGGGCGGCACGATGTTGTGGAAGTGGCCGAAGAGGCCGTACTTCGAGATGCCGGCGTACTGCTGGGCGGCGAACGAGACGATGGCGAGGCCCATCGTGACCGCGAGGTTGCCGGTCGAGGTGGCGGAGAAGGGCATGAGCCCGAGAAGCGCCGCCACCAGGATGAAGAAGAAGAAGCTGCAGAGCAGCGGCGTGAACTTGCGCCCGTCGCCATGGCCGATGTTCGCCTCGGCGATCTCGTCGCGCACGAACACGACGATGCTCTCGACCGCCGCCCCGACTCCCTTCGGGATCCGACCCCCGCGGTAGCTGCGCACCGCGGCCTGGGCGATCAGGATCACGAGCGCCATCGCGGCGAGGAAGAACACGAGGTGCTTCGACGGGAGCGTCACCGGACCGATCGTCAGGGGCCGGTCGACCACGTGGTGCATGATCACGGTCGAGGGCCCCTCGTGGTCGGCGGCGGCCTCGTGAGCCCCGGCGGCCTCGTGGCCGGCCTCGGGGCCGTGGGCCGGGGCACCGGCCTCGGCGGGGGCGGCCTCGTGGGCCGTCTCGCCCGGCGCGGGCGTCGCGACGGCCGGCGCCTCCGCCGCGGGCGTGGGGGCGGGGGCCGGGTGGGCCGGGGCCGCCTGGAGGAGGAGGGCGAGCAGCAGGGCGCTCATCGCGCGAGCCCCGCCGCGGTCGACGCGGTGCGCCTGTGGAGGATCGAGAGTTCCATCACCAGGAAGACGACGAAGAAGAAGAGGAGCGCGAGGGCGAGCGGGACCTTCGGCAGGTCGAGGACGAGGACGCCCGCCACGACCGCCACGAGCACCGCGGCCATGCGGCCGAGCATGCCGCCGAGGACCGCCCGCAGGAACGCCTGGGTGGGCCGCCCGTCCGACCACACGACGAGCGCGTGAGCGGCGAGGGTATTGAGGACGGCGAGCGCCGTCCCGTAGGCGATCGCGGCGCGGGCGGAAGCGTCGAGATCGCGCAGCGCGAGCGGGACGACGACCACCGCCGCCGCCGCGACGACACCGAGGACGAGCATCGTGTACTTGCCGAGGGTCAACGCTAGGAGCTCGATCGCCGGTCTTCAGTCTCGCGCCACGGTCCGGATGAACTGGTACAGAGCCACGCCCACCCCGAGGCAGCCACCGGCGAGCAGGAGCCAGGGCCGCGTCCCGAGCCGCGCGTCGAGCCAGTGGCCGAGACCGAGCATCGCCAGGACGGTGGCGGCGAGGGTGGTCCCGAGCCCCAGCAGAGGCGCCGCCTCGCGGAGGGCGCGTGCCACACCCCGATCGCCCCCGTCCTTCGGTTCCGGCGCCTCCGGAGGGGTCGAGCGGGGCGGCAACAGCCGGTTACGCTATCACACGCTCCCGGCCCCGGCAACCGCGGCTAAATCACTGGATCCGCTTCGGATGCGGCGTCGGACGAGGGCGTCCCGGCCCGCAGGACGTCGAGGCGGTAGATCCGTATGGCCGACAGGACCAGCGACAGGACGACCGGCCCGATCAGGAAGCCGAAGACGCCGAAGGCGAGGACCCCGCCGAGTATCGACAGGAAGCCGAGCAGCGGGTGGATGTTGGCCGTGCCTCGCAGGAGCATGGGCTTCACGACGTTGTCGCTGCCGCTCACGATCACGAGGCCGTACGCGAGGAGGCCGACCGCGGCGCCCGTCTCGTCGCGGAAGAAGAGATACGCCACCGCCGGGAGCCAGCCGAGCGGCGAGCCGAGGATCGGCACGGTCGCGGCAAGGATGACGGCCGTCCCCCACACGAACGGCGACGGGACGCCGAAGAGCATGAAGCCGATGCCGGCGAGGACGCCCTGGACCACCGGGACCACGATGACCGCCTGGAGGGCGCCCTGGACCGTGCGCTCGAGGTGGTCGAAGATCTGCCGCTCCTGGGCTTCCGAGAAGGGCGAGACCGGGCGCAGCTCGGCCTTCAGGCGGCCGCCGTCCCGCAGCAGGAAGAAGAGGATCAGCAGGAAGAGCACCAGGTCGAAGACGGCGTGCGTGACCCGCCCGAGCACGCCCTGGACGAGGCCGCTCGCTCCGCCGGCCAGCTGCGCGAGCCCGCCCTCGAAGGCCGGGGCGAGCTGCGCGCGCAGCCACGCGAGCCACGGCGCGAGGCCGGGGTACTTCCTCGGCAGCTCCTCCCAGACGCGCTGGACCGCCTCCGGGCCGGCGAGCGGCTGCGAGCGCAGCCACGCGAGGAGGGCCTCGGCCTGCTGCGCGAGGATGAAGAGCGAGGTGAGCACGGGGACGAGCAGGAGCACCGTGACGAGGAGGACGAGGATGCTCGCGGCGAGGGTGGGCCGCGTCCCGAGCGCCGCGGCCAGCCGCTTCTGCACGGGGGCGAGGAGGAGGGCCACGCACGCGGCCACCGAGGAGACGAGCAGGAACGGCCGGAAGACCCAGAAGGCGAGCAGCAGGATGAACGCGAGAGCGACGAGGAGGGGCGTGAGGAGGTCGCGGCGTCTTCGGTCGGGCATGTCCCTCTAGTCGCGGCTCACCGCGTCGTTCAGCTCGTTGGCGTCGACCTCGCCGGGTCGACGGGGAAACAGGCGCGCGAGCTCCGCGCCGACCGCGCCCACCCCGGCCACGACGCCGTCGGTGAAGCGGCCCGCGCGGAGGTGGGGCGCCATCGTCTCGGCCACCCGCGCCCAGAAGCCGGGCACGGAGGCCCCGTGGATGCCCGCGTCGCCGATGACGGCGAAGCGCTGCGTCTCCGGGGCGAAGAAGAGGAGGACCCCGTTTCTCTCCGCGGTCGCGGTCATGCCGAGCCGCTCGAACGCGGCGGCGGCCGCGGCCTCGACGTCGACCACCGGCTCGTCGGTCACGTGAACGCGGATCTCCGCGCGGCTGCGCGATTCCGCCTCGCGGATCGCCGCCACCACGCGCGCTTCGTCGAGAGCGTCGAGGAACGCGTCGGGTCTCACGCTCGCCTCCTACCAGCTTCCCGAGGCGCCGCCGCCCCCGAAGGAGCCGCCCCCGCCCGAGAAACCGCCGCCGCCGCCGCCGAAGCTCCCGCCGCCCCAGGAGCCCCCGCCGCCGCCGAAGCCGCCGCCCCACGAACTGCCGCCGCCCCAGCCGCCGCGCCGGTAGCCGCGGTTGTCGTAGGTGCGCCCGCCGCCGCCCATGCGGGAGCCCTGGTTCGCGAGCCAGAGGAAGAGGAGGACGAAGAGGAGGACGACCACGAGGCCGACGACCGACACGGAGCGGCGGCCCGCCCGCGCGGCCGCCGGCTGGTACTCGCCCTTCGTCGCGCGGAGGATCGCGTCGACCCCCGCCTCGAGGCCCCCGGTCCAGTCGCCCCTCTGGAAGCGCGGGACGACCTCGTCGCTGAGGATGCGGCTGGCGAGAGCGTCGGGCAGGGCGCCCTCGAGGCCGTAGCCGGTCTCGATGCGCATCTTCCGGTCGCGCACGAACACGAAGAAGACGACTCCGTTGTCGACGTCCTTCCGTCCGGCCCTCCACGACTCGGCGGTGCGGTTCGTGAAGTCCTCGAGCGAAGGCGAGGGCAGCTCCGGGAAGACCGCGACCAGGACCTGGTTCGAGGTCTGCTTCTCGAAGTCGCGCAGCTTCGCGTCGAGCCGCTGGGCGTCGCCCGGCGGGACGAGGCCCGCGTAGTCGTTGAAGTAGGCCTTCGGCGGGGGCGGCAGCCGCTCCTGGGCGGCCGCCCCCGCACCGCCCCCCGCGAGGAGGGCGGCGCACACGACGAGCGCGCTCAGGACCGCGCGCACGGTGAGGGCCTCGGGCCTATCGCTCGGCCGGCGCCGGCGTGCCGCCGAAGTTGAAGTTCACCGTGGGCGCCTGGTCGGAGCCGGCCCGCGCCTGGAAGTAAGCCTTCTCCTTCATGCCGAACATGTTCGCGAACAGGACAGCGGGGACGCGCAGCCGCGCCGTGTTGTACGCCTGGGCCTTCTCGTTGTAGCGGCCCCGCTCGACGCTGATGCGGTTCTCGGTCCCCTCGATCTGGACCTGCAGGTCGCGGAAGTTCGCGTTCGCCTTCAGCTCGGGGTAGCGCTCGACGACGACCATCAGCCGCTGGAGGGCGCCCGACAGGGCGTCCTGCGCCTGCTGGAAGCGGGCGAAGGCGGCGGGATCGTTCGGCAGGGAGCCGACGTTCACCTGGGCCTGTCCGACGCTCGCGCGGGCCTTCACGACCTCCTCGAGGGTCGACTTCTCGAAGTTGGCGGCGCCCTGCACGGTGTTCACGAGGTTCGGGATGAGGTCGGCGCGCCGCTGGTACTGGTTCTCGACCTGCGCCCACTGCGCGTCGACACCCTGCCCGAGGCCGACGAGGCTGTTGTAGGTCCCGAGCGCGATGCCGCCGACGACGAGGACCGCCAGCACCAGCACGCCGAGACAGCCCAGCCACTTCATCATGGACGGCTCCTCTCTTCGGTGTTCACGCGCACCCCGCCCGGAGGCGGAGGGGACGACCGAGCTTAATCCGAAATACGTCGCGCCGGCGGTCGAGGTTCAGTGGCCGGGCGCCGGCTCCGGGGTGGCGGCGGACGACGGGACGGCGGCCACCGGCGCGGCCGGAACGGCGGCCGGCGGCGGCAGCGTCGCGGCGTGCGCCGTCTGCGGCTCGCCGAACTTCTGCGGCTGGACGACGGCGGCGATCCGGCCGACCGGCCCGTGCAGGAACTCGAGCACCGGCTTCGGGTACAGGCCGATCCAGAAGCACAGGACGAGGAGCGGCACGAGCGTCGCGATCTCCCGGCCGTTGAGGTCGGAGAGCGACTTGTTCTCGTCCTTCGTCACCTGGCCCCAGAAGACCCGCTGGTAGAGCCACAGAAGGTACGCCGCCCCGAGGACGACGCCCGAGACCGACCAGTAGGCCCAGGCGCGGTTCGCGGCGAAGGCGCCCTGCAGGATCATGAACTCGCCGACGAAGCCGTTGAGGAGCGGCAGGCCCATCGAGGCGAGGAAGAAGACCATCGTGAGCGCGGCGTAGACCGGCATCACGTGGGCGAGGCCGCCGAACTGGGCGATCTCCTTCGTGTGGCGCCGCTCGTAGAGGATCCCGACGAGGAGGAAGAGGGCGCCCGTCGAGAGCCCGTGGTTGATCATCTGCAGGACGCTGCCCTCCATCCCGAGCGGGTTGAGGGCGAACATCCCCAGCATGACGAAGCCGAGGTGGCTCACCGACGAGTACGCGATGAGCTTCTTCATGTCCTTCTGCACGAGCGTCACGAGCGCGGCGTAGACGATGCCGATGATCGCGAGCGCCACCACCCACGGCACCGCGTTCACCGCCGCCTGCGGGAAGAGGGGCAGCGAGAAGCGGATGAAGCCGTAGGTCCCCATCTTCAGGAGGACGCCGGCCAGGATGACCGAGCCCGCGGTCGGCGCCTCGACGTGGGCGTCGGGGAGCCAGGTGTGGAACGGGAACATCGGCACCTTGATCGCGAAGCCGAGGAAGAAGGCGAGGAAGCACCAGAACTGCAGGTCGGCGGGGACGCCCATCACGATCCACTTCGTGTAGTCGAAGGTGCCGGCCGCCTCGAGGCCGGGGATCGTCCGCGAGTGGAAGTAGAGGGCGAGGATGCCGAGGAGCATCACGACCGAGCCGGCCAGGGTGTAGAGGAAGAACTTGATCGCCGCGTACAGCCGCCGCGCCCCGCCCCAGATCCCGATGAGGAAGTACATCGGGACGAGCATCACCTCCCAGAACACGTAGAAGAGGAACATGTCGAGCGAGCAGAAGGTCCCGATCATGCCGGCCTGGAGGAGGAGCAGGAAGACGTAGTACGCGCGGACCCGGTCGGTGATCGCCGTCCAGCTCGAGAGGATCGCGATCGTGCCGAGGAGGGTCGTCAGGAGGATGAGAAGGGCCGAGATCCCGTCGACGCCGAAGTGATACGAGACGCCGATCGACGGGATCCAGTCCGCCTTCTCCTGGAACTGGAAGCCCTCCGCGCCGCGGTCGAACCAGAACCACAGCGGCAGGCTGACCAGGAAGCCGAGGAGGCCGAAGAGGTTCGCCGTCCAGCGCACGGCGTTCTCCTTCTCCTTGCCCGCGAACGGGGGCAGCAGGAGAAGGAGGGCGCCGGCGAGCGGCGTGTAGGTGATGATCGAGAGCAGGTGGTCGCGGAAGAAGTCCATCTCGTTCGTGCCTCTTTAGTACAGCCCGAGGAGGAAGCGGCCCGCTGCGATGAGCAGGAAGAGGCCGATCAGCATGCTGAGCGCGTAGTGCTGCACGAGGCCGTTCTGCACGGCCCGGAGCGCGTAGCTCAGGGAGTCCAGGACGAAGGCCAGCAGGTTGACGAGGCCGTCGACCACGTAGCGGTCCCACGCGTTCGACGCCGCCGCGACCACGTCGCGCACGGCCCACGTCGCGCCGTTGACCCCGAGGCCGGGGCGGACCTCGCCGTCGCCCCCGTCGACGACGAAGCGGTCGTTCGCGTGGAGGGCCTTCCCGCCGCCGAGGACGAGGCCGCGGACGAACACGGCGCCGTACGCCTCGTCGACGAAGTACTTGTTGAGGAGCGTGCGGTGGACGCCGGGGAACGCGGCGGCGAGCTTGTCCGGGATCGCGAAGTCCGCCTTGTAGAAGCGCGTCGCGACGAGGATGCCGCCGATCGCGACGAGGAGCGACAGGCCCATGAGCCCCCACTCGACGCCGTGGCCGGGGACGGCCGCCGCGAACACCTCGGCGAGCGCGTGGTGCGCGGGCTCGAACGAGGGCTCCGTGAAGTGCTCGAAGACGTTCGGCAGAGAGACGAGGCCGCCCATGACCGCCGGCACGCCGAGGAGCCCGACGAGGACCGAGCCGACGGCGAGGATCTGGAGGGGCACGATCATCGTCTTCGGCGACTCGTGCAGGTGGTGAGCCTGCTCGTCCGTCCCGCGGAAGCTCCCGCCGAACGTCATCCAGTAGAGGCGGAACATGTAGAAGGCCGTCATCGCCGCGACGAGGACGCCGATGCCCCAGACGACCCGCCCGTAGCCCCCGACCTTGAACGCCGACCAGAGGATCTCGTCCTTCGAGAAGAAGCCGGCGAAGGGGAAGATGCCGGCGATCGCGATGCAGCCCACGAGCATCGTCAGGTGCGTCCACGGGAGCTTCGCCTTGAGGCCCCCCATGTTCCTCATGTCCTGCTCGCCCGACATCGCGTGGATGACCGAGCCCGAGCCGAGGAAGAGGAGCGCCTTGAAGAAGGCGTGGGTGAAGACGTGGAAGATGCCGGCCGCGAAGGCGCCCACGCCGCAGGCGAGGAACATGTAGCCGAGCTGGCTGACGGTCGAGTAGGCCAGCACCCGCTTGATGTCGTTCTGGACGAGGCCGATCGAGGCGGCGAGGAGCGCGGTGAAGGCCCCCACGACGGCCACCGTCAGCATCGCCTTCGGGGCGTGCGCGTAGATCGGGGCCGAGCGGGCGACCATGTAGACGCCCGCGGTCACCATCGTCGCGGCGTGGATGAGGGCGGAGACGGGCGTCGGGCCCTCCATCGCGTCGGGGAGCCAGACGTAGAGAGGGACCTGCGCGCTCTTGCCCGTCGCGCCGATGAACAGGCACAGCGCGATCACGGTGAGCGTCCCGCCCCACGCCCACTCGACCGGCAGGTGGGCGGTCGCCTCCATCACGTGGCGGAAGTCGAGCGTCCCGAAGGTCGTGAAGACGAGGAACATCCCGGCGAGGAAGCCGGCGTCGCCGATCCGGTTGACGATGAAGGCCTTCTTGCCCGCGTCCGAGGCGCTCTGCTTGTGGAACCAGAAGCCGATGAGGAGGTACGAGCAGAGGCCGACCCCTTCCCAGCCCACGAACAGCACGGCGTAGTTCGCGCCCAGGATCAGGGTCAGCATCGCGAACATGAAGAGGTTCAGGTACGACATGTACCGGGCGTAGCCCGGGTCGTGGCCCATGTACCCGATCGAGTAGACGTGGATCAGGAAGCCGACGAAGGTGACGAAGAGGACCATCACCGAGGAGAGCGGGTCGAGGAGGTAGGCCCAGTCGATCGTGAACGCCGTGGCGCCCGCCGCGCCGTGGACCGCGGTCTCGGCCGCCCCGCCGGGGAGCCAGGTCCACAGGGTCTCGACGAGGGCCTTGCCCTCGGCCTCGCGGGCCTGGAAGACCGAGTACACCGCGACGAGGAAGGAAAGGAAGACGCTGCCCGCCGCGACGAGGCCGATGAGCGGCGAGGGGCCGTGCGCGTGGCCGCCTCCATGCCCGTGGTCGCCGTGTCCGTGTCCCTGTCCGGCGCGGCCGAGGATCCGGACCCCGACCGTGAAGTTGAACAGGAAGCCGAGGAGCGGGAAGAGAGGAATCAGGAAGAGGAACGAGCGCATGTCACCCCACAGGCTGTCGGGCCGGCCGGATCATATGGGAAGGCTCGGAAGACCGTCAAGCCGAGCCGTTGCATCAGCTTGGCCGGACCGGACGGCTCAGCGGCGGTCGGGCGCACCCGGCCGCACGCCGGATGGCGATCTCCGCGCGTGCCGCTCCCGAGACGCGACGCGGGGCTAGTTCAGCCGGACCGAGCGACGGCGCGGGGCCCCCGCGGCCGGAGCGGCGGCGGTCGCCTCGGGTGGCGGGCTGCCGAGCCGCGCGAGGCCGCGCCGGGCGAGAACGCTCGGCGAGTCGAGCCGGCCGCTCTCGTCCGCACTCGCCCGCGTGTAGCTCTGCCGCGCGGCGTCCGGCATGCCGCAGTGCTCGGCGAGCCGTCCGACGACGTACCAGTCCGCGGGCGACGGCTCGTCGGCCACGGTCGCGGCGATGCCCTTCGCCAGCACCTGCATCGCCTCGGCCGCACGGCCTCTCTCGGCGTAGAGCGTCGCGAGTGTGTTCAGCGCGGCCGCGCCCGATTTCTCGGCCGCCTGCCTCCCCCACTCGACCGCCGTGTCGTCGACGGCCCCACGAAAGACCGCATTCCAGGCGCGGTTGTTGAGGTCGCCCGGCGTCGTGCGGCCGAGGCTCGCGATCTTCGCGTACGCGCGGTCGGCCTCGCCGTACTGGCCGGCGGCGGCGGCGAGCTCGGCCAGCTCCCGGAGCGCCATCGGGTCGTCGGGCTTGCGGGCGAGCCGCTCTTCGGCCAGCGCTCGCGCCTCCGCGAGCCGCCCCAGGCTGCGCAGCGACCCGACGGCAGAGAGCCACGCGGTGCGGGAGGTCGGCGCCGCGGCGAGCAGGCGCTTCGCGACCTCGACGGTGTCGGCCGGTCGGCCGGCCCGCGAGGCGAGCGAGAGGAGCGCGCGGTCGATCCGGAAGCGCGCCGCGGGATCGGCCAGAGCGGCGCGCCAGGCCTGCAGGGCCTGAAGCCCCTGCGCGACCCGCTCCCCGCGCAGCTCGCTCGCGGCGGCGACGCGGACGGCCGTCGCGTCGGCTCGGCCGCCCGGGGTCGGCCGCCACAGCTCGAGGAACACCGGGCCGTCCACCGGGTCGTCCGGGTCGGACTGCGCTCCGGCGAGCTCCTCGCGCAACCAGTCGAGGTACTGCGCGGCGACGGCGGGATCACCGCCGTTCGCGTTCTTCCATGCCTCGAGGGCGAGAATGCCGGGCTCGCCACCGCTCGTGAGCACCTTGAAGCGACCGTCGCGCCGGACGACCCACGCCGACTGGACGGAGTCTCCCGTCACGATGCGCACGCGGTAGCCGGACCAGGGATCGCCCTGGGCGCTGAACTCCCCGAGCGAAAGGACCAGGTCGGCGACCTGGTGGTCGAACCTGGCGCTGGCGCCCGCGGCGCGCAGCATTCTCCTCACGAGCAGGCGGTTCGCCGCGGGGTCGCCTGCGGCCATCGTCTCGTCGCGCGGCGCGACGAGAGTCCGCAGCTGGGCAGCGTCTCCGGTCTCGCCGACGGCCGCCATGGCCACGAAGAGGCGCTTCACGACGGTGCGCGGGTCGGCATCGTCGAGCGGGACGTCCTCGCTGCGCCGCACGCGGGCGAACAGGTCCGCGCGGCCACGCCGCGCCGCCGCGTCCGGCGCTCCGGCCGCCGACTCGGCGAGGAGCGCGGAGCCGGCCGGGTACAGGCGGAGCGAGAGGAGGGAGTTGCCCGCGTGGAGGAGGCCGTCGCGTCGGGCGGCCTCGTTCTCGAACAGCGTCGCGGCGGCCTTCACGGCCTCGCGGGCCCCGCGCCGGGCGGCCACCGCCGCCACGATCAGCTCGTCGCGGCTCGCGCTGGCCCGCATCGACCGCAGGTGCGCCTCCATCTCCTCGAACCGCCCGAGGTGCATCAGCGAGAGGGCCAGGTTGGTGTCGAGGCCGTCGAGCTCGATCTCGGCGCGGTAGGCCTTCTCCTCCTCGGCCGCCTCGGCCAGCCTCGAGCCCACGCCGTAGTGAACGCCCACCTCGTTGTGCTCGAGGAGTATGGCGAGGCTCATGCGCGGCAGTGCGTCCTTCGGGTCGAGCTCCTTCGCGCGGCGGTAGGCGGCCTCGGCGCCCTTGCGATCCCAGCCCGGCTTGAAGCGCCGGCCCAGGAGGTCGTGCTCGAGAACCCAGCCGAGCGTCCGCTGCGCGGAGGACGACCGCGGGTCGATGGCCGTGGCCCGGCGGGCGGCCTCGCGCGCCGGCTCGCCGAAACCCGACTCGAGCAGCGCGTTCGCCAGCCTCTCCTGCGGGGAGGCGGCCCTGGGCTCGCGGGCCGCCGCCGCGCGCCGCTCGCCGAGCGCGTCGCAGGTGCGCCCGGCTTGTGCGAAGGCGGCCGCGCGGTCCTCGAACTCCAGCATGAACGGGCCGCGTGCGCGCAGCCGGCGGACCGCCGCTTCCATCGCCTGGAAGGTCGCCGCGTCGACCTCGCGCGGACCCGAGTCGAATGCGAGCGTCGCCTCGACGACTCCGTCCGGCTTGGTGGCGAAGCGAGCGTCGAAGGTCGAGGTGCCGAGCGCGACGTGCTCGGCCTCCGGCAGGCGCTTGAGCGCCGCGCCGGACGGCGGCACCACGCGGTACGTCCACTCGATCCGATGCGGCTGCGTGAAGACGAAGGGCTCGCGGCGCGGCGCGCGCGGCGTCCCCTGCTCGTCGTCGCCACCCACGTAGGCGGGCAGACGCGAGAGGAGGCCGGAGGGATCGATCGTGACCCGCTGGCCGTCCTCGGACGCGCCGTCTCGCTTGCCTTCGACCGTGAGCACGAAGGGCGACTGCAGGTCGCGGGGATCGACCACCTTCGACGCGAGAACGGCGGCGTTGTGGGCGGCCTTGAGGTACTTCTCCTGGCCCTCGCGGATGTCTTTGGGGTCGGTCTCGGCGTAGTACGCCCGGTACTCACGCTCCGGACCGCCGGTGACCGTGGTCGTCTCGATCACGCGGTCGGCGCCGAGGGCGTACTCGCGCGTCTTGCGCACCACGTTGTCGGAGGAGGTCGAGACGGGCGTCTTCACGAGCGCGGCGGTGTCCGGCGCGGCGACGAGGGCCAGGCGACCCTGGTCCGGCCCCGGAAGCTCGTTGACGCGGCCGTACTCCGCGGTCGCGTCGATCCAGAGCGGCTTCGGCCCCGGCAGGTACACGATCACGTGGTCGAAGACACCGAAGCCGGGGAGCTCCGGTTCGACGTCGGGTCCCGGACCCGCCCACAGCAGCGCGAGGTGGGCGGGGAGGCCGGCCGCGCGCAGGCGGCTCGCGAGGAGTGCCGCCTTGTCCTTGCAGTCGCCGTACTTCCGGGCCAGCACCTCGGCCGGCCGGCGGGGCACCATCGCGGCCGCCCCGAACTCGACGCCGGTGTAACGCACCTCGGCGTGGAGCTGCTTCAGCAGCCGCGCCGCGACCTCCTCGCGGGCGACGCCGGGCCGGGGAGCGGGGGACACGCCTCCGAGCTGGGCGTCGACGATTCGCGCGTAGGTGCCCGCCACGTGCGCCCAGGAGGCGCCGGTGGAGAACGCGAGATACGGCGCCCGCGGCCGGTCCGAGGGCATGTCGGCCTCCGGTCGAGGCAGCGGCTCGAGCGGTCCCGCGACGACCTCGAGCCGCAGGCGGCCGTTCCCTTTCTCCTTCTGGATCGTGAAGCCGCCCCCTCGAAGCACGTGGCGCAGCGGCAGCGTCTCGGGCGCGTCGACGACGACGCGCATCCGCACGGTAGGGACGCCGTTGCCGAGCACGACCCGGTACTGGCTCCCGGCGGCGAAGAGCGGCTCGCGGTCAGGCACCCGGATCTCCTCCTCGACCACGGCCCCTCTGGCGATCGCGGGCAGGGGCGCGCGCAGCTCGCGCCGGTCGGTGAGGATGGCGGGGTCGCTCCCGCCGACGCCGGCCTCGGCGACCGTCGCGGGATCGAGCTCGTGGACCGCGCCGTCCACGGTGACGACGCGCGCACGCAGGGTCGGCCGCGCCTCGTGCCACGGCGCCCACTGCGCGCTGAGGGTGGCCCAGTCCTTCGCGCCGCCATCGGTGCGTGGCGAGAACGCAAGGCGGTAGCGGTAGTCGCATCGGCCCTGCTCGTCGAAGACGTAGCGGCTCTCCTCGTAGAGGACGACGACATCCGCCGTCGTCTTCGAGGGCACGGCCGCCCGTGCCGCCGCGAGCACCGCGGCCGCGTCGGCCGCGAAGGGCTGCGCCTCCCAGGGGCCAGGAGCCTGGGCCCGCACGGGAGCGGCCACGGCGACGGCCGCGGCGAGGACGGCGGCGGCTCGAGTCAGGGTCGAAGTGGGCGAGGGCGCCGGCATGACCACCTCCGCGATGATGTCGCCGCGGTCCGGGCCTGTCCGAAGCCGGGACACTCAGCGTGCGCGACGCGGGTGTGGTGCAAGCGCCGGACCATAATCACTTCATGTGCGTCGTGCGCCCTTCGAGCAGATCGATGACATGGGAAAGGAGTGGAACGAGCGTTTCGATTCCTTCTCGCACCGCACGCGGGCTACCCGGAAGGTTGACGATCAGACATCGGCCGGACAGGCCGGCCACGCCGCGGGAGAGCGCGGCGAGCGGCGTTCTCTCGGCTCCGCGGCGGCGCAGGAGCTCGCTGATGCCGGGAGCCTCGCGGTCGATCACGTCGAGCGTCGCCTCCGGGGTGACGTCGCGGGCCGCGAGCCCCGTCCCGCCGGTGGTCACGACGAGCGACGACGACGCGGCGGCTTCGCGCAGCGCCGCCCCGATCCGCTCGCGCTCGTCGGGCACGACGATCGGCCCCTCCACCGCGAAGCCGAGCTCCCGCAGCAGACGCGCCGCTTCGGGGCCGGAGACGTCCTCGCGGGTCCCGCGGGCGCAGGAGTCGCTGATCGTGACGACGGCGGCGCGGGGCATCGGTGGGCGCTTCGATTGACGGTGCCGGAAGCCGGCACCTATAGTGGAGGATAGCCGGCGGGGGCCTGGCGAGCCACACCCACCCACACAGGAGAAGACGTGACCGTGACCTCTCTCTGGACCGTCGCGTCCCTGTTCCTGCTGGGGCAGGCGGCCCCGGCCGCCGCGCCGGGAACGGAGATCCGCGCCTTCACCGCCACGATCCTCGACGACAAGGGCGGCGAGGTGACGGACCTCTCGGCCCACGACGTGTCGGTCGCCGAGAACGGCGTCACCCGCGACGTCGTGTCGTTCAGGCGCGACGCCCGACCGCTGAGCGTCGCCCTCCTCGTCGACTCGAGCGTCGGCACGACCTCCGTCTACCGCCTGAACATGGTGGACGCCGTGACCGGGTTCGTGTCCCGCCTGCCCGAGGGCGCGCGCTACGCGGTGTGGACGACCGGCGACCGCCCGACGAAGATCGTCGACTTCACGGAGGACCGCGAGGCGGCCGGCCGGGGCCTCCGCATGGTCGCGTCGCAGGGCGGCAACTACCTGCTCGACGCGGTCGCCGAGGCGTCCGCCGACCTCAAGAAGCTCCTGCGCGAGGGCGACCGCGCCGCCGTCGTCGTCCTCACCGCGACCGGACCCGAGCTGAGCTACCGGGACCGGTATCGCGCCGCGGAGGAGGGAGAGAAGAGCGGGGCCGTCTTCCTCGCCGCGCAGATCGACGCGGCGGGGGCCGACATGGAGGTCCGCGAGAACATGGGCTACGTGCTCGACCGCCTCGCCACGTCGACCGGCGGGCGGCACGACACGATCCTCTCCGCGATGAGCGCGGACGGGGCGATGCGGCGGCTGTCGGTGGCGCTGCGCTCGGCCTACCGCGTCGTCTACGCGAGCGTCCCCGGTCTCAAGAAGCGCAAGCTCGCACTGTCGGTCGCTCGGCCGAAGACGAGGGTGATGATCCCGGCCGCGACCGAGAGGGACCCGGGGGCGGGGACCGAGCGATGACCCCGCGCGCGCCCCTCGCCGCCCTCGCCGTCGGCCTCCTTGCGGCCGCCCCCGTTCCGCTCGCCGGGCAGGCCCGCACGCCCACGTTCGGCACGGGCATCGAGATCATCAACCTCAACCTGTCGGTGACCGACGGCCGGAACAACTTCGTGGTGGACCTCGCGCAGAAGGACTTCGCGGTGTTCGAGGACGGCATCCGGCAGGACCTCACCCTCTTCACCCACGAGAACCTTCCGATCTCGATGGTGCTGATGATCGACTGCTCGGCGTCGATGGAGGAGAAGCTCAAGACCGCCCAGGCGGCGGCCATCCGCTTCACGAAGACGCTGCGGCCGCAGGACCTCGCGCAGGTCGTGCAGTTCAACGACCGCGCGACGACGCTCCAGTCCTTCACGAACGACCTCGGCGCGCTCGAGGCGGCGATCCAGAAGACGGAGGCGGCCGGCCCGACCGCCCTCCACAACGCGCTCTACGTCGCGCTCAAGGACCTGATGCGCGACAAGAAGGCGGCGGAGCTGCGCCGGCGGGCGATCGTGCTGCTCTCCGACGGCGAGGACACCGCGTCGCTCGTGAGCGACGACCAGGTGATCGAGCTCGCCCGCAAGAGCGAGATCAACATCTACGTCATCAGCCTCCGCCAGAACCGGCCGCAGGACCGCGGCACCCAGAAGTTCAGCCAGGCCGAGTACCTCGTCAGCACCCTCACCCGGGAGACGGGCGGCCGGGCCTACTTCCCGAACTCGCTCTCCGAGCTCGACCGCGTCTACGACCTGATCGCCGAGGAGCTGCGCACGCTCTACAGCATCGGCTACGTCTCGTCGAACGCCCGCCGCGACGGCAAGTGGCGCCGCATCGTCGTGCGGGTGCCGGACCGCGAGGGGATCACGATCCGCCACAAGC
This sequence comes from Vicinamibacteria bacterium, assembly GCA_046331285.1. Lineage (GTDB taxonomy): Bacteria > Acidobacteriota > Vicinamibacteria > Fen-336 > Fen-336 > DATBSL01. The sequence goes on from JAXLRD010000022.1 coordinate 24,496, forward strand.
TCGGGTACTACGCGCCGGCGAGCTGAGCCGCCCTCGTCCCGACGCCGCCGCGGCGGCGAGGGGCGCAGTGGGGACGCCTCAGTCCACCCAGACCCGGACGCTCGCCTCGTCGTCGTCGATCTCGACGAGGCTCTGGCCCGACTCGAACGCGCGCAGCAGCTCGCCGAGCGTCGGTCCCCGCCGCTCGCAGGACGAGCAGTCGTGGATGCGCCAGTCCTCGCCGAAGGCGCGGGCGAGGCCGAGCGGCACGTTGATCGAGACCTTGCCGTGCTTGCCGGCACGCTCGGTGATGCGGACGCGCAGCCACTTGCCCTCGACGCTGCGCGCGGGGCGCGCCGGCTTCGCGGCGGGCGCCTCGGCCGCCGGCCTCGCCTCGGCCACCCGCGTCGCGCCGACGGCCCTTCGCACCGCCGCGAGGTCGTCGTCCGTCCGGTCCGCGCGCGCGGGAGCGGCGACGGCCGCGAGGCCCGCGGCGAGCACGGCGGCGAACAGGGTCCTCTTCATCGCGTCCTCCTCTACTCGAGCCAGATCTGGATCCGCTCGCCGTCGTCGCCCTCGACCGTCAGGATCTCGGTCGGACCGAGCTTCTTGAGCTTCGGCCAGAAGCTCGCCGCGTCGTAGCCCTCCTTGCGCAGGTCGGCCACGGCGTCCTCGGGCAGGCTCTTGAAGACGAGCTCGGCGAGGGCGACCGGCAGGTTGATCGCGAGCTTCGGCTTCTCGGAGCCCTTCTCGAAGATGCGCACGCGCACCCAGCTCGCGTCGCGGCCGGCGCGCGGGGGCGCCTCGCGGACCGGCTTCGCGCCGGGGGCCCGCGCGAGCGCGTCGCGGTCGACACGCATGAGGGCGAGCTTCGCCCGCTCGACGAGGTCGTCGTCCTGCTCGCGGTCGACGATCTCGAGGAGCACGGGCACGGCGGGGCGCCCCGCATCCGGGCCGAGCGAGGCGAGCTGGAGCGCGGCGAAGTAGCGCACGGTGCGGCTCGGGTCCCGGAGCGCGTCGCGCGCGACCTCGACCCGGCCGGCGTCGCCCGCCTTCGCCATCCGCACCGCGAGGGCCACGCGGCTCGTCTTCGCCTCCTCGACGAGGGTGCGGTCGGAGGGACGCGAGGCGAGGAACTCGTCGTACTCGCCGAGGGCGCGCGCGTTCTCCTTGAGCCCCTCGCTGCAGCGCGCCATCCAGTAGCGGGCGGCCTCGGCGTCGCGGCCGCCGCCCGCGCGGACGGCCTGCCACGCCTCGCGCGCGGCCGCGTAGTCGCGGTCGAAGTAGAGGGCCTTGGCCCTCGCGAGGGCGGCGGGGTCTCCCTCCGCCAGCGCGAGCGCCGGCGCGAGGAGCGCCGCGAGCAGGAGGCCCCACGTCGTGCGTGCCGTCATCCCTCGAGCTCCCTTGTCATCAGTCGGATCCTCATCAGCAGCTGGCGATCCTCCACCTGGCGCCGCAGGCGCTCGACGTCGCGCCGCTTGACGCACGAGGGCAGCTCCGAGACCTCGCGCAGCGCCACCTCGACGTCGTCGAGAACTCCCCGGGCGCTCGCCACCGCCTCGCCCTCCGGGTCCACGACGAGCCGGCCCTTCTCGAGGAGGGCCCGGCTGCGCTCGGCCGCGGCGCCGACGTCGAGCCGGTCCTCGGTGCGGTCGCAGTCCTCGGCGTTCGCGGCGACGGCGACGAGCACGTCGCCGGCGTCGCTGAGGTAGCGGGCCGCGTGCTCCCGCGCGAGGGCGTGCTCGATGCGGGCGAGCGCCTCCTCCGTGCCCGGCGCGTCGGCGGCGGCCGGGCGCGGGATCGGCGCGAGGGTCGGGGACGGCGCGGGCCTGAGGCGCCCGACGACCGCCGGGGCGAGGAGCGACACGGAGGCGATCGCGGCCGCGGCCGGCAGCGCCACGAGGTACCAGCGCGGCCGGCGGGCCGGGGTGAGGAGGGCGCGCTCGACCGCGCGCTCGACCTGCGCGGCGAAGACGCGGGCGTCGACGTCCGGCTCGGCCGTCCGCACGGGATCGCTCTCGATCGCCCGCACGACCGCGAGGATCGCATCGTGCTCGGCGCGGCAGCGGCCGCAGCGGCCGACGTGGCGCCGCGCCCGCTCGCCCTCGGCGCCCTCGAGGACGCCGGCCGCGAGCAGGGCGACGAGGCGGCGCGTGCGCAGGTGCTCGAGGATCACGGCCTCTCCTCCGGAGCGAGGCGCTCGCGCATGCGGGCGAGCGCGCGGTGCAGGCTGCTCTTCACGGTGCCGAGGCTCATGCCGAGCGACTGGGCGATCTCTTCCAGGCTCAGGTCCTGGTAGTGGCGCAGCACGACGACGGCCCGCTGGCGCTCCGGCAGCACGCGCAGCGCCCGGGCCACGCGCTCGCCGGCCTCGCGGCCGCGCAGGGCCTGCTCGGCCGAGGCGCCGGGGTCCGCGAGCGAGGCCGCGTGGTCGTCGTCGGCGAGGGGAGAGAAGGTCTCGCCGCGGCGGCGGTTGCGCCGCCAGCGGTCGATCGCGAGGTTCACGGTGACCCGCGTGAGCCAGGGACCGGCCTCGGCCGACCCGTCCCACCGCGACGCGCCCTGGTAGGCCTTCACGAAGGCCTCCTGCACGACGTCGAGGGCGTCCTCGCGCTGGCGGAGGTAGGCGAGGGCGATGCGGTACAGCCGGGCGTAGTGACGCTCGACGAGGGGCGCGAGCGCGTCGCGATCGCCGCCCGCGAGCCGGGCCATGAGCTGGCGGTCGTCGCTCTCGCGGGCCGGGAGATCCACCCGCGTCGAGTGTCCCCCGTGATCGCCGGCCGCGCCACTCCCGGGTCCTCCGTTCCGCACGCGCGGCCTTTCAGGCCGCGCACGGGAGGCCGTCTCCGGGGAGACCCGCCGCCGCGTCGCTCGCGCACGCCGTCACTCGCATCCTTCCTGCCCTCGGTGGCATAACGCGCGGCGCCGCTCGCGGGTTCCGACGGCCGATGTCCTTGCGCGGGGAGGGCCGGCCGCCCATAATCCGAACCCGTTACCGGAGAACGGCTTGCAGGAACGATCGAACCTTCCCCCCGACTTCACGACCGAGGACACCTGGCGGATCTTCCGGATCATGGCCGAGTTCGTCGAGGGCTTCGAGATGCTCGCCCGCGTCCCGCGGGCGGTCACGGTCTTCGGCTCGGCCCGCTCGAAGCCAGGCGACCCGGACTACGCCCGCGCCGAGGCCCTCGGGCGGGCGCTCGCCCGCGCCGGCCACGCCGTCATCACCGGCGGCGGACCCGGCGACATGGAGGCGGTCAGCAAGGGGGCGTTCGAGGCGGGCGGGCAGACGATCGGCGTGTGCATCGACCTGCCCTTCGAGGAGAAGCCGAACCCGTACCTCACGCAACGGATCTCGTTCCGCTACTTCTTCGTGCGGAAGGTGATGTTCGTGAAGTACTCGAAGGCCTTCGTGATCCTGCCGGGCGGCTTCGGGACCCTCGACGAGCTCTTCGAGTCGCTGACGCTCGTCCAGACGCGCAAGGTGCCGCCGTTCCCGGTCGTCCTCACCGGCGACGACGGCTTCTGGGACGGGCTGCTGTCGTGGCTCAGCTCCTCGCTGATGCGACGCGGGAAGATCTCGCCCGAGGACCTCGCGCTGCTCCAGCGGGCCACCTCGGCCGAGGAGGTCGTGGCCCTCCTCGCGCGCTCCGTCGTCGAGACCTAGCGGTCTACTTCTTCTTCTCCTTCGGGAAGAAGACGCCGAAGAGCCAGTTCACGACCATGACGACGAGGCTGCCGAGGATCCCCGCCCACAGCCCGCTCACGTTGTAGCCCGGCATGAGCTTCGAGAAGCCCCACAGCAGGAGCCCGTTCAGCACGAAGTAGAAGAGCCCCAGGGTCAGCACGAGGGCGGGCATCGACAGGAGCATCACGAGCGGCCGCACGATCAGGTTGAGCAGGCCGAAGATCGCGCCGGCCAGGAGAAGCTGGCCCCAGCTCCCGGTGAAGGTGATGCCGGGGACGAGATAGGCCGTCGCGTAGAGGGCGACCGCGTTCGCCACGAGTGTCAGCAGGAGTCTCATCGGGGCACCTCGGGTGTCGTCTCGCGCACGACGCGCCAGCCCGCGGGCGCGTCGAACAGGCTGTCCGGCAGCGGGGCGACGCGGATCGCCGTCACGGTCGACACCGTCTCCTGCGTCTCGCCGAGCACGTTCACCCTCATCCGCGTCTCGAGCGGGAAGCCGGGCAGCGCGCGGATCCCCGCCACGAGGCCGGCGAGGGCCTGGCCCGCGCCCGACCACTCGAGGAAGTCGGCGAACACGGCGGCCTTGACCGGCAGGCCCTCGGCGACCCACGCATCGACGACGACGAAGCGGCCGGTGAGGCGGTAGCCGCGGCAGGCATGCCCCGCGATCGTGCGCGCCCCGGGCAGCTCGACGGGCCGCAGCTCGCCGTCCTCGGGCGCGCCCATGAGGCCGGCGGCGAGCGCCGCGTCCGCCTGCGAGCGCGCGCGCAGACGCTCCGCGTCGATCTCGACCGCGACGCGCGCCTCGGGGTCGAGGCGCAGCGCGCGGTTCTCGTCGAGGCGCAGCACGAGGGCCGCGCCCCCGGCCTCGAGCGGCTCGAGGCGGAGGCGGCGTCCCGCGCAGGACACGCGCGAGCGGACGCCCGGCGCGGGCGCGCCCGCGCGGCGCACCGTCGTGACCTGATCGAAGGTGACGCCGGACGAGGCCGGACCCGTGGCGAGGGTGGCGAAGAGGAGCGCTGCAAGAATCATGGCGTCACATTACACGAACGAGCCCGGCGCGCTATGGACATCCGCCGCGTCACTATCATACAGTCGCCGTCGTCGCCGACCTGACGGACAAACCCAGTTTGAAATCCACCTCACGCGCCACGAGCCCGGCCGACTCGCTGCCGTTCCGGCAGTCGCTGCTCGCGTTCCTCGAAGCCGGGCCCGGCCGCGAGGAGGCGCTCCTCGCGGAGTTCGAAAGCCGGCGGGCGCCGTCCGACCCGCTCTATTCCTCGCTCCTCTACCTCCTCACCCACCTCGACTTCAGCGAGCGCCGGGCGGCGAGCCACTGGCGCAAGGCGGCCGCGCACCGCCGCGCGCTCGCCGCGGCGCTGGGCCGCGACCCCGGCCTCCGCGTGGCCCTGCTCGACTACTTCGCGAACGTGTGCGGCGAGCTCAAGAACCCGAAGGTGATCGAGCTCGCGAGCTACGAGCGGACGGAGCGCTCGGCGGTGACCGACGGCCTGACCGGGCTCTACAACCACGCCTACTTCGTCCAGGCGGTGCGGCAGGAGCTCCTGCGCAGCCGCCGGCACGGGCTGCGCGCCGCCCTCCTCCTCCTGGACCTCGACGGCTTCAAGTCCGTGAACGACCGGCTCGGCCACGTCGAGGGCGACCGCGTGCTGATGCGGGCGGCGGCCGCGCTGCGCGACAGCCTCCGCGAGATCGACGTGGCCGCCCGCTACGGCGGCGAGGAGTTCGGCGTGCTCCTCCCCGACACCTCGCGGCTCGGCGCGTTCGTGGTGGCCGAGCGCGTGCGGCAGCGCGTCGAGGAGCGCTTCGCGCGCGACGCGGTGCCGGTCACGATCTCGGGCGGCCTCGCGGTCTTCCCGGAGGACGCGGCGACGCCGGCCGACCTCATCGTGCGGGCCGACGCCGGGCTCTACGCGGCGAAGGCCGCCGGCAAGAACCGCATCCTCCTGCCCCAGGGCGAGAGGCGGCGCCACCGTCGGCAGCCGCCGGCCGGGCGCGTGCGCGTCGGCGAGGCCGACTCGGCGCAGGCCGCCGTCAAGAACCTCTCGGAGGGCGGGATGCTCGTGAGCCTGCCCAGGGCGGTGGCGATGGGCAGCGGCGTGAGCCTCGCGATCGAGTGCCCGGAGCGCGGCCCCGTCCGCCTGCGCGGCGAGGTCGTGCGCGTCGAGCGCGTGCCGGGGACGGACGAGGCGTACGACGTGGGCGTACGCTTCCTCGGCCCGGCGCCCGCGCCACGGACGCTCGCCGACCGGTAGGGCGTTCCCGCGGCGGGCGGTCCGGGCGAAGATCGGGTGATGGCCTTCCTCGCCGCCCTCCTCGCCGCCGCCTGCGTGCCGGGCGCTCCCGCGCCGGCCGACGCGAACGCCTACGTGCGGGCGCTCGTTTCTGCCCAGCGCGTGCGCGAGGAAGCGCTGTCGCTCTACACCTACGACGTCGCCGAGGTCCGCGAGGACCTCGACGCGGGGGGACGCGCCGCGCGGCGCGAGACGAAAGGGTTCGAGGTGTTCTTCGTGCGCGGGCGGCCGGTGCGGCGCCTCGTGGAGAGGGACGGCCGCCCCCTCCCGGCGAAGGAGAGGGCCCGGGAGGACGCACGGGCTCGACAGCTCGCCGACGACCTCGCGGCCGGCCGCTCCGCCACCGAGCAGCCGGGCCTGCGGATCTCCCGGGTCCTCGAGCGCTACGACTTCGCCTACGCGGGGCGCGAGGACGTCGCCGGCCGCTGCGCGCTCGCGTTCGACGTCGCGGCACGGCCCGGCCGGTTCGACCTCGACCGCGACGCTCTCCTCCGCCGCCTCGCCGGCCGGCTGTGGGTCGACGAGGAGGACCGCGCCGTCGTCCGGCTCCAGGTGCGCAACACCGGCGGCCTGCGGGTCGGGCTCGGGATCGCGGCGTCGGTCTCGTCGCTCGGGCTCGAGGCCGAGTTCGCCCGCATGGAGGACGGGGTGTGGCTGCCACGGCGGGTCGAGGCGCGGGCCGAGGGGCGCAAGCTCCTCTTCGCGAGCTTCCGCGTCCGCACGACGACGACCTACTCGAACTACCGTCGCTTCGCGGTCGACGTGGAGGAACGCGTCGCGCCCTGAGGCCGTCCGGGGCGCCCGGGGTCGTGCTAGTCTCCCTACCCGCATGACGCGTTTCCCACGAATGGGCCGGGCGGCCTCCGCCGCGGCGATCCTCGGCGCCGGGCTTCTCGCCGGCTGCGGGGGCGGCGGCCCCTCGCCGACCAGCCCGTCGTCGACCCCGGCCCCGCCGACCTACACGGTGACCGCGACCGTCTTCTACGACGAGAACGGCAACGGCGTCCTCGACGGCGCCGAGGGCGTCCGCGTGCCGAACGTGCGCGTGGCGATCGGGGCCGGCTCCGGGACGAGCGTGGCCGGGACCGGGCAGGCCGCGGTCAAGGGCATCCAGGAGGGCACGTTCACGCCCCAGCTGGACAATGGGAGCCTGCCGTACTACTTCGAGCCGCCGGCGGCCGGCCTCGCCTCGATCAGCGTGCCCGCGACGAGCGAGATCCGCGTCCCTCTGACCCTGCCCGTGGGGAACAACCAGAAGAACCTCTACTTCGGCTACGGCGACAGCATCACGGCCGGCGACGGCTCCTCCGACGGCCGCGGCTACCAGCTCTACCTGCAGACCCTCCTCGGCCCGCACTTCGGGCGGGCCGAGGTGACGAAGTTCGGGCGCTCGGGAACGACGAGCGACGACGGTCTCTCGCGCATCCGAACGTGGCTGCGGACCTACAGCCCGTCCTACGTTCTGATCCTCTACGGCACGAACGACTGGAACGACCAGCGCTGTCAGAGTCAGCCCCCGTCCGGCTGCTATACGGTCGACTCGCTCGACGGGATGATCGACGCGGCCCGCGGCGTCCACGTCCTCCCCGTCCTCGGCACGATCATCCCGGTGAACCCGGCCCTGAACCCGGCGGAGCGCAACACCTGGGTCGACGGGATGAACGCGCGGATCAAGGCGCTCGGGACCCTGCGGCAGGTGCCGGTGGCCGACCTCAACGCGGAGATGAAGGCGGCGTCGGCCTCCCTGACCCCCCTCTTCGCGGACCACGTCCACCCGAACGACCAGGGCTACCAGGCCCTCGCCCGGGGCTGGTTCAAGGCGATCACGGCCTCCCGCTCGGGAGCCTCCTCGAGCCGGCGGTCGTTCTTCAGCCGTCCCTAGTCGGGCCCGGCGGTCCGAGCCCGTCGCCCCGCACCCGGTCGGACAGGATTGTCGCCCGCGCTTGAAGACTCCGACATTTCTGTCATAGTGCGCCCGTGGCCCGCGCCGACCCCCGACAGCTCTCGGATCTGCTGGAGCTCAGCCAGACGCTCGGCGCGACGCTCAACCTGCGGGCGGCCCTGCAGCGCGTGCTCGCGATGCTCGAGGAGAGCCACGGCACCCTCTCCGGGGTGATCGTCCTGCGCGACGGGGACTCGGGCGAGCTGACGGTCGAGGCGGCGAGCGGGGCGGGGGCGACGGCCCCGAAGGCCCGCTACCGCGTGGGCGAGGGCATCGTGGGCCGGGTCGTCCAGAGCGGGCGGCCGGTGATCGTGCCGCAGGTCAGCCGCGAGCCGCTCTTCCTCGACCGCTCCGGCGTCTTCCGCCGCTCCGGCCGCAGCGAGATGTCCTACGTCTGCGTGCCGATCCGGGCCGAGCACCGCACGGCCGGCGCCTTCGGAGTGGCCCTCCCCTACCAGGCCGACCGCACCTACGAGCAGGAGGCGAAGTTCTACGGGGTCGTGGCCTCGATGATCGGGCAGGCGGTGCGCGTCCACCACCTCGTCGAGTCGGAGAGAAAGCGCCTCCTCGACGAGAACACGAAGCTGCGGCGCGAGCTGACCGAGCGCTACGACATCCGCAACCTGGTCGGGTCGAGCCGCGCCATGCAGTCCGTCTACGAGCAGGTGGCCCAGGTCGCCGGCTCGACGACGACCGTGCTCCTGCGCGGCGAGTCGGGCACGGGCAAGGAGCTCGTGGCCCACGCCATCCACTACTCCTCGCCGCGGGCGAAGAAGCCGTTCGTGAAGGTGAGCTGCGCGGCGCTGCCGGAGAGCCTCGTCGAGAGCGAGCTGTTCGGCTACGAGCCGGGCGCTTTCACCGACGCGCGGGCGCAGAAGAAGGGCCGCTTCGAGCTGGCGAACGGCGGGACGATCTTCCTCGACGAGATCGGCGAGCTCACCCCCTCGACGCAGGTCAAGCTCCTGCGCGTGCTGCAGGAGCGCGAGTTCGAGCGGCTGGGCGGCGTGGCGCCGATCAAGGTCAACGTGCGGGTGATCGCCGCGACCAACAAGGACCTCGAGGAGGCGGTCAAGGACGGGACGTTCCGCGAGGACCTCTACTACCGCCTCAACGTCTACTCGATCTACCTGCCGCCGCTGCGGGAGAGGAAGACCGACATCCCGCTCCTCGTCGACCACTTCATCGACAAGCACGCCGCGGCCCACGGCAAGGACGTGCGCCGCATCGCGACCTCGGCCATCGACATGCTGATGAGCTACCACTGGCCGGGCAACGTGCGCGAGCTCGAGAACTGCGTCGAGCGCGCGGTCGTCGTGTGCGACGGCGGGGCCATCCACGCCCACCACCTCCCGCCGACGCTCCAGACGGCCGAGGTCTCGGGGACCCTCCCGCGCCAGTCGCTGAAGGAGGCGCTCGACGCCTACGAGAAGGACCTCGTGCAGGACGCGCTCAAGAGCGCGCGCGGCAACCGCGCCAAGGCGGCGCGCCTCCTGCACACGACCGAGCGCATCCTCGGCTACGCCGTGCGCAAGCACGGGATCGACCCCACCCGCTTCTCCTGAGCTCCCGCCGGCCCGGCCCCGGCCGCGCTGGCTGGCCGCCGCCGCCGCGCGTATGCTCAGGGACCTCCGGAGGAAACATGGCCGACCACGACGATCCGCGCTCCGTCTCCCGCCGACAGCTCATCCAGACGGCGACCCTCGCCGCTGCCGCGGCCGCCCTGCCGCGGCCCGGCGCGGCACAGGCTCCCGCGCCGGCCCCCGCGCCGCCGCCCTCGGCCGCCGGCGGCAGCATGATCGGCGTGCCCTTCGAGAAGCGGGCGACCGTCCGCTTCGGCCTCATCGGCTGCGGCGGCCGCGGCACGGGCCTCCTCCGCGACGTCCTCGGCGTGCCGGGCGTCGAGGTGAAGGCGGTGTGCGACGTGGTGCCCGAGAAGGTGGCGCGCGCGCAGGCCCTGGCCGTGAAGGCCGGCCAGAAGGAGCCGGCCGGCTACTCGAAGGGCGAGCACGACTTCGAGAACATGGTGAAGCGGGGCGACCTCGACCTCGTCTACGTCGCGACGCCGTGGAACTGGCACGTGCCGATGGCGGTGGCGGCGATGCAGGCCGGCGTCCACGCCGGCGTCGAGGTGCCCTCGGCCGTCACCATCGACGAGTGCTGGGCGCTCGTCGACACGTCGGAGAAGACGCGCCGGCACTGCATGATCCTCGAGAACTGCTGCTACGGCTGGAGCGAGATGCTGGTGCTCAACATGGCCCGGGCCGGTGTCTTCGGCGAGCTCACGCACGGCGAGTGCGCGTACATCCACGACCTGCGCTCGCTCCTCTTCGAGAACCGCGGCGAGGGCCTCTGGCGGCGCTTCGAGCACTGGAAGAGGAACGGCAACCTCTACCCGACCCACGGCCTGGGCCCGGTCGCCCTCTACATGGACGTGAACCGCGGGGACCGCTTCGCCCGCCTCGTGTCGATGTCGTCTCCGTCGCTCGGGCTCCAGGCCTGGCGCGACCGCAACCTCGCGGCCGACGACCCGCGCCGCAAGGAGACCTACGCCGCGGGCGACATGAACACGAGCCTCATCCAGACGGCGAAGGGCCGCACGATCGTCCTGCAGCACGACGTCGTCTCGCCCCGGCCCTACAGCCGGATCAACATGCTCTCGGGCACCCTCGCCACCTTCGCCGACTACCCGCCGCGGATCTTCTTCGACCCCGCCAACAAGCTCGCGCCGCCGCGGCCGAAGGGCGAGGAGGAGGAGTGGATCCCGGTCGTCCAGGACCGCCAGAAGCGCGCCCCCGGCGGGATCGAGGAGCGCTTCGAGCACCCGCTGTGGAAGGAGCTCGAGCAGAAGGCGGCGGGCAGCGGCCACGGCGGCATGGACTACGTGATGAGCTGGCGGCTCGCGCAGTGCATCCAGCAGGGCCTCCCGCCCGACCTCGACGTCTACGACGCGGCGGCGTGGAGCGCGCCGGCCGCCCTCAGCGAGAAGTCGGTGGCCCAGGGCAGCGCGGCCGTCGATTTCCCCGACTTCACCCGCGGGGGCTGGCAGAAGAAGCGGGGCTGACCCGTCCGACAATCCTGTCGCTGTTTCGCGGCGCCTCCGACAGATCTGTCGCAGGCGCCGTGCGGCCTGCGGCGTCCCGCGCGACGCCGCAGGCCGATTCTTTTCAGGCACTTGAACCCCCAGGCGCCCGCGCGGCCGAGCGTGCACGCGCCTTGCTCTCTCCCGACCGCCCCCCGCACGGGGCCAAGGAGGAACACCGGCCGTGAACCCCGCCGACGTCGCCTGGATGCTCGTGTCGACCGCGCTCGTGCTCTTGATGACCCCGGCCCTCGCCTTCTTCTACGGCGGCCTCGTCCGCTCGAAGAACGCGCTCAACACCATGATGATGAGCGTCACCGCGCTCGGCTTCGTGGGCGTCGCGTGGGCCGTGGCCGGCTACAGCCTCGCCTTCGCCGAGGGCTCGCTCTTCCTCGGCTCGTGGTCGAAGGCCTTCCTCACTGGCGTGGGCCTCGAGGCCCAGGGCACGATTCCGCACCTGCTCTTCATGGCGTACCAGGGCACCTTCGCCATCATCACCGCCGCGCTCGTCTCCGGGGCCGTCGTCGAGCGCATGCGGTTCGGGCCATACCTCGCGTTCATCACGGTGTGGAGCCTCGTCGTGTACGCCCCGGTCGCGCACTGGGTGTGGGGCGGGGGCTTCCTCGCGAAGATGGGCGCCCTCGACTTCGCCGGCGGCACGGTCGTCCACGTGAACGCGGCGGTGGCCGCGCTCGTCGCGGCGGTCGTCGTGGGGAAGCGCAAGGACTACGCGCGGCAGGCGATCCTGCCCCACAACGTGCCGTTCACGCTCCTCGGCGCCGGCCTCCTGTGGTTCGGCTGGTTCGGCTTCAACGCCGGCAGCGCTCTCGCCGCGAACGGGATCGCCGCCCTCGCGTTCGTCAACACGATGCTGGCCCCGGCGGGCACGCTCTTCGTCTGGACGCTGCTCGACCTCTTCCGCAACGGCAAGGCGACGGCGGTCGGCGCGGCCACCGGCATCGTCGTCGGCCTCGTGGCCATCACCCCGGCCGCCGGCTTCATCGGCCCCATGGCCGCGCTCGGGCTCGGGATGATCGCGGCCTTCCCGAGCTACTTCGCGCTCCTCTACCGCGCCCGCACGCGGCTGGACGACTCGCTCGACGTCGTGGCCGCGCACGGGCTCGGCGGCACGGTGGGCGCCCTCCTGACCGGCGTCTTCGCGTCGAAGGCGTGGAACGGCACGGTCGACGGGCTCCTGTACGGCAACCCCGCGCAGCTCGGCGTCCAGGCCCTCGGCGTCCTCGCGGCGATCGCGTACAGCGGCGTCGCGAGCTACGTGCTGCTGAAGCTCATCGGGCTCGTGCGCCCGCTGAAGGTCGCGGTGAGGGAAGAGGGCCTCGGCCTCGACGTCAGCCAGCACGGCGAGGAGGCCTACGCCGACCACGACGGCGCCGTCCTGATTCTCGAGAAAGACGGGGCGGCGAAGCCGGCCCCGGGTCTGGCGGCCGCGACGGCCGGTGGAGGTCGCTGATGAAGCTCGTGGTGGCGGTGGTGAGGCCGGACAAGGCGAGCGAGGTCCTCGAGGCGCTCTTCCGCGCCGACGTGCAGGGGCTGACGATCAGCCGCGCACAGGGCCACGGGGGCGAGACGGAGAAGGTGGAGACCTACCGCGGCGCGACGGTCAAGATGGAGCTCGCGGAGAAGGTCCGTTTCGAGATCGGCGTCTCCGACCACTTCGTCGAGCCCACGGTGAAGGCGATCCTCGACGCGGCGCGCACCGGCGAGGTCGGCGACGGCAAGGTGTTCGTTCTGCCGGTCGAGAAGATCTACCGCATCCGGACCGGCGAGGAGGACCGCGCCGCGGTCACGCCGGTGCAGGTGGTGGCCGCCGGCCGAGCCTGAGCGGCGCGAGCCGACCAGACGATTGGACGGGGCGGGCCGCGGCCGGGGACTCTTCTCTCCCGGCCGCGGTCGTCTTCGTGGTATTCCATCTCTCACCCGATCCCGGAGGACCCGATGAACGCTCCCCGCACCCGGCGCGCGCCGCTCCTGTCGCTTCTCGTCCCGGCCGCTCTCCTCGCGGCGACCGCCCCCGCGCGTGCCCAGGGCGCGGCGGTCGAGCCGAAGGCCGCCTTCGAGCGGCTGAAGACGCTCGCCGGGACGTGGGAGGGGCAGGCCGGCGACGGCCAGCCGACGATGCCGGCCACCGTCACCTACCGCGTCGCCTCGGGCGGCTCGGTGGTCGAGGAGACGCTCTTCCCCGGGACGCCGCACGAGATGGTGTCGATGTACCACCTCGCCGACGGGCGGCTCGTCATGACCCACTACTGCTCGATGGCGAACCAGCCCCGCATGAAGCTCGACGAGAAGGCGTCGACGCCCGACCGCCTGGTCTTCGCCTTCGACGGCGGCACGAACTTCGACCCGGCGAAGGACGTGCACGTCCACTCGGGCGTCGTCGAGTGGAAGGGCGACGCCCTCCACGCCGACTGGGCCGCGTGGGCCGGCGGCAAGGAGGCCGGCCACAAGGTCTTCGAGCTGCGCCGGAAGAAGTAGCCGCGCTTCACGCCGCCGGCGGCGCGGGCGGCCGCTGCCGGTGCCAGTCGGTGAGGCGCTGGTAGGCGTCGCCGATCGCCACGAGCGTCGCCTCCGAGGCCGCGCGGGCGAGCAGCTGCATCGACACCGGGAGGCGGCCCTCGCCGAAGCCGATCGGCACCGCGAGAGCGGGCGCGCCGGCGAGGTTGCCCGCGGGCACCGTCGACGGCGCGCGCGGGCCGGCGGGCTTGGGCCCCGGCGGCGCGGCCGACGCCCCGGCCGCCGGCGCGTCGAAGTCGCGGTCGACCGGAGGCGCGAGCTGCAGGCGGGTCGGCGCCGCGACCGCGTCGTAGCGCGACAGGAGCCGGTCGACCTCGGCCTGCATCCGCACCCGCACGCGCTGCGCGTCGATGTAGTCGACCGCGCGCGTGGCGAGGCCGGCGAAGCCGCCGGTCCGGTCGCGCGGGTCGCGCAGGCGAGCCACCTGGCCGCTCTCGACGAGGTCGCGGAGGGCGGCCGCGGCCTCCGCGTCGATGATCAGGCCGATCGCCTCGCGGTACGGGAGGTCCGGGAAGGGCACGTCGTCCTCGACGTCGGCCACGTCGCGCAGCGCGCCGATCGCGCGGTCGAACGCCGCCTTCACGTCGGCGTGGGCCCCCGCGGTCGCGTCCCTCAGCACCGCGACGCGGAAGCGGTGGCCGGGCCCGCCCCGCCGCGCCGGCTCCCGGTAGGCGAAGGCCCCGCCGCTCGTCGGGTCGGCGGGGTCGGGTCCGGCGATCGCGGAGAGCACGAGCGCCGCGTCGTCGGCCGAGCGCGCGAGCGGACCGAGCTTGTCGAGGGTGAAGCTGAGCGCCATCGCGCCGTGGCGGGAGACGAGCCCGTACGTCGGGCGGAGGCCGGTGACGCCGCAGAAGGCCGCCGGCGTCAGGATCGAGCCCGAGGTCTCGCTGCCGATGGCGAAGGTCACGAGGCCGGCCGCCACGGCCGCCGCCGACCCGCTCGAGGAGCCGCCGCTCCAGTGCGGGGGGCTCCACGGCGTGCGCCCGGGACCGGTGAAGGTGGCGTCCGCGCGGCCGTAGCCGAAGCCGCCCGCGAGCTCGACCATCGAGAGCTTCGCGCACAGCACCGCCCCCGCCTCCTCGAGCCGCCGGACGACGGTCGCGTCCGCGTCCGGCACGCGGCCGCGCAGCGGCTCGGCGCCCCAGGTCGTCGCGACGCCCTTCGTGTCGAGGAGGTCCTTCGCCCCGTACGGGATGCCGTGCAGCGGGCCGCGGACCTTGCCGGCGAGGAGCTCCTGGTTCGCGCGGTGCGCCTGGGCGAGCGCCCGCTCGCGCGTGACCGTGACGACGGCCCCGAGCCGCGGACCGATCGTCTCGAGCCGGGCGAGGCAGGCCTCGGTGAGCTCCACCGCGGAGACGCGCCCCGACCGCAGCATCGCGCCGAGGTCGCGCACGGAGGCGAAGAAGACGTCGTCGCCGATCAACGGCGCACCCACGCGGAGAAGAAGGGGATCGGCTGATCGCCGTTCGCGAGAGGCAGAGCCCTGCGCATCTTCGCCGCGTTCTCGAGCGACCGCGCGATCTGCTTCCGCACCGCCTCGAGCCCGGCCGCGTCGAGGTGCTCGCCGTGCTCGCGGCGCACCGCCTCGGCCAGCGCCTCCGCGACGCCCTCGACGGACGAGGCGGACGTCGCGGACGGGGCGGACGTCGATGCGGCGGGGGGCGTCGACGGCGGCTCGGCCGCGAGCGCGGCGGGAGCGAGGGGCGCCGCGGCCAGGGCCTTCAGGAACGACCGTCGCGCGTCGGGCACTTTTCCTCCTTCGAGGAAGTCGGAGACGGAAGAGAAGAGCGGCCGTCGGCGGCACGGCCCCGCGGGCCGCCGCGCGCCGACCCCGCGCGCCGCCCTGACGATACGGCAAAGGCGCACCGCGGCGAAAGGGCGGATTCTACAATCGGGGGATGACGAGGCGCCTCCACCGCACCGTCTTCTCCCTCGGTCTCGTGAGCCTCCTGACGGACGCGAGCAGCGAGATGATCTACCCGCTCCTGCCGGCGTTCCTCACGGGCTTCCTCGGTGCGTCGCCCGCCTTCCTCGGCGTCGTCGAGGGCCTCGCGGAGGCCGTCGCCGCGGGGCTCAAGGTCGTCTCCGGGCGGCTGTCCGACCGCCTCGCGCGGAGGAAGCCCCTCGTCGTCGCCGGCTACGCGATCTCGTCTCTCGTCCGCCCGCTCGTGGCCCTCGCCACGGCGCCCGTCCACGTGCTGGCGGTGCGCGTGAGCGACCGCATCGGCAAGGGCGTCCGCTCCGCGCCCCGCGACGCGCTCGTCGCTCTCGTCACCGCGCCGGCGGACCGTGGCCGCGCGTTCGGCTTCCAGCGGGCGATGGACCACGCCGGGGCGATGGCCGGTCCGCTCCTCGCTTCGGCCGTCCTCCTCCTCCGGCCGGGCGACCTGCGCCTCGTCTTCGCTCTCGCCGCCGTCCCCGCCGCGCTCGCCGTGCTGACGCTCGTCGTCGGCGTGCGCGAGGAGGCAGCCGCGGGCGGGGCCGGGTCGAGCGGCGCGACGTCCGCGGCCGTCGCCCGGGACGCCGGGCCGCTCGACCCGGCGCTCGCACGGTACCTCGGCGTCCTCGCCGTGTTCACGCTCGGCAACTCCTCCGACGCCTTCCTGCTGCTCCGCGCGCAGGAGGCGGGCGTTCCGGTGGTCGCCGTGCCGCTCGTCTGGACGCTGCACCACCTCGTGAAGACCTCGGCGAGCACGTGGGGCGGCGGCCTGTCCGACCGCATCGGCCGCCGCCGCGCGATCGCCCTCGGCTGGACCGCCTACGCGCTCGCCTACGCCGGGTTCGCCGCGGTCGCCTCGCCGCTCGGCGTCGTGCTGCTCTTCGCCTTCTACGGTCTCTTCCACGCGTTCTCGGAGGGCGCGGAGCGCGCGCTCGTGGCCGACCTCGCCGACGGCCCGGCCCGCGGGCGGGCCTTCGGCCTCTTCCACGCGGTGACCGGCGCGGTCCTGCTGCCGGCCAGCCTCCTGACCGGCTTCCTGTGGCAGCGGCTCGGCGCCGCGGTCGCCCTCGGCACGGGGGCCGCGCTCGCCGCGGTGGCCGCGCTCGGCCTCTTCCTCCTCGTCCCGGAGACGGCGGGCCGGCCGCGGGCCGACGCGCCTTGACGGCCCGCGGGGCTCCGCTAAGCTAGCCGCTCTCCAAGGAGGACGCGATGTCGACCGCGCCGCCCGCGCCGTCCGGAACCGTGGACTTCGGCCGCGCCTTCACGGCGGTCACGCAGGACCCCGACTGGATCAAGAAGGTGCTCCTCGGCGGGGTCTTCGGCCTGCTGTGCGCGGTGCTGGTGGGGATCCCGTTCGTTCTCGGCTACTGGAGCCGGACCCTGCGCGGCGTGGTCGCGGGCGCGGCCCGGCCGCTTCCCGACTGGGACGACCTCGGGGGCCTCTTCGGCGAGGGCCTGCGCCTGACCGGCGTCTACCTCGCCTACGTCCTCGGCGTCTTCCTCGTCGCCGGCGCCCTCGGCTGCCTCGTGGCCTCGCCCTTCATGCTCCTCGGCGGCGCGCACCGCTCGGCGGAGTTCGATGCCGCGCCGGCGATCGGCGCGGCCGGGGGCCTGGCGATGGTCGCGTTCTACGGGCTCTTCATGATCGCGATGCTCGCGATGGCCCTCTACCTGCCGGCCGCGCTCGCGCGCGCGTCGCTGCGCGGCACGGTGGCCGACGGGTTCGACTGGCGCGCGGTCGTCGAGTTCATCCGCGCGAACCTCGGCAACTACCTGCTCTCGATCGTCGCCTACATCGCGGCGAGCGTCGTCGCGCAGTTCGGATTCGTCCTCTGCTGCGTCGGCCTCTTCCCCGCCGCCTTCTGGAGCTACCTCGTCTTCGCGTTCGCCCTCGGCGAGACCATCCGACTCAATCCGGCAAGCCTGAGGTAGACGCCCGGCGAACGCCGGAAGGCCACGGCTCGGAGCGGAGCGGGATTCACTCCCGCGGAGCGAAGGGGGGGTCCGGGCACCCCGCTCCGCGGCGGCGAGGCCACGGGCTCGGAGCGGAGCGGGATTCACTCCCGCGGAGCGAAGGGGGGGTCCGGGCACCATACTCTGCTCGCGCGTGGCCGACCGCAGTCCCCGCAGGCAGCAGTGGGCGACTGGCGAGCAGAGTATGGTGGGGGGTGCGGCGCAGCACCCCCCGGTTCAGAGCAGATCGGCGACCGTCTTCTCGGAGGCCGCCCGACGCGCCGCGTCGTGGATCCAGGCCAGGGCGACCCAGCCCGGCCCCTGGCGCGGGTTCTCGCCGAGCGTCCGCCGCGCGGCGGGCGACGACACGGTCGAGCGGGACGAGCTCGGCCGGAAGGGCGAGCATGAGGCCCACGTCCTCGGAGCCCGGCCGCCTCGTGTGCAGGACGAGGCCGTCCTGCTCGAGGACGGAGACGAGCTCGGCCACCGCCTCGAGCCGCAGGCCGAGGTCCTCGGCGAGCTTCTGGCGGCTGACCGGCTGCCCCTGCCGCGAGCCGCGGGCGATCGCCGCGGTGAGCGGGACGAGCCACATCGGGTCGGAGAGCTTCAGCATGCCCTGGGGCTCGGGGCTTTCGAGGACCCGCCCGCGCATCGTCTGCAGCGTGAAGGCGATCTCGAGGCCGAAGATGACGATGAGCCAGTTCACGTACAGCCAGAAGAGGAAGAGCGGCACGAGGCCGATGGCGCCGTAGAGCTTGAGGTAGGGCAGCGCGCGCGAGACGTAGAGCCCGAACGCCCACTTCGAGAGGGACCACAGCGACGCGGCCATGAGCGCGCCCGCGATCGAGGTGCGCCAGCGGACGTGCGTGTTCGGCATGAGCTTGTAGAGGAGGCCGAGGGCGAGGAAGCTGCCGGCGAGCGAGCCGAAGTTCCCGAGAAAGGCGAAGACGCCGCCGACGAAGGGCAGCGACTCGGCCTGATCGAGCCAGAACTCGGCCGAGTAGAGGACGGTCAGCAGGAGGATCGGGCCGAGGGTGAGCACGGTCCAGTAGATGCCGACCCGGGTCAGCCAGCTGCGGCCGCGCGGCGCGCGGTAGACCTTGTTCGCCGCGTTCTCGAAGGAGACGAGGAGGTTGAGCGCGGCCCAGATGAGGAGCAGCGCCCCGATCGCGCCGATCGTCTCGAAGCTCAGGCCGCTCACGCCCTTCAGGACGTCGAGGAGGCGCTGGTCGAGCACCGCCTTGAAGGCGGCGGCCTCGGGGCTGCGCGTGTCGACCTGGTAGTTGAAGAAGGCGTAGGCCGCCTGCTGGAGCTGGACCGCGGCGTGGTCCATGTCGCCGAAGAGGCGGAAGGCGAGCATGCTGACCATCAGCAGCGGCACGAGGCCGAAGATCGTCCGGTAGGTGAGCGCGGCCGCCATCTCGCCCGAGTCGTTGGCGTTCATCTGCTGGTGGCTGTGCCGCGCGAGGTCGACGACGAAGCGCAGCCGCCGCTGCCAGCGCGACAGCTCCGCCACGGGCCGGCTCACGAGCCACGCGAGGTACGCCTCGAGCCGGACGATGGGGTCCATGGGCGCATTATGGCGCGCCGGGACGGCGGCGCCCGCGTTCGCGGCTCGGTCCCGGGCCGGCGAGGGCGGGTGCTAACATCCCCGCTCCGGTGAGCTTCCGTCCGCTCCTCCTCCTCGTCCCCTCGAAGGCCGCCGCGACCGAGCTGCCGCGCCGGCTCGCCTCGACGGGGCGCGCCCTCGCGGGCGTCTACGCGTGGAAGCCGCTCGACCTCGCGCGCGCGATCGCCGAGCCGCTCCTCCTCGGCCGGGGGCTGCGGCCGTGGGACGGCGGGCACGACGCGCTTCTCGCCGCGCGGCTCCTGGCCGACACCGGCGGCGCGGGCCTGCGCCTCCCCGAGGGCGCGCCGATCGCCCCGGTCGCGGCGGCGCTCGCGCGGACGCTCGTGGCCCTGCGACGCGGGCGGATCGACCCGGCGGCGGTCGACGCGCTGGCCGAAGAGGCGGCGGCCCCCGAGGACCGCGCCCGCCTCGCGGCCGTGGCTCGGCTCGCCCGCGGCTTCGAGACGGCGCTCGAGGGCCGCACCGCCGACCCCGTGACCCTCGTGGCCGCCGCGCGCGAGGGGCTCGCCTCGGCCCGCTGGCTCGACGACGCGGACGTCCTCGTGGTCGACGACCTCGAGCTCGACCCGAACGAGGCGGAGATGGTCGCGGCCCTCGCCGCCGTCCGCCCGACGCGGATCCTGAAGCGCGCGCTGCCCCCGTCCCTGCGGCCTTCGGCCTTCCGCGCCGCCATGGCCGCGCGCGGCCTGAGCGAGGCCGACTGGAGCGAGACGCCCCTCGCTCCGCTCGCCCCGCCGGCGCCGCCGCGCGCTGCGCCGCCTGCGCGAGAGCTCTTCGAGGCCGCCCGGCGGCCCCGCGTCGAGGACCCGATCAGTCCCGGCTCCTCACCGCGCCGGGCGAGGCGGCCGAGGTGCGCGCCATCGTGCGCCGCCTCCTCGGCGAGGCGGCGCGCGGAGTGCCCTTCGAGGAGATGGGCGTCGTGGTGCCCCGGCCCGAGGAGTACGCGCCTCTCTTCGCGGACCTTCTCGGCCGCCTCGGCATTCCCCACCGGCTCCATCCCTCGCTTCCCCTGCGGTGCGGCCGCGCCGCGCGCTCGCTCCTCCTCCTCTTCCGCTGCCGCGGCCTCGAGCGGCCGGCGGTCCTGGAGTTCCTCACGTTCGCGGCGGTACCGCTCGAGGCCATGCTGGGCGACGCGGCGGCCGCCGCGTCGCCGGCCCGGTGGGACCAGCTGAGCCGCGAGGCGGGCATCGTGTCCGGCTACAGCCGCTGGATGCTCGGCCTGCGCGCGTGGGCCGAGGCCGAGCGCGAGGCCGCGGCCGGCGAGCGCGGCGAGGATCGGCGCGGGCGGAGGCTGCGGCGCGCGCTCGACGACGCTGGTCGCTGCTGCGCGTCGTCGAGATCACCGACGACGCTCGACTCGCTCGCCGGAGAGGCCTCGTGGGCGGAGTGGGTCGAGACCCTGCGGACCGTGGTCGAGCAGTGGGTCGCGCCCGGCGAGCGGGACCGCGAGGCGGTGCTCGAGATGATCGACGACCTCGGCGGCCTCCGGATCCGTCACGGCGCGGGCGCGGTGGCCGGAGGTCGAGCAGGTCCTCGAGGCGCGCTTCGAGTGGGAGCGCGTGCCCCTCGAGGCGAGCGACCGGGGCGGCGTCCACGTCGGCGTCCTCGACGCCATGGCGGGTCTGCCGTTCCGCGTCGTCGCGATCCCCGGCCTCGTCGAGGGCGGCTACCCAGGCGTCTTCCGACCCGACCCGTTCCTCCTCGACGCCGAGCGCAGGCGGCTGGCGCGGGGCGGCACCGCCCGTCCCGACGACGGCCGCGGCCCGGCGCGCGGGCATCGTGCGCAAGGGCCAGCTCGCGCTCTTCGGCGAGCCGGACGAAGCGCCCCCGCCTCGCGCGCCGCTCGCCCTCGTCCCCGCGCCGGAGGCGGAAGCGCGCGCCGTGCCGGCCCTGCCGACGACGCAGGACCGCCTGCTCGAGGCGCGGCGCCTCTTCCACCGGGCGATCGGCCAGGCCGGCGAGAAGCTGTACCTCTCCTACCCGCGGGCCGACGCCCGCAGCGGCCGCGAGCGGCTGCCGTCGCTCTTCTTCGCCGCCGCCGCCTCCGCCCTCGCCGGCCGGCCGCTGGCCGGGGCCGAGCTCGAGGCGCGCGTGAAGGAGGACGACCTCGCCCGGCTCGCCCTCGAGGACGCGCTCGACGCCGGCGAGCGGGACCGCGCGCGCGTGCGCCGCGACGAGGCGGCGGCCACCGCGATCGCCGGCGGCTCGCCGTTCTTCCGCCAGTCGCGTCTCGCCAGTCAGGCCCGCTGGTCGGGCCGCCTCACGCGCTACGACGGCCTCGTCTCCGACCTCGACGCGGCGGAGCGCGCGCGGCTCGACCCGCTCGCGGCGGGCCAGACGGTCTCGGCGAGCCGCCTCGCGACCTACGCGCGCTGCGGCTTCCTCTACTTCCTCGAGAACGTGCTGCGCCTCGAGGCCGCGCCCGAGCCGGAGGAGCGGCGGCGGCTCGAGCCGCTCGAGCGCGGGAACCTCTTCCACGACGTGGCGGAGCGCTTCCTGCGCGAGCGGCGCGACCGGGGCCTCCTGCCGGTGAGGGCCGACGAGGCCGCGCGGGCGCGCCTGCGCGAGATGGCGGAGGAGGCGCTCGAGCGCCTGGTGGCCGGCCAGCCCCCGCGCTTCCTGCTGCTGTGGGAGCGCGAGAAGCGTCGCTTCCACGACACGGTGCAGACGTGGCTCTCGCGGGAGGAGAAGCTCGGCGAGCGCTCCTCGCCCGCCCACTTCGAGGTGAGCTTCGGCCTCGGCCGGGGGCCGGACGGGCAGGAGCCCCACGACCCCGCCCCGCTCGAGGTCGACCTCGGCGACGGTCGCGTGCTGCGCGTCGGAGGGCGCATCGACCGGATCGACCGCCGCGCGGAGGGCGGCCTCGTCCTGCGCGACTACAAGACGGGCCGCGCGCCGAAGGACGACGGCGGGGTCTTCCGCGGCGGCAAGCAGCTTCAGATCCCGTTCTACGTGCTGGCCGCGGCGGGCCTGTTCCCGGGCGAGCCGGTCGTCCACGCGTTCCTCGACTACGTCGACGGCGGGCGACAGGTCGCGTTCCGGCCGGAGCTCGTGTCGGGGAACGAGTTCCGGGCCCTCCTGCGCGAGCTCGTGTCGCTCGTGGCCCGCGGTGTCTTCGTGCAGGAGCCGTCCGCCTGCGACTTCTGCGACTTCACGTCCGTCTGCGGGCCGAAAGGCCTCCTGCAGCGGCGGCAGGCCTTCAAGGTGCGGGACCGCGCGCTGCAGGAGTACCTGCGGCTGCGGGACGTGTCGTGACGCAGGCGCTCCCGCCCGACCGGATCGCTGACGAGGAGGCGCGCGAGCGCGCCCGCCGCGACCACGACACGACGCTCGTCATCGAGGCGGGCGCCGGCACCGGGAAGACGACGCTCCTCGTCGACCGGATCGAGGCGATCCTCCGCTCGGGCCGGGCGCGGCTCGACGAGATCGCCGCGGTGACCTTCACCGAGAACGCCGCCACGACGATGAAGCTGCGCCTGCGCGAGCGGCTCGAGCGCGCGCGGGCCGACGCGCGGCTCGCGCCCGAGGAGCGGGCGCGGGCCGCGGCGGCCCTCGACACGCTCGAGCGCGCGGCGGTGACGACCATCCACGCCCTCTGCGCGCAGGTCCTCCAGGAGCGCCCGCTCGAGTGCGGCGTCTCGCCCGCCTTCCGCGTGGCCGACGAGGCGCAGGCCGACGCGCTCTTCGCCGACGCGTGGGAGGAGTGGCTGGGCGAGCGGCTCGGCGGGGGCGACGACGTGCTCCTCGACGCCCTCGAGCGGGGCATCCCCCTCGAGGGCGAGGGCCCGTGGGGCGAGCGGACGTCGCTGCGCGGGCTCGCCCGGCGCCTCGTGGACCAGCGCGACCTCGCGCCGCTCGGCGAGGAGACGGTGTTCGACCCCGAGGCCCTGCGCCGCGAGCTCGTCGCGAAGGGCGCGCGCGCGCGCGCGCTCCTCGCCGGGGTGCGGGAGGGCGACGCCCTCGGGGCGCGGCTCGCGCGGCTCGCCGAGTTCGCCGAGGCGTCGCGGTTCCTCGACGGCCACGCCCTCGTCGCGCACGTCCTCGCCCTCGAGGCGATCCCGTCGAACTTCGGCTTCAAGCCGCACTGGCCGACCCCCGAGGCCCTCGCCGAGGGCCGGGCGATCGCGGCGTGGACGAAGGACGCGCGGACGGAGTGGGCCGCCTCGGAGGGCGCGGCCCTCCACGGCCGGCTGGTGGGCGCGCTGCGCGGCGTCGTCGCCATCTACGAGCGGAAGAAGACCGAGCGCGGCGTCCTCGACTTCCTCGACCTGCTCGTCCGGGCGCGCGACGCGCTGCGCGACCAGGCCGGCGTCCGCTCGCACTTCCAGGCCCGCTTCCGTCATCTCCTGATCGACGAGTTCCAGGACACGGATCCCCTCCAGGTCGAGGTCGCGGAGTCGCTCGCCGGCGGTCGCCCGGGCGCTCTCGTCGTCGTCGGCGACGCCAAGCAGTCGATCTACCGCTTCCGCCGGGCCGAGGTGCGCCTCTTCCGCCGGCTCGTCGCGCGGGCCGGCGAGCCGGGCGGCGGCGCCGTGCTGCACCTGGTGCAGAACTTCCGCTCGCGGCCGTCGATCCTCCGCTTCGTGAACCGCGTCTTCTCCGAGCTCGTGCAGGAGTCCGAGGAGGCCGACCAGCCCGCGTACGAGCCGATCGTGCCGCCCCCGGCGCTCGCGGACGACGAGCCCGGCGTCGTCGCGCTGCGCTTCCCCGCGCCGGCGCACGCGAGCGGCCCGGACCTCCTCGCGGCCGAGGCCGCCGGCCTCGCGGCCTTCCTCGCCGACGTCGCGGACGGCGCGGAGCGGGTCCGCGACCCCGCTTCCGGCGAGGAGAGGGAGAGCCGCGCGGGCGACGTCCTCGTCCTCGCGCGCCGGCTGACGAAGGTGCCCTTCCTCGAGGAGGCGCTCGAGGCGGCCGGGGTCCGCTTCACCGTCGAGGGCGGGAAGTCCTTCTTCGACCGGCAGGAGGTCCACGAGACGCTCGCCGTGCTGCGAGCCGTCGACGACCCCTCCGACCACGTGGCGCTCGTGGCCGCGCTGCGCTCCTCGTTCTTCGGGGTGAGCGACCGCGACATCGCGGCCTACGCGCTCTCGGGCCCTCCGCCGTGGTCGGGGCCACTCGATCCCGACCGGCCGGGGGGCGCGGCGATGGCCGGGGCGCGGAAGCTCCTCGACGCGCTCCACGAGGCGCGCCGCCACGCGAGCGTCCCCGCCGTGCTCGAGCGGCTCTACGACGAGACGCGGATCCTCGCCGCCCTCACCGGCTCGCGGCGCGGCGAGGCGCAGATCGCGAACCTCGAGAAGATCGCCGCCCTCGCGCGCGAGGCCTCGTCCCTCGGCGCGCTGACGCTGCGCGGGTTCGTGCGGCTCCTCGAGGACCGCGTCGCGAACGCGCGCGAGGAGCCCGACCTGCCGTCGACCCGGCCGGGCGATCCCGACACCGTGCGGATCCTGTCGGTCCACAAGGCGAAGGGCCTCGAGGCCCCGGTGGTGGCTCTCTTCGACTGCGACGACGAGGCGAAGCCGTCGGTCGACACGGTGCCCCTGTGGGAGGAGCACCGCATCGCGATCGGCTTCCGCGGCGGCTGCCAGCCGGCCGGCTGGGCCGCGCTCGTGCAGGCCGAGGAGAAGAAGGCGCGGGCCGAGGCGCGGCGGCTGCTCTACGTGGCCTGCACCCGCGCTCGCGACCGCCTCGTGATCCCGCGGCCGCCGGCCGACGCGCAGCCGGGCGCCTTCTGGCGCGAGCTCGTGACGCGCCTGCCGGCGGCGGACGACGCCGACGTGCGCACCGTCGACGCGGGCGAGATCCCGCTCGTCGACGTGCCCGGGCGGGGCCGCGAGCTGTGGGCCCTCGCCGGCGCGGACGCCCCCGACGCCGTGGCGGCGCGGTGGGAGGCGGAGCGTCGGGACCTCCTCGCGCGGGCCTCCGAGCGGCCCTACGCGCCCGCGCCGGCGACCCGCATCGCCGCGGCCACCGAGGCGGTGTCGGTCCTCGGCCCCGGCGCGGGCCTCGGCCGCGACTTCGGCTCGCTCGTCCACCGCCTGCTCGAGTGGGTGCCGCTCGACGCCGCGCCGGACACGCGGCCCGCGCGGCTCCTCGCGATGGCCGAGGCGCTCGCCCCGGCGTTCGCCCTCGACGCCGCGCGGGCCGCCCTCGCGGCGGAGCAGGCGGAGCGGGCCCTCGCGTCGCCCGTCCTCGAGCGGGCCCGCCGGGCGACGCGCCTCTGGCGCGAGCTCCGGCTGTGGTTCCCCGAGGGCGCGCACCTCGTGGAGGGCATCGTCGACCTCGTCTTCGAGGAGGACGGCCAGCTCGTGGTCGTCGACTACAAGTCGGACGCCATCGCCGACGAGCAGGCGGTCGTCCAGGCCGCCCACCACGCGCCGCAGCTCCAGCTCTACGGCCGCGGCATCGCCCGCGCCCTCGGCCAGCCGGTGCGCGAGCGGCTCGTGCTCTTCACGTCGATCGGCCGCGCGGTGCCGGTGTAGAGTCCGGGGATGCCCGCCGCGTTCTCCTGGTCGGCCTCGCGCCACGACTCGTTCGCGAGCTGCCGCCGCCGCTACTACTACTCGTACTACGCCGCGGTCGACGACCCCGAGATCCTGCGGCTGAAGAAGCTCTCCGCCCTGCCGATGTGGGCGGGCAACCTCGTCCACGACGCGATCGAGCGCTTCCTCCGGTCCCACGACGCGCTCCCCCCGGCCGAGGAGCAGGACGCGTTCGTGCGCAGCGTCGTCCACTCCGTGATGGTCACCGACTGGCGCGAGAGCGAGGCCGGCTCGCTTCGCTTCCGTCTCTTCGAGCACGAGTACGGGGTCCCCGTCGAGCAGGAAGACAAGCGCATCGCGGTGAACGTCGTCATGCGCTCGCTGCGGAACTTCTTCCGCCACCCGACGGTGGCCCGGGCGATCGCCCTCGGCCGGGGGAGCTGGCTCGCCCTCGAGGACCTCGTGTCGTTCCACGTCGGCGACGTCGAGGTCTTCCTGCGGATGGACCTCGCGTTCCGCGAGGAGGACGGCCGGGTGGTGATCGTCGACTGGAAGACGGGCCGCGGCGAGGGCCGCTTCAACGAGGTGCAGATCGCGGGGTACGCGCTCTACGCGGCCGAGAAGGGCTGGGTCGAGGACCCCGCCCGCATCGAGACCGAGCTCGCGTACCTCGTGATCCCGAAGGCGGTGCGGCGGAAGGTCGACGCGAAGAAGATCGACCACGCGCGGAAGTTCATCGCGAAGAGCGCCGCGACGATGAAGTCGCTCCTCCTCGATCCGGCGCAGAACCTCGCGCGGATGGAGGACTTCCCGATGGTCGACCGGCCGTCGATGTGCCGGCGCTGCAACTTCCGGAGGCTGTGCTTCCCGCGCGGCGATGCGGCCGCGCTCCCCGCGGCGGGCGCGTGAAGGCCGGCCGCCGCGGCGAGGCCCGCGACAGGGCCTACCCCTTGAGGTGCTTCGCGAGGAAGGCCGTCGTGCGCGCCCAGGCGTCCTCGGCCGCTTCCTTGCGGTAGCCGCCCCAGGGGTTGTTGACGTTCGCGAAGGCGTGGCCCGCGCCGGGGTAGATCTTGATGTCGACGGGCTTGCCGGCCTTCTTCATCAGGTCCTCGAAGAGGCGCACCTGGTCGGGGGACGGGCCCTTGTCCTCGCCGCCGTAGTTGCCGAGGACGGGCGCCTTGATGCGGCCGATCGCCATCTGGTCCGTCGGCGGCGCGCCGTAGTACGCGACGACGGCGCCGAGGCCCGCCTCCTCGGTGGCGAGGGCCAGCGAGTAGCGGCCGCCCATGCACCAGCCGACCGCGCCGATGCGATCCTTCTTCACGTCCGCCCGGCCCTGGAGGAAGGCGTAGGCGCTCCGCAGGTCGCGCATCGCGCGGTCGGGCGGCAGACCCATCATGAGCTGGTGCGCGTCCTCCTGCTGGGTCGCGGCCTTGCCGCGGTAGAGGTCGACCGCGAGGGCGACGTAGCCCTCCTTCGCGAGGCCGCGCGCCTGCTCCTTCACCCAGTCGTTGAGGCCCCACCACTCCTGGATCACGACGACGGCGGGGAACGGTCCCTTGCCCTCGGGCGTCACGAGGACGCCGGAGGCCTGCTCGTCGCCGCTCTTCCAGGTCACGGCCTGCTCGGCCGCGGAGGCGGCTCCCGCCGCCGCGGCGAGGGCGAGGACGACGAGCGCCAGCTGCTTCTTCATCCGCATCTCTCCTTTGCGAAGGTCAGTGCGCGGGCTGGGGGGCGGCCGGCACCGGGGGCGCCGCGGGCCGCGAGGCCTCGTGCCGCTGGCGCAGCACCGCCGCCGCGATGACCGCGATCTCGAAGGCGACGAAGCTGCCGACGTACCAGTAGCCGCCGGATCCGAAGCCGTACGAGTGAAGCCCCGTGCCGAGGACGAAGTTCACCCCGTACCAGGCCATGAGGACGAGCAGGTACCCGAGGAGCGAGCCCACCGCCATCCCGAAGTCCTTGATCCAGCCGGTGAAGCGCGCGTGGAGGATCGCGAGGTAGCCGAGCGTCGCGATGAGGGCCCACGTCTCCTTCGGGTCCCAGCCCCAGAAGCGGCCCCACGAGTAGGACGCCCACACGCCGCCGAGGAGCGTCCCGACCGCGAGGCACAGCGTCCCGACCTGCAGCGCGCGGTAGAGGTAGAGCGAGAGGCTCTTCAGGAGCCCGGCCCGGCCCGGGGCGAAGAAGTAGAGGCCGAGGTTGAGGTGGCCGAGCCCCATCGCCAGGGTGAACGCGGCGTAGCCGAGCATGATCGTGAGCACGTGGATGGTGAGCCACATGTTGTCGCGCAGCACCGGCACGAGCGGCGAGATCGACGCGTCGAAGATCGGCACGTTGTCCGCGATGAGGAGGGCGGCGGTCGCGAGGGCGGCCGCGGTCGCCGCGAAGTACCGGGCGCGGTAGACGATCTCGAAGACGAGGGCGAAGAGGACGCCGCCCCACGAGACGAAGATGATCGTCTCGTACATGTTCGTGACCGGCGGCCGGCCGGAGATGAGGACGCGCAGGATCATCCCGTAGGTCGTCGTGAGGAAGGCCGCGACGACGAGGGCGAAGCCGGCCCCCGCGAGCTTGCGCGAGGCGAGGGGGAAGCTCGACAGGAGCGCGAGGAAGCCAAAGAGGTAGAGCCCCCACGCCGTGCGATAGGGCTTCGTCGCGTTGTAGTGGACCTCGATCGCGAGGTCCTTCTCGCGCGGGTAGACGGCGGGCGCGAGCTCGGCGAGGCGGCGCCCGAGGGCCGAGGCGGCCGTCCCGACCGCGGCGCGGTCGCCCGCGCGGTAGGCCTCGACGAGGGCGAGGGTCAGGGCGCGGACGCGCTGCACCTGCGGGACCGGCGCCTTGTCGAGATCGGCCAGCGAGTACCACGTCGCCTTGGGATCGTCGGGGTGGGGCACGATCCGCAGCGCCTCGCCGTTCATGACCCCGGCCACGGTCGACAGCGTGTCGTAGAGGTCGCCCACCTCGCGGTCGACGGGATCGAGGTCCTCGCCCTTCTCGCTCTTGGCCTGGACCGCGCCCATCGCGTCGTGGAAGCCCTGGTGGCCGGCGAGCTCGGAGAAGCTGAAGCGGTCGCGGTCGTGCGACAGCTTCGCGGCGTCGCGCAGCCCCGCGTGGGTGACCTTCAGGATCGGCTGGTCCTTCCACTTCTCCGGCTCCGCGAGCATCGCGAGGACCCACTCGGTCGGCTCGAGGCCGGCGATGCGGTCGAGGCCGAACGCGCGGGCGCCCTGCACCCGCTTCGCGAGGTCGCGCGCGAAGCTGTCGAGCGGCTTCGTGCGGCCGCCCTCCTGGATCGCGATCTTGCGGAGCGGGTCGAGCTCAGGCCCCGCGAGGAGCGGGAGAGGGCTCGCCAGGGCGAGGAGGGACAGGATCAGGAGGGTTCGCTTCATTCGGATTCTCCTGCGCGCGGCGCGCGGCGAGGGCCGCCTGCGCCTGGCGCTTCGCCAGGTACGGCTTGACGTAGAACATC
The DNA here is from genome assembly GCA_046331285.1 of Vicinamibacteria bacterium. Taxonomy (GTDB): domain Bacteria; phylum Acidobacteriota; class Vicinamibacteria; order Fen-336; family Fen-336; genus DATBSL01. The sequence goes on from JAXLRD010000022.1 coordinate 53,510, forward strand.
CAGACGATCCCCACCCCGATGAGCGTCGTCCCGAGGTAGACGAGCGGCAGCCCCGGCGCGCGCGCGACCGAGAAGACGGACATCATCGGGCGGCCCTCGACGAAGGACGACTGGAAGAAGATGTACCCGCGGTGGTGGAGCGGGTGGTTCATCGAGATGAGGGTCTCGAAGGTCCCCTTCTCGGGGTCCTCGACCCGGACCGTGCTCTCGTAGGTCGACGCCATGCGCGAACCGGGGTAGGACTCGTTGTTGAAGCGCAGGAGCGTGACCTTGAACGGGAGGGAGACCTCGGGGGCCCGCCACGCGACGAGCGCCGAGTCGGAGCCGGCCGCCATCGGGCGCTGCTCGCCGTAGAGGAGCCACTGCGGCTCGGAGCGGCCCTTCGGCCCTTCGAGCCGGACCTTCACCGCCGCCTGGCGGCGGTCCTCCTTGGCCGGCGGCGTCTGCGGATTCACGGTGCGGGCGCCGGCGGCCGAGGGCAGGTACTGGTCGACCGTGAAGCCGAGGGCGGGCCAGCCGGTGTCGACGGGCTGGCCGGGCGTGACGACGCCCGTGCGGGGCGCGCCCTTCGCGTCGGTCGCGACGAAACGCAGCGAGCCGTCGGGGGCGGCCACGAGCGACAGGTGGTTCGGGCCCTCGGCGCCCCCCGTCAGGAGCTGCGCGGCCTCGGCCTCGGACGAGGCCGCGTGGATGCCGAAGGCGACCATCCCGAGGTCCACGTGGCTGCGCTCGGGGTCGTTCGCGACGAGCCAGCCGTCCTGGCTCATCATCGGCGCCTGGAGCCTGAAGTGCGCGGCCGGCGGGCCGGACGGCGCGGGCGCGAACGATTCCGAGACAGCGACGTGGGGAAAGTAGTCCTCGGCCACGAGCGCGAGGTCCGTCCCCGGAACGGCGAAGCGCTGCTCCCGGCCCGGCTTCGGTGGCCGCTTCTCGAAGACGACGGGGAAGCTCGCGTGGGCCTCGGCGCCCGGTACGGACACCTGCAGCGCCTTCTCGAGCAGCATCACGCGGTCCGAGGTCTCGCCCTCGTAGATCGGCATGTTCGAGTCGAGGCCGCGGTAGAGCGAGAGGACCGACCCCGCGAGGACCGCCAGGATGCCGACGTGGGCGACGAGGAAGCCGATGTGATGCTTCGTCCAGGGGTAGCGGCTCACCATCACCGAGAAAACGTTCAGGCCCAGCAGGCCCAGAAGGGCCGCGAACCACCACGTCTGGTAGATGTCCCGCTGCACCGCGGGCGTCCCGTGGCGCATCTCGTAGAAGGTCGCGAAGGCGCAGGTCGACCCGAGCGTCACCATGACGACGACGGCGAGCCGGAGCGACGAGAGAACGGAGAGCACGCGTCCGCCGGACGGCTGGTTCTTCATGGGGTCCAGCAGCCATTCTGGAGCCAGCCCGCGGAGAGAGTCAACGAATCGGCCCCCCGGGGAGAGACCGGCGTCACAGTCCCCTCGTCCGCGTTGACGGGGCCGCCCGCGCATCTCTAGAATCGGCGCGGACTTCCGCCGCGCGTCTAACCAGGGGAGCGCTCATGTCCAGCCTGCGACTCGTGCCCGTTTCCGGCCAGCCGATCGAGGTCGACAAGGAGCCGTCGATGGTCGGTCGCGATCCGAGCTGCGAGATCGTCGTGACCGACGGCTCGGTCTCGCGGCGGCACGCCCGCCTCGAGCGCCGCGGCCTGGCGTGGTGGGTCGTCGACCAGGGCAGCGCGAACGGCACCTACGTGAACAGCCAGCGCATCGCCGAGCAGGCCCTCAAGACGGGCCAGGAGCTGCGGTTCGGCGCCCTCGCCTTCCGGGTCGACGTCGTGGAGGATCCCGAGGCGACCGTGGCCACGCCGCTGCTCGACGAGCAGGGCGCGGCCACGCTGCTGGCGGCGACGCCGGCCGAGGTGGAGCCGCCCAGGCCCGCGGCGCCGCCGCCCTGGCGCCTCCGCCGGTGCCCGCGGCGAAGCCCGCGCCGGTCGCGCCGCCGCCGCTCCCGCCCCCCGCCGCCGCGGCCCCGCCGCGGCCGGCCGCGGCTCCCCGCCGGCCCCGCCGCGCGCGGCGGCACCGGCCGCGCCCGTCGGCCAGATGCCCGCCGCGGCGGCGCCGGCCAAGAAGGGCCGCTCGCCGATCTTCTGGGCCCTCACCGGGTGCTGCGGCTGCGTGCTGCTCGTGGGCCTCCTGGTCGGCGTCATCGCCGGCGGCGCGTTCATGGCGACCCGGCCGGCGGCCACCGCGGCCCAGACCTGGCTCGGCGAGGTCCGCCAGAACCAGGTCGAGGCCGCCGCCGCGGGCCTCAGCACCGAGTACAAGGCCCGGCTCGACGACACGCAGTTCCAGGCCATCGCGACGGTCATCCAGCAGTCGAAGGACGCGACCTTCCCGTCCCGCTCGGTCGACAACGACCGGGCCACCCTGAAGGGTGTCCTCACCGGCGGCGCGCCCCAGCCGATCACGATCGTGCTCGTGAAGGAAGGCGGGGCGTGGAAGGTCGACGACGTGCGCCTCGGCGTCGAGTAGCGCTCGGGTGATCGAAGCGCCGCCCGAGCCGGTCGAGATCCGCCACGAGCGGGGCGCCCGTCGTGTCGTCGTCCTGTGGGAGGATGGCCACGAGTCGGCGTTTCCTATCGACTACCTCCGCAGCTGGTGTCCGTGCGCGGTGTGCCAGGGCCACGCTCCGGACGCGAAGTACCTCGACCTCCACGGGCAGGAGCTCGTCCACGTGGAGGGCGTCGGGAACTACGCGGTGTCGCTGACGTGGCAGGACGGGCACAACACCGGCATCTACTCGTTCCGCCTCCTGCGCGCGCTGTGCCCGTGCGCCGCCTGCGGCGGCGAGAAGCGCTGAGCGCGGCCTAGGCCGACGCGGACGCCCGGGCCTCGTGCCCCTCGGGCTCGAGGTGCACGACGACGTCGACGATCTCCGGCCGCGCCGCCTGCAGCGCCGCCTCGATGCGGTCGGCGACCGCGTGGGCCTCGTGGAGGGAGATGGCGCCGTCGAGGTGCACCGTCAGGTCGACGAAGACGGCGTCGCGCCGCCCGCGGGTGCGCACGTCGTGGACGTTCAGGACCCCCGGCACCGCGGCCGCGAGCGGCTCGAGAAGGGCACCGTCGATCGGGGCGCGGTCGGTCAGCACGTTGAAGGCGGACACGAGGATCTCCCCGGCCTGCCACGCGATGATGCCCGCGATCGCCACCGCCACGAGCGGGTCGGCCCAGGAAGCGCCGAGGAGGGTCGCGACGAAGGACGAGACGACGCCGAGCGACACGTAGAGGTCGGCGCGGGTGTGGGCGGCGTCGGCCACGAGGAACGCGCTCCCCAGACGGCGCCCCTCGCGCGCCTCGTACGCGCTCACGAAGAGGTTCACCGCGATCGTGACGCCCATGACCACCCAGTTGAGGGCTCCCACCGCGGGCAGCCGTGGCGTGCCCGCCCGGGAGAAGGCGCCGGCGAAGACCTCCCACGCGAGCGTCATGAGGGCGCCGCCGATGACGAGGGTCGCCGCCGTCTCGAACTTGCGGTGGCCGTACGGGTGGTCGGCGTCCGGCGGGCGGAACGCGAAGGCCGAGACGATGAGCCCGAGGACGTTGTTCGAGCCGTCGACGAGGCTGTGGTAGCCGTCGGCCACCATGGCCAGGCTGCCCGAGAGGTGGCCGACGAGAACCTTGCCCGCGCTCACCGCGAGGTTGAGGGCGAGGGTCGCCCACAGGACGCGGCGGACGCCGGCCGACGGGGCCTCGGTGTCGATCGTGGCCATCGCGCGGCCGCGACGATCCGGCGGGGCTACGCCTCCTGCTCGCGGGGAACGAGCCAGTCGAGGCTCTGGGCCAGCGACATCCCCGACGTGTACAGGAAGCCCCACTGGAAGATCGCGATGAAGGGCAGCGTGCCGACGAGGCCGTAGGTCAGGGCGTAGAGGTTGACGAACGTGAAGTAGCACGCGAGGGCGAGCTCCACGTACGGCAGCCAGTTCGTCTTGCCCTTGTAGGCCTTCTGCTTCCAGGTGTCGGACGTGCCCTCGATGCGGTACTTCGGGGTGCGGGTGAACTCGGAGGGCTTGCCGAAGAGGCCCTCGACGACGGCGAGCGCGTTCGAGAGGCTGATGCCGACGCCGATCCCGAGGACGGCCGGGATGTACTTGAGCTTCGACTTCCAGCCGTCCGGGAACTGCTCCTTCTGCGAGAAGGCGTAGAAGGCGCACACCGAGGCGGTCGCGGCGAGGAAGATCGGCACGTCGACCACGACCATCTCCGCCCAGCCCATGTTGTAGCGCAGGAGCATGGCCGGGAAGAGGAGCGCGGTGAGGAGCACCATCAGCGGGTAGGCGAGGTTCGCGGTGAGGTGGAACGTCGCCTCCGCCTTCTCCTTCCACGGCAGGTCCGAGGCGAGGATCCGCGGCAGGAGCTTCTTGCAGACCTGCACGGACCCCTTGGCCCAGCGCTGCTGCTGGGTCTTGAAGGCGTTCATCTCGACCGGCAGCTCGGCCGGGGAGACGAGGTCGGGCGTGTAGACGAACTTCCAGCCGCGCAGCTGCGCGCGGTAGCTGAGGTCGAGGTCCTCGGTGAGGGTGTCGTGCTGCCAGCCGCCGGCGTCGTCGATCACCGCCCGGCGCCACACCCCGGCGGTGCCGTTGAAGTTGAAGAAGCGGCCGGAGCGGCTGCGCGCGCCGTGCTCCATGATGAAGTGCCCGTCGAGCATGATCGACTGGACTTCGGTGAGGAGCGAGTAGTCGCGGTTGATGTGGCCCCACCGCGCCTGCACGAGGCCGACCTTCGGGTCCTGGAAGTGCCCGATCGTCTTCTCGAGGACGTCGGGCGGCGCGACGAAGTCCGCGTCGAAGATGAGGACGAACTCGCCGGTGGCGCTCCGGAGGCCGGCGTCGAGGGCGCCCGCCTTGTAGCCGGTGCGGTCGGTGCGGTGCAGGTACTCGATGTCGAGGCCCTGCGCGCGGTAGTGCTCGACGGCGCGGCTCGCGATGGCGGCCGTCTCGTCGGTCGAGTCGTCGAGGACCTGGATCTGGAGCCGCTCGCGCGGGTAGCGGATCTTCGCGACCGACTCGAGCAGGCGGTCGAGCACGTACATCTCGTTGAAGATCGGCAGCTGGATCGTGACGCGGGGCAGGTGCTTCGGGAGGGGGACGGGCGCGGCCTTCTTCTGCCGGTGCTTGAAGTACAGATAGACCATCACGTAGCGGTGGACGCCCATGATGGCGAGGATGACCAGGGTCAGGAAGTAGAGACCCAGGATCCCGAGCTCGAGTGCGCTCATCGGTCCGTCTTCGCCCCCGCGAACGCGCCCTCCGCCCCGCGAGCGCGGGGAGGTGGACGGCGCCTCCCTTGACACCGTCCGAATCACCGGTGGAAGATGCCGAGTTCGGAGCGCCCGGGCTCCTCGAGCCACAAGTAGGCTCATGCCAAGAGGCGCTCCCATAATCCTATCAAGGCAAGACCCCGCTTTCAATGGATCCGCGCAGCGTCAAGGAGCTCCTCGAGGCCGTCCGCGACGGGAAGCTGAGCCCGGACGAGGCCTCGTCCCGCCTCGCCACCCTCCCGTACGAGGACCTCGGCTTCGCCAAGGTGGACCACCACCGCGCGCTGCGCCGGGGCTTCCCCGAGGCCGTCTTCGGCGCGGGCAAGACGCCCGACCAGATCGTCGCGATCGTCGAGCGGATGGCCGCCCGCGGACAGAGGGTGCTCGTCACCCGGACGACGGCCGCCGTCCACGAGCGGGTCGCGGCCGTGCGGCCCGAGGCGCAGTGGCACGAGGCGGCGCGGTGCATCACCGTCGAGGCCGGAGCGCCGGCGCCGCTGCCGGGCCGCGTCGCGGTGCTGGCCGCCGGCACGTCCGACCTGCCGGTCGCGGAGGAGGCCGTCGTGGTGGCGGCGTTCCACGGCGCCGCGGTCGAGCGGATCTACGACGTGGGGGTGGCCGGCCTGCACCGCCTGCTCGACCGCGCGGGAGCGATCCGCGAGGCCGACGTCGTGATCGTCGTGGCCGGCATGGAGGGCGCCCTTCCGTCCGTGGTGGCCGGGCTCGTGGACTCCCCGGTCGTGGCGGTGCCGACGAGCGTCGGCTACGGGGCCTCCTTCGGCGGCCTCGCCGCGCTGCTCGCCATGCTGAACGCCTGCTCTTCGGGCGTCGGCGTCGTGAACATCGACAACGGGTTCGGCGCGGCGCACCTCGCCTGCCTGATCCTCCGCGGCCGCGCGGGCCGGGGCGACGAGCCGCGCGCTTAATCCAGTCCGGACGGGGGTTTACGGGCCAGCAGGATCATTCTTGTTGATTCCGGCCGTGAAGTGTGTCGACTCCCCCCCTTCTCCGAGGCCCGTCCTTGACAAAACTACTGATCCTACTGATCTTCTATGCTGTCTTGTCCCGCCGCGACCCCACCTCTGAAGCGCACGAGGGCCTCGGCTGTGCGCGCTAGGCGCCCTCTGGGGGCGCACGGAGCCGGCGGGGAAGCGGAGAGAATGCCGCCGACCCGACGCGCGTGAACGCTAACTCTTTCTCTGCACTGGAGTTCGACAGGATCCGTGCGCTGCTGCAACAGCAGGCCGGCTCCGTGGAGGGGCTCGCCCGCCTGAAGGCTCTCCAGCCGCAGACGGATCCGGCCGCGGTGCGGGAGGCCCTCGCCCGGACGGGTGAGGGCGTCGCGCTGCTCAGGGCGGTCGGCCGCCAGCCCTACCACGACCTGCCCGACCCGGCCGAGGCCCTGGTCGTCGCCCGGGCGCGGGGCGCGCATCTCGAGCCGCGGGCTCTGGCCGACCTCGCCTCGTTCATCGAGGGCGGCGTCGAGATCGCCCGCCGGGTCGCACGGGTCGAGAACGCGCCCCGCCTCGCGCGCCTCGCCTCCGAGGCGCAGGACACGACGGACGTGGCCGCGGCCGTGCGCCGCGCGCTGCTGCCCTCGGGCGAGGTCGCCGACGACGCGTCGCCGAAGCTCGCCGACCTGCGCCGGACGCTGCTGCGCCTCAAGTCCCAGCTCACGTCGGTCATGGAGGGCTACCTCCGCAGCCGCGACGCCGAGCGTCTCCTGCAGGACCGCGTCATCACGATGCGGAACGACCGCTACGTGCTGCTGCTGAAGGCGGAGCAGAAGGGCCAGCTTCCCGGCATCATCCACGGCAGCTCGGGCTCCGGCGCGAGCTTCTTCGTCGAGCCTCTGCCCGCGGTCGAGCTCAACAACGACATCGTCGCGCTCCAGGACGAGGAGCGGGCCGAGGTCGTGCGCATCCTGCGCGAGCTGACCTGGCGGGCCGGCGAGCGGGCCGACGAGATCGCCGGCCTCGCGCGGATCCTCGGCGCGCTCGACGCGGTGCAGGCGATGGCCCAGCTCGCCGTCGACATGGACGCGCGGGCCCCCGAGATCGTCGACGAGAAGGACGGCCTCGAGCTCTTCGACTCGCGCCACCCGCTGCTGATGCCGGCGCTCGCCGAGCGGCTGGGGATCCGGCGCACCGGCGAGCCGGTGCCGGTGAGCGTGCGGGTCGGCGGCGAGACGCCGGTGCTGATCGTCAGCGGCCCGAACACGGGCGGCAAGACGGTGGCGCTCAAGACCGTCGGCCTCTTCGCGCTCATGGCCCAGTGCGGCCTCCACGTGCCGGCGGGCCCCGGCAGCCGGCTCCCGGTCTTCCGGCGGGTCTTCGCGGACATCGGCGACGAGCAGTCGATCGCGGAGAACCTCTCGACCTTCTCGTCGCACCTCGCCGCGATCGTCGAGATGACGCGGTCGCTCGCGCGGCCTTCTCTCGTGCTCCTCGACGAGGTGGGCGCCGGCACCGACCCGACCGAGGGCGGCGCTCTCGGCGTCGCGATCGTCGAGCACTTCCGGAGGGCCGGGGCGACCGTCGTGGCCACGACCCACCACGGGCTCATGAAGGCCTACGCGCAGTCGACGCCCGGCGTCGCCTGCGCGTCCTTCGGCTACCGCCCCGACACGTACGAGCCGACGTACCGGCTGACGATGGGCGCCCCCGGCCGCAGCCTCGCGCTGGAGATGGCCGAGCGGCTCGGTCTCCCGGCCGAGGTCGTGGCCGACGCGCGCGGGCGGCGGGACGACAAGGAGCAGCAGGCGGAGGCGCTCCTCGCGCGGCTCGAGCGGGAGAAGGCCGAGATCGAGCGGGCGCGGGCCGAGGCCGAGTCGCTGCGCGCCGAAGCCGAAGGCGCGCGGGCGCGGGCCGAGGCGGCCGAGCGCGAGCTGGCGTCCCGCAAGCGGCGTGAGGTCGAGGTCTTCGCCCGCGAGCTGCGGCGGCGCGGCGAGGAGGCGGAGGCGAAGGCGGCCGAGGCCATCCGCGAGGCGGTGGCGAAGGTCGAGGCGGCGCAGAAGGCCGCCGCGGCGGCTCCCCGCGTGCGCGGCGAGGCGGTGGCCGCGATCCGCGAGGCCCGCGACGCGATCCTGCGCGACCCCGAGCTCGAGATCCCGGTCGAGCCGGAGCCGGTCGAGATGCCGGTCACCGTCGGCGCCCGCGCGCGTCTCAAGACGATGGGCCTCGTGGGCGAGGTGCTGTCGGTGCACGGCGACGTGGCGGAGGTCGCGGTCTCCGGCAAGCGGCTGCGCGTGCCGCGGAGAGACCTCGTCGGCCTCGGCGCGAGCCGGCCGATCCCGGGCCGCGGCTCCTCGAAGAGGACGTTCCCGGCCGAGGCGCGCGGCGGCGTCGCGACCGTCGCCAAGGCCGTGCCCGCGGAGGTGAACCTCATCGGCCTCACGGTCGAGGAAGCCACCGACCGCGTCGACAAGGTGCTCGACGACGCGGCGCTGTCCGACCGCCGCGAGATCCGCCTCGTGCACGGCTTCGGCGAGGGCAAGCTGCGCCGCGCGGTGGCGATGCTGCTCGACAAGCACCCGCTCGTCGCCTCGTACCGCCCCGGGGGGCCGAGCGAGGGCGGCGGCGGGGCGACCGTCGTGGAGCTGAAGGACTGAGGATGGCCTTCCCCGAGAGCTTCGTCGAGGAGGTGCGGCGCGCGGCCGACATCGTGCGCGTCATCTCCGAGCACGTCGCCCTCAAGAAGATGGGGACGTCGTGGAAGGGGCTCTGCCCGTTCCACAACGAGAAGACGCCGTCCTTCAACGTGCGCCAGGAGCCGGCCGTCTTCCACTGCTTCGGCTGCGGCGAGGGCGGCGACGTCTTCAAGTTCCTGATGCTGCGCGAGCGGGTGAGCTTCCCCGAGGCGGTCGAGATGCTCGCGCGGCGCCACGGGGTTCCCGTGCCCGAGGGCCGCGTCGAGGCGGGCCCCGAGCGGAAGGAGCGCGAGGAGATGCTCGCGCTCATGGAGGCGGCGGCGCTGCACTTCACGCGCACGCTGTGGTCCCCCGCCGGGGGCGCCGCCCGCGACTACCTCCTCGGCCGCGGCTTCGAGAAGTCGACCCTCGAGCGGGTCCGGGCCGGCGCGGCCCGCGACAGCTGGGACGACCTCCTCTCGACGCTGCGGGGGAAGTTCTCCCCGGCCCTCCTCGCCAAGGCCGGCCTCGTCGTCGAGCGGCAGGGCAAGGAGGGGCACTACGACCGCTTCCGCAACCGCGCGATCTTCCCGATCGCCAACGAGAGCGGCAAGGTGGTCGCGTTCGGCGCCCGCGCCCTCGACGGCAGCGAGCCCAAGTACCTCAACTCCCCGGAGACCCCCGTCTACTCGAAGAGCCGCGTCCTCTACGGGCTCTCGTGGGCGCGCGACACCATCACGCGCGAGGGCCGCGCGGTGATGATGGAGGGGTACCTCGACGTCGCGCGGGCGATCGAGGGAGGGGTGGCGAACGCGGTCGCCACCTGCGGCACCGCCCTCACGGGCCTCCACGCGCGGCTCCTCGCGCGGTTCGCGAAGACGGTGGTCCTGAACTTCGACCAGGACGAGGCCGGGCAGAAGGCCGCCCGCAAGAGCCTCGACGTGCTCCTCGACGAGGGGCTCGCGGTGCGGATCGTCGAGCTGCCGGACGGCCACGACCCCGACACCTACGTGAAGGCCGAGGGTGGCGACGCGTACCGGAAGCGGCTCGAGGAAGCCCCCGACGCGGTCGAGTGGCTGATGCGCCGCGCGGTCGAGCGGCACGACGTGCAGTCGCCGGGCGGGAAGGCCGCGTTCCTCGCGGACGTCCTGCCGGCCCTCGTGCGGACCCCGAACGCGGTCGAGCGCCAGGCGTGGCTCGCGCGCGCCGTCGAGCGGGGCGCGCTCGACGCGGGCGCCGCGCGCGAGGAGCTGCGCCGCGCGCTCGGCGGGAAGAGCTCGAGCCCGGGCCCGGCCGCCGCCTCGGCGGTGGCCGAGGCCGCGGCGCGCGGCGCGGCGCAGCGGGCGGCGCGGGCGCAGCAGCTGATGCCGGCCGAGCGGTGGCTCCTCGCCCTCGTGGCGCAGGGCGCGGCCGGGGTCGAGCAGGCGCTCGACGAGCTGCAGGACGCGGACGTGGCGGGCCTCGCGTCGGCCCCCATCCTGCGCGCGGCCCAGGCCGTGGCGCGGAAGACGACGCCGGTGACCCTCGGGGCGGTCCTCGAGGCGCTCGGCGAGGAGGAGCGCCGGCTGATGTCGGCGATCGCGATCGAGGGCGTGCCCGCCGAGCACCTCTCGGCGGAGGAGTGCGTGCGGGAGCTGCGTCGTCAGCCGCTGCGCACGCGGATGGCGGAGATCCAGAAGAGGCTCCCCGGGGCAAGCGGGGACGCGCTCGAGGCGCTGCTTCAGGAGAAGACGCGGCTCGTGCGACAGATGGCGACCCTCTAGGGCGGAGCCAAGGAGCGAGGCGGAAGGGCAATGGCGCTCTCGATCGAGGAAAAGTACGACGAGGTCCGGCAGCTCATCACGATGGGCAAGGAGAAGGGCTACCTTCTCTACGAGGAGGTGAACGACCTCCTGCCCTCGGAGATCAGCTCGTCGGACGAGCTGGACGACATCTTCTCGATGTTCGGGTCGATGGGCATCGAGGTCGTCGACTCCGAGCAGAAGTTCCGGGAGAAGGCGGAGGAGGAGGGCGTCGAGCTCGACCTCACTCCCGGCGCGCTCGACAAGACGAACGACCCGGTGCGCATGTACCTGCGCGAGATGGGCACGGTGCCCCTCCTCACCCGCGAGGGCGAGGTCGAGATCGCGAAGCGCATCGAGCGCGGGAAGAACGCCATGCTGCGCGCGATCTCGCGCACGAACATGGCGGCCCAGGAGGTCGCGCGGCTCGGCGAGCGGCTCGGCGCCCGCGAGATCGGCGTCCGCGACGCGGTCATCTTCAACGAGGAGGAGGTGACCGAGGAGAAGCTCGAGGCGAAGATCCGCGAGACCCTCAAGCTCATCGGCAAGGCGAACCAGGCCCACGAGGACTACATCGCCTACCGCAAGCACTTCGTGAAGCTCGAGAAGAAGAGCCGCGCCTACGTGAAGGGCAAGTGGCGGCTCGCGCGGCTGCGGATCAGGATGTCGCTCTCGATCCGGCGGATCGAGTTCTCGGAGGCCTTCAAGCGGCGTCTCGTCGAGCGGATCCGCGAGGCAGTCGACCGCATCCGCGACGCCGAGGACCGCATCGCGCGGCTCGAGCTGAAGCTCAAGCGCGACGTCTCCGACGACTACAAGAAGCAGGTCCGCCAGATGGTGCGGGACCAGCGCGCCGTCCTCGACCAGATCGCCGAGGAGTTCGACGCGCGGCCCGAGGAGATCCAGCGCACGCTCGACACCGTCATCACGGGCGAAGCGCAGGCCGAGCAGGCGAAGAAGGAGCTCGTCGAGGCCAACCTCCGCCTCGTCGTGTCGATCGCGAAGAAGTACACGAACCGCGGCCTGCAGTTCCTGGACCTCATCCAGGAGGGCAACATCGGCCTCATGAAGGCCGTCGACAAGTTCGAGTACAAGCGCGGCTACAAGTTCTCGACCTACGCGACGTGGTGGATCCGCCAGGCCATCACCCGCGCCATCGCCGACCAGGCGCGCACCATCCGCATCCCGGTGCACATGATCGAGACGATCAACAAGCTCATCCGCACGTCGCGCGCCCTCGTCCAGGAGCTCGGCCGCGAGCCCACCTCCGAGGAGATCGCGAAGCGGATGGACATCCCGGTCTCCAAGGTCCGCAAGGTCCTCAAGATCGCGCAGGAGCCGATCTCCCTCGAGACGCCGATCGGGGAGGAGGAAGACTCGCATCTCGGGGACTTCATCGAGGACCGCTCCGCGGTCTCCCCGGCCGAGAACGTGATCAACCTCAACCTCAAGGAGCAGACCGAAGCCCTCCTGAAGACGCTCACGCCCCGCGAGGAGCGCGTCATCAAGATGCGCTTCGGCATCGGCGACGGCTCCGAGCACACCCTCGAGGAGGTCGGCCAGAGCTTCCAGGTCACCCGCGAGCGCATCCGCCAGATCGAGGCGAAGGCGCTGCGCAAGCTGCGGCACCCGAGCCGCAGCCGCAAGCTGAAGGCCTTCCTGGAGGGCAGCAGAATCTAGGGTCCTTCGGGGTCGCCAGGCCCTTCGGGGTCGCCGGCTGAACGCGACCCCGATGCTCCGTTGTCCGTTTCCGTTGTCCGTTGTTTCGTTTCTAGGAGGGGCGCGAAGGCGAAGCCGAGCGCCCCTCCTCTTTGTCCGTGAGTCCACCCACAAGGCCAGGCCGGCAGGTGGCTCCCCCGCCGTGGAGGCCCTCTCCCGGCGCTCCACGTTCTGCCGCCCATGAGAGAATCGTCACGCATGCGCCCGCTCGATGCGGCGGAGGACGGCATGAAGGTCGTGGGGCGGCGGCAGCTCGGCCGCGGCCTGCCGGCGACGGCTCCCCTCCTCCGGCTCGCCGCGGACCTGCGCGGCGACAAGCCGTTCCTTCCGCGAGGCGTCCACCGGTTCACGAGCTTCGAGGAGAGCGAGGAATGGACCCTTCGGATGCTGACCCGCCCCTCGAAGCCCGTCCGCCGCTCCTAGAGGACCTCATCGCCCTTTGTCGCGGCCTCAACCGAGAGGGCGCCCGCTACGTGGTCCTCGGCGGAATGGCGGTGATCCAGGCCGGGTTCGTCCGCGCCACGAACGACATCGACCTCCTGGTCGACACGTCGCCCGAGAACCAGGAGCGGGTGCGCCGCGCGCTGATGGCCCTCCCCGACGGGGCGGTGCGAGACATGGCTCCCGACGACCTCGACCGTTACGTGGTGGTGCGGGTGGCCGACGAGTTCGTCGTCGATCTGATGAAGAGTGCGTGCGGGATCGACTACGCGGCCGCCGCCCCCCTCGTCGACGTGGTCGAGATCGAGGGCGTCCCCATCCCGTTCGCGAGCCCCCGGCTGCTCTGGCGGACGAAGCAGACTCACCGCGACAAGGACAAGGTGGACCTCGCGTTCCTGGCCCGCCTGCTCGAGAGCCGGGGAGAGACGGCGGACTGAGCGCGGGGCCCCGTCGCTAGGGCGCGGGCCACGCGCTCGCCGCCGCCAGCGCTTCCCCGATCGCCTCCCGCACCGCGGCCACGGTCTTCGCGGCCTTGAGCCGCGGCTCGAGGAGCGGCCGCAGCGTGGGCCCGAGCAGGGCGAAGTGGCGGCGGGTCACCTCGATCCCGTGCCGCTCCCCACGAAGCCCGGCGTTCGCCTCGGCCAGCCACGCGTAGGCCTCGCCACGTTCGCGATCGGTCGGGGGCGCGATCGGCTCCCCGCGCAGGAGCGCATGCGTCTCGCGGAAGATCCACGGGTGCTGGATGGCGGCGCGGCCGATCATGGCGCCCGCGCAGCCCGTCTCGCGCAGCGCGCGTGCCGCATCTTCGGGCGTCCGCACGTCGCCGTTGACCACGACCGGGATCGAGACGGCCTCTCTCGCGCGCGCGGCCCAGCTCCAGTCGGCCTCGCCCTCGTGCCCCATCTGCGCCGTTCGGCAGTGCACGGTCAGCCCGGCGACCCCCGCGTCCTCGAGCCGCCGCGCGAGATCCACGATCGGCATGTCCGACTCGGGCCCCCAGCCGATGCGGGTCTTCACGGTCACCGGCAACTCGAGTGCGGCCGCGATCTCCCGGGCCATCGCCACCATCGCCCCGGGCTCGCGCAGCCACGCCGCGCCGGCTCCGCCGCGGGCGATCCTCGGCACCCAGCAGCCGCAGTTGATGTCGACGAACGCGGGGCGGGCCGCCTCCGCGAGCCGCGCCGCGCGCAGGAGCATCACCGCGTCGGGGCCGTGCACCTGGATGCCCGTCGGCTGGTCGTCCTCCTCGAGCAGGACGCGGCGGCGGGCCGAGCGCGCGCCGTGGACGAGCTGCTCGGCCCGCACGAACTCGGTCACGCAGACGGAGGCGCCGTTCGACCGGCACAGACGCCGGAAGGGCGCGTCGGAGACGTCGTCCATCGGTGCGAGGACGATCGGATCCTGCGCGAGGAGCTCGGCGAACCGGCCGCGCGGAGCGAGGACCTTCATCGGCCGGGTCGTCGCGCGGCCTACGGCGTGAGGGTCAGCCCCGTCGTCGAGCCCAGGACGGCGCGCACCTGAGCCTCCGCCACCGTGGCCGCCGGGAGCCCGCCGTTCGTCGGCATGTAATCCTCGTCGGTGAGCGCCGCGAGCGGCTTGAAGCGCGCCTGGCCCGCGCCGACGACGAGGCTTCGCATCCTCAGATGATACACGCCCGGCGCGGCCGCTCTGCGCTCACCAGAGCCTCACGCGCTCCTCCGGCGGCAGGTACAGCTTGTCGCCCGGCTTCACTCCGAAGGCGTCGTACCAGGCGTCGACGTTCCGCACCGTGTTCGGCCGCACCGCCGAGGGCGGGTGCGGGTCGGTCTTCATCTGGCGGTCGACCGCGGCCTCGCGGCCCTTCCAGCGCCACGCCTGCGCGTAGGCCATGAAGAAGCGCTGGTCGGCGGTGTAGCCGTCGACGACGGGCGCGGGCCTTCCGCCGAGCGAGCGCACGTACGCGTCGCGCGCGACCACGAGGCCCGCCACGTCGGCGATGCTCTCGCCGAGCGTCAGGGCGCCGTCGACCTTCTTGCCGGGGATGGGCTCGTAGCTCCCGACCTGGTCCTGCAGCCGCTGCGCGACCTTCGTGAAGCGGGCGGCGTCCTCCGGCGTCCACCAGTCGCGGAGGATGCCGTCCCCGTCGCTCGCCCGGCCCTTGTCGTCGAAGAGGTGCGAGATCTCGTGGCCGATGATCGCGCCCATCGCGCCGTAGTTGACGGCCGCGTCGGCCCTGGCGTCGAAGGCGGGGGGCCGCACGATCGCGGCGAGGAAGACGATCTCGTTCCACGCCGTGTTGGCGTAGGCGTTGACGAGGTACACGGGCTGCATGAAGTGGCGCTTGTCCGGGTACTGCTTCAGCCACGCGACGTCCTCGCGGCGCCGGTGAGCCGCCGCGCGGCGCGCGTTGCCCACGGGATCGCCGCGCCGCACCTCGAGGCCGGTGACGTCGTGCCAGACGTCGGGGTAGAGGAGCTTGATCGTGACCTTGGAGAGCTTCTCTCGCGCGCCCTTGCGGGTCTCGGGGGCCATCCAGTCGAGGCGCGCGAGGCGGGCGTCGAAGGCGGCGATCAGGTTCGCGACCATCTCCTGCGCCACCGGCCGGGCGTCGGACGGGACGTGCCGCTCGACGTAGGCCCGGCTCATCGCGTCGGCCAGCGGGCGGTCGGGGCCCCCGGCGTCGAGGAGCGCGTCCGTCCACCGGGGCCCGGGCTCCTGCTGCCCCGAGAGCTCCTTGCCGAAGAAGCGGAAGACCTCGTCGCGCGCGGCCCTGGGCAGGTACTTCGACGTGCCCGCGACGAGCGTGTAGCGCAGGTAGTCCCGCCACGCGTCGAGCGGCTCGTTCGCGACGAGCTGGGCCATGCCGGCGATCGCCGAGGGCGTCGACATGTTGACCTCGGCCGGCGCGCCGGCGCCGGAGTCCGCGATGTAGCGGGGCCAGTCGATCCCCGGCGCGCGCCGCGCGAGCTCGGCGACGCTCATGACGTTGTTCTTCTTCTTGTCGTCGCGGAGGTCGGCCGCCGGCCAGGTGATCGCCGCGATCTTCGTCTCGAGCGCCTGCACGTTCTTCGCCCGGGCCTCGACCGCGTCGAAGCCGGCCGTCCGGAGGAGACGGGCGACGTGGGCGAGCTGCGCCTCGCGCACGGGAGCGTAGCCGGGCTCGAGGTAGAACTCGCGGGCGCCGAGCGAGAGCCCGCTCGTCTGGACGCTCGCGACGGTCCGGCCGACGCGGTTGCGGTCGAAGTCGACCGTGACGATGAGGGGCTTCAGGCAGAGGCCGCCGTGGCTGCGCGCGAAGAGGTCCACGAGCTGCTGCCGCGTCTCGACGGCCGCGATCGCGTCGAGCTCCGGCCGGATCGGCGCGAACCCGGCCGCCTCGATCGCCTTCTCGTCCATGAACGAGGCGTACCAGTCGCCGATCTTCTGGCGCTCGCTGCCCTTGGCCGCGGTGGGGTCGGCCGCCGCGTCCTCGAGAATCCGCCGCATCTCCTCGAGGGCCCGGTCCTGGAGCGCATTGAGGCCCCCCGCCTCGAGCTTGTCCGCGGGGATCACGGTCCGCTCGTCCCACTTGCCGTTGACGTAGCGGTAGAAGTCGTCCCCCGGCTTGACGCTCGGGTCCATGCCGGTGAGGTCGAGGCCCCACGCGCCGTTCTGCGGCTTCTGCGGCGCGGACTCCGGGGCCGCGGCGGCGGCCGTCGGCGGCGCGGCGGCCGGCTCGCCCGCGAGAGCGAGGACGAACAGGAGCGAAAGGGCGGTGCTGTCCACGAGGCCTCCTCGGAGCGGCCTGCGGCGGCGCAGCGAAGCGACGCGGCGACGGCCGGACACGGAGCGCGAGCGTTGCGGCGAGGGGCGAGAGCGTAGGCGACGCAGCGCGGGTGGGCTATCCGGTTCCTGCCAGCCCCGGACGGGGACCCGGGAACCGCCGGGCGCGCGCGCGTGTCCAAGTGCGCGAGGAGGATGAGATGAACCTCTGGGCGACACTCGGGATCTCGCCGCACGTCGGGATGGTGGTGGCCGCGGCCGGCGTCGTCACGGCGGTCGTGATCGCCGGTCTCCTGCTCCGGCGTCGGACGGCGGGCGGGGCGCGCGGCCTCGGGCTCGTCGAGCACCGGTGAGGCGTCGCGCCGTCCGCCGGGCCGGCGGCGGCCGCGACGAGGTGCGCGGGCCGGTCGGCCTCGCCTAGAATCCGCTCCCCGGCCTGGGCTCGTGTCGAGTCCGGCGGTGTCGGGGAGAGGACGCGCGTTGCAGGATTCCTGGCTGTCACGGCTGGCCGGCTCGTTCAAGAGCGTGGCGTTCGGGGGGCTCGTCGTCTGTGGCGCCCTGCCGGCGATGTGGTGCAACGAGGGACGTGCCGTGACCACCGCCCGCAGCCTCGAAGAAGGCGCGGGCGTCGTCGTCTCGGCGTCGAGCGAGGCGGTCGACCCCGCGAACGAGGGCCGGCTGGTTCACGTCGTGGGCCGCGCCGACACCGCGGAGACGGTGAGAGACCCCGACCTCGGCGTCGCGGCGACGGCGATCCGTCTCGTGCGCACGAGCGAGATGTACCAGTGGAAGGAGCACGAGCGAACGGTGCGGCGCGTCCGCCCGAGCGGCGGTCAGTCGGAGGAGGAGAAGGAGTACACGTACTACAAGGAGTGGTCGGAGCACGAGATCTCCTCCGGCTCCTTCCACTCCTCCTCCGCCCCGCGGAACCCGGGGCCCGTGCCGTTCCCCTCGACGGCGTTCAGCGCTCAGGCCGTGACGCTCGGCGCCTTCTCGCTGCCGGCCGAGCTCGTCGCGAAGATGAAGACGGTCGAGCCCCTGCCGCTCACCGGCTCGCCGTCCGAGTCGCGGCCCGGCGGGATGCGGCGGGCGGGCGACGGGCTCTACCGCGGCCGCGACCCGGAGCGCCCGGAGATCGGGGACCTGCGGGTGCGCTACGGCGTCGTGCGGCCGCAGGTGGTGAGCGTCGTCGCGGGCCAGTCCGGCCGCGGCTTCCGCCCGTACCAGACGCACTCGGGCGACGCGCTCTCGATGCTCGAGGCCGGCGAGCGGCCGGCCGCGTCGATGTTCCAGGCGGCGGTCGCGGTCAACCGCGTCCTCACCTGGATCCTGCGCGCCGTCGCCTACTTCTTCGTCGCGTTCGGCATCTTCCTCGTGTTCCGCCCGGTGGCGGTGCTCGGCGAGGCGGTGCCGCTCGTCGGCGGTCTCCTCGGCGCCGGCCTCTGGCTCTTCAGCCTCGGCCTCGGCGCCGTGCTGTCGTTCGCGACCATCGCCACGGCGTGGGTGTTCTATCGCCCGCTCTTCGGCGTGGCGCTCCTCGTGGCCATCGGCGCGACGGTCGTCTGGCTGCGGCGGCGCGCCGGCCGGGCCGCGACAGCGCCCCGCTGAGGCGCGTCGGCCTCGCCCGCCGCTTGCGGCCCGCCGGGGCCGTGTGAGAGCGTTGGCGCGGAAGAGGTCGCCCATGGAGAGCTCGTCCCGGCGGTCGTTTCTCGGCGCCGCCATCGGCGCGGGCGCGGGCCCGCTCCTCACGGTGCCCGGGCCGGCGCAGGCCGTCGAGACCGTCGGCTCGTGGCCTTCCGCTCTGCCCGAGCTCCCGGAGCGGGTGTTCGTGGATCTCGACGGCCGCGAGCTGCGGGAGGCCGAGCGTCAGGCCGCGCGGTTCAGCCTCGGCTCGTCGTCCGTCACGGTCACCCCCGGGCACGGGTCCGCGTCGGTGCGCGTCCACTGCCCGAGCGGGCCCCTCGGCCGCGTCGTCCTGCGCTGGCCCCTCGCGTTCCCCGAGGACGCTCTCTTCCTCGGCGACCACTGGGAGCGCGGTTACGGCGACCTGCAGTGGAAGCACCTCCAGCCCGAGCGCGTGATGCCGTGGTATTTCGCGGCGCACCACGAGCGCAGCGGCCGGACGTTTCTCGCCGGCGTGAAGACGCAGCCCGCGGCGCTGTGTTTCTGGACCGTCGACGCCCGCGGGATCGCGCTGTGGCTCGACTTCCGCAACGGCGGGAGCCCTTCCCTGCCCGGCGACCGCGAGATCGCGGCGGCCGAGATCGTGGCGAGAGCGAGCGCGGGCGAGACGCCCTTCGCCGCGCTGTCGGCGTTCTGCCGCACGCTGTGTCCCTCGCCCCGGCTCGCCGGCCAGCCGATCTGCGGCAACAACAACTGGTACTACTCCTACGGCCGCGGCTTCGACGCCGCCGCGATCCGCCGCGACGCCGCGTTCCTCGCCGAGATCTCGGACGGCCACGCGAACCGACCGTACTGCGTGATCGACGCGGGCTGGACGCCCGGCTCGGTGTGTCCGGGCGGGCCGTGGACGGCCGGCGACGCGCAGCGTTTCCCCGACATGCCGGGGCTCGCGGCGGAAGTGAAGCGCCTGGGCGTGCGGCCGGGGATCTGGATGCGCCCCACCGCGCTCACGGTCGTCGACGACCCGCGCCGCCTGCGCCCCGGCCCGTCGCACGACCCGGAGAAGCCGCTCGACCTCACCCGGGAGGAGAACCTCGCGCTCGTCCGCGAGGACGTCGCGCGCGTCTTCTCCTGGGGTTACGAGCTCGTGAAGCACGACTTCTCGACCTACGACGTCTTCGCGCGGTGGGGCTTCGAGATGGGCTCCGAGATGACCGACGCGGGCTGGCACTTCGCCGACCGCTCGCGGACGAGCGCCGAGATCGTCCTGCGGCTCTACCGCACGATGCGGGAAGCGGCGGGCAACAACGTCCTCCTCGGCTGCAACACGATCGGGCATCTCGGTGCGGGCCTCTTCGAGATCCAGAGGACGGGCGACGACACCTCGGGCCGCACGTGGGAGCGCACGCGCCGGATGGGCGTCAACACGGTGGCCTTCCGCCTGCCGCAGCACGGGGCCTTCTTCGCGAGCGACCCCGACTGCGCCGCCCACACCGCGAGGACGCCGTGGGCCCTCGACCGGCGCTTCCTCGAGCTCGTCGCGAAGAGCGGTACGGCGCTCTTCGTGTCGGCCGACCCGCGGACGACGAGTGCGGAGGAGAAGGCCGCCTTCCGCGACGCGATGCACGTCGCCCTCTCCGGGGGCGTGCCCGGCGGCGCCGAGCCGCTCGACTGGCTGCACTCGACGGCCCCGCGTCGCTGGCGGCTCGGCCGGGAAGAGACGACCTACGAGTGGGAGGAGCCTTACGGCGCTCTGCCCGCGCGGGTGTGACCCGGCCCGCGGCGCGCATCTGCTACGCTTCGGGGCGGGCCTGTAGTTCAGATGGTTAGAACGGCCGGCTCATAACCGGCTAGTCGAAGGTTCGAGTCCTTCCAGGCCCACCACCGCCGGCCCGGCCGACGGCCGCTCCCGTGTAGAATGCGCGGAATGTCCGTCTCAGGCGCACCCCGCCCATGAACCCCGACCTCGAGAAGCTGGTCAAGCTGCACCACGCCGACGCCGAGCTTCGACGGCTCGAGGGCGAGCTCGGCCAGGTCCCCCGCGCCCGGCAGGAGATCGACGCCCGCGTCGCCGGCGAGCGCTCCCGCCTCGACGCGGCCAAGGCGGCCCTCGACGCGGCCACGAAGGCCCGCAAGGGCCACGAGACCGCGGTGCAGGACCTCGAGGGCAAGCGCTCGAAGTACAAGGGCCAGCTCATGGACGTGAAGACGAACAAGGAATACACGGCCATGCTCCACGAGATCGAGGGGGTCGAGCGCGAGATCCGCTCGCGCGAGGACCAGATCCTCGAGGAGATGGAGAAGATGGAGGGCCTCGCGCAGGACGTGAAGCGCGAGGAGGCGGCCTTCAAGCTGATCGAGGCCGAGGGCAAGAAGGAGAAGGCCGAGATCGACGCGCGCGAGGCGAAGCTCAAGGCCGAGGCCGCGCAGGCCGCCGCCGAGCGCGAGGCCGCCCTCGCCTCCGTGCCGGAGACCGTCCGCGCCCGCTACGAGCGGATCGCGAAGCTCCGCGGCACCGGCGTCGCCGAGGCGAAGGACGGGCGCTGCGAGACCTGCCACGTGAAGCTGCGCGTGCAGGTGTGGGTCGAGGTCCGGAAGAACGAGAGCGTCATCGAGTGCGACTCGTGCAGCCGGATCCTGTACTTCGAGCCGCCTCCGCCCGTCGTCGACGTCATGCCGTGACCTCGGCCCTGCGGCTCCACGTCGACGGCGCGAGCCGCGGCAACCCCGGCGAGGCGGGCTTCGGCGTCCACGTCGCTTCGGACTCGGGCG
Source organism: Vicinamibacteria bacterium (assembly GCA_046331285.1). Taxonomy (GTDB): domain Bacteria; phylum Acidobacteriota; class Vicinamibacteria; order Fen-336; family Fen-336; genus DATBSL01. The sequence goes on from JAXLRD010000022.1 coordinate 74,510, forward strand.
AGACGCTCGCCTCCCTCTACGGCTACCTGGGCCGGGCCACGAACAACGTGGCCGAGTACCAGGCCCTCCTCCACGGGCTGCGCTACGCGCTCGAGCGCGGCGCGCGCGACGTGCGGGTCTTCTCCGACTCGGAGCTGCTCGTCCGGCAGCTCGCCGGCCGCTACCGCGTCAAGAACGAGGGCCTGCAGCCTCTCTTCCGCGAGGCGCAGTCGCTTCTCGCGCGCTTCGAGAGCGCCCGCGTGTCCCACGTCCCCCGCGAGCAGAACCGCGAGGCCGACGCCCTCGCGAACAAGGCGGTCGACCTCAGGTCCTCGAACGTCTGACGAGCGGGGACGGCTGGGGTCAGATCTTGAATCTTGAGCGCACCGCCGGCCACCGCGCGCCCGACGGCAGCGGGGTCGGGATCAGCGCGCGAACCCCGCGAAGCTGATCATGCGGCCGGCGCCCTTCCCGTCCCGCCGGTAGGAGTGGTAGAGCTCGGGGTGGCACCGCGTGCACTCGTCGACGTGGGTGATCGCGCCGGGCGGGACGCCGGCCGCTTCGAGCCGACGGACACTGGCCCGGCGCAGGTCGAAGTGGGGCTTCCCGGCCGGCCCGGGAGAGAAGAGCCCGTCGGCGGAGGCGCCGAACGCCACACGCACGTCCTCGCCGACCTCGTAGCAGCAGGCGCCGATGCAGGGGCCGAGGGCCGCCACGAGATCCTCGGCCCGCGAGCCGGCCGCGACGAGGGCCTCGACCGCCCGCGCCGCGATGCCCAGCGCAGCCCCGCGCCATCCGGCGTGCACGGCGGCGAGGGCGCGCCGACGGGGGTCGACCACGACGACCGGCAGGCAGTCGGCCGTCTCGATCCCGAGGAAGAGGCCGGGGCCGTCGGCGAGGGCCCCGTCGGCCTCCGGCGTGCCGTCCCACGGCGCGCGCACGATCCGCGCGCCGTGGACCTGCTGGAGGAGAAGGAGCCGCCCCCGGTCGGCGAGGCTCTCCCCGACGCGCCGGCGCGTCTCGTCGCGGGACTCGGCGAAGCTCGCCCGACCGTCGCGGCGCTCGAACCCGTGGACGAGCCCGGGGACGGCGGAGAGCGACGGCGCGGTCGCGGCGGCGAGGGGCATCCGGCCATCGTAGCAGGCGCTTGCTACACTGGCGGCAGGCCCCCGGCCGCCCCCGACGGCATCGTGGCGAGCGCGATCGCGGTGGTGGCGGTCGACGAGGCCGAGGCCCTGCTGGCCGCCGGCGACCCGGGCGCCTTCTCGCCCGGAGAGCTCGCCTACGCGCGCGCGCGGGCCGACCCCGCGCGGCGGCTGGCCGCGCGCCTCGCCGCGAAGCGCGCGGCGCGCGCGGCGCTCGGCGCGGCGGTGGCCGAGCGGGAGATCGAGATCGTGCGGGGCGAGTACGGTCCCCCGTCGCTCCGCCTGTCGCCGGCCGCCCAGGCGCGCCTCGAGGCGCTCGGCGCCGCGCGCGCGCTCGTCAGCCTGACGCACGAACGGCGCCACGCCGCGGCGCTCGTGGTGCTGGTGGGCCCCGGGGCGTGAAGCCGGTCGCCCTTCTCGCGCGGGCCCTGGCCGTCGCCTCCGTCGTCGGCGCGGGCGTTCTCGCCTGGCTCGCGTGGGCCCCGGCCGGCGACTTCGGGCCGCACCCGTTCAACCACGATCGCAACGCGGTCTGGCTCGAGCATCGGTGGCTCGAGCGGGCGCACGACGAGGCGACGATGAGCGCCCTCTTCGCGCGGCTGCACGCCCGCGGGATCGTCTACCTCTATCCGCACCTCATCCCCTTCGACGGCCGGGGGAACCTCCCGCCCCACGACCGCGAGCAGATGCGCGCCTTCCTCGCCGCCGCGCGGCGCACGGCGCCGGAGCTGCGGGTGCTGCCCTGGATCGGCGGCCTTCGCGCGGGCTGGAAGCGCCAGCGCCCGGGCACGCTGCAGCTCGCGGACCTCAACCAGCGCCAGCGCATCGTCGCCGAGGTGAGGGGGCTCGTCGACGAGGGCTTCGACGGCATCCACCTCAACGTGGAGCCGGTCGACGACGGCAACGACGAGTTCCTCGCCCTCCTGCGGGCGCTGCGCACCGCCGTGGGCGGGCGCACGTTCTCGATCGCGGCGACGCGGCCCGCGCCGTTCGGCCTGCGCCGGGCGCCGAACTTCGCGTGGAGCCCGGACTACTACGCGCGGGTGGCGGCCGTCGTCGACCAGATCGTGATCATGGCCTACGACACCGCGCTGCCCACTCCGAACTTCTACCGGCGCTACCTGCAGTGGGCGTCCTCGTCGGTCGCCGGCGCCCTCGACGCGAGCGGCTCGAACGCGCGGGTCCTCATGGGCGTGCCGACCTACGAGCCGTTCGGCTTCATGCACCGGGCCGGCGTGGAGACCCCGGAGAACGCGCTGCCGGGGATCGTGGCCGGGCTGCGGGGCCTCGGCGCGGGCGGCACCTTCGAGGGCATCGCCCTCTACGCCGAGTGGACGACGGACGACCGCGAGTGGTCGACCTACGAGCGGCTCTGGAGGAACCGGGCCGACTGAGCCCTCAGGCCGCCGCCCGCTCGTCCTGGACGATCTGGCCGTCGCGGATCTGCACGACGCGCGAGGCGAGGCTGGCGAGCGCCATGTCGTGCGTGATCATCACTATCGTCTGGCCGGCGTCGTGCAGCTCGCGGAAGAGCCCGACGATGCCGTGGCCGGAGGCGGAGTCGAGGTTTCCCGTCGGCTCGTCGGCGAGGACGATGGCCGGCTCGTTGACGAGGGCGCGCGCGATCGCCACGCGCTGCATCTGGCCGCCGGAGAGCTCGGTCGGCCGGTGGTCCATGCGGTCGGCGAGGTCCACCTTCTCCAGCATCGCCCGCGCGCGCGCGCGCCGCTGCTTCGTGGGGACGCCGCCGAAGAGGAGCGGCAGCTCGACGTTCTCGAGGGCGCTCGCGTAGGGCAGCAAGTTGAAGTTCTGGAAGACGAAGCCGACGTGGCGGTTGCGGATCTCGGCGAGCCGGTTGCGGTCGAGGCCGAAGACGGTCTCCCCGGAGAGGCGGTAGACGCCAGAGGTCGGGGTGTCGAGGCAGCCGAGGAGATTCATGAGGGTCGACTTCCCGGAGCCGGAGGGCCCGACGATCGCCACGTAGTCGTTCCGCTCGATGTCGAGGTCGATGCCCTTGAGCGCCTCCACCTCGACCCGCCCGGTGGAGTAGACCTTACGGATGGCCCGCATCTCGATCATCATCACTCGTACCTCAGGGAGACCGCGGGGTTGACCGACGCCGCGCGGCGCGCGGGGAAGTAGCCGGCGAGCGACCCGATCGTGCCGAGAATCGCCGCGGTGGCGGCGGCGATGGCCGGCGAGAAGGTCGGCTTGCCCAGCAGGTCGAATGCCTCGCCCTTGAGCGGCAGGGCGGCGATGCCGAAGACGAGGGCGACCGACACCGCCGTCCCGACGACGCCCCCCGCGACCGTCATCAGAAGCGCCTCGAGGACGAAGGGCGTCATCACCTGCCGCGCCTTGGCGCCGAGGGCCATCTTGACCCCGATCTCGCGCGTCCTCTCCTTCACGACGGCGTACATGATGTTCGCGACGCCCATGCCGCCGACCAGCAGGGTCAGGCAGCCGATGATCCCGAGGAAGAGCTGGATCCCGAGGGCGATGTTGTCGGTGATGCGCTGGCCCTCGCGGGTATCCCAGATCCCGAGCGAGCGCGTGTCCTCGACGTCGAAGTGGTACTTGCTCCCCATGACGCGGTAGAGCTCGGCCTTGGCGAGGTCGCCCTTGTCGAGGCTCACGGGGCGGTAGACGAAGTTCTCGACCCCCGCGTCCGTGAGCATCGCCTTGAAGGTCGTGGCGGGGATGGTGGCCTGGTTGCTGTCCGGGCCGTTGTACATCCCCATCTGGATCTTCTTCTGCTGGACGCCGATCACCGTGAACGTCGACTGGCTGATCTGGAGGGTGCGGCCGACGACGTCCTCGCGGCCGAAGAGGTCGCGCGCGATCTCGTCGCCGAGGAACACCACGCGCCTCTTCTCGGACACGTCGGGCGGGTCGAGGAAGCGACCGCCGGGCTGCGGGTGGAGGTTGCGCAGCTCGCCGAACTCGGGGTCGACGCCGCGGACCCGGACGTTGACGATCTTCGTCCCGACCGCGACCGGGATCCGGCGGGCGAATTCGATGGAGAGGGCCGCGATCTCGGGGATCCTCTGGCGGAGCATCGGGGCGTCCTCTTCGCGGAGCCTGATGGTCCGGCCGGAGGGAAGCCCCATGTACGCCTTCGTCGTGGCGCCGCCCCAGACGACCCCGATCCCCTCGCCCATCCCCCGCGAGCCCTTCGCGAAGGAGCGCTTGAGCCCCTCGCCGAAGGACAGCAGGAGGACGATCGAGAGGGTCCCCCAGGCGATCGCGAGCACGGTGAGGGCGATGCGCTTCTTCTGGTGCGCGAGGTCGGCGCGGAACAGGCGCCAGACGAGAGCGAGCTCGGCCGAGGCGGTCTTCATGACAGCTTGAGGGCGACGACGGGGTCGAGGAGGGACGCCCGGCGCGCGGGGAAGTAGCCGGCGGCGAAGCCGATCGCGCCGAGGAGGACCGCGGTCACGAGGATGACGACGGGCGAGGCCTCCGGCGTGCCGACGTAGTCGTCGAAGCCGAGGAGCGGGAAGACGGCCAGTAGGCCGAGCGTGATCGCGAAGCCGAGGGCGCCCCCGACGGCGGTCAGGGTCAGGGTCTCCATCAGGAACTGCCACTGCACGTAGCGGGGCTTCGCGCCCACCGCGAGCTTGATCCCGATCTCGCGCGTCCTCTCCTCGACGACCACGTACATGATGTTCGAGACCCCGATGCCCCCCACGATCAGCGTGAACGAGCCGATCACCCCGAGGAAGACGCGGAAGGTGGTGAAGAAGATCGAGAGGAACTTCTCGCCCTCCGTCGTGTCCCACATCCCAATCGCCTCCTTGTCGGCCGGGTCGAACTTGAGGCGGCGGCCGAGCACCTCGTAGACGCGGCGCGTCACCGTCGGCACCAGCGAGGGCGCGCTCGCCTGGAAGATGAAGTTCCCGACGTAGCGCTCGGAGAAGAGGCCCTTGTAGGTCGAGTCCGGCATGAAGGCCTTGTCCTGGTCTCGGCCGCTGTAGCTCGAGTCCTGGGCCTTCTTCTGCATGACGCCGATCACGAGGAACGGCACATTGTCGACCATGACGGTCCGACCGACGGCGTCGGCGTCGCCGAAGAGGTCCTGCTTCAGCTTGTCGCCCAGGAAGAGGACGCGCCGTCGCCGGTCGAGGTCGAGGTCGTTGACGTAACGGCCCCCGGCGTCCGGGATGAGGTTGCGCATCGCGCCGAAGACGGCGTTCGTGGCCGACATGTCGGGGGCGATGCGGGCCCGCTCGCGGCGGAAGGTGCTCTTGCTGCGCGAGTACTCGGCGGAGAACTTCGCCTCGGGGATCTCGCGCCGCAGGGCCTCGAGATCGTCCTCGGTGACCCTGATCGGCCGGCCCTTGCCGAGCCCCTGCCACGGGAGGGCCGTTCGCCCCGGCCACGCGATCACGATGCTCTCGCCGAGGCCGCGTTGGTTCTTGAGGATGCGCTTCTGCAGTCCCTCACCGAACGCGACGAGGAGGGCGACGGACACCGTGCCCCAGGTGATGCCGAAGAGGGTCAGGGCCGTCCGCATCTTCTGGTGGCGGATGTCCTGCAGCATCTGGCGGAGGAACGACAGGGAGTTCATGGCGGCGTCCTCGGGCGTCCCGGGAGCGGCTACTCGATCTTCTTGGGCGGACGCTCGACGACGAGGTCCTTCTCCCGGAGCCCCTCGGCGACCTCGACGTTCATGCCGTCGGAGAGGCCGGTCTTGATCTCCTTCTTCACGGGCGGCGCGTCGCCCGGCGCGGGGAGCTCGATCGACGCCTTTCCCTCGGCGAAGGTGACCAGCCGCTCGGGGATCAGCAGCACGTTCTGCTTCTCGCGGACGGCGATCTCGGCGTTGGCGGAGTACCCCGCGCGGAGGACCACGTCCTTACCGGGCAGGAGCTCGATCTCGACGTCGAAGAGCGTCGCGCCCTCGGCCGTCTTCGACTTCGGGGCGATCTTGTAGACCTTGCCATCGACCTTCGCCTCCGGCAGGGCCCCGATCTTGATGTGCGCGGGCATGCCCTCCTTGAGCTTGCCCACGTCGATCTCGTCGACGGTGCCCTTGAAGATGAGGGTCGTCATGTCGGCGAGGTTCGTGAGCGCCGTGCCGGCCTGGTAGGAGGTGAGGGGAACGACGGGGTCGCCCTCGTTGACGAGCAGCTCGAGCACGGTGCCTCGGATCGGGGAGCGGATGATCGACTCGACGCGGTCGGCCTGCCGCGCGCTCTTCACGCGTCCCTTCTCGATGAGGGCGAGCTTCTCGGTCGAGAGCTCCTGCCGGATGCGCGCGTCCTGGATGTCCTTCTCGGCCTGCTCCCAGTCCTGGGTGGCGAGGATGCCCTGCTCCTTCAGCGTGCGCGCACGGTCGAACTTCTTCTGGGCCTGCTCGAAGACGTTGCGGGCGATCTCGAGCTCGCGCCGCGCCTCCGTCAGCTCCATCGGGGTGGGGTCGGGAAGGATCTCGAAGAGCGGGTCGCCCGGCTGAACGACGTCGCCGACCTCGCGGAAGGAGGTCTTCACGATGCCCGAGATCTTGCTCTTGACCGCAATCTCCCGTTTGGGCTTGATGGCGCCGATCGCCAGCGCCTTCTCGACAACCGCGCCGCGGGTCACGGGGACGGTCTTGAACCCGTTCGCCTTGGTGGTGTTGGACTTGCTGTAGAGCACGGCGGTCACGCCCCCGGCGAGCACGAGGACGCCTGCGGCGATCAATCCCTTGCGCATGGTGAGACGCATCCTTCCTTCCGTCGCAAGGTATGACGCTCGAGGGCCCCCGGGCGTTCAGGAAAGTGCAGTGATCGAGCGATTTTTCCGACGCGGGGCCTCGATTCGAGCGGCCCTGCGCCGAGTCAGGCGGGCCGGCCGGCCGTCTTCTCGTAGAGCGGCAGCGTCGCGAGGCCCTTCCACTTCTCCGGCACGCGGTAGGACGGGTTCGGCGCATCCTCGCAGACGCCGCAGCGGATGCAGCCCTGGATCTCCGGGCAGTGCGGCGAGAGCTTCTCCTGCCGGCTCTTCTCGAGCTCGCGCCAGAAGTAGCCCTTGGCGACGCCGTTGTCGACGACGTCCCACGGCAGGAGCTCGTCCTTCGCCCGCTCGCGGAAGAGGTAGAAGCGGTGGTCGAGGCCCGCCTCGCGCACCGCGCGCTTGAGGTCGACGCCCTGCGTGACCGCCATCTCGAGGGCGTCCGCCACGCGGCGGTCGCCGAGGGCGAGGATCGACTGCACGGCGCCCGTGCGCGCGCTCTTGATGACGGCGTCGACGTTCGGCATCCGGGCGAAGGCCTTGCGCAGGAACTGCAGCTTGCGGTCGCTCTCCTTCGGGTCCTCCATCGGCAGCCACTGGTACGGCGTCCCCGGCTTCGGCACGAACGGGTTCACCGACGGGTGGATGCGGCCGACGCGGCCGCGGCCGCGCGCGACCTGCAGCATCCGCTCGCGGATCTGCTCGGTGAGCGTGACGATGGCCTCGACGTCGCCGTGGTCTTCGAAGGGGAGCCCGACCATGTAGTAGAGCTTGAGGTTCTGGATCCCGTTCTCGAAGATCCACGTGGCCTTGTCGAGGATGTCGGCGTTCGTGAACTGCTTGTTGAGGATCCGCCGCATCCGGTCGGAGCCGCACTCGGGGGCGAGGGTGAGCCCCTGGACGCCGGTGTCGGCGAGCTTGAAGACGAACTGCGGCGTGAGGTCGTCGAGGCGCAGCGACGCGACCGAGACCTCGTAGTCCATGGCCGCGAGGTCGTCGACGATCCCCTCGATCTCCGGGTGGTCGCACACCGCGGTCGAGACGAGGCCGATCCTGTCCGTCTTCGCGCGCACCTCTCGCGCCCGCGCCACGAGCTCCGCGCGGGTGAAGCCGCGCACCGGGAGGTAGTTGTACCCGGCCCAGCAGAAGCGGCACATGCAGGGGCAGCCGCGCGAGATCTCGACGAGGTACTTCATCGACATCTCGGTGTGGGGGGTGAGGACGATCGACTGCGGGAAGCCGATCGTCCCCGGCCAGCCGCGCTGGCGCACGACCCGGCCGGGGCCGTCGACGCCGGCGAGCGTGCCGTCCCCGTGGTACCGCGGCTCGTAGAGGGACGGCACGTAGAAGCCGTCCTTCGGCGCGAGGGCGCGCAGGCCTTCGCGAGGCGAGGACGCGCCGAGGAGCGCCTCCATCATCCGCGGAACGATCGGCTCGCCTTCGCCTACGGCGACGAGGTCGGCGAACGGCGCGAGCGGCTCGGGGTTCAGGAACATCGCCGCGCCGCCGAGGATGACGAGCGGGTCGCGGGAGCCGCGGTCCTTCGCCCGCAGCGGGATGCCGGCGAGGCGCAGCACCCGCAGCACGTGCAGGTAGTCGTTCTCGAAGGAAACCGAGAACGCGATCGCGTCGAAGTCGCGCAGGGGCGTGCCGGTGTCGAAGCTGACGAGGGGGCGACCGGCCCGCTCGAGCTCGGCCGCGTCCTCGTCGTCGGGCAGGAACGCCCGCTCGCAGACGACGTCGGGGTGGCGGTTCAGGAGCCGGTAGACGGCCTGGAAGCCGAGATTCGACATCCCGACCGTGTAGAGGTTCGGCCAGACGAGGGCGACGCGGAATGAGCCGTGCCGCGGCACGTCCTCGAGCCACACCTCTGCTTCGCGCAGGGACCGATGGCGTTCCTGAAGGCGGCGGGACACGGCTCGATTATTCTATACGAAATAGTCCAGATTAGCCCGCCGACCGGGCCCTCCGCCTTTCCCGGCCCCAGAGCACGAGACGCCGCACGGCGAGCGCCCACGTCGAGCCGTACAGGAGGAAGAGGGCGGGCTCCGCGTACGGGCCCAGCGTGCGCGCGAGGCCGGTGGTGAAGATCCCGGCGGCCGTGCGGGCGTCGGACGGGTCGGCGTAGACGAAGACGATCGGGGGCAGCGCGATCATGAGCACGGTCGAGCCGCGGAGCCACGAGACGGCCAGGAAGAAGAGAAACGGCCCGGCGAACAGGAGGAGCGCGCCGGCCGCGATGCGCCGCCGCGCGAGCCACCGCGCGCCGGGAAGGGCGACGTCCGCGAGCGAGCCGATCACGCAGAGCGCCCGCTCCACGCGGGGCGGCGTCGGGGCGCTCAGCCGCCGCGGGGTGAACGGGACGTGGAGGAGGACGAACGCGAAGAAGAGTGGAAAGCCGGAGCGGACGACCCTCTCGAGTGGCTCGGTCCAGGCCGGCCCCCCGTCCTGGAGCCCGAAGCTCGAGAAGAGCGCGACCCCGCGGGTGAGGGTGTCGGGCGCAGTGTCTGCCGCGCCGGCGAGGTGAGCCGAGAGGCCGGCGCCGATCGCCGCCCAGGGCGAGCGCAGGACGTCGAGCACGGCGAGGAGGTCGTCGGGGTCCGCGAGCTGGCGCAGGGGCTCGTCGAGGCCGGGATCGAGGCGCTGCCAGGCGCGGTAGGCGACTGGGAGAGCGGGTCGCGGCGCGCCTTCGAAGCGCGCGACGTTCGCGCGCGCGATCGCGCCCGCGTCGCCGGGCGCGGACGCCGCCCGCCGATAGAAGGCGAGGGCGTCGTCGCGCCGCCCGGCCTTCTCGAGGAGGACGCCCTCGTTGTTCGAGGCGAAGGGATCGCCGGGCGCCAGAGCGAGGACGGCGTCGAGGGCCTCGCGGGCCCGCGCGTCCTCGCCGCGCTGCAGCCACGCCTCCGCGAGCAGCCGGTCGTGCGGCGCGCGGCGCGCGGGCGCGACGCGGTCCCGCATCGCGAGGACGAAGTCGAGGCCGCTCGCGGTGCCGAGCTGGCCGTGTCCCACGTCGGCGGGCACGGTCGCGACCTCGCCGAGCGCTCGCGCCACACCCTCGAGGTGGACGAGGGCGACCATCGCGGCCGCGGCCCCGAGCAGGAGCACGGCTCGCTCCGCCCGGCTGGCGTAGGCCACGAAGGTGTGGGAGAGGCGCAGGACGGGGTTCGTGACGAACGCGAGCGTCTGGCTGCCCCAGCTCCGGAATCCGAGGGCACGCAGGTCGGCGGTTCGTGCCGCGCGGACCCGGAAATGGAGAACGAGCACCGTCGCGAGCAGCAGGAACGGGACCACGACGAGCACGAAGGCGGCGGGCTCGACGCCGTCCACGAGCGCGGGGGGCGTCATGAACAGCCCGCCCATCTTCCGCGCGCGGCTCTCGTAGGGCTCGAACGCCTGGAGCAGCGCGGCCCGGCCGTTCCGCTCCAGCCACCTCCGCTCGAGCGGGGCGGCGAGCGCGTCGCCCTCGGCCGCGGTCGCAACCTCGCGGGCGAGGGCGGCCAGCCGGTCGCGGCGCGCGCCGTCGCCCCGCTCGCCCGCGCGACGCGCGACCCGGCGGAGCGAGCGCACCGGGTTCCCGCTGAGGAGCGGGTTGAGGTCGGGGTTGGCGGCGCTGCGGGCGTGCGCGAGAACGGCCTGCTCGGCGAGCGCGTCGACGGCCTGCGCGGCGAGCCCGGCCTGGTCGAGGGCGTCCGCCGCCTCGGCGAACTCCGCGGCCGAAAGGTCGGCCTGCGCGAGGCGCGAGGCCGCGGCCCGCGCCTCGTCGGGCCGGCCGGCGACGAGAGCGCGCTCGGCGACGTGCCGGTCGAGGAGCGGGCTCGTGGGATCGAGGCGCCGCGCCACGTCGACGCGCGCGAGCTCCACGCGCGCCGGCTCGACGCCGCGCCGCGGCTCCGCCTCGCCGATGAGCGCGCGCGACGCGCGACGCGCGAGCGACGCGTCGTAGTCGAAGGCCGGGACGAGCGGCTCGAGCGCCCGCACGGCGGTCGCCCGCACGAGGCGCGAGCGCGCGGCGCCCCAGGTCGAGCCCTGCGCGATCAGGAAGACGCCGGCCTCGCCCGACGGCAGCAGCGCGGCCACGCGCGCCTGCGTCCGCAGCCGGGTCCTCGGAACGCCGGTGGCGGGGTCGAGGCCGATCACGTCGGCGCCCCACGCGACGAGCACGAGCCATCCGCCCTCGTGGGGCACGAGGAGGGGCGAGGGGTCCGGCGACGCGACGTCGGCGTAGAGCGGCGGCGGGAACCGCCACCGCTCGCGCCGGTCGAGAGGGTCGAGGCCCGCGACGACGCGCGCCGTCTCGCGCGGGAAGAGCGTCGCCGGTCCGCCGGGCCGCGCGCCCGGCCGGACCTCGATCCGCAGCGGCAGGCCGAGCCGCTCGTGGGGCAGGCCGGAGCGGGCATCGGCCAGCACGGCCTGCGCCCCCGACGCGGCGAGGCGCGCGGCGAGCGCGGGTCCGACTCGCTCGATCGCCGCCGGTGGCGCGAGGCGGTCGCCGGCGACGAGGATCGTCGCCTCGCCGAGAGCGCGCGCCTCGGCCGGCAGCGCGCGCGCGGCAAAGAGCCACTCGTCGGCCGCGGCGAGCGGGTCGGCCGCGAGCCGCGGGGACTCGAGAGCGCGGCGCAGCGGGTCGCCGACCGCCGGCGTCAGAAGTGAGGGCACCCGCCGGGGCTCGCCCACGCGCAGCGCCCGCCACCCGGCCGCGAGGCCGAGCGCCGGGTCCCCCGCGTCGAGGCCGCCCTCTTCGGCGGTGCGCGCGACGACGCCGAGCTCGCGGGCGAGGCCGTCGAGGTCGCGACCCTGCCGCAGCTCCTTCCACGCCGCCTCGGTGACGGTGCCGAGGCGGCCTCGTGCGTCGCGCGCGCGCGCGGCCGCCTCGCGCGCGGGGCGCGCGTGCTCGACCGACAGCGTGCCGAGGACGGCCGAGACGGCGAGCACGGCCGCGGCCACGAGCTGGTTGCGGCCGCGCCGCTCCTGCCGCCGCGCGGCCGCGCGGAGCTGGGCGATCCTTTCCGCCGCGAGCCCGGGTCCGGGCGCCAGGCCTTCGGCGATCCGGCGGGCCGCGCGCCCGTCGCCCCGCTCGAGGGCGAGGTCGGCGCGCGCCTCGCCGAGTCGCCCGAGGAGCTCCTCGGCCTCCTCGGACTCCGGCCACAGCTCGCGGGCCTGATCGAGGAGCGCCTGCGCGCGCGGGAGCGCCTCGGCCGGCTCGGGTCCGGCGAGGAGCTCGCGCGTGCGCTCGAGCAGCCGCATCGCCTCGGCGTGCGCGAGGTAGTTCCGGAGCCGGTCCTTGAAGCCCTGCGCGGAGGTCGGCCGCCTCGAGGGATCCTTGTCGAGCGCGGACAGGCACAGCGCGGCGAGCTCGCGCGGGATCGTCCGCGCGGGCGCGCGCTCGGCGGGCGGCACGACGTCTCCGCGCGCGGCGGCGACCAGCGTCCCGACGAGCCCCTGCCCGCGGTGCGGCGGCGACCCGGTGAGGACCTCGTACAGCATCGCGCCGAGGAGGTAGACGTCCGACCACGTGCCGAGCGCCGGGGCGTCGCCCCGAGCCTGCTCGGGCGACATGTACGCCGGCGTCCCCGCCGGCCCGCTCTCGCGCGCCCGCGCGTCCGAGCCCGGCGAGACGTCGAGGGCGAGGCCCCAGTCCATCACCTGGACCTCGCCGAACTGGCCGAGCATCACGTTCTCGGGCTTGAGGTCGCGGTGGACGATGCCGTGGGCGTGGGCGAAGCCGACCGCGTCGCAGATCGCGGCGAGGATCTCGAGCGCGCGTCGCAGCGACTCGGGCGTCGTCGGGGGCTCGCGCCGGAGGAGCGCCTTCCACGACTCGCCGCGCACGAGCTTCATGCCGAGGTACACGCGGGCGTCGCTCGTGCGCCCGAGATCGTAGACGGGCACGATGTTCGGGTGCTCGAGCCGTCCCGTGGCTCGAGCCTCGCCGATGAAGCGCGCCTCGTGCTCGGGCGTCGCTTCGCCGGCCAGCATCATCTTGACGGCGACCGAGCGGCCGAGCGACCGCTGATCGGCCTCGTAGACGACCCCCATCCCTCCGCGGCCGAGCTCGCGGCGGATCACGTAGTCGACCGGCGCCCCTTGCGGTGCGGCGATGATCGCGGTGCGGACCGGCAGCGTCTCGAGAATCCGGGCGGTCGGGCTCCCGGTCGTGGATCCGTCCACCGTGGCCGGCGGCGCCTTCAGCGTCTGCTCGGGAGAGACGTCGGCCGAGGCCAGGCTGAGGGTGGCCGACCAGACGGAAAGCGTCCGCTCCGCGAGCCCGGCGTCGTCCTCGTTCATGGAGCGAGAGGATACGACGCGACGGCGCGTGTCGGCTCTACGGCCCGGCTACTCCTTCGGCGCCACCAGGACCCGTTCCAGGTTGACGCTCCCCGGGATGAAGGTCTCGACGGATCCGCCGCACTCGCAGCGGAAGCGCTTGGGCGCCTCGGTCTCCGATCCCGGGTTGATCGAGGCGCCCGACACGACGTACTCGCGCCCGCAGCGGTCGCAGGCGCCCTCGCGCGAGAAGGACGGCACTACTCGCTCCCGCCGCCGTCGCCGCCCTTCCTGCGCAGGAACGCCGGCACGTCGAGGTCGAAGCGGCCGCCGCCGCCCGACGCCGCCTTGGGGTTCGGCGTCTTCCGGTAGAAGTCGCCCGGCGCGGCGCCTCCCGCGGCGGCGACGGCCGGCGCCTGCGCGGCCGGTGTCGTCATGTAGTTGGCGAGATCGACGGGGGTCGGGGCCGCGCCCTTGCGGGCCGCCTGGCGATTGAAGCCCGTCGCGATGACCGTGACCTTCACCGCGTTCCCCATCGACTCGTCGGTGACGATGCCGTAGATGACGTTGGCGTCGGGGTCGGCCACCTTCGTGATGAGCGCCGTCGCCTCGGCCGCCTCGGACAGCGAGAGATCGGTGCCGCCCGTGATGTTGACGATGACGCCCTTGGCGCCCTCGATCGACGAGTCCTCGAGGAGCGGGTTCGAGATCGCGCGCTGGGCCGCCTCGACCGCGCGGTTCTCGCCCTGGCCGACGCCGGTGCCCATGACGGCCTGGCCCATGCCCCGCATCACCGCCCGCACGTCGGCGAAGTCGAGGTTGATCTGGCCGGGGACGGTGATGATGTCGGAGATGCCCTGCACCGCCTGGCGCAGCACGTCGTCGGCCACCCGGAACGCCTCGGCGACCGGCGTGTTGCGGGCGACGGAGTTGAGCAGGCGGTCGTTCGGGATCGCGATCACCGAGTCGACGCAGTCGCGCAGCTGGGCGAGGCCGTCCATCGCCTGGCCCATGCGCCGCTTGCCCTCGAGGGAGAAGGGCAGGGTGACGACCGCGACGGTGAGGACGTTCGAGGTGTCGCCGCCGAGCTGGCTCGCGATCGACGCCACGACCGGCGCCGCGCCGGTCCCGGTGCCGCCGCCGAGGCCGGCGGTGATGAAGACCATGTCGGAGCCCTCGAGGGCGTCGCAGATCTTCTCGGTGTCCTCGACCGCGGCCTGGCGGCCGGTGTCGGGGTTGGCGCCGGCCCCGAGGCCCTTCGTCAGCTTGCCGCCGATCTGGATCTTGACCGGCGCGCGGTTGGCGCGCAGCGCCTGCAGGTCGGTGTTCACCGCGATGAACTCGACCCCCTGGAGGCCCGACGCGATCATCCGGCTGATCGCGTTGCCGCCGCCGCCGCCCACGCCGACGACCTTGATGCGGGCGCCGTGGATCTCCTCCTCCGCGAACTGGATCCGGCCCGGACGATCGGTCTCTTTGCTCATGCTCACTAAATCCCCTCGGAACAGCCGGTCATGAAGCCGCAGTGGAGGCAGATGCGCTTGCAATGGTAAGCGACCACCGGGGAGCCGCACATCTCGCAGGGCAGCTCGCCGTCGTCGCGCAGGACGTACGACCCGCGCCGCGCGCGGGAAACCCGGGGGTGGTCGACCGGCACCGGCGGAAAGGCGGGTCCTTCGATCTTCTCGGCCAAAGCGCCCCCCCTCAGAAGAAGTCCGACAGCCAGCCCATGAGGCGCCCGGTGACCTTGCCGAAGGTGCCCGTCGCCGCCTGCCGGGTCGAGCCGAGGCCGTGGCCCGCGCGGTTCCGGTACCCGCACTGGACGAGGCCCACGGCGGTCGAGTACACGGGGCTCGCCACCACGTCGACGAGCCCGCCGATGCCGGCCGGCGTCCCGCGGCGCACCGGCATGTCGAAGATCTGCTCGGCGATCTCGGGGAGGCCCTCGAGGATGGCCCCGCCGCCGGTGAGGACGACTCCGGAGTTGAGGCTGCGCTCGAAGCCGGCGCGGCGGATCTCGGTGAGGGCGAGCTGGCAGATCTCCTCGGCCCGCGCCTGGAGCACGTCGCCGAGGACCTGGCGGGCCATGATGCGGGGCTTGCGTCCGCCGACGCTCGGCACCTCGATCGAGTCCTCCTCGGGGATCATCGACGTGAGGGCGCAGCCGTGCTTCTTCTTGATCTTCTCGGCCTCGTTGACGGGCGTCCGGAGCGCCACCGCCACGTCGTTCGTGAAATGCTCGCCGCCCACCTGGAGGACGGCGGTGTGCCAGAGCGAGCCCTTCTCGTAGATCGCGAGGTCGGTCGTCCCGCCGCCCACGTCGACGATCGCGACGCCGAGCTCCTTCTCGTCCGGCGTGAGGCACGCCTCGGCCGCCGCGATCTGGGTGAGGACGGTGTCGACGACCTCGAGGCCCGCGCGGTTCACGCAGGTGACCGTGTTCTGGGCCGCCGTCGTCGAGCAGGTGATGACGTGGACGTTCACCTCGAGCCGCGTGCCGGTCATGCCGGTCGGGTCGCCGATGCCGTCCTGGTCGTCGACCACGAACTCCTGCGGGAGCACGTGCAGGATCTCGCGGTCGAGCGGGATCGAGACGGCCTTGGCCGCGTCGATCACCCGCCGCACGTCCTCGCGGTCGATGACCCGGTTCTTGTTCGACACCGCGATGACGCCGCGCGAGTTGAAGCCCTTGATGTGGGTGCCGGCGATCGAGACGTAGGCCGAGCCGATCTCGACCCCGGCCATGAGCTCCGCCTCCTCGAGCACGCGCCTGATCGAATCGACGGTGGCCTCGAGGTTGATGACGACGCCCTTCCGGAGCCCCTTCGACTCGGCCTGGCCGATGCCGATCACGTCGAGGCGGCCCTCGTCGGTGATCTCCGCGACGATCGCGCAGATCTTGTGCGTCCCGACGTCCAGCCCGACGATGTAGCGGTCCTTCTTCTTGCCCAGGGCCATCCTCCTACTCTCGTTGCGGGGGCCGCGAGCGCGGCTCCCGTCCGGGCGGCGCGAGCGGGACGCCCGGCCCCGCCTCGCGCGCGGCCCGCAGCCGGTGCTCGGCCGCGGGCGGCGTGTCCACGGTGATCGTCGGCGCCACGGCGTCGGGCGCCTCGGTCGGGGGCGCGGCGAGCCGGGCGCCGCTCGCCGACGGCGCGGCGGCGGCGGGAGCGACGGCCGCCGCCGGGCGGGGAGCCGCCGCGGCGGCCGGGTCGGGACGCTTCGCGTAGATGCGCCCGCGGTAGCGCATGTCGAAGTGCTCCGCGTCGGGCGCCCGCTCGACGAGCTCCTTGCGCAGTCCGAGGAACGTCACGAGGCGCTCGCGGTAGGGCGGGTCGCCGAAGAGGAGGACCTCGCCCTCGCCGCGGAGGACCACGCGCAGGTCGCCCGACGGCAGGACGAACACCTCCGAGATCTCGCTGCCGAGGTCCGCGAGGTCGGCGAGGAGAGCGCCCGCCCGCCGGGCGCGGTCGCGCCGCGATTCCTCCTCGACGCCGGTGAGCCCGCGCACGATCGGCAGGTCGAAGGCGCCCGTCTTCGGGCCGTAGATGTCGATGAGCCCGCCGTCGCCGTCCATCAGGTACAGGCGGTCGAGCTCGGCGAGGGCGAGCGGCACCCGCTCGCGGATCTCGACCCGCACGGTGTCCGGCAGCGTGCGGGTCACCGTCGCGTCGGCGACCCACGGCGACGCGCGCAGCCGAGCCTTCAGCGCGTCGATGTCGAGGCCGAGGATGTTCTCCCCCACCGCCGGCCCGACGAGCTCGCGCACCTCGCCCTCGGAGAGGAAGTGGCTCCCGCGCACCTCGAGCTTCCCGACCCGCAGCCGGTCGCTCGCGAAGACCTTCTGCCAGGCCGTCCACGCGCCGACGACGGCGAGGAGCCCGACCGCGCCGGCCTGGAGGACGACGAGCGTCCGCGCGGCGAGGCCGCGGCGGCGAGGCTTGACCCGCGTCCGCCGCTTGGGGCGGAGGAACGGCGATTCCTCGGCCGGGGCCGCGTCGAGGGGCAGGTCCACGAGCTCGGGCGGCGGGGGGCCGACGGGGAGACCGCGCTTCATGCGCGCCCCTTCCAGACCTTGACCTCGAGCTCGAGCTCGACGCCGGTCCGCGCCCGCACCGTCTCCCGCACGAGGTCGAGGAGGGCGATCACGTCGGCCGCGCTCGCGCTGCCGTCGTTGACGAGGAAGTTCGCGTGGCGCGGGCTCACCACGGCGCCGCCGCGACGCGTGCCCTTGAGGCCGGCCTCGTCGATCAGCTTCCCCGCCGCGGTCACCGCCGGGTTCTTGAAGACGCAGCCCGCGTTCCTCCCGCCGGGCTGGCTCGTGAGCCTGCGCCGCGTGAGGCCGCGGGCTTCCTCCTGCAGGGCCTCCGGGTCGTCCTTCTCGAGCTTCACCGTGACGCTCGCCACCGCCGCGCCCTCGGGGATCGAGGAGCCCCGGTAGCGGAACTGCCAGCCCCCGGGCGGCTCGGTGCGCCTTCCGTTCTCGTCGAGGACGACGAGGTCGGTCATCACGTCGCTGATCGAGAAGCCGTAGGCGCCCGCGTTCATCACCGCCGCGCCGCCGACCGACCCCGGGATCCCGACGGCGCTCTCGAGCCCCCGCCAGCCGGCCCGGCCGCACTTCACGACGGTGTTGATGAGGTTGGCCCCGGCCTCGGCTCGCACCGAGCCGTCGTCGCGGATCTCGACCGCGCGGAGCGCCTCGGTGTTCACGACGAGCTCGTCGAGGCCCTCGTCGACGACGACGAGGTTCGATCCTCCGCCGAGCACCCGGTGCGGCACGGAGAGCTCCGCGCGGAGCCTCAGCGTGGCGGCGAGCTCTTCGGTGGTGCGCGGGAAGGCCATCACGGCGGCCGGGCCGCCCACGCCCATCGTGGTGTGGCGGGACAGCGGCTCTCCCTCGCGGTGCGGGATCGCGGCTTCGCGGAGCGCCGTGGTCATGCGCGGGTCCATCGCGTCACACCCGCCTCCGCAGGAGCTCGTCTCCCGCGGTCCACACGCTGCCCGCCCCGAGGGTCAGCACCACGTCGCCCTCGCGCGCCTCGGCCGCGAGACGCGCGGTCGCCGCCGCGAGGTCGCCCGCCCACGCGACCGAGCGGTGCCCCCGCTCGGCGATCGCCCGCGCGAGCGACTCCGCGGTGATCCCGGGGATCGGCTCCTCGGAGGCGGCGTAGATGTCGGTGAGGATCAGCACGTCCGCCTGGTGGAACGCCTTGCAGAAGTCGTCCCACAGCGCCTGGGTGCGGGTGAAGCGGTGCGGCTGGAAGAGGACGACGGTGCGCCGGGAGCCCGCGCGGCGGCGCAGCGCCTCGAGCGTCGCGCGGATCTCGGTCGGGTGGTGGCCGTAGTCGTCGACGACGAGGATCCCGCCCGCCTCGCCGCGCACCTGGAAGCGGCGGTCGACGCCGGTGAACGACTCGAGCCCGCCGCGGATCGCCTCGAAGGGCACGCCGAGGTCGAGCCCGACCGCCACCGCCGCGAGGGAGTTCGCGACGTTGTGCGCGCCGGGCACCGCGAGGGTCACCTGGCCGAGCCCCTCGCCGTCGAGCGTCGCGGTGTACGTCGAGCCGGTCGGCCCGATCTCGAGGTCGCGGGCCGAGACCCGCGCCTGGGGCGAGAGGCCGTACGTGAGAACGCGCCTTTCGACGCGGGGCAGGATGTCCTGCACCGGCGGGTCGTCGAGGCACAGCACGCACACGCCGTAGAACGGCACCTTGTTCACGAAGCCGAGGAACGCCTCCTGGACGTCGGCGAGGTCGCGGTACGTGTCGAGGTGCTCGCGATCGATGTTCGTCACGACGGCCACGGTCGGGGTGAGCTTGAGGAACGAGCGGTCGGACTCGTCGGCCTCCGCGACCATGAAGTCGCCGCGGCCGAGGCGGGCGCCAGAGCCGAGGACGCCGAGGCGGCCGCCCACCACGACCGTCGGGTCGAGCCCGCCGCGGTCGAGGACGAGGGCGACCATCGAGGTCGTCGTCGTCTTGCCGTGGCTGCCCGCGATCGCGACGCCGTACTTGAGCCGCATGAGCTCCGCGAGCATCTCGGCCCGCGGGATGACCGGGACGCCGCGCCGACGGGCCTCGAGCACCTCGGGGTTGTCGCGCCGCACCGCCGTGGACGTGACGACCACGTGCGCGTCGCCGAGGTTCTCCGCGGCGTGGCCCTCGGCCACCCGCGCGCCGTGCTGCTCGAGGCGGTCGGTGACCGGCGAGCGCTTCGCGTCGGAGCCGGAGACCGTGTAGCCGAGGTTCAGCAGCACCTCGGCGATGCCGCTCATGCCGGAGCCGCCGATGCCGACGAAGTGCACGTGCTGGTAGCGCCTAAACACGCGCCACCTCCGGGCCCACGAGGAGGTCGGCCACCCGCGCGGCGGCGTCGGGCCGCCCGAGGCGGCGCGAGGACTCCTCCATCGCGGCGATCCGCGCGGGATCGGCGGCGAGGGCGGCGAGCGCCCGGGCGAGCGGCTCGCCGCCGAGCTCGTGCTCCTCGATCATCACCGCCGCGCCGGCCGCGGCGAGGGCGCGCGCGTTCGTGCGCTGGTGGTCGTCGGCCGACCGCGCGAAGGGTACGAGCACCGCGGCCTTCCCCGCGACGGTGAGCTCGGCGCAGGTGGTGGCGCCGCTCCGCGCGAGGACGAGGTCGGCGTCGGCGAAGCGGCGCTCCATGTCGTCGAGGAACGGGAGGACCTCGGCCTCGCGGCCGGCGGCGCGGTAGGCGGCGGCGACCGCCTCGTGCATCGCGGGCCCGGTCTGGTGCACGAGCCGCAGCGCCCCCTGTCCCGGCAGGTGCGGGATCGCGGCGACGAGGGCCTCGTTGAGGATCCGCGAGCCCTGGCTCCCGCCGAAGGCGAGGAGCGTGAGAGGGGCCTCGTGCGCCTTGCGCGGCAGGGCCGCGAAGCCGCCGCGGACCGGGTTGCCGGTGAGGACGCCCTTCGCGCCGAAGTAGACGCGGGCCTCCTCGTAGGCACAGGCGGCCTTCTCGACGAAGGGCTTCAGCACGCGGTTCGTGAAGCCGGGCTTCGCGTTCGGCTCGAGGAGGACGGCCTTCACGCCGAGGAGGGCCGCGAGGAGCGTGACCGGCCCGCCCGCGTAGCCGCCGATGCCGAGGACCGCCGCGGGCTTCAACCGGCGGACGAGGCCCGCGGCCCGCGCCATCCCCCACGGGAGGGCGGCCAGACCCTTCAGCGTCCGGGCCGCCGAGATCGCGTTCAGCGGCAGGATCGGCAGCAGCTCGAGGGCGTAGCCCGCCCGCGGCACGAGGCGCGTCTCGAGGCCGCGGGCGGTCCCGGCGAAGACGACCCGCGTCCCGGGGTCGCGGCGCACGAGCTCGTCCGCCACGGCGAGGCCGGGGAACACGTGTCCCCCGGTTCCGCCGGTCGCGACGAGGATCGTGCGGGTGGTGGCCATGGCGTCAGTCCGCGTGCTGGGACACGTTGGCCACGAGGCCGATGCCCACGAGCGCGAAGACGAGCGACGAGCCGCCCGCGCTGATGAAGGGAAGGGGGATGCCCTTGGTCGGCAGGATGCCGAGCGTGACCGAGATGTTGATGAGGGCCTGGAAGACGATCGAGAGGGTGAGGCCGGTCGCGAGGAAGCGGCCGAACTCGTCGGGCGCCCCCCAGGCGGCGCGCAGGCCGCGCCAGAGGATGACCACGAAGGCGGCGACGACCGCGATCGCGCCCAGGAGGCCGAGCTCTTCGCCGATGACGGCGAAGACGAAGTCGCTGTACGGGTAGGGCAGATAGAAGAGCTTCTGCCGTCCCTCCATGAGCCCGACGCCGGTGACGCCGCCGGTGCCGACCGCGATCAGGCTCTGGATGACCTGGTAGCCGGCGCCCTGCGGGTCCTGCCACGGGTTGAAGAACATCAGCACGCGCCGCAGGCGCCACGGGGTCGCGGCGATCGCCGCGTAGAGAACGGTCAGGGCGGGGACCGCGAGGATCGCGAAGTAGCGCAGGCGGACGCCGGCCACGAAGAGCATGACCGCGCCGGTGAGGACGAGGCAGAAGGCGCTGCCGAGGTCGGGCTGGATGAGGACGAGGAAGCCGAACCAGCCGAGGAGGAGGAGCGCCGGGAAGAGGAGGGAGAACTCCGCGACACGGTCCTGCCGCCGCTCGATGTGGTACGCGAGGAAGACGACGATCGCGAGCTTCGCGAGCTCGGCCGGCTGGAAGGAGAGGGCCCCGAGACGGATCCAGCGATGGGTCTCGTTCACCGGCGCCAGGAAGAGGACCGCGATGAGGAGGAGCGTCGCCGCGCCGAGGAGGCCGTAGACGAAGCCGGGCCGCCGCAGCCGGCGGTAGTCGACGCGGAGGGCCGCGACCATGCCGCCGATGCCGAGAACACCCCACAGCCCCTGCTTGACGAGGAAGTAGTAGGGGCTGCCGTGGCGCTCGAGGGCGAGGGCCGAGCTCGCGCTCCAGACCATGACCATGCCGAAGCCCATGAGGGCCACGGTGACGGCGAGGAGGACGAGGTCCGTGCTGAGCTTCTTAGCCACGAACCGCCTCCCCGGCGAGGCGCGCCACCTCGGCCTTGAACGCCCGGCCGCGCTCGGCGTAGTCCGCGAACATGTCGAAGGACGAGCAGGCGGGGGCGAGGAGGACGACGTCTCCCGTGAACGCGGCGGCCCGGGCGGCGGCGACGGCCTCGCGCAGCGAGCCGGCCGTCTGAACCGGGACCGCGCGGGCGAGCGCGGCGCGGACGCGCTCCGCCGCCTCGCCGATGGCGATCACGCGCCGGCCGCGCTCGGCGAGGACCGGCGCGAGGTCGGCGAAGTCGCCTCCCTTGAAGCGGCCGCCGAGGATCACGACCACCGGCCGGTCGAAGGCCTCGAGGCTGCGCCGCGCCGCGTCCACGTTCGTGGCCTTCGAGTCGTTGTAGTAGTCGACGCCCTCCACGGTGGCGACCAGCTCGAGCACGTGCTCGACCCCGCGGAAGCCGCGGACGGCGCGGGCGATGGCCGCGGGGTCGGCGCCGAGGACGCGGGCCGCCGTCGCCGCCACGAGCAGGTCGCCCGCGAGGTGCGCGCCGGGAACGGCCACGTCCCGCCGGAGGAAGAGCTCCTCTTCCCGCCCGTCGAGGCGCAGCCGCGCGCTCGCGCCGAAGAAGCAGGCCCCGTCGCCTTCGAGCGGACGGCCGCTCGCGCGGACGAGGAGCTTGCGCGAGGCCGCGCGGCGGGCCGCCTCGAGCACGACGGGGTCGTCGGCGTTCACCACCGCCCAGTCGGCGGCCGTCTGGTTCTCGAAGACCCGGGCCTTCGCCGCCGCGTACGCCTCGAGCGACGGGTGGCGGTCGAGGTGGTCGGGCGAGAGGTTCAGCCACACCGCGACGTGGGGGCGGAACCGGACGATGCCCTCGAGCTGGAAGCTCGACACCTCGACGGCGAAGACGGTGTCCTTCGTCGAGCCCTCGACGAGCGACACGAGCGCCTGCCCGATGTTCCCGCCGACCCGCGCGTCCTTCCCGCTCTCCCTCAGCATCGCGCCGAGGGCGGCGGTCGTCGTCGACTTGCCCTTGGTGCCGGTCACCGCGGCCACCGTGCCCGCGAGGTGGCGGAAGCCGAGCTCGATCTCGGCGATCACGGGGACGCCGGCTCCGCGCGCGGCCTCGAGCTCGGGAAGCTCCCACGGCACGCCGGGCGAGACGACGACCATCGACGCCCCGGTGAAGGTCGCCGCGCGATGCGGCCCCGTCTCGAGGCGGACGCCCCGGGCCGCGAGCGCGCGGGCCTCCGCGGGCAGCTCGGCCTCCGCCTTGCGGTCGACGGCCACGACGGCGGCGCCGCGGCGGGCGAGGAAGTCCGCCGCCGCGACCCCCGACCGCGCGAGACCGACGACCACCACCGGGCGCATGTCCTCCCTCACCGCAGCTTCAGGGTCGTGAGGCTCAGGAGCGCGAACATGATCGCGACGATCCAGAACCGGATGATGATCTGCGGCTCCTTCCACCCCACGAGCTCGAAGTGGTGGTGGAGCGGCGACATGCGGAAGACGCGGCGGCCGGTGAGGCGGAACGAGGCGACCTGGATCATCACGGAGAAGGCCTCGACCATGAAGAGTCCGCCGACGAAGAAGAGGAGCAGCTCCTGCTTGATGAGGAGGGCGACCGTGCCGAGTGCACCCCCGAGGGCGAGGCTGCCGACGTCGCCCATGAACACCTGGGCCGGGTAGCAGTTCCACCACAGGAAGCCCATCGACGCCCCGACCATCGCCCCGCAGAAGACGGTGAGCTCGCCGACCCCCGGGCGGTAGAGGAGGTCGAGGTAGGTCGAGAAGACGCGGTGGCCGGAGACGTAGGCGAGGCCGGTGAACGCCGCCGCGGCCACGATCGTGGTGCCGATGGCGAGGCCGTCGAGCCCGTCCGTGAGGTTGACCGCGTTGCTCGCGAGCGACAGGAGGAGGACCGCGAAGACGACGTAGAAGAGGCCGAGGTCCGGCACCACCTGCTTGAAGAACGGGAAGACGATGCGGGTCGAGTACTCCTTCGGGTCGGAGTGGGCGAGCAGGTAGATCGTGAGACCCACCGCGAGGCCGATGCCGAACTGGAAGAGGAGCTTCGCGCGGGCGACGAGGCCGAGGCTGCGCTTCTTCACGACCTTGATGTAGTCGTCGGCGAAGCCCACCGCGCCGAAGGCGAGGGTCGAGAGTACGACGATCCAGATGTTGCGGTTCGTGAGGTCGGCCCACAGCAGCGTCGGCACGAG
Organism: Vicinamibacteria bacterium; assembly: GCA_046331285.1. Taxonomy (GTDB): domain Bacteria; phylum Acidobacteriota; class Vicinamibacteria; order Fen-336; family Fen-336; genus DATBSL01. Next base: position 98,314 of record JAXLRD010000022.1, read on the forward strand.
GATCCCGACGAGGATGAGGACGCCGCCCATCGTGGGCGTCCCCGCCTTCGTCTTGTGCGCCTGCGGCCCCTCCTCGCGGATGTGCTGGCCGATCTGCAGGCGGCGGAGCCTCTCGATCATCCAGGGGCCGAGGACGAGCACGAGGAAGAGCGCGGTCAGGGCGGCGACGGCGGTGCGGAAGGTGATGTAGCGGACGACGTTCAGCGCCGAGAGCTCGCCGCGCAGCTGGTAGAGGACCCAGTACAGCATCAGGCCCTCCCGTCCCCGAAGCGCGCGACGAGGGCGTCGACGACGGCCTCGAGGCGCACGCCGCGCGACCCCTTCACGAGCACCGCGTCGCCCGCGCCGACGACGTGGCCGCCGGCCACCGCCCGGGCGGCCTCGTCGGCGTTCGCGAAGTGCCTCGTCGCGTCGGCCGCGAGGCCCGCCTCGCGCGCGCCGGCGAGGATCTCCGCGGCGAGCGGGCCGACCCCGGCCACCGCGTCGACGCGATCGGCGAGGGCGCGACCGCGCTCGCGGTGCAGCTCCGGCCCGGAGGCGCCGAGCTCGAGCATGTCGCCGAGGACGGCGACGCGGCGGCGGCCGGGCAGGAGAGAGAGGGCCGCCACGGCGGCCTCGAGCGCGTCGGGCGAGGAGTTGTAGCAGTCGTCGAGGACCGTGACGCCCTCGCCGAGGGCGCGGACCTCCCCGCGATGGCGGGCCGGGACGAGCGTGAGGGCGGCCTCCGCCATGGCCTCGGCCGGCACGCCGAGGACGTGGGCGGCGGCGGCGGCGGCGAGGAAGTTCGGGACGTGGTGGGCCCCGGCGAGGGGGAGCGCCACGTCGACGGTCTTCCCGTCGAGGCGCAGGTCGAACCGCATCCCGGCCGCCGTCCCGCGCCAGTTCTCCGCCGACACGTCGAAGCGGCGGTCGCGCCCGAACCACAGCACGCGGCCGGCGAAGCGCCGGCCGATGCGGACGAGGCGCGGGTCGTCGCCGTTGAGGACGGCCGTCCCGCCCGGCCGCAGGCCCTCGAGGATCTCCGCCTTCGCGTCGGCGATCTCGTCGACCGAGGAGAAGAACTCCAGGTGCACCGCGGCGACGCGGGTGATCGTGGCGACGTCGGGCCGCGCGACGCTCCCGAGAGCACGGATCTCGCCGGGCGCCGACATGCCCATCTCGACGACCGCGGCGGTGTGCTCCGCCCGCAGCCGCAGGAGCGTGAGCGGGAGGCCGTAGTGGTTGTTGAGGTTCCCCTCGGTGCGGAGCACCGGCCCCCGCGTGGCGAGGAGGGCCGCCGTCATGTCCTTCGTCGTCGTCTTCCCGACGGAGCCCGTGATGCCGACGACCGGCACGCGGGCCTCCTCGCGCCGGCGCCGGGCGAGGGCGCCGAGGCCGGCCGTGGTGTCGGCCACGCGGACGACGGGCAGCCCGGCCGGCGCCTCGACCGCCTCCGAGACGAGGGCCGCCGCCGCGCCCTTCGCCGCCGCGTCGGCGAGGAAGGCATGGCCGTCGAAGCGGGGCCCCCGCACGGCGACGAACAGAGAGCCGCGCTCGATCGTCCGCGAGTCGATCGAAACGCCGGCGATCGGAGTGGCCTCCGGGGCGACCGGGCCGGGCGCCACGAGGGCGCCGCCGGTCGCGGCGAGCACCTCGGCCAGGGTGAGCGTCGCGAGCGCCGTCACCTGCGCGCCCCCTGGCGGGACAGGATGTCGCGCGCCACCTGGCGGTCGTCGAAGGGCACCGTGCGGTCGCGGAGCACCTGGTAGGGCTCGTGGCCCTTGCCGGCGATCACCACGACGACGCCCTCCTCGCCCATGCCGAGCGCGCGGGCGATGGCCTCGCGCCGATCCGGGAGCACGATCGTCTCCGCGGCGCGCGAGGCCGGGATGCCGCGACGGATCTCCTCGAGGATGGCCTCGGGCGGCTCGCTGCGGGGGTTGTCGGAGGTGAGGACCACGACGTCGGAGAGCCGCGCCGCCACCATGCCCATGAGCGGCCGCTTGGTGCGGTCGCGGTCGCCGCCGCAGCCGAACACCGTGACCACCCGGCGGGGCTTGAGCCCGCGGACGGTCTCGAGGAGGTTCTTGAGGGCGTCGTCGGTGTGGGCGTAGTCGACGAGCACCGTGAAGTCCTGCCCGGCGTCGACCCGCTCCATGCGCCCCGGCACGCCGCGGAGGGCCGCGATCCCCCGCCGTACCGCGTCGGGCGGGAGGCCGAGGGCGAGGCCGGCGCCGAGCGCGCCGAGGGTGTTGTGCACGTTGAAGAGGCCGAGGAGCGGCGTCTCCACGTCGAGGTCGCCCGCCGGCGTCTTCGCGCGGAAGCGCGTGCCGGAGAGCGAGAGGCGCACGTCCTCGGCGAAGAGGTCGGCCGAGGGCTTCTCCACCGAGTAGGTCCACACCGTGCCGCGGCTCGCCCGGACGAGCTCCTCGGCCCGGTCGTCGTCGAGGTTCACGATGCCGTGGCCGTCCTCGCGGAGGAGCCGTTCGAAGAGGATGCGCTTGGCCGCGAAGTACGCGTCCATGTCCCCGTGGAAGTCGAGGTGGTCGCGGGTGAGGTTCGTGAAGACGGCGACCTTGAAGGCGAGGCCGTGGACGCGGTCGAGCGCGAGCGAGTGCGAGGAGACCTCGAGGACGGCCCGGCGGCAGCCGGCGTCCTTCATCTCGCGGAAGAGGGCCTGCAGGTCCGAGGACTCGGGGGTGGTGCGCACGGCCTCGGCCACGCGGTTCCCGACGCGGTACTCGATCGTGCCGAGGAGGCCGCACGGCTCGCCGGCGGCCCGCACCGCGGAGTCGACGAGGTAGGTGGTCGTCGTCTTGCCGTTCGTGCCGGTGACGCCGACGAGGTCGAGGGCGGCCGCGGGGTCGCCGAGGAGGGCGGCCGAGAGCTCGGCCAGGGCCCGACGGGCGCTCGCCACGCGCACCCAGGCCCCTTCCCCGCGCGGCTCCTCCTCGGACACGACCGCGACGGCTCCCTTCTTCCGCGCGGCGTCGACGAACTGGTTGCCGTCGGCCACGGCGCCCCGGATCGCCACGAACAGGGCTCCCGGAGAGACCCGGCGCGAGTCGTGGGCGATCTCGGTCACCTCGACGGAGGCCTCGCCGCGCAGCTCCGCCCCGGGCAGGCGGGCGAGGAGGTCGGCGAGCCTCACGGCTCGCTCCCCTTCCCGAGCGTGAGCACGCACGTGACGCCCGGCTCGATCTCGGACCCCGGCTCCGGCGCCTGGGCGACCACCTGTCCCGAGCCGTGCAGCTCGACGACGAGGCCGCGGCGCGCCGCGGCGATCGCGGCCTCGCGGGCGGAGCGGCCGCGCAGGTCGGGCATGAGCCCGCCCTCCTCGACGGGCGGGGCGACCACCGGGCGCGACGCCTGCGGGCGGTAGGCCGCGGGCACGTAGCTCTCGGGGGTCGTCGCCACCGCGCGCAGGACGCGCGACGGGTCGTCGGGCGGCACCGCCAGCACGCGCAGCGCGCCCTCGGCGACGCGCGCGAAGAGCGGCGCCGCGACGTCCCCGCCCTGGTTGCGGACCCCGCGGGGCGTGTCGAGCGAGGCGAGGACGACGAGGGCCGGGTGCGACAGCGGGGCGAAGCCGACGAACGAGGCCACGTGGTCGACCATCGAGTAGCGGCCGGTGGCGTCGATCTTCTGCGCGGTGCCGGTCTTGCCGGCGACCGGGTAGCCGGGGACGTCGGCGTGGCGGCCGGTGCCGTCGGTGACGACGCCGCGGAGGACGCCCGTCAGCGTGTCGACGGTGTCGGGCTCGAGCACGCGGCGCACGACGACCGGCTTCGCCTCGCGCGCGACCCGGCCGTCCCCGTCCTCGACGCGCTTCACGAGGAGCGGCTTCATGAGGTAGCCGCCGTTCGCGACGGCCGCCGCGGCCATCGTGATCTGCAGGCCCGTCACGCCGATCTCCTGCCCGAACGACAGCGACGGCAGGGAGAGGGCGCTCCACTTCGGGACCGGGCGGAAGAGGCCGCCCGACTCGCCGGGCAGCTCGATCCCCGTCGGCTCGCCGAACCCGAAGGCGCGCACGTAGCGGGCGAAGTTGTCGCGGCCGAGGCGCTGGGCGACACGGATCATCCCGATGTCGCTCGACTTCGCGACCGCCTGGGCGAAGGTGAGGCGGTCGTAGACGGCGTGGTCGTTGATCGTGACCCCGGCGATGTCGATGCGGCCGTGGCCGCAGTCGAGGACCTCGCCCGTCTCGACGACCTTCTCCTGGATCCCCGCGGCGGCGGTGACGATCTTGAAGATGCTGCCCGGCTCGAAGGCGTCGGACACCGCGCGGTTGCGCCAGATCGCGGTCCGGTACGCCTGGTAGCGGTTCGGATTGAAGGTCGGCCGGCCGGCCATCGCCAGGATCTCGCCGGTGAACGGCTCGACCACGATCACCATGCCCGCGACCGACTGCGTCTCGGCCACCGCGCGCTCGAGCTCGCGCTCCGCGATGTGCTGGATCGTCTGGTCGAGGGTGAGGACGACCGCGTCGCCCTCGGTCGAGGGCCTCTCGGTCTGGGCCACCGGCCGGCGCCGCGCGTCGGTGTGGACGACGACCTTCGCCGCGCGGCCGCGGATCTCCTTCTCGAGCTCGTACTCGATGCCGTACATGCCCGTGTTGTCGAGGCCGACGTAGCCGAGGACGTGGGCCCCGAGCTCGCGCTGCGGGTAGTAGCGGCGGTGCTCGGGGACGAAGCCGATCCCGTCGAGCTGGAGCTCGCGCACGCGGCGGGCGGTGGCGGGGTCGACCTTTCGCCGGATCCAGACGAACGCGCGGTTCTTCTGGAGCTGGGCGAGGATCTCGCGCCGGCCGGCCGAGTCGAGGGAGAGGGCGTGGGCGAGGGCGGAGGCCGCCGCGTTCTCGTCGCCCACGTCCTGGGGCACGGCGTAGATGCTCTCGGCGTCGACCGAGACCGCGAGCGGGCGGCCGTGGCGGTCGAGGATCGGGCCGCGGCGCGGGTCGAGGTTGATCGTGCGCTCGCTCTGCCGCGTGCTCTGCTGCAGGAAGAACTCGCGACCGAGCACCTGCAGGTGCACGAGGCGGATCCCGATCACGAGGGCCCAGAGGGTGATCGAGAGCGCGAGCAGCATGAGCCGCAGGCGCGTCTTGTTGTCGCGCGGCGTGCGGGCCGCGGCGAGCGCCGGGGGGACGAGCGGGACGCGCTCGAAGCTCACGGGCGCGCCTCCGCGGGAGCGGGCGCCGCGGCCCGAGCCTCGCGCCGCGGCTTGGGCCCGCCGGCCACGGTCGAGCCGGACGGAAGCGGGCGCGGCACCTCGACGATGATCGACCGGTCGGGCGCGGGTGCTTCGAGACCGAGCTCGCGGGTCGCGATGTCCTCGACGCGGCCGAGGTTCTCGAGCGCGGCCTTCTCGAGCTGGAGCTTCCTCTTCTCCTCGAGGAGGCGCTCCTTCTCGCGGTAGAGGTCGACGCTCGCCTGGCCCGCGCGGCGGATCTCGAGGGCCGGCCACGCGTAGAGGCCGAGGCCCGCGGCGAGGATCGCCACGAGGAGGATCAGGATCCAGATCTCGCGGCGCGAGCGCGGGTCGACCTGGCGCACGACGCGCGAGTTGTCGATGGGCTTCCCGAGCAGCACGACGCCCTCGTCCCTCACGCCGCGGCCTCCTCGCGCTCGAGGGCGCGGAGGCGGGCCGAGCGGGCGCGCGGGTTCTGGCGGGTCTCCTCGTCGCCCGGCCGCACGGGCTTGCGCACGAGCTCGCGGTAGCCATGCCGGTCGAGGGCGCGGAAGGTCTGCTTGACCGGCCGGTCCTCGAGCGAGTGGAAGGCGATCACCGCGAGGCGGCCGCGCGGCTCGAGGCAGGCGGCGAGGGCGGTGAGGGCCTCGGCGAGGCCCTCGAGCTCGCGGTTCACCCGGATGCGGAGCGCCTGGAACGTGCGCGTCGCCGGGTGGAGGCCGGGACGACGGGGGCGGCCCGCGGCACGGCGCACGACGTCGGCGAGGCGCGTCGTCGTGCGGATGGGCTCTCTCTCCCGCTCCCGCGCGATCGCCCGCGCGATGCGGCGCGAGGCGGGCTCCTCGCCGTACTCGTAGATGAGGTCGGCGAGGTCGCGCTCGGGGAGGCCGTTCACGAGGTCCTCCGCCGTCGTGCGGGCGGTGCGGTCGAGGCGCATGTCGAGCGGGCCCTCGGCCTGGAAGCTGAAGCCGCGCTCCGCGTCGTCGAGCTGGACGGAGGAGACGCCGAGGTCGAGGAGGATGCCCCGCGCCCGCTCGCCGCCGAGGTGGCGCGGGATCTCGCGGAAGTCGGCGTGAACGAGCCGCGCGCGGTCGCCGAACGGGGCGAGCCTCTCCCCCGCGCGCGCGAGCGTCTCCGCGTCGCGGTCGGTGCCGAGGAGCCGGCCGTCCGGTGACGTGGCGCGCAGGATCGCCTCCGCGTGGCCGCCGAGGCCGACGGTGCCGTCGACCCACAGGCCGCCGGGCCTCACGTCCAGGAGCTCCAGCGCCTCGCGCAGGAGGACGCTCGCGTGGCCGGCATCAGATCCCATGCTCGGCGAGGAGCCTCCCGTCCTCGTCCGTGAACGGCTCCTTCTCGAACAGCCGCTCCGAAAGGCGCTTGAGGTTCCACACCGCGAGGTGGTTCTGCTGGCCGAGGACGCTGACGTCTCCCACCATCGCCGCGCTCTCGCGCAGCAGCTGCGGGATCACGATCCGGCCCTGGCGGTCCATCTGCGCCGCCTGGCCGAAGAAGTTCACGCGCTCGAGGAAGCGCTGCTTCGACGGGTGCGACGAGGGCATCGCCGCGAGGCGCTGCTCGATCTCGAGCCACACCGCCATCGGGTACACCCGCACGAACTCGCCCGTCACGCTGGTGACGAACAGCTCGAGGCCCCACTGCGCCTCGATGGCCGCGCGGAATCCGTTCGGGACCTTGAGTCGGCCCTTGTCGTCGATCCGCGCCGGATGGTTGCCCCGCAGCATGCCCTCGGAACCGTTTCGAGCGGAATGCGTTCCCCGCCGCTCCACGGGCGGCGGAGGAAGACCACTCCACTCCACAAATTTCCACAGGGAGTCTAGAAGCCCCTCGCAGGGGCTGTCAAGCCGAAACCCGAACTAGCTCTTGGGTTTCGCCTGTGGATCGCCGCCGCCGCCGGGGGTCCCGGACGGCTCGGCGGGGCCGGGAGTAACGCTCGCCGGGGGAAGCGGCCACTGGATGTCGAGCGAGACGTCGTCGAGGAGGCGCTCGGACTCCCGCACGAAGCGCGTCCAGACGTCGGGCGACCAGACCTCGAACCGGTTGAGGACGCCGATCACCGTCGCGTCGCGATCGAGCTCCACGGCCTGCCGCAGCGGCAGCGGCAGGAGGATGCGCCCTTGCACGTCGATCTCGCAGTCCACCGCGCGGCTGGTGAGCAGACGCGTCAGCGCCTTCACCTGCCGGCTGAAGGCGGGCAGGGCGGCGAGCTGAGCCTCGAGACGGGCCCACTCGGACGCGGGATAGACGGCCAGGCACTGGTCGAGCACGGTGGCGACCACCGACGGCGCGTCCCCGAGCGCGCGGCGGAACGCCGCGGGGATGGGCAGCCGCCCCTTGGGATCGATCCGGTGCTGATAAGTGCCTTTGAACACAGCGAGCTAGAAGCTTTCCACACTTTCTTCCACTTTTCAACACCCGCTCCGGCTGATTCCCGCGTGGTTCGTTGAGCGGGATTCAGCCGGCTGTCTCGCCCCCGCACGGCGCCCCCTCTGCCCTATTTCGTGGTCGCTTCCTTCTCTCCGTTCCCAAGCCCATAGGGCAGTTTCCGTTGTCCGTTGTCCGGTTTCGTTGTTGTACCCTCGCCCCGGAATGTCCCACCGCATCGCCGGCGCCTATCTCGCCCAGCGCACGCTGTACGGGATGAAGTTCGGCCTCGAGACGATGCGCTCCCTGGTCGAG
>JAXLRD010000023.1:0-105231 GCA_046331285.1 Vicinamibacteria bacterium
ATGGAGCTGCGCGACGTGCACGCCTTCGGCGCGCGTTTCGACCTGCGCGTCGTCCGCGAGGCGGGGAAGGCGCGGGTGAGCGTGGTCGCGAAGGGGAAGGCGCTCGTCGACGCGCTCGTCGAGCCCGGCGCGACCGTCGCCGTCCGCTTCCGCTGAGCGGCGGCGCGCCGTGGCCCGCGCCGCCCCGGCTCGCGCTCAGCTCGAGAGAGCCGCCTGCAGCATCGCCTTCGTGTAGGCGACGTTGTAGACGTAGCCGGCGTACTCGCCGCCGCCCGGGTACTGCGGGTTGAAGCCCGAGCGCTCGCGGTCGTAGTCGAGCCCGCGCGGGTGCTCGGGGAAGAGGGCGCGCGGGTACTTCTGCCGCACGAGCTCCTTCATCACCGCGAACAGGTCGACCTGGCCCTCGTCGAGGAAGACCTCGGTGTAGTCGACGCTCGGCTTCCTCACCCGCACGTTGCGGTAGTGGACGTGGTTGATGCGGTCGCGCTCGCCGAGCCAGCGGCACACGGCCACCGGGTCCTCCGCGATCTCGCGCGTGACGCCGCAGTCGAAGGTGATGCCGTTCGCGGGGGAGTCGACGATCATGACGAGCCGCTTCCAGCCCTCGAGGGTCGCCATGATCTGGCCGGAGCCGCGGCTCTCGGGGACCGGCGGGTCGTTCGGGTGCAGGGCGAGGCGAACGTTCGACTGCTCGGCCACCGGCACGACGGCCTTCAGGAAGTACGCCACGTTCTTCCAGAGGTCCTCGAGGCTCGTCGGCCCCTCGTCCGGCAGCGGCGGGAGGCCCTTCGCGCGCTCGTAGTCGTAGGCGGTCAGCCCCGCGCCGGCGCGTCCCGTCTCCTCGTGGTAGCCCTCGGTGAGGCGGTGGCCGTAGAAGTTGTACTCGACGACCGGGATCCCGGCCTTCCCGGCGGCGCGGATCGAGGCCTTCACCGCCTCGATCTCCTCGTCGCGGCCCGGCTTGCCGTGGATCGTCTTCTGGAAGCCGAAGATCATCAGGTTCGCGACCGTGAGGCCGCCCGTCCTGAAGCGATCGACGAGCGCCGCGAGGTCGGCCTCCTGCCACGGCAGCTTCACCGGGCCGCCCATCAGCACGTGGTCGACGCCGATCTGCCGGAGCCCCCGCATCTCGTCGGCCGAGGCGTCGGAGCGGATGCCGAGGCACAGCTTCGGCGTACCGGGTCCCTGCGCGGGCGGCCACTCCCGCATCGCGGGCGCGGCCGCGGCCGCGCGGGCGAGGGCGGGCGAGGCGGCGAAGGCCGAGGCGGTCCTGAAGAAGCTCCTCCGGCTGCTCATGGTTTCTCCTTCTTCGGCGGGTACGGCGGCAGGTGGCGCGGGAAGCGGCTGCGCAGCATCGGCGCGAAGTCGTACCGCGCCTTCTCGATCGGCGTCCCCGCGACCTCGATCCGCGAGAGGTCGCGGCTGCCGAGCCCCGCGGCCTCGGCGAGCTCCATCAGGTTGTCGGCCCACACGAAAGGCGCCTCGCCTCCGCGGGCCATCGGGTCGTAGCCCATGATCTTCGTGCAGACCGCGTCCGTGTTCACGCAGTTCGTGCCGGCGACGAGGACGCCGGGGTGGCACGCCTCGCCCCCGCTCCACGGCCCCTCGGTCCCGCCCATCGAGTCGATCCCGTCGATGACGGCGAGGTCGATCGGCCGCGCGCCGCAGACGTCGACGACCACCCGCGGGATGCGATAGCCCTCGTGCCGCGGCGACTTCGGGTCGAGCTCCGGGGCGGCCGGCGCCGCCGGCTGCCGCGAGCCGTCGTGGAAGACGAAGTTCCGCCCGCTGCGCGGCCGCTCGTCGGGGCGGTCCCTCGGAACGTGGTCGCCGTAGACGGTCGTCGGGATGTTGCCGAAGCAGTTCTTCATGCTCAGCGTGACGCCCGTCGTCGTGTGGTCCTTGAGCTTGGCGAGGGAGACGAACACGTCGCAGTCGCGGAACGCGGGGTTGAGGACGTAGGACGGGAAGAGGAGCCCGCCGCCCGGCACCACGAAGCGGTGGTAGTCGTCGCCCTTCGGGCCGGCGGTGTTCGTGTTCAGGAACTCGACGCGGCGGCCCGCGCGGGCGATCTCCGCCACGTCCCACCCCGCCTGGTACATGTACTCGTCGAGCGGCGTGTCGGTCGCGTACCCGCTCTCGAGCAGGCGCACCCGCGTCGCGCCCGCGCGGTCCATCAGGTGCACGACGGCCCCCACGACCTTCGGGTGGACCCAGTGCGCCTCGCCGGCGGGCCGCGTGCCGAGGCGCACGAACGAAGGCCCCGTGAGGTTCAGCTTGACCGCCACCGTCCGGCCCGCCACGAGGCGGCCGAGCCCGCCGAGCTGGTCGAACATGCGGTCGAGCGCCGCGACGAGCTCCGGCCCGTACGCGTCGCACTTCGCCACGGCCACCGTGGCCGCGCGCGCCGCGCGCGCCGGCGCGGGGAAGCGCGCGGCGAGGCCGGCCGCCGCCGAGCCGGCCAGGAACTGCCTGCGGGAGATCTCGCGTCCCATCTCGCCTCCGCTCCGCCTAGTCCGTGACCTCGAGCGCCCAGTACGTCGGCGTCGGGGGCACGTGGAACTCGACCCCGCCCGCGGACTCGACCCGCGGCGCGAGTCCGGGCTCGCCGCCGTCGGCGCGCCAGACCCGCGCGCTCGCCCAGCGCTTCCGGAACCACGCCGTGGCGGTCAGCGGCGGGTAGGGCGACGGGTAGGACAGGAGGTGCAGGACGCCCGCCCGCCCGTCGGCGCTCGTCGCGTAGTGGTGCTGGCCGGCCCCGACGTTGTAGATCCGGACGCGGTCGTGACGGTGGCCGACGAGGAGCTCCGCGTCCTCGGCCAGGCGCTCCGGGTCGTCGACCGGGCCGCGGGCGACCGCCACCCGGCCCGTTCCCGCGCGGAAGAGCGCGAAGCGCGGATGGCTCGCCGGTGCGTCGGGGACGCCCGTCGCCTTCGATCCGGCCGGCAGGATCACCGTGCCGCCCCTCGTCGCGAACGCGTCGAGCGTCGAGCGCAGCGCGCCGTCCGGCGGCGCCTCGTCGACGTACAGCACCGCGTCGAGTCCGGCGAGCGCGGCCGCGTCGGCCCGCGCCTTCGCGATCGGCGTGTAGAGGGCGCTGCGCCGCCCCAGCAGGTTCAGCAGCTCGCGCGAGAGGAACTCGTTCCCGCCCTCGAAGTCGGAGACGACGGCGATCTGCCCGACGTGGCGGTAGCCGCCCCACGCCGCGTGCCGCGCGAAGAACGCGGCGCTCCGCGCGACGCGCGCGAAGGCCTCGCGCGCGTCCGTCCGCCCGTCGGCGAGCCCGGCTCGCAGCGCGCGGTCGAGCGAGACGACCCACCGCCCGCCGCCGGCCTCGCTGTCGGCCATCGCCACGAGGTAGGCGTCGGGCGCCACGGGTCGGCCGTCGTCCGGCGGCTCGAACGCGAGCCACACGGCCTTCGGCGCGAGCGCGCTCCGGAGAAGGCGCGCGTACCACGCGTTGGAGTCGATCCACGGGCGCGAGGTCGCGCCGCTGACGGCGTCGACGTCGCCGGGCTTGTCGAGCTTCAGCGGCCGCATCCCCGGCCACACCGCTTCGGCGTCGCCGACGAAGCCGGACGCGTCGAGCGGCTCGAGCCCCCGCCGGCGGAAGCGGAGCACGGGGAAGCCCGCGACGGCGGCTGTCCCGTCGGTCGCGAGGGCCGCGAGGCCGGCCGCCTTCGCTGCGGCCGCGGCCTTCGCCGCGTCGGCGGAGCCCGGACCCAGCCGATGACCCCGAGCCCGCGCCGCCTCGCCTCGGCGACGAGCGCCGCGGTCGCCTCGGCTGGTCGGCGTCGGCCGCCGAGCCGAGGGCCCAGGGCGCGACGGGCGTGTCGAAGGGCGTGCCGGCGACGAGATCGAGCATGGCGGGTCGGCCCAGCGTCAGGCCGCGGCGGCGTCCTCGGAGTCGGCCGTGGCGGCCCGCTCGAGCGCGAGCGGCCCCACGGCCAGCGGATCGGGAATCGGGTTGCGACGTCCAGGGTGGGCCTCCTCGTCGCGGCGATGATACGCCCCCGCCGCTCGCGGGGCGGCGGGGGCGGACTGGCGGCGCCGGGGCGATGGCATACTCTGCCCGTTCCCCCTCCAGCGCACGCACCCCCCATCAGGGCCGCAGCCGGCCCGGAAAGGTCTCGTCGATGAGAAACAGGATGGCCTCGCTCCTCGTCGCCGCCGCGCTCGTCGCGGCCGCCGCCGCGCCGTTGCGGGCCGAAAAGGTGACTCGCCCGAGGCCGGGCCCCGCCGGCTCGTGGCGCCTGATCGGCCAGACGCAGGCGCGTCACACGGCCGACCACGACGCGATCGTGGTCAGGGCCCTACGACAACTTCCGCCGGCTGAAGTTCAAGGTCACCGACGCGCCCCTGCACATGCACCACATGCTCGTCACCTACGACAACGGCGCCCCCGACCGGATCGACGTCCGCCAGGAGATCCCGCGCGGCGGCGAGAGCCGGGTCATCGACCTCCGCGGGGCTGGCCAGCGCAGCCTGCGCCGGGTGGAGTTCTGGCACGACACGAAGGGCCTCCTGAACGGCCAGGCGGACGTCACCCTGTTCGGGATGAAGTGATCGCCTTTTCGGGCTGAAGTGGCCGCGGCGGCCCGGAAGGGCCGCCGCCCTACCAGGTCCGCTCCTTCAGCAGCTCCTGGATCTGCTCCTTCGGCACGGGGAGCTTGTCGATGTGGTCGTTCAGCCACTTCGAGAAGTCCTTCTCCATGTCGTCGGTCCAGCGCTGGTCGATCTGGCCGGGCGTGTAGGTGCCGCTCTTGATGCGCTCGAAGCCGAACATGTCGCGCAGCTGCACGATCTCGCCCGTCTTGCACACGAGCTCGGCGAGCGACGGCGGGATGCACATGACGCCCTCGCGCTTCGCGAGCACGACGTCGCCGGGGAGGCACGTCATCTGGCCGATGCGCGCGGGGCGGTTGATCTCGACGAGCATGTTGTCGTAGTTGTACGACGGGTGCCAGTCGCGCACCCACCCCTTGAAGCCGTCGATCGTCTCCATCTGCGCGATGTCGCGCACGGAGCCGTCGAACACGATCCCGTTCTGGGAGTTGCGGTAGATCGCGGTCGAGAGGTTGCCGCCGATGATCGGCCCGCCCTCGTAGCTGCCGAAGACGTTCGCGACGTAGACGTCGTCCTTCTGCAGCATGTCGATCGGCCAGGAGTTGCGGCCGCCGACGTGGCCGGCGGCGTGGCCGGCGTCGCTCAGCGCCTTGTCGAGGTCGGGGCGCTTCGGGACGAACGTCGCGGTGAGGGCGCGGCCGACCATCGTCGCGGTCGGGTCGAGGTGCACGTTGCGGAAGCGGCCCTCGTACTGCCACTCGAAGCCCTTGCCCCGCAGCACCGCCCACGCCTCCTCGAGGTTCACGTTCTTCATGCGGGCGAGGATCGCGTCGGAGACGCGGGGGCGGCCGTCCTTCATGCGCTCGCCCTTCCAGTCCGAGGTGAGGGCGATGACCTCGTCGCGCGTCGGCGTGATGCTCTGGGCGGCGGCGAGGACGGGCGCCGCGAGGATCGCGGCGAGGGCGAGGGGAGCGAGGGACTTCATCGGCGGGCCTCCAGCGGAAGTGCGCGCGGGCGTCAGCGCCCGCGCGATCTTACGCCGTTCGCGCCGCGGCGCGCGCGCTCGTCAGAGGCCGAGGGCCGCGAGCGTCAGGAGAAGGGCCGCGACGACGAGCGCGTCGACCGCGTCCTTCAGCCACTCCGGCGTCGCTCGGGCGGCCTCGCGCGGCAGCAGCGCGGCCGTGACGGAGATCCGGGCGGCAGGCATCGCCGGCCCTCTCAGTCTCGCCCGGTCGGCTCTTCGGGCCGCCGCCCCGGCTCCGCCGCGGAGGCGTCGCGCAGATACTCCGCCTGGCTCGGGTCGACGAGCCGGGCGCCCTTCTCGACGAGTCGCTGGGTCCAGCGCGCGGAACTGCAGGAGACTCGAACGCCACCGGCCTCGAGCTCGAACGTCATCAAGACCTCCCGGACCGCACCGGCGCGGGACGCCCTGGAGGGGGAGCGTCCGAGAGGAGGGATGGGTCGAAGGTAACGCCGGCCCCTGGAGTGTTCAAGGAGAAAACGTGAGAGTCTCACCCGCGGTGTGATGACGCCCACAAACAGGCGAAGAGCGGCTATCGAGTAGTCGAAATCTGCTCCGCTGGCTTCGAGCGTCCGACCCTCGAGCTAGACCCAGCCGCCGTCCACGACGTAGCTCTGGTTCGTGATCGACTCCGAGTCGTCGGCGGCGAGGAAGAGGACGAGCCGGGCCACGTCGGCCGGGACGAGCTCGCGCTTCAGGGCCTGGCGCGACTGGACCTCGGCGGTGTACTGAGGGGTGAGCCACAGGCGCTTCTGCCGCTCGGTGGCGATCGCTCCCGGCATCACGCAGTTGACCCGCACGTTGTCGCGGCCGAGCTCGTGCGCGAGGGTGCGCGTGAGGCCCACGATGCCGGCCTTCGCGGTCACGTAGACGGGCAGGCCCGTCGACGGGATCACCCACGAGATCGAGCTGAGGTTCACGATCGACCCGCCCCCGGCCGCGGCCATGGCCGGCACGGCCGCCTGCGCGGCGAAGAAGTAGTGGCGGAGGTTCGTCGCGATCCGCTCGTCCCAGTACTCGGGGGTGACCTCGAGGAAGCGGTGGCGGTCGTCGCTCGCGGCGTTGTTCACGAGCACGCGCAGGGGGCCGAGCGCGCCCTCGGCCGCCGCGACCGCGGCGCGCAGGGCGGTGACGTCGGTGAGGTCGCAGCGGAGGAAGAGGGGCGGGTGGACGGCGCGGCCGGCGAGCGAGGCGCCGAGCGCGGCCGCCGCCGCCTCGTCCCGGTCGAGGCACGCGACGCGGGCGCCCTGGAGCGCGAAGTGCTCGACGATCGAGGCGCCGATGCCGGCCGCGCCGCCGGTCACGAGGACGGCGCGGCCGGCGAGGCTGGGGTAGCGGGCGAAGCGGGAGGAATCGTCCACGGCGCGAGTCTAGCGCGTGCGGTATCCTTCCGCCGATCCGAGGGGGGAGAGATGGCGGGCAAGGCCAGGTCGGTCAAGGACCAGTTCGCGGACGCGAAGGCCCGGGTGGAGAAGCTGGCGACGCGACCGTCGAACGACCAGCTCCTCGACCTGTACGGGCTGTACAAGCAGGCGACGGAGGGCGACGTCGCCGGCTCTCGCCCCGGGATGCTCGACCTGAAGGGCCGGGCGAAGTACGACGCGTGGTCGAAGCGCAAGGGCACGTCGAAGGACGAGGCGATGAAGGGCTACGTCGCGCTCGTGGCGAAGCTCGAGAAGACGAACGGCTGACGCCCCCGCCGGCGGAGGCTACGGCTCGTAGATCCGCGGCACCCGGCCGTTGATCGCGGTGAGGACCTCGTAGGGGATCGTGCCGGCCCACTCCGCGAGCTCCTCGACGCTGACGCGCTCGCCGTCCTGCTCGCCGATCAGGACGACCTCGTCGCCGTTCCAGCCCTCGCCCCACTCGATGTTGACCATCATCTGGTCCATGCAGATGGCGCCGACCTGCCGCACGCGCTTCCCGCGCAGGAGCACCGACGCGCGGTTCGACATCGAGCGGAAGTAGCCGTCGCCGTAGCCGACCGGCACGGTGACGACGCGGACGCGGTGGTCGCTGCGCCAGGTCGAGCCGTAGCTGACGGGGCTGCCGGGCTCGACGATCTTGAAGTAGACGACGCGCGTCCGCCACGAGAGCGCGGGCCGCACCTCGACCGCCCTCGGCGCGGCGGGGTAGGGGTAGACGCCGTAGAGCAGGATCCCCGGCCGCACCATGTCGAAGCGCGCCTCGGGCATGCGGAGGATCGCCGCCGAGTTCGCGACGTGGCGCAGGGGCGGCGGCAGCGACCGCCGCTCGTAGAAGCTCAGGACCTCCTCGAAGCGCTCGAGCTGCAGGCGCGCGTGCGAGAGGTCCTCGGCGTCCGCGTTCGCGAGGTGGGTGTAGATCCCCTCCACCCGAACGTGGCGCGAGAGGACCGACGCCTCGAGGAGGCTCTGCGCGTTGTACCAGCGCACGCCGACGCGCTCCATGCCCGTGTCGATCTTCAGGTGCGCCCGCGCGACGCGCCCGGCGGCGGCCGCCGCCTCCTCGACGTCCTGGAGCCGGGCGATCGACGGCACCGTGATGGCGAGGTCGTGCTCGAGGAAGAGCGGGATCTGGCGGGTCCACGTCCCGCCCATCACGAGGATCGGCTTCACGACGCCCTTCCGCCGCAGCGCGATGCCCTCCTCGACGAGGGCCACGCCGAACGCGTCGGCCTGCGGCTCGAGGCAGCCGGCCACGGCCTCGAGCCCGTGGCCGTACGCGTTCGCCTTGAGGATCGCCATCACCCGGGCCCCCGCGACGTGGGCCTTCACCGCGGCGAGGTTCGCGCGCAGGCGCGACAGGCTGACCGTCGCGTAGGTGGGCCGGAGGCGGGCCTCGTGCGGGTCGAGCGGCGCGGCGTCGTCCATCAGGCGGACAGGATAGCGCCCGGGGGAGAGGATCCGACCCGGCCGGGCGGCCGGGTCGGGAGGTGGCGGCGGGCCCGGCCTACGCGCGGCGCTTCGCGGTGAGCGTGCCCGAGTAGCCGCTGCCCTGCCAGGTGCCCTCGGCGGTGTCGCCGTTCACCTTGACGGTGACGTCGTAGACCCCGCCCTCGTACTGCACCTTCAGCGTGAGCGTGTCGCCCTCGAGCTTCTCGTCGGTCACGGTGCGGGCCGCGCCCTCGAGCTCGAACTCGGCCTTCACGGCGCCGTCGACCATCTTCACCTTCAGGACGGAGCTCATCTCGCCGTTCGGGGTCTGGGCGACGACGTCCCAGGTCCCGACGGCCTTCGGCGCGTCGGCGGAGAACGCGAGGGGCGCCACGGCCAGGAGGATCGCGGCGGCGAGGAGGGCGAGACGCGAGGCGGTGCGGTTCATCTTTGGTCGGCTCCTTGATTCAGTGCGACGCCGCCGCATCGTAGCCTGTCGCGGCCCACGCGAGCGAGCGGCCGACGGGGGGCGCGGAGGCGTCGGCCGCGGCCGGGAGGTCGAGCGGCTCGCGGCGGTCGGGGTAGATCGCGGTCATGCGGCCCTGCCCGTCGATCTCGAGGGCCGCCGCGTGGCCGCCGTAGCCGTCGGTCATGCCGGCGTCGATCATGATGACCCTGCCACCGACCCGGACCTCGATGCGGCCGGTGCCGGTGACCGTATGGCCGATGACGATGGCCCGCGCCGCGAGCGGCCGCAGCGCGCCGTCCGCGAGGGCCTCGAGCTCGGGGGTCTCCCCGCGGGCGAGCCCCCGGAACCACAGCGGGCCGTTCTCCCCGGCGGCCAGCGTCGCCTTCGGGTCGGCCATCGTCTTCTCGACGTCGGCGCCGATCTCCTTCCGGACGCGGTCGTTGATCGCCTCGCAGCCGAGCGCGGCGACCTCGGGCGTGAGCCCGCCGTGCACGAAGACCACCCCGTCGATCGTCGCGACCGTGTCGTGCTTCCGGAGCCACTCCCCGAGCCGGCCGTCCGCGGCGAGGGCCTGCTTCCGCTCGATCCAGCCGAGGGGCGCCTCCTCGTTGAACTTCGCCCGGAACGCCGTCTCGTCGAACTTCTCGCCCCGCGCCTTCGCCGCGCTGCGCGCGCGGTCCATGGAGCGCTCGTACAGGTGGCTGCGGAGCCGCTCGGAGTCGGGGGTCCGGAACTGCCGGTACTCCTCGGCGCTCACGTAGCGCAGGTCGCCGAGCATGTTCATGACCTCGTGGTTGCCGAGGAGCGGGATCACGCGGCCTCCCGCCTTCGCCGCCTGTCCCTCGAGGCGCATCAGGAGGTCGACGACCTTCGGGCCCTCGGCGCCGCGGTCGAGGACGTCCCCGACCTGCACGAGGTGCGCGCGGCCGCCCGTCCAGCGGGCCTGCGCGTCGACGAGGCCCGACGCCTGCAGGATGCCGACGAAGCGGTCGTAGGAGCCGTGGACGTCGCCCACCGCCACGACGCGGGAGACGCCCTTGAGGCCGCACGGGCTCGGCGCGCCGGCGGCGGGCCGCGGGGCGAGCGCCGCCGCGAGCAGGAGCGCGGCGAGCGCCCTGCGGCGGCGGCTCACCGCGCCCCCGGCGCCGGCGGGAACGGGAACACGACCGCCTCGCCGCGCTCGCGGGCGAGCGCCTCGAAGCGGGCCACGATCCTGTCCCGGCGCTTGAGGATGTCGCGGACCTCGCGGTCGCTCGTGAGCCACGGGCGCACGTGCTCCATGAGCCTCGCCTGGTCGAGCGCCTTCAGCGCGTCGAAGAACGGCCGGTCGACGCGGGCCATGTCCTTCTCGAACGGCATGCGGTCGGCGGCGAACGCGCGCGAGTGGTCGATCAGGATCATGTTCCACGCCTCGTCGACGAGGAGGTTGCCCTGGTTGCGGTCCACGTTCGCGACGAGGTTGTCGAAGACCCGCTGCCGGCAGACCTGCTTCGCCCACTCGGTGGGGTTCGGGCACTTCGACTGGTCGAGCTCCTTCAGCAGGCGGCATCCCTCGACCCAGAGCTGGACGGAGGCGAGGTCCGAGCCGACGCGGCGCGCGACGGTCGGCGGCACCATGTCCATGCCGAGCAGGCGGTCGAGCTCGTAGGCCGCGACCTCGGACTTGTAGCTCTCCCAGAACCCCGAGCGGTTTCCCGGCGGCAGGTGCTTGACCGCGGCGCTGCGGGCGAGGCCGCCGGGCGCGAAGAACGCGCGCTCCGGCTTGGTGACGCCGATCGGCACCGACTCGACCTTGTCGACCTTCGCGGTGCGCAGGTACTCGGCGTACTCGTCGTAGCGCCCGATCCACACCTTCGCGCTCCGCGGCGCCCCCGTCTCGGCCGCCGCGGCGGCGGCCGGCGCCGCCGGGGCGGGCGCGGCCTGCGGCGAGCGCGGCTCCGCCGCCGCCGCGGGCAGAACGAGAAGGCCGAGCGTCGCGGCGAGGGCTCTCGTCGACATGGCGCGCTTCCTTTCGGAGGGAGGTTCGGATGACGGGGACTTCGCGAAGTGTACACCCGTCCCCTCCTCTGCTTTAATGCGCCGACCTCCATGGCACGCGCTCTCGAGAGGCTGCTGCGCCTGCAGCGGGGAGACCTCCCGCGCGGCCTCCTGCTCTTCGGCTACCTGCTCTGCGTCGTGTGCGCCTACGTCGTCGGGCAGGTCGCGCGCGACGCCCTTTTCCTCGGGCGCTTCGACGCGTCGCGGCTGCCCTACGTCGACGTCACGCTCTTCCTCCTCGTCGGGGTCGTCGTGGCGGTGTACGTGCGGCTCGGCCGGGACCACTCGCTCGACCGGCTGCTCGTCTCGAGCCTCGTCCTCTTCGGCGCGTCCGGGATCGTCTTCGCCGCCCTCGCCCGCGGCTCGGCCCCGGCGTGGCTCTTCCCCGTGGTGTACGTGTGGGTCGGGATCTTCGGCGTCCTCGCCCCGGCCCAGGTCTGGACCCTCGCCAACTGGGTGCTGACGCCGCGCGAGGCGAGGCGGCTCTTCGGCTTCGTCGGCGCGGGGGCGACGCTCGGCGCCACGATCGCGGGGTTCGCGTGCCAGGTCATCACGCGGCGCTACGGAGCGGAGAGCCTTCTCCTCCTCGTCTCCGCCCTGCTTCTCGTCGCCCCGCTCTTCGTCCTCCGCCTGTGGGCGCGGCGGCCGGCCCGCGAGGCGTCGACGTCCGCCACGCGGGCCGACGCGGCCGCGGCCAGCCTCCGCGGCAGCCTGCGGGTCGTCCTCGCGTCGAAGCACCTGCAGGCCGTCGCCGGCATCGTCCTGCTGTCGTCCTTCGTCACCGCCCTCTCCGGCTGGCAGATGAAGGCGATCGCCCAGCAGGCGCTCGGCGGCAAGGACGCGCTCGCCGGCTTCTTCGGGAGCTTCAACGCGTGGGTCGGCGCGCTCTGCCTCGTCACCCAGCTCTCCTTCACGTCGGGCATCCTCCGCCGGCTGGGGCTCGGCAACACGCTCCTCCTCCTCCCGATCGCGCTCCTCGCCGGCTCGTCCGGCCTCCTCGCGTTCGGGTCGCTCGCGGCGGCCGTCTTCATGCGCGGGTCCGACAAGGTCCTGCGCTACTCGGTCGACCGGCCGGCGGTGGAGCTTCTGTACCTGCCGGTGCCGAGCGCGGCGAAGCTCGCGGCCAAGTCGTTCATCGACACCGTCGTGTGGCGCGCCGGCGACGGGCTCGCCGGCCTCGCGGTCCTCGCCCTCGCCACGTTCGGCGGGATGGGGCCCGTGCCGATGACCCTCGTCAACATCCCGCTGCTCGTCGCGTGGCTCGTGCTCGCGGCCCGCGTGCACGGCCGCTACGTGTCGACGCTCGAGGAGACGCTGCAGCAGCACCGTCTCGACGCCGAGCGGGCCGACCGGCCGGTCGTCGACCGGGAGACGGAGGAGGTGCTCGCGGCGCGCCTCGGCGCGTCCGACCCGCAGGAGATCCTCTACGCTCTCGACCTCATGGCCCTCGGCCGCAACGCCGCCGCCCACCCGGCGGTGCGGGGCCTGCTCGACCACCCGGTCGCGGAGGTGCGCGCGCGGGCGCTGCGGATCCTCGGCGAGGCGGAGGAGCGCTCGGTGCTGCCGAAGGCCGAGCTCCTGCTGCACGACCCGGCGGCCGAGGTGCGCACCGAGGCCCTCCTCTACCTCGCGCGCCACTCCGACGTCGACCCCGTGGCCCGCGTGCAGGACCTCGGCGACTTTCCCGACTCGTCCGTGCGCGCCGCGCTCGTCGCCGTCCTCGCCCGGCTCGGCGGCGACCGGCTCGAGGCGGCCCGCCCGCTCTACGATCTCATGGCGGACGAGGCGGGGCCTGCGGGGCGGGCCGTCCGGCTCGAGGCCGCGCGGCTCGCGCAGCGTCTCGACCTCCCCTTCGATGACGCGATCCGCCGCCTGATCGGCGACGAGGACGACGAGGTCGCGTGCGCGGCGATCGGCGCCGTGGCCCGCCGCGGCGCCGCGCCGTTCGTCGACGCCATCGCCCGGCGCCTCGACGACATCTCGGTCGCCCCCGCGGCGGCCGAGGCCCTCGTCGCCGCGGGGGCGTCGGCGCACCCGGCGCTCGCGAGCGTCCTGTCCTCGCCGGTCTCCCCGCCCGACGCGCGCCGGGCCGCCGCTTCCGTGCTCGAGCGGATGGGCGGCCCGGCCGCCGCGTCGGCGCTCGCCGACCACCTGCTCGACGCCGACGCGTCCCTGCGCCTGCGCATCCTGACCGCCCTCGACACGATGAAGGCGTCGGGGCCGGGCGTCTCGCTCGACCCGCGGCCGCTCGAGGCCGCCCTCGGGGCCGAGATCCTCGGCCACTACCGCTCGTACCAGATCCTCGGCACCGTCGACGCGCGGAATCCCGACCACGCGCCGATCGTCACGGGACTGCGGGCGGCGATGCGCGAGGAGCTCGAGCGGATCTTCCGCCTCCTGGACCTGATGCACCCGCAGCGCGACTTCCGCTCGGCGTGGGTCGCGCTGCAGTCGGGCGACCGCGTCATCCACGACCAGGCGCTCGACCTCCTCGAGAGCCTGCTGCAGCCCGGCCTGCGGCACCTGCTCGTCCCCCTCGTCGACCCGGTGGTCGACGAGAGGCAGCGGATGGCGCTCGCCCAGCGGCTCGTGGGCGTCCCCCTCGACGGCCCCGAGGCGGCGGTGGCCGCCCTGGTCGGGACCGGCGATCCGTGGCTGCGCTCCTGCGCGGCCTACGCGATCGGCGCGCTCGGGCTGCGGTCGATGCGTCCGCAGCTCGAGTCGTGGTCCGAGGACCCCGACCCCCTCCTGCGCGAGACCGTGCGACAGGCGCGGGCGCGGCTCGACGCGGCCGGCTCCTGAGGCGGGGCCGGCGCCGGCGTCAGGGCAGCAGCTTCCGCAGCCAGAGGCCCCAGGTCGGCGCGAGCAGGAACTTCAGGAACCAGTCGGCGAAGAGGCCGCTCATGGCCGCGATCACGTACGGCGCCCGCCTCGACTTCTTCAGCCGCTGCTCGGCGGCCGGCATGAGCCAGAAGAGGAGCGGCTCCGCGAGGAGCACGCCCATCGTCGCGAAGGCGGCGACGCGGGCGATCGCCCACGGCTGCCAGCCGAGGAGGGTGACCGCCCAGGGCGGCACGCCGGCCCGGGCGAGCGAGGCCACGTAGTACGCCATGTAGTTCATGAGGCCCGCGCCCATGACGATGGCGCCGGCCGAGGCGCTCGCGAGGCCGACCGTCACGAAGATCGCGACGTGGAGGAGGTGCTGCGGCAGGAACAGGCGGATGCTGCCCTCGGCGCCGCGGCCGGTGCGGATGAAGCGGAACATCTCGGCCTTGTAGGCCGCGCCGTTCCACACGACGTCGCCGACGGGCGGCTCCCACCACACGAAGCAGACGGTCGCCACCACCCCCGCGGTGAGGGCCCACCACAGCATCGCGCGCACCGCGCCGCCCCGCTCCCCGCGGCGCAGGCGGTTGACGAGCACCGCGTAGGCCGGGGCGGCGTTCAGCACCGGCAGCAGCCAGCGGTTGCCGATCCACAGGCCGAGCGGGTAGGACGCGATCGTCGCCAGGACGAGGACGACGAGGTCGTTCCGGACCTTCGGGAGCTTCACCGCAGCTGCTCCTCGACCGCGGCCGCGAGGGCCGCCCGCTCGGGCGAGCCGGGCGCGAAGGGGTCGGGATGGCGGCGTCCCTCGCAGCCCGCCGCGACGTGCGCCTCGACCGCGTCGAGGTGGCGCTCGGCCACGCGGCTCGCGACCGCGGCCGCCGTGCGCCCGTGAGCGCAGTAGCCGTGGCCGGACACGAAGGCGGCGACCTCGTGCAGGCTGCGCAGGTCGCGCGGCTGCGCGGTCCCCGCCTCGAGCCCGCGGAAGACGCGCGCGAGGCTCGCCGTCCCGACGGAGCAGGGCGGGCACTGGCCGCAGCTCTCGCGCTCGAAGAAGCCGAGGGCCGACGCGGCCACGCCGACGGGGCAGGCGGAGGCGCCGACCACGAGCACCGCGCCCGCCCCGAGCGCCGTCCCGCGGGCGGCGAGGGCGCCCGGCTCGAGCGGCGCGTCGAGCTCCGCCGCCGATAGGGGCGGCCCGGCCGGTCCGCCCGGGAACACGAGGCCGACCGGCTCGGTCGCGCCGCCTGCTTCCTCGACGACGCGCGCGACGGGCGTGCCGAGCGCCACCTCGTACACGCCGGGCCGCCGGACGTCGCCCCACACCGTCACGAGCGTCCGCTCGTCGCGTCGGAAGGCCTCGGGATCGGCGATCGCCTCCGGCAGCCGAGACAGCGTCTCGACGTTCTGCACGAGCGTCGGGCGCCCGGCGAGGCCCACGGCCGACGGCAGCGGGGGCTTGGGTCGCGGCCAGGCGCGCCGGCCCTCGATCGCCTCGAGCACGGCCGTCTCCTCGCCGCCCACGTAGCTCTCGTCGCCCCGGCAGACGCGCACCTCGACACCGTCGAGGGGAGCCGCGGCGAGGGCCGCTTCGAGCGCGGCCGCGGGGCGATCGAAGGACCGCTTGAGGTAGAGGACCGCCTCCCTCGCCCCCACGCCGCGGGCCGCGAGGCGCAGCCCCTCGACGACCCGCTCGGGCCGCCGCAGCATCACGTAGCGGTCCTTGTAGGAGCCGGGCTCGCCCTCCGCGCCGTTCGCGACCACGACCGCGTCGCCGCCCTCCACGACGACCGCACGCCACTTGCGGGCGGCGGGGAACCAGCCGCCGCCGCGGCCGCGCAGGCCGGAGGCGGTCAGCCGTTCGAGCAGGGCGGAGGGGCTCGCGTCGGTGTAGGAGGGCATCGGACTTCCGTGGAGCAAGGAGATGACGTCTGGCCGAAGGCTCGAAGTATACGGGAGTTACGGCTGCCTGCGGGCGGCGACGGCCCGGGCGTGGAGAGAGCGGCCAGCCGATACTTCACAAAATAGTCCAGATGGTCTAGGATGAATGCCTCAGGGAACGACCCGCGAAGGCGACGCTCCCGTTCCCCCGAAGGAGCCATTCGGATGATCACGCTCACGACCAACGCTGCCTCCAAGGTGAAGGGCATCCTCGAGCAGGAGAAGGAGAGCCTGCCGAACGGCGGCCTGCGCATCTACGTGCAGGGCGGCGGCTGCTCGGGCTTCCAGTACGGCATGGTGCTCGACGAGGTCGCCGACGGCGACGAGGTCTTCGACCTGGAGGGCGTGAAGGTCATCGTCGACCCGATGAGCCTGCGCCACCTCGAGGGCGCCGAGGTCGACTACAAGGAAGACCTGATGGGCGGCGGCTTCGCCATCAAGAATCCGAACGCCAAGTCGACCTGCGGCTGCGGCCACTCGTTCTCCAGCTAGGGAGGGCGCCTCGCCCGGCCTGACGCTCGTCGCGCTCTTCCCGCTGCCGGACGTCGTCCTCTTCCCGGGGGTGCCGCTCCCGCTCCACGTGTTCGAGCCGCGTTACCGCGCCCTCGTCAGGGACGCGCTCGCGTCGGAGCGCACGATCGGGATGGCCCTCCTCAAGCCGGGGTTCGAGGCGGAGTACGCCGGGCGGCCGGCGATCTACCCGCTCGGCTGCTCGGGGACGATCGTGGAGGACGAGCGGCTCGAAGACGGCCGCTACAACATCGTCCTCCAGGGGACGCAGCGCTTCCGTGTCGTCGAGGAGCAGCCCGGCGGCGCGTACCGCGTCGCCCGCGTCGAGCCGCTGCCCGAGGCCGCGGCCGACGTCTCCTCGGTGGACCGCCTGCGCGACGAGGTGCTCGAGGCGCTCGGCCGGCTGGCCGACGGCTCGACCGTGGTCGTCGAGGGCGAGGTGCCCGCCGCGACCCTCGTCAACGCGCTCTGCCAGAGCCTCGAGCTGCCGGCGGTCGAGAAGCTGGCCCTCCTCGCCTGCGACTCGCCCGAGGACCGGGCGAAGCGCCTGGTCGACCTGCTCGAATTTCACAGGCTGGAGAAAGGCACCGGGCTGGATCTCGCCCGCCCGAGCTGAAGCGAGATCCAGCCCGGAAAGCATCCGTTCTCAAGTCCGTTT
This sequence comes from Vicinamibacteria bacterium, assembly GCA_046331285.1. Classification (GTDB taxonomy): domain Bacteria; phylum Acidobacteriota; class Vicinamibacteria; order Fen-336; family Fen-336; genus DATBSL01. The sequence goes on from JAXLRD010000023.1 coordinate 16,884, forward strand.
CCGTTTGTCCGTTATCCGTTTCCTATGGTCCGTTCCCAAGCAGAAAAGGCCGGAGTCCGTACCCCGTTCACTCCCCAGGCACCCAGGGAAAGAACGCGCTCGTCGTCTCCTGGTAGCGCCGGTAGTCGTCCCCCCTGCTGCGGAGCGCCTGCGCCTCGGTCGCGGGAATGCCGGTCACCCTGAACAGGAAATACAGCATCAGCAGGGGACAGTAGAGGGTCGTCCATCCCCAGGGCGACGCGAGGGCGAAGACGAAGTAGGCGACCCAGACGAGCCACTCGAAGAAGTAGTTCGGGTGGCGCGAGTAGCGCCACAGGCCGGCGCGGCAGGTGCGGCCGCGGTTCGCCGGGTCGCGGCGGAACGCGTCGAGCTGGCGGTCGGCCGCGGTCTCGCCCGCCACCGAGACGAGCCACAGCAGCGCCCCCGACCACTCGAGCCACGACAGGCGCGGCGACGGGTTCGCGCAGGCGAGGAGGAGCGGCCCCGCGAGGATCACGTCGAGGAGGCCCTGGACCTGGAAGAACCAGAAGAAGCGGTGGCTCGCCGAGGCTCCCCAGTCGGCCCGCAGCTTCTGGTAGCGCCCGTCCTCGACCGGGTGGTGGCCCATCACCCGTCGGTACAGGTACCCGGCGAGCCGCAGGCTCCAGGCGATCGTCATCGCGGCGATCAGCAGCCGGCGCGGGCCGTATCCCGGCAGGACCGCCGCGTAGAGGGCCGCGAGCGGGGTGAAGCCCGCCGCCCACGCGACGTCGACGATGCCCGCGTTGCGGATCTTCTCCGCGACGGCCCAGACGATCGCCATCGCCGCCGCGACCAGCACGAGGCCGGCCGCCGCGGCGCCGGGCGCGCTCAAGGCGCCTCCCGCAGCAGCAGGCGCTCGACGCCCGCGCCCTTCGGCAGGCGGAAGAGGCGCGCCAGCACGTAGACCGACATCGCGATGTTCCCGAGGAGGAGGATCGCGACGAGCCACGCGACGCGCGCGAGGGCCGAACGCTCGCGGTAGAAGACCCACGCGTAGAACGTGAGGAAGCCGCAGTAGGCGTCGGCGAGCGTCGCCCGGAACCACGCGTCCTTCCACAGCTCCGCGCCGGCGACGAAGACGCCGCGCTCCGCGAACGCCGCCGCCGTCACGTACAGCATCGCGGCGAGGATCGCCGCGAAGAGGACCTTCAAGGCGTTGATCATGAGCGCCCAAGCGTCGCACCCGGCGGAGCCGCCGACAAGGGCCGACTTTCGACCGGGTGCCTGCGTCCTAAGGTCGAATGCGGCCGAGAGGCCGGGAGGACGAACGATGAAGCGTGCGATTGCCCTGGGCGGAGCGGCCGCGGCCCTCGTCGCGGGGATCCTGACGGCGCCCGCGGCGCGGGCCCAGCAGAAGACCGTGGTCGAGGTGAACGACGACGGGAAGAAGGTCGAGCGGAAGATCGTCGTGCGCCACGCGGGGAGCGAGGGCAGCTTCCTCGGCGTCTCGCTCGAGGAGACGAAGGGTGACGCGCGGGGCGCGGTCGTGAAGTCCGTCGAGCCGGACAGCCCCGCCGCCAAGGCCGGCGTGAAGGACGGCGACGTGATCGTCCGCTTCGACGGCGAGGCCGTGCGGAGCGCCTCGAGCCTCGCGCGCCTCGTCTCGGAGACGCCGTCGGGCCGCTCCGTGTCGATCGAGGTGACCCGGGCCGGCCAGCCGCAGAAGCTCACCGCCACGCTCGCCGAGGCTCCGCGGACGATGAGCTGGTTCTCGCCGGGCGGCGGAGACGTCTTCGACCTCGAGGTCCCGGAGCCGCCGGAGGCGCCCGAGCCGCCGGCCCTCCCGCGCCTCGCGCCGCACGCGCCGATGCCGCCGCACGCGCCGATGGCCCCCCGCGCCTTCAGCTGGAAGGGCGACGAGGGCGACATGGTGTTCCACTTCTCCCCCGGCGCCCCGAAGCGCCTCGGGATCCAGTTCATCGAGATGGGCGAGCAGCTCGCGGCGCACTACAAGCTCGCGCAGAAGAACGGCGTCCTCGTCACCGCGGTCGACGAGGGCTCGCCTGCCGCGAAGGCGGGGATCGCCGCCGGCGACGTGGTCCTGAAGGTCGACGGCAAGGTGATCGAGGACGGCTCCGACCTGCGCGAGGCGGTCCGGGCCGTCGAGGCCGGCAAGGAGGTCGCGCTGGCCGTCCAGCGCGACGGCCGGCCGGTCGAGGTGAAGGCGACCCTGGCCGCGCCGGAGTCGCCGCGCCACCGCTCGAAGTCGGTGAAGGCCTTCTAGTCCGCCGTGGCCGGCGGGTCCGGGGGGCGCGGCGCGCCCTCCGGACCGCCCTCGAGCTCCTCGACGTCGAGCACGAGGAGCGTCGCGCCCGCGACGAGCGTCGGCGCGATCAGCAGGTTCGCGAACGGGACGAGCATCCCGAGCATCCCGGCCAGCCCGAAGCCCTGGCTCTCCGCCATCCAGCGTCGGTGCCACGCGAGCCGCTCCCGCAGCGTGACGAGGCGCCGGGCGAGCGCGAAGTCCGTCATCTGAAGGGCCACCGCCCGCGCGCCGAGCATCACCGAGAGGAGCGGGCCGACGATCGGGACGAGGCCGAGAAGGAAGACGAAGGGCGCGGCGGCGAGGAAGTAGAGCCCGGCCCGCAGCGACTGGACGATCTCGTTCGCGAGCGACGCGCCCGACTCGGCCACGCGCCCGCGGGCCCGCGCCTCCACCCGGCGCGAGAGCTGGTCGAGGAGGGGGGCCGCGAGGAGGAGGGCCAGGCCCAGCCCGAGGAAGGCGCCCGCGCCGATCGTGGCGGTCCAGAGGAGCAGGCTCACCGGCAGCTCGACCCACTCGGGCCACGCGCCGGCCCGGGGGGCGAACGAGGCCTCGACCCTCGGGATGAAGTAGACCCCGCCGATCGCCCCCGCCGCGAGCAGCGCCACGGCGAGGGCGGCGGGAAGGGCGGCGAGCGGCCAGAGCGACGGGTGGCGCAGCAGGAAGGCGAAGCCGGACGGCACGTGCCACGCGCCGGCGGCCGCCCGTCGGGCGAGGCCGGGGCGGGTCCGGGGGAGCTCCGTCGCCGTCTCACCCATGGTCCGTATGAGCCTATCAGAGAGCGTTCGTCCGTACCTTGACACCCGCGCGCGCGCGCGTGGCAGAATCGCCGCTGCATGAACGACTGCCTGGCCGTCATCCTCGGGGGCGGGCGCGGGACGCGCCTGTTTCCGCTCACCCGCCAGCGCTCGAAGCCGGCGGTTCCGATCGCGGGCAAGTACCGCCTCATCGACATCCCGGTGAGCAACTGCCTCAACTCGAACCTGCGGCGCATCTTCGTGCTGACGCAGTACAACTCCGAGAGCCTCAACAAGCACCTGTCGATGACGTACAAGTTCGACATCTTCTCCTCGGGGTTCGTGACCGTGCTCGCCGCCGAGCAGACCGAGGAGAGCCCGCACTGGTTCCAGGGCACGGCCGACGCGGTCCGGCAGTCGATGTGGCACTTCCGCAGCCACCGCTCGAAGGAGGTCCTCATCCTCTCGGGCGACCAGCTCTACCAGATGGACTTCCGCAAGATGGCGGAGACCCACCGCCGCCACGTCGCGGACGCGACGGTCGCGGTCATCCCCGTCTCGCGCGAGCAGACCGCGGGCTTCGGGATCCTGAAGGTGAACCGCCAGGGGCGCATCGTCCACTTCGAGGAGAAGCCCGGCCCGGAGCGGCTCGACGAGCTCGAATCGGAGATCCCCGGCCACGGCCGCGGCTTCCTCGCGTCGATGGGCATCTACATGTTCTCGCGCGAGGCGCTCGACAAGGCGATCGGCGACGCCGCCCTCGTCGACTTCGGCCGCCACGTGATCCCGAAGGCGATCGGCGAGATGCGCGTGCAGGCCCACTTCTACCGCGGCTACTGGGAGGACGTCGGGACGATCGGCTCCTACTTCGACGCGAACCTGCAGCTGTGCGACGCGATGCCCCCGTTCGACTTCTACGACTCGGTGCGGCCCGTCTACACGAACCCGCGCTTCCTGCCCGCGACGAAGGTCGAGGGCTGCCACCTCCGGCAGGCCCTCGTCTCGGAGGGATGCATCCTGATGGGCGCGGAGATCGAGCGCTCGGTCGTCGGCATCCGCAGCCGCGTCGGGCAGGGCACCCGCGTCCTCAACTCGCTCGTCCTCGGCGCCGACTACTACGAGAGCCTCGAGGACATCGACCGCGCCCACGCGCAGGGCCTGCCGCCGGTCGGCATCGGCGGCGACTCCGTCGTCGAGCGCGCGATCATCGACAAGAACGCGCGGGTCGGCCGTGGCGTCCGCATCCTCAACGAGGCGGGCGTGCGCGAGGCCGACGGGAACGGCTACTACATCCGCGACGGCATCGTGATCGTGCCGAAGGGCGGCGTCGTCCACGACGGCACGGTCGTCTGACCGGTCACGTCACGATCCAGAGGCGGCTCCCCTCCGGGTCCTCGACCGCGGCCTCGTAGCCGCCGTCCCCGCCCGTGCGCGGGCGCGACGTCGTCGGTGCGTTCGCTCTCTCTAGATGCTCCAGTCCCCGATGAGGTCCCGCTCGACCAGGGTCCGGGCGATGGCCTGGGCGTTCGTCTCGAGGTCGGCGCCGACGGGCAGGCGCAGGTCGGCCGGGGGGGCGTCGTCCACGTCGTCGAGCACCGCCACGACCAGAAGGTCGCTCGGGTGGACGAGCCGACGCAGGCGCGCGATGTCGTGGCGGTCCGCGGCCGGCACGGCGGTGACGAACAGCAGGCCGCACCCGGCCATCGCCCGCGCCAGCAGCCCGAGCTGGATGAGGTGCTCCTCGCGATCGTTGCCGCCCACCGCGGCGAGGTCGGCGAGATCGCCCGCGCCGAAGTCGGCGGGGGCCAGGAACGCGGTGCGCGCCTGCCGCAGGAAGAGCCGCCGCTCCAGGTGACGGGCCAGGTCGACGGCGGCGGACAGTTCGCCCGTGACCACCACCACCTGGCCGGCGTGGCCGTGGGCGGCCCGCCGCTCGTCCGCGCTCACCGCGCTGGCCTGCCAGCCGAGGTCGCGGCGCCGCTGTTCGTCGCCGTTCACGGGTGCGTCGGCGAGCGCCTCGGCGACAACCCCGCAGGCGGCGATGTCGAAGCCGTCCACGACCACGAAGCGCGCGGTGCGCTCGTCGACCGCGACCGGATCGCAGGCGACGGGACGCAGGGTCTCGAGCACCACCTCGGCCACGTCGTGGCGATCCACCTGCGGCTTGACCGCGCGGGCGGTGAAGTCGCCGGCGTCGACGACGCCGCGCACCTCGGCCAGGGTCACCGGCACCCGGTCGGCGCCGATCTTGAGCTTGTACCGCCGGCCCTGCACGAGCGGGGCCCGACCCATCCAGAAGAGCGTGGCCCGCAGCCGCGTCGCCACGACCGGCGCCTTCTCGTCGGCGCGCACGCACAGCTCCCCGGGCTTCACGTAGAGCTGGCGGTCGAGGGTGAGGCCGACGGTGCCGCCGGCCCCGGCCTCCGCCGGCGCGGGTCCGGGAAAGTCCTCGAGCGTGGCCACCACCGCGCTCTTGCCCGAGGGCTGGAACACCACCGGGTCGCCCGGCCGGACCCGTCCGGCCAGGATCGTGCCGGCGACGATGCGCCGCTCGTCGCCGCGGCCGGTGAACTTGTAGACGTCCTGCACGGGCAGGCGCAGGGGCCTCAGGGTGCGGTCGTCCTCCGACGAGAAGGCGTCCATCTGCTCCAGCACCGTCGGGCCTTCGTACCACGGCGCGCCCGCCGCGCGGTGCGAGAGGTTCTCGCCGTGCAGGGCGGCGACCGGGATGAACCGGAAGGGCTCCACGCCGAGAGGCTTCAGGAACGCGCGGTAGGCGGCCTCGACGGAGTCGAAGGCGGCGCGCTCCCAGTCGACGAGGTCCATCTTGTTGACCAGCACCGCGACCTGGCGGATGCCCAGCAGGGAGAGGATGTAGCCGTGGCGCCGGGTGTTCTCCTGGATCCCGTGCTTCGCGTCGATCACCAGCAGGGCGGCGCGCGCGCGCGCCGCTCCGGTCACCATGTTGCGGAGGAACTCGACGTGACCCGGCGCGTCGTGGACCAGGTACTCTCGACGGGGCGTGCGGAAGAAGCACCGCGCCGCGTCGATCGTGATGCCCTGAGCCTGCTCGTCCTTGAGGGCGTCGAGCAGGAAGGCGTACTCGAAGGGCCGGGAGGTCCGGCGGCAGCGCTCGCGCACCTCCTCCAGGCGGCCCTCCGGCAGCGAGCCGGTGTCGGCCATCAGCCGGCCGATGACCGTGCTCTTGCCGTGGTCGACGTGGCCGACGATCACCACGTCCATGCGGGAGAGCTCGGCGGGAGCGGCGATCGGGACCTGGGGGAGTGCGCTCACATGTACCCCTCGCGCCGCAGCGTCTCGAGGCCGCCGTCCGCCGTGTCCTGGGCGCGGCCGCTGCGCTCGGCGACGTTGGCGAAGCGGCCCGAGCGCAGCTCGACGACGATGTCGTCCACCGAGCGGGCCGGGCTGTCGACCGGCTTCGTACAGGGCTCGCAGCCGAGGGAGCGGTAGCGGCGTCCCTCGCCGCGGTCGAAGTAGAGCCCGACGACGGCGATCCGCTCGCGGCGGATGTACTCCCAGACGTCCAGCTCCGTCCAGTCCAGGAGCGGGTGGACGCGGACGTGGGTGCCGGGCGCGAAGTCGGTCTTGTACTGCTCCCACAGCTCGGGAGGCTGCTCGTCGACCTTCCAGTCGCTCTCGCGGTCGCGGGGAGAGAAGTAGCGCTCCTTGGAGCGACTGCCCTCCTCGTCGGCACGCACGCCGGCGATGACGCCGGTGAAGGCGAGGCTGCCCGCCGGCTCCTCGACCAGCTCGCCGCGGGAGTGGTCGAGACGGAGGCGGGGCCACTCGCCGGCCAGCGTGCGACGAAGGGCCTCGCTCTTGAGGGCGCGGCAGCAGGCGAGGCGGTCGGTGCCGCCGAAAGGGACGAGGCCCTCGCGGGCGGCGAGGGCGGCGCGGTTCTGGCCCACCACGAGGTCGAGCTTCCACTCGCGCGCCAGCCGGTCCCGCCAGGCGATCATCTCGGGGATCTTGCAGCCGGTGTCGATGTGGACGAGCGGGAACGGCACGTGGCCGAAGAAGGCCTTGCGGGCGAGGTGCAGCAGCACCGTGCTGTCCTTGCCGATCGACCACAGCATGCACAGGGCCTTGAACTCGCGGTAGGCCTCCCGCAGGACGTGGATCGACCGCGCCTCGAGGCGGTCGAGGTGGGCGGGAACGACGGCGGCGTCGGGCGACGGAGCCGTGCTCACGCGCGACCTCCGATCAGGACGGGGCGGCGGTGCAGGCCGCACTCGCGGTGCTCCGGGTTCTCCCACCACCAGCGGCCGGCGCGCTCGTCCTCGCCGGGAGCGATCGCGCGGGTGCAGCAGGCGCAGCCGATCGAGGGCATCCCTTGCGCGTGCAGCGCGTTGACGGGCACCCGGTGGCGCGCGAGATAGTCGTCGACGTCGGCCGAGGACCAGGCGTGCAGCGGGCACACCTTGACGCGTCCCTCCGCGTCGTGGCCGATCGGCGCGACCGCGCTGCGCGTCGCGCCCTGGCCGGAGCGCAGCCCGCAGATCCAGGCCGTGCGGCCGGCGAGGGCGCGGGCGAGTGGCTGGAGCTTGCGAACGCGGCAGCACTCCTCGCGGTTCGCGAGCGAGTCGCGCAGGCCGAGGATGCCCTGGCGGGCCACGAGCTCCTCCACCGCCGTCGCCTCGGGGGAGTAGACCTGGATGCGCACGCCGTAGCGCCGCTCGTTCGCGGCCACGAGCTCGACCGTCTCCGGGAAGAGCCGGCCCGTGTCCAGGGTGAACACGGGTACGGCCTCGCGCAGGCCGAGGGCCACGATGCGGTCGAGGAGGACCTGGTCCTCGCGGCCGAGCGAGCTCGCGAACGCGACGCGTCCGGGGTGGTGTGTGGCCGCCCAGACCAGGAGTCCGTCGGCGCTGTGATCGGAAGGCATCTGCATCTCGCTCATAGGGCTCCCGGGATCGTCGGCCCGCCGGCCGCGGAGTCGCCCGCGTCCTCGCCGGGGTCGACGAAGTCGTCCGGCCTCGCGCTGGCGTCCGAGATCGCCTCGAGGTCGGCGAGCAGCTCCCTGGCGTGGGCGAGCTCGAGCCGCTGGAGGAAGGAACGCGCCGACTCGCCGGGCGTCCGCTCGGCGGCGTAGAGGGTCAGCAGCCGCTCGACCGCTTCGGGGACGCGGCGCGCCGGCAGCTTGGCGGCGAGCCGGCCGAAGCTCGCGACACCGTCGGCGATGCCGCCGCCGAGCATCACGAAGTACTGCGGCAGCGGGCGGCCTCCGACCTGGCGCACGCTCCCCTGGAAGCCGAGCCCCGCGACGTGGTGCTGTCCGCAGCCGTTCGGGCAGCCGCTGATCTTCAGATCGAGGCCCGTCCCGAGCGAGGCGAGGTCCGCGCGTGACCGCAGCCGCTCTCGGAGCAGGTGGCCGAGGCCGCGCGAGTGCGTCACCGCCAGGCGGCAGCTCTCGGCCCCGGGGCAGCTCGTGACGTCGGCGATCGTCCCCGCGCCGGCGCGCCCGAGGCCGGCCGCGCGGAGGCGGTCGTGCAGGTCCGGCGCGTCCTCGTCGCGGACCCACCGCAGCAGCAGGTTCTGGTCGTGGGTCGTGCGCACCGTGCCGTCGGCGTAGGCGAGGGCGAGGTCGGCCAGCACGCGGAGCTGGGCGGACGTGATATCGCCGAGCGGCAGCGTGACCATGGCGAGGGAGAAGCCGCCCTGCTTCTGGGGGCGAAGGTTCGTCGCCCGCCACGACGCCCACGTGTCCGGGTCGCCCTCGGACGGCATCGACGGGCGCAGGCCGGGGCCCCGCAGCGCGAACGCGGTGACCTCGGCCGCGATCGCCCCCGGATCCGGCGGCTGCGACCGCGCCGCGCCGGGCGCCTGCTCCTCGGGAGGGGCATCGGGATCGAAGGGAAGGGCCGGCCCGACCTCCGCGCGCACGGCCTCGAGCTCGCGCTCGACCTCGAGCTTCCAGGTCTCCCAGCCGAGAGTGCGGATCAGGTACTTCATGCGGTTGCGCTTGCGGTGCTCGTAGTCGCCGAGCCGCTTGAAGACGCGCAGGATCGCCTCGGCCAGCCGCAGCACGTCGGCGGCCGGGAGGAACTCGACGAGCACCGGAGCGGAGACACACAGCGTCGCGGTTCCCCCGCCCGCCACGACCCGGAAGCCGCGCCGGCCCTGCGCGTCCAGCCGCGCGTGCCAGCCGATGTCGTTGATCGCCGCGAAGGCGTGGTCGTCCGGGCAGCCCTCGAACGCGACCTTGAACTTGCGCGGCAGGCCGCTGCCCAGCGGGTGGCGCAGGAAGTGGCGCGTCAGCGCCTCGGCGTAGGGCGTCACGTCGAAGGCCTCGGCGGCGGTGACGCCGGCGTAGGGGCAGGCGGTCACGTTGCGCACGGTGTTGCCGCATGCCTCCCTAGTGGTGAGGCCGGCCTCGGCGAGGCGGTGCAGCGCACGCTCGACGTCGTGCAGCGCGATGAAGTGGAACTGCACGTTCTGTCGGGTCGTGACGTGGGCGAAGCCGCGCGACCAGCGCTCCGCCACGTCGGCCAGCGCCCGCAGCTGAGCGGAGTCGAGCACCCCCTGGGGGATCTTCACCCGCAGCATCTGGGAGTCGTCCTCCTGTCGCTGCGGGTAGTTGCCGCGGCCGAGGCGGAAGACACGCCAGTCCTCGGCGGTGATCTCGCCGCGCTCGAACGCGCCGAGCGTGCGGGCGTACTCCTCGACCTCCGCCGGGTCGACGAACGAGCCGCGTCGGCGGTCGGGGTGGTCCGGCGTTCCGAGGGCGGCGGCGTCAGCTCGCATGCATCTCTCCTCGTTCGTCCCGCTCCCGGGACGGCGCGAGCGTCGTGGCCAGAGACACGACGTCGCCGACGACGAGCGTGCCCGGGGCGTCGGGGGCGAGGTCGGCGGCCCCGGCGTCGGCGAGCCCGGCCAGCGTCCCCAGCCAGCGTCGCGCCTGCGGCGTCGACGCTCCCCACAGCACGGCCGCCGGCGTCGCGGCCTCCCAGCCCCCGCTCTGGAGCGCCGTCGCGATCGCCCCGCGCGCGGCCAGGCCCATCATCACGATCACGGTGGCCGAGCCCGGCGGGAGGGCGCCGAGCACCGGACGCCAGGCCGCCTCGGCGTGGCCCGACACGACGACGAAGGCGGAGGCGAGCGCGCGGTGGGTCGGCGGGATCCCGGCGAGCGCGGGCGCGGCGACCGCGCTGGACACGCCGGGAACGACCTCGCAGGGGATGCCCGCCGCCGCGAGGGCCAGCGCCTCTTCCCCGCCGCGGCCGAAGACGAACGGGTCTCCGCCCTTGAGGCGCACGACGTGCTTGCCGCGCCGGGCGGCACGGACGAGGAGGGCGTGGATCGTCTCCTGACGCGTGGAGGGCCGGCCGGCCCGCTTGCCCACGCAGAAGCGCTGCGCCTTCGGAGCGAGGTCCAGGGTCTCTCGCGAGACCAGGGCATCGTAGAAGACGACGTCGGCCTGGGCGAGTGCGCGCGCCGCCCGCAGCGTCAGGAGGTCGGCCGCGCCCGGTCCCGCGCCGACCAGCGTCACTCTTCCCCTCATCGCGCCGCCCCCGCGGTGGCGCTGCCCGTCCTCACCGCCGGTGAGCCGTCGCTGCCGGCGTAGAGGCCGTGCAGGGCGCGCAGGAGCAGCGGGCGCCTTCTCGCCAGAGGCACACCCGCGGCCCTCTGCTCCCGGCGCAGCCGCTCGGCCAGCGACACCCAGCGGGTCGCGTCGTCGGGGATGAGGGCCTCGAGTGCCTCGCGCAGCAAGCCGGCGAGGGCGGGCGCGCGGCCTTCCGTGGAGACCGCGATGGTGAATCCGCCTCGGCGCACGACCCCCCCCGTGTAGGCGCTCGCTGCCGCGGGGTCGTCGACCGCGTTCACGAAGACGCGGCGCTCGGCCGCGGCCTCCGCCACCTGGCGGTTGACTTCCGGGGTGGCCGCGGCGACCGCGATCCACACCCCGTCGAGATCGGACGGGCGGAAGGGGCGTCGCTCCACCCGCAACGGAGCCGTATCGAGCGCGGGCACCGTCTGCGGCGCGACCAGGGTGACTTCCGCACCCGCGGCGACGAGCGCCGGCACCCGGCTGGCGGCGACGCCGCCGCCGCCCACGACCAGCACGCGCCGGCCGTCGAGCCGCAGGAACACCGGCCACAGCGCCGGCTGTGCGCCGCCATCGCCCGCCCTCGCCGGCGTGTCCGTCTGCGTCCCGCCTTGCATCCCGACTCCTTTCACGAAACCCGTTCCCGTCGCGGCCGCGTCGTGGACAGCCCGAAAAACCAAAAGGCCCGGGGCATCGCCTCCGGGCCTTTCGTTTCGGGTTGTGATCTCGAGGAGCGCTAATCTGGGCGGATCACAGGCGAAGCGAGAGACACGGGGGAGGCCCCGGGCCACGTGCGACAACAACAGGTCATTCGCTTCGCGTGCATGAGCTGGAGAGTTTGTAGCAGACGGGCAGAAGAGAAGTCAACGGAGATTTCGGTGGACCCAGATTGCGGCCGGGTCGGTCTTCGGGATCGGCGGCACTTCGTCGGCCGTCACCCCCGCCTCACGCCGTCGATCTTGCGGTCGCGCTCCGAGCCGATCCGCTCGCGGTCGCGGCGGTACTCCTCCTCGAGCTGGGCGACCGCCTCGGGCTCGCCGCCCGTGCGGCGGACCGCCGACTGGTGGAGGATCTCGCGCTCGGCCAGCTTCGCCTCGTAGACCTTGCGGATCTCGGCGATGCGCGCGCGCTGGTCGTCGGTGACGGGGCGCTCCTCGACGCCCTCGTCGCGGTCCTTCTTCTTCAGCCGCTCGAGGGCCAGCTCGTACGCGGACTTGGGCTCGTCGTCGTCGGCCACGGGCGAAACCTCCCGGGCGGAGTCTAGCAGCCCGGGAGAGCCGCCGGCCCGGTCCGCGCTCTCAGCGGCCGACCCAGATCGGATCGCCGTTCTTCTCGCGCAGCGTGAGGCTCGTCTGGCCCTTCGCGATCTCGCGGGCGACGACGACGCCCGTCCCGCCCGGCCGCGAACCGATCACGGTCACCGCGTCGCCCTTGTCGAGCGCGAAGTCGAGCTCCTTCATGAAGCGCACCGGACACGCGTGGACCTCGATCGACTCGGTCTCCGTCTTCACGACGAGGTGCAGGCCCGGGTGGTCGCCCCGCAGCTGCGACTCGTGGAAGTCCTCGATCGTCCCCTTGAAGGTGACCTCGGCCTTCGGGTCGTACTCGGGGGCCTTCGCGGCGGCCGGGGCCTTGGCGGGGGGAGCCTTCGGCGCGGGCGCCTGGGCGAGGAGGGGAGCGGCGGCCAGCACGCCGCCGAGGAGGGTTGCGGCCAGCGTTCTCATCAGGCGACCTCTTTTCGGCCCAAGCGTGCCGCGCGGCGAGGCCGCCGGACAATGGATCGCTTGATCCAATCGGCGGCTTCCGGTCCCGGGGCGCGTCCCGGCGGTTAGACTAGCCGGGCCCGCATGGACCGCGACGCCCCCTCGTCCGCTCTCGGCCTCCTCCGCTCTCTCGCCGCCCTCGCCGTCCTCGGCGGCTGGGCCGCGCTCCTCCTGACGCCGGTGCTCGCCACGCACGGGGTCGGCGCCGTGTCGCTGTGGGACCTGCGCTCGCTCGAGGCCGCGCGCGGCTCGCTGTCGCGCACGCTGTCCTCCGTCGCCCTCTCGGCCCTGGCGTTCGCGCCGCTCGGCGCCGCGGCGGTGTTCGTGCTGCCCGACCGCAGGAGCCGCTTCGGCCGGGCGCTCCTCGTGGGGCTGCCGGCCTTCGCCCTCGGCGTCGCCGCGGCCGCCGCCGTCGTCGCCTGGCGCGAGCGCGCGGCTGGGGCCCCGGGCGCGTCCGACCTCTTCTTTCCCGTGCTCGGCGTCTGGCTCGGCGTCCTCGTCGGCCTCGCCGCGCGGCGCGGGCTCTTCACGCTCGTCTTCCTCCCGCTGCGCCTCGCGCTCGCCGCGGCGGTCCTCGCCGCTGTCGCGCTCCTCGCCCTCTTCCTCTCGCTCGACCGGGAGCCGCTCGTGCCCGAGCCGCGCGCGGTGACGACCGAGGACAAGCGGAGGGTCGTCGCCGCCTTCCGCGGCCGCGACCCGCGGCGCGTGCCCGAGGGCGAGACGCGGACGCTGAAGCTGACGCAGGCCGACGCGGACACCCTGGCCGCGTGGGCGCTGCCCCTCGCGGTGAGCCCGAGTCGCCTGCGGGCGGCGGTGGGCTTCGACGACGCGGACGCCGCGAGCGTGCGCGCCTCGGCGCGGGTGCCGATCGTCGGCCGATGGCTCAACGCCGAGGCGCGCGCCCGAGTGCGGGTCGACGACGGCCGCGTGTCGCTGCGCGAGCCCCGCCTGCGCCTCGGCGCGTGGTCGGCGCCGGCGGCGCTCCTGGACGCGCTCGCGCCCGTCCTGCAGGCGGTCGTGCAGCACGAGCGCCCGCTGCGGCCGCTCCTCGGGGCGACCCGCCAGGCGCGCGTCGAGAAGGGCGCGGCCGAGGCGACCTACACCCGCGTGCCGTTGCCCCGCGGGCTCGTCGCCGACCTCGTGTGGGGCGAGGGCGCGAGCGAGGGGCTGCGCGAAGCGGTCGCCGAGCAGGTGCGCGGCCTCCTCGCGGCGGCCGGGGCGGCGCCCGCGGGCGACGAGCGACTGGTGCGCGCCTACGAGGACGCCTTCCGCCGCGCCCGGGCGCGCTCCCGGGGCCGCTCGGCGGTCGAGGAGAACCGCGCGGCTCTCCTCGGCCTGGGCGTCGTGCTCGGGACGGGGCAGCTCACCACGTTCACGGGCGACGTCGCGGACTCGGGGCAGAAGCTGGCCGCGGCGAAGCTGCGGGCCGGCGCCACGGCGCACGGCCGCGCGGACTGGACGCGGCACTTCGCCCTGAGTGGCGCGATCACGGTGCTCTCGGCCGTGGCCCCGAGCGACGCGGCGGGCCTCCTGAAGGAGGAGCTCGACGCCGACGGCGGCAGCGGCTTCTCCTTCGGGGACCTCCTCGCGGACCGCGCCGGCACCACGTTCGCGGCGCTCGCGACGCGCGACGAGGCCGCCGCGGCCGCCGTGCAGTCCCGCGTCGCGGACGGCTTCCGCCTGGACGACTGGCTGCCCGCCGCCGATAGCCTGCCGGAGAACATCCAGGACGCGGAGCTGCGCTCCCGCTACGGCGGCGTCGGCGGGCCGCTCTTCCGGCAGCACGCCGACGAGATCGAGCGACGCATCGCCGCCGCCCCGGGCTACCGGTGACGCTCGACCTCGAGCGCCGCCTCGGGGCCTGGAAGGCCGGCGACCCCGCCGCGCCGGCGGCGGCGCGCGCGGAGGAGGCGAAGGCCCTTCTCGACGCGGCTGTCGAGGCGCTCGCCCGCCCCTCCGTTCCGGCGGCGCTCTGGCACGACTTCCTCGACGCCACGCGCCGCCCGGCGTACCTGCTGGCCCTCGGCGCCCGCGCCTCTCGCGAGCGCTGGGCCGAGGCGGCGTTCGCCGCGATCCGCGCCTCGGAGTACACGCTCGAGCGCCTGCTCGAGCAGCGCGTGGCCGAGCACCCCGGGCGCGTCCTCTTCCGTGACTCGCCCGAGCCGGGCGCCTCGGAGTGGAGCTACGAGGCGATCGCCCGCCGCATCGCGCGCACGGCGGCGGTGATCCTCCGCGCCCAGCGCCGCCCGCGCGTGCTCATCCTCTCGGCGAACAGCCTGGACGCGGCCTGCGTCGACCTCGCCGGCCTCGTCCACGGCATCCCCGTGACGCCGCTCAACCCCGACACCGACCTCGACGGCCTCGGCGTCGTGCTCGAGGCGATGAAGTTCAACGTCGCGGTGGTGGCCGGGGAGGACGGGCGCCGGCGGCTCGAGCGCGCCGGGCTCGACCCGCGCTGCCGCGTCTTCGTGCTCGACCCGCAGGACCCGCTGCGCGGCGCGGGCGACGCCCGGCTCGCCGAGGCGGTGGCCCAGGTCGCGCCGTCCCAGGTCGAGCGCGCGCTCGAGGCGCACCCGCGGCCGCCCCTCGACGAGCCGGCCACGGTGATGTTCACCTCGGGCAGCACGGGCCTGCCGAAGGGCGTCGTCCACACCGGGACCGCCCTCGTCACCAAGCGCTTCGCCCGGGCCGCGGCCCTCCCGGCGGTCGGCGTCGACGAGACGCTGCTGTGCTACCTGCCGCTCTTCCACACCTTCGGCCGCTACTTCGAGATGCTCGGGATGCTCTTCTGGGGCGGCACCTACGTGTTCGCGGGGAACCCGTCCTTCGAGACGCTCGCCTCCGCGCTGCCCCGCGTGCGGCCGACCGGCCTCATCGGGATCCCGCGGCGCTGGGCGCAGCTGCGCGAGCGCTGCCTCGCGTCGGGCGACGCCGAGGGCCCGGGCGCCGTGCGCGCGGTCGTGGGCGACCGCCTCCGCTGGGGGCTCTCCGCCGCGGGCCACCTCGACGCGACGGTGTTCCGCTTCTTCCAGCGGCACGGCGTCGAGCTGTGCAGCGGCTTCGGCATGACCGAGGGCACCGGCGGGATCACGATGACGCCGCCGGGCGAGTACGAGGACGGTTCGGTGGGCCTTCCGCTTCCCGGGATCCGCGCCCGCCTCAGCTCGATCGGCGAGCTCGAGATCGCCGGCCCCTACGTCGGCGGATACCTCGGCGACCCGCCGGCGGCCGCGGGCGAGGAGCGCTGGCTCGCCACCGGAGACGTGTTCGTGCGGCGGCCGAGCGGCCACTTCGAGATCGTCGACCGCGTCAAGGACGTCTACAAGAAC
Organism: Vicinamibacteria bacterium; assembly: GCA_046331285.1. GTDB lineage: Bacteria > Acidobacteriota > Vicinamibacteria > Fen-336 > Fen-336 > DATBSL01. Next base: position 32,564 of record JAXLRD010000023.1, read on the forward strand.
ACCCGCGGGCAGACGGTCGCCCCCGCCGCCGTCGAGCGGCGCCTCGCGGACGTCCCCGGCGTGAAGCGCGCGTTCCTCGTGGGGGACGGCCGCGACCACAACGCCCTCCTCGTCGTTCCCGACCGCGGCGACAAGGTGCTCGCCGGCCGCGAGCCGGAGGCCGTCGACGCGTACTTCCGCCAGATCGTCGCCGCGGTGAACCGCGAGGTCTCGCCGCCGGAGCGGGTCGTCAGCTTCGCCCTCCTCGACCGCGACTTCGACCCGCGGACGGAGCTCACGCCGAAGGGCTCGTACCGCCGGAAGGAGATCGCCCGCGCCTTCGCCCCCGTCATCGAGTCGCTCTACCGGGGCGACGCGCTCGAGATCGCGTGCGACGGCGTCGTCGCGCGCCTGCCGCGCTGGTTCCACCGCGACCTCGGCGTCCTCGAGGCCGACGTCGCTCCGGCGCCGGGCGGGCTCGTCGAGCGGCGCTCGGGCCGCCGGCTCGCGATCGCCCGCGAGCCGGACGGCCGGGTCCGGGTCGGCGACCTCCTCTACCGCGTCCCCGGCCCGGCGCTCGACCTCGGCCTCTTCGCGCGTCAGCCGATGCTGTGGGCGGGCAACCCCGCGCTGCGCGCTTTCGCGCCGTGCAAGGACGGCTGGGACGTGCCGCTGCGCGGCGTCTCGCCGGAGGTGGCCGCGAGCGCGGCCCCGTCGCCCGTCGAGGAGGTCGCGACGCCGGTGCGCGACGCCGCTCTCGCCGAGGCCCACCGCCTCGCCGCCGAGGCCCTCTTCGCGCCCGAGGCGGACGCGCTCGCCGCCGTCGGCCGGATCGCCGAGCGGCTGCCCCACGCCGACCCGCGAGTGGGCGGCCTCCTGCGCCGGCGCCTCGAGGCGCTCGCCTGGCACCCCGTCCTCGAGGTGCGGTGCCTCGCGTACCGTACCCTTCTCCTCGACGATCCGCCGCCGGGCGAGGACTCCGAGCTCGGCGCGTTCGTCCTCTCCGGACAGCCGTTCCTGAACGCGGCGAGCATCGACGCCATCGCGCGGGCGAGGCCCGAGGCCTACCGCCTCGCGGCCCTGCGCGAGCGGCTCCACCGCTACCGTCGTGAGCTCGCCTGGCCCGCGACCGAGCTCGTCCGGCGCGTCTTCGAGGACCTCTTCTCGCTGCTCGCCCAGACGGCCCGCGAGCGGCCCGACCACGTCGTCGCCGTGCGGGCCGAGTTCGCCGCGTGGGCGCTCTTCGACCGCGACCCCGCGCTTGCCGTCCGCGCCCGGGCCCACCTCGACGCGCTCGCCGCCTGCTGCCGCGCGCGCTCCGCCGCCTCGTCGGGCAGCGTGCGCCTGCGCGGGCCGCTCTCGGGCGCCGAGCAGCGGGAGCTCGAGGCGGTCCTCGGCGACCCCGACTTCCTCGCCGAGTCCGCCGCCCTCGCCGACGACGAGCCCGAGGCCCGCGAGGCGGGCGTCTCGGCCGGCGGCGCGTGGGTGATGCCGCTCGCCTCGTCGCACCGGCACCGGCTCTACCGCGTCAGCTTCGACGGCCGCGGCGGGGGGCACCGCGACCTCCTCGTCGCGCTGCGGGGCGACGTCTCGAACGCGGCGGTCGAGGAGACGATCCTGTGGATGATCGCGCTCGGCGACCAGCCCGGCTCGCCGAGCGTCGTGCCGCGGTTCGGCTGCGCCCGCGAGGACCTCGGCGTCCTCTCGACCGCGTTCGTCGGCGGCCTGAGCCTCTGGGAGCGGGTGCGCGCGTGGGCCGGCCCGCAGGGTGTCGGCGAGGCGCCGACGCCGTCCGCCTGGCGGAGCCTCTTCGTGCGCGGCCTCGCCGCGTTCTTCGCCGCGTGGAAGGCGAGCGACGGGCGCATCCTGCCCGGGCTCGTGGTTCCGACGAACGTCGCGGTGCCCCGCACCGACTACCTCACCGACGTGCGGATCCTCTCGCTGAGCGGCTTCCGGCCGTACGAGGGGCCCGCGTCGCTCGTCGGCCCGATGCGCCGCTACTTCGTCGAGCAGGCGGCGGGCCACTACAAGGCGCTGCGCGACCGGCTCGACCCGCGCTGGATCTACGACGCCGCGGTCGAGGGGCTCGGCCTCGACCAGGCCAAGGCGTTCCTCGCCGAGCTCGCCCGCGACACCGTCGACCCGCCCGGCGGGACGGAGGCCCTCGAGGCGTACCGCGCCGCGCTCGAGGCGGAGTACCACCCGCCGCTCGCCCTCGCCGGGGCGGTCGAGCGCTACGAGCGCTGGCTCGAGGCGAACCCGAAAGCGACGCCGCCCGCCCGCCGCCAGAGCGCCGCGCAGATGGTCGGCCTCTACGGCCTCGACCGCCGGCCCGAGATCGCGCGGTACCACCTCTACCGGCGCACCTACTTCGCCGACGCGCCGCCGTCGGTCGCCGAGCCGTTCGACCGCCTGCTGCGCCGGCTCTTCGAGCGGCCGGGCGAGAGCGCCATGCGCCTCGTGGAGCTGTCCGACCTGCAGGCGTCGCTGCGCTCGGCCGAGGACCGCCGCGCCTTCGGCGAGCTCGTCTTCCCGCGGGCCGAGCCTCTGCAGGACGCCGAGGTGCGCCGCGGCGCGGCCGGGGGCGAGCGCGTCCTCGTCCTGTCGAGCCTCGTCGGGGCGACCGGCGCCCGCTTCACCGTCCGGGTGCCGGCCGGCCCGGCCGAGGTCGGCCGCCTGTACCGCCTGCTCTCGGAGTCGGGGCTCGCCCCCGGCGCGACGTCGCGGCAGCTCGTCCTGCTCGACGCCGAGGAGCGCATCGTCGGCGGCATCACGTGGCGGCCGGCGGCGGCGCGGGTGGCGCACCTCGAGGGCATCGTCATCGCGCCGGGCGTGCGCGCGCAGAAGCTCGCGGGGCTCCTGCTCGAGGACTTCTGCGCGCGGCTCGCCACCGCCGGCTACGCGGCGGTGCACACCCACTTCGGCCCCGGGCCGTTCCCGTTCGCGCCGGGGTTCCGCGTCGACCGCCGGTGGGGCGGCCTCGTGCGCTTCCTCGACCCGCCCGCGGGCGGGCCGAGGAGCGCCTGACGACGACGATCAGCCCTTCTTCGGGTACATCGGGCGGATGAGGTTCGGCGTCGGCTCGTAGCGGCTGTCGCCGGCCCAGAGCATGCCGCGCTGCATGATCGCGAGCGCCTGCGGGACGTCGAAGACGTTCGCCGTGTGGCCGAGCGACGTGTAGAAGACGCGGCCCTTGCCGTAGACCTTCTTCCACGCGACCGGCATCGTGTAGCCGTCGATCCACGGGTCGTGCGAGCCGTCGAAGGTCGTGGTCGCGAGCACCCTGTTGTTCGGGTTCACGTGCATCAGGTACTGCTCGCTGTGGACCTTGAAGTCGGTGAGGCCCTTCGTCACCGGGTCCGTGTGGTCGGTGATCTGCACGGTGTAGTCGATGATGCCGCCCGGGTGCGCGACCCAGTCGCCGCCGACCATGTAGCGGTACTCGGTCTCGTTGCGGTAGGCGTCGCCGAGCCCGCCGTGCCAGCCGGCGATGCCGACGCCGCGCTTGACCGCCTTCAGCAGGCCGGCGAGCGGCTCCCGGTCGATCGTGCCCATCGTCCAGATCTGCACGACGAGGTCGAGCGAGTCCATCACCGCCGGGTCGGCGTAGGGCTTCTGCGTGTCGGAGACGACGACGTCGTAGCCGCTCTTCTGGAGGAAGGGCACGAAGAGGTCGCGGCACTTCGCAGGCTCGTGGCCGTCCCAGCCGCCGTAGACGAAGAGCGCCTTCTTGCGGGCCGGCCGCGGCGGGAACGCGGCCGCGCCCTGGGGCGCCGCGCCGCCGCCCGGCGCGCCCTGGGCGTGGGCGATGCCGCCCGCGAGGGCGGGCAGCGCGAGGGCGCCTCCCGCCGCGAGCTTCATGAAGTCCCGCCGTCCCCGGACGATCTCGTCGCTCATGGTGCCTCCTCGCCGCACGGGCCTGGGGCGAAGCATACCGCGGGCGCGACGGGGTGAGACGGCGCGCTTTCCGCGACTCCGACCCTTCCGGCCCGTCGCGCGTCCAATGGTGAAGACCGGGCGGCGCCCGGGAAGGAGAGGCCATGCGAGGAGGGACGCGCGGACTCGTCGTGGCGGCGATCCTGTCGGCGCCGCTGCCGGCCGCGGCGGAGCCGCCGCGCGGCGTCGGCCCGGCGGAGCGGGCGCTCGTCGAGGAGGCGCTCGCCCTCGCGGCCAGCGCCGGCGAGCGGGTATGGCCCGGCTGGAACGCGGCGCCGTTCGACCTGGTGCTCGTGGATGGCGAGCACGAGTACCTCGCGCGCTCGGACCAGCGGCCGGAGGGCTTCGCGCCCTCGCCGGCGCGACGCTCGGCGGCGGCCCGGTTCTCGCCCGGCCGCGGACGTTCGAGCCGGCCCTCCTCGCCGCGTTCCCCGCGTTCGGCGGGGCGCCGGTGATCGTCGTCGGCACCCCGTCGGCGACCGGCCGCGAGCCGGGCCGCTGGGTCCTCAGCGTCCTCCACGAGCACTTCCACCAGCTGCAGTACTCGCGGCCCGGCTACTACCCGGCGGTCGACGCGCTCGGCCTCAAGGGCAGCGATTCCTCGGGCATGTGGATGCTCGACTACCCGTTCCCGTACGCGACGCCGGCCGTCGCGGCGGCCTGGCGCGACCTCGCGCGCGACCTTGCCGGCCAGGTCGAGGCGGGGACCGCCGAGGGCCGACGCGCCTTCTGGTGCCGCCTCGCCGCATTCGAGGCCACGCTCGCGCCGCGCGACCGCGCGTATCTCGACTTCCAGCTCTGGCAGGAGGGGATCGCGCGCTTCGTCGAGCTGAGGGTCGCCGAGGCCGCCGCGGCGCGCGCGACGCCGGGCGCCGCCGTGTCGGTGGAGACGGCGGCGGACCTTCGGCGGTCGATCCTCGCGCGGCTGCGGGAGGATCGCTCGAGAGCGGCGGCGCGAGGCCTTCTACGCGTTCGGCGCCGCGCTCGGCCTCCTGCTCGACGAGGACCGTCCCGCCTGGAAGGAGGCGTACTTCCGCGAGTGGTTCTCGCTGCCCCGCCTCGCCGCCGCGTCCTGCCCGCGCTGAGCCGGCTCAGCGCCGCGGCGCGTCCCCGGGCGGCTTGTCCTCGACGCGGATCTCGTCGTCCACCGGCGGGACGCGGGGCGGCCGGCGGCGGCGCGCGCCCTCTTTCTCCTTCTCCGCGTCGACCGCCTCGCGCAGCGCCTTCCTCCACGCCGCGATCGCCTCGCACTCGCCGCTGAAGTCGCCCATGTACTCGTAGCGCGCGTCGGGGTTGCTCGCGTACACCGCCGGCTCGACCTTCCGGTCGGTGAGGACCGGCCGCACGACGCCGTGGCCGTCGGTCAGGCGATAGAGGTAGAGGCGGCCGTCGCCGCTGATCCGGCGGATGAGCGACTTCACGGTGCAGACGGGGTCCATCGACGCGCCCCCGCTGTCGGACGCGGGCGCGCCGCTCATCTGGCCCCGCATGTCGGTCGCGGTGATCGGCGCGCCCTCCGCGCGGCGGCCGTCCGGCCGGTACTTCCGCATCGCGTCGGCAACCGAGTAGCGCGGGCCCTCGCGGTCGACGCTGCTCGGGAAGCACGGCACGCCCCGCGCCTTCGCCGACGCGCACGGGTCGTAGTGGCGGCGCATCACGTCGTCGACCGCCTTCTCGACCGCCTCGGCGATCGGCCTGCGTCGGCGCCGCGGCACGGGAAGGCGGGCCGGGCGGCCGTCGGTCGCGGCCACCGCGGTGGCCGCCGCCGGCGGGTCCTCCGCGGCCCGCGCCGCGGCGCGCTCGCCCGCCGCGGAGAGGATCACGAGCCCGATCGCCGCCGCGAGCCTCGAAGCCACGAGCCCTTCCTCACGCCCCCGCCTCATCCTATCAACGCGGCCGGTCGCTCGCCGGCCTCACTCCACCCGGACGAGCCTCGTCTCCCGCGCCTCGAGGCGCACGGCCGTCTTCCCGACGCGCGCCTCGCCAGGGCCCTCGCCCGCGTTCAGCAGGCGGACGAGCCGCGCCTTTCCGCTCTCGTCCGGCCGCAGCGAGACGAGGTGCACGTCGAGGCCGAGGCGCAGGGCGAGAGGCCGCGCGGTCGCCGGCCGCGCGCCGGCCGCGACGACGAGTGGCGGCTGCTCGACCTCCCGCGAGAAGCCGCTCGTGGCGCCGTCCGACTCGGGGCCGTGCGGGCGCAGCACGAACCGGAAGCGCAGCGGGCCCTCCTGGTCGGCCTTGTAGTTCGTGTGCCAGTAGTTGTCGAGCAGGTAGGCGTGGACGGTCGTCCCCGTCTCGACGGCCTCGCGCCAGCGGCGGACGCCGGCCTCGTTCGGCCGCTCGTCGACGAGCGTGCCGAGCTCGACGAGAGGGCTGTCGACGAGGCCGAGCGAGATCCCGCCCTCCGGGCCGGACGCGTCGACCGCGTCGTGCGCGCCGACGAACTCGCGGCAGGAGCCCGGCAGCGCGTCGCGGGCCGGGTCCATGAGGTTCCAGCCCTGGTCGACGCGCAGCCGCCCGCCGGGAGCCGAGAGGTCGAACGTGACGTGCGCCGCCTCCTTGCTCCGCACCTTCTTCTTGTCGACGGTCATGTCGATGTCGAGGCGGTCGGCGCCGGCCGCGAGGCGGTAGGTCGTCACGAGCGAGCGGGCGCCGTCGGCGTCCGCCTCGACGCGGAGCGTCGCCACGAGCGGGCCCGCGTCCTCGACGGTGACCCGCGCGTTTCGCGCGTCGGTCGCGAGCTCGGGATTGCGGCCCGCGACGTAGCGGTAGCGGGCGAGGCCCTGCGGTCCGGCGAGGTCGCGGCCGCGGGCCTTGTCGAGGAAGCGGCGGACGGCTCCCGTCGCCGGGTCGAGCTCGACGCGGAGGGCCTCGTTCTCGAGGACGGCGCCCTCCGCGCGGACCGGCGAAGCGGGCGCCGCCGCCCGTCCGGTCTCGACCCGCAGGCGCGTCGCGCCGAGCGGCGTCGTCCGCGGCAGCCAGGCCGCGAGGGAGCCGTCCCGGAGGCGCTGGCTCGCGAGCGGGCCGCCCGGGCCGATCACGCGGTCGCCCGCCTTCGACAGCGCCGCCGGCAGCTCGACGAGAGCGGCGCGCGGCCGCGCGAGCGTCTCGATCACGTCGACCCCGGCCTGCGGCGCGCGGCGCGCGAGGGCCGCGTCGAGCAGCGCGCGCGAGCCCTCGTCCGCGCGGAGGGCGAAGGCCCGCTTGTACTCCCACTGCGCGACGACGTCGGGCCGGTCCGGGTCGGAGACGCTCGCCGCGGCGCCCCACGTGTGCTCGTGCCACATCAGGAGCTGCCGCCACGCCTCCGCGGCCTTCGCGGCGGGGAAGCCGGCCGGGTCGTCGAGCGCCCAGATCGCCTCGGCCTGCAGGAGCCGCCGCGCGGACGCGCGCGCGAGCGCCTCCTCGCCCGCGCTCGAGATGGCGCCGTCCTCCCAGTAGGGCGTCATGTCGCCGCGCCGCTCGGGCAGGCTCTTTCCGTGCGCCTTCTCGAGCGCTTCGAAGACATCGCGCTCGGTCGAGATCGCGAGCCGCGGCGTCTCGTACCGCGCGTTCCAGTCCGCCACGAGCTTCGGCAGCTCCGGGTCGACCGGGCCGTTGTCACCGCCCACGGTGTAGCGCACCTGGACCATCTCGTAGGGATGGGCGTCCCGCGCGAGCTCGCGCGCGTAGTCGAGGATCGACCGCTCGGCCGTCTCGCCGATGCGCCCGACGTTGCCGCCGTGGAACCACGAGTAGCCGCGGCCCGCGGTCCAGTAGAGCAGCCGCTCGCGGCCCGAGGGCGAGACCCACCAGAACGGCTTGTCGCCCGTCTCGTTGAGCGTCGCGCCGATGCGGTCGCCCCGGTCGGGCCGGAGCGTCGGCATGTAGTTCGGGCCGCTCGAGAACCAGCGCACGCCGGCCTGCGCGAGCGCGGTGACGGTGGGCCACGCGAGGCCGGGGATGTCGGTGTGCATCGCCACCGGCGTCGCCTCGAGGCCGTAGCGGCTCTTCAGCCGGCGGGCCGGATCCGTCCAGCGCGCGAGCTCCTCGGGGTGGCACAGGCCCGTGAGCACGTTCGTGAGGTTCATCGGCAGCTCGATCTCGCCGCGCGCGACGGCATCGGCGAACGCGCGCCGTTCGGCCTCGGGCGCCTGCGCGAGGTAGGTCTCGACGGCCCACAGGCCCTCGGCCTGCCAGCGGAAGCGCGCCTCGGGCGGCTCCTCGCGCGTCGCGGCCGCGAGCGCGAGCGCGTCCTTCAGGTTCTTCCACTGCTTCCTCTCGACCTCCGGCTGCGGGTCGGAGTAGCCGATGTCGACGTGCGAGTGGGGGACGAGGTGGAACGTCCGCCGGGCGACGGGCGCGAGGGCCACGTCCTCCCGCAGGACCGTCTCGCCGCCGACGCGGATCGCCACGCCCACCGGGCTCGACGCGCCGTCCGGCACGCCGACGACGACCGCGGTGTGCCCGAGGGCCGCCGTGCCGTGGTGGACCTCGCGGCCGGCGACCTCGACCACGACCGGCGCGTCGGGGCCCAGGTGGCTGACGTCGGCCGTCAGCCGCCGGCGCCCGCCGGCGAGGATCGCCTCCTCCGCCGCGACGCGGGCGAACGCGCGCACGGGCTCCTGGTACACGAGCACGTAGTCCTGGTGGCCCGCCGCCTCGGGCTCGACGCGCAGCCGCGGCGGGCCGGAGCCGAGCCGCCGGCGGGGGACCGTGAGCGTCATGAAGCCGAAGCGCTCGTCGAAGCTGCCGATGCGGGTCGTCTTCATCGAGAGCCGGGCGCCGTCCGCGCCCGTGGCCGTCCACTCCCGGTGCGCCGTGCCGCCGCCGGTGTCGAAGGAGAGAAGCGCCGCGCCGTCGAGGAGGAGCGTGAACCGGTGCGACTCCCCGCTCGAGTTGAGGCCCGCGTGGAAGACGTAGCTCACGGGAGCGTCGGGCGCGACGTCGGGCGGCGGCTCGGCCTCCCACTCGATCGCCCACGACGCGTCGACCGCGCGGCAGAGGAGCGCGACCGCGTGGTCGGGGTAGCTCCAGCGGTAAGAGAGGTCCCGGCCGGTGATCTTCCGCGCGAAACCCTGCCGCCAGCCGGGAGGGAAGACGGGGTCCGTCTCCGCCGCGAGGGTGGACGACGCGGCGAGCGCGACGGCGAGGAGGGCGATCCGGGAGGGTCGGCGCATGGCGGGAGGATACTCCCGGGGCCCGGGAGCGGCGCTCCCTCCGCTACTCGACGAGCTCGATCCGATTGCCCTCTGGATCCGCGATCACGGCCTCGTAGTAGCCATCGCCGGTCACCCGCGGCCGGCCGAGGATCGCGACGCCTCTCTCTTCCAGTCGGATCACGAAGGCGTCGACCGCCTCGCGGCTGCCGAGCCGGAACGCGACGTGGGCGAACCCCAAGGCGCGGTCCTCGGGGCACTCGTGCTCCGGCGCGTCGGCCCGGCGGCTCATGAGCTCGAGCCGCGCCTCGCCGCCGAACGAGACGAAGTACGACCGGAAGCCCGTCCGCGCGTTCTCGTACAGGGGGCCGCTCCGGCCGCCCAGCACCGACACGTAGAACTCCCGCAGCCGTTCGAGGTCGCGCGTCCACACGGCGATGTGCTCGATCCGCATCGCTTCCGCGCGCATCATACCGGCGACGAGCCGGCCGCCGCCCACGACGCCGGCCCGGTCACGCCTCCGGTCGCGGCGACGGCCACTCCAGGCAGCACCAGTACAGCAGGCTGCTCTCGCTCTCGATCGCGTCGCCGGCCGCGATCTGGACGTTGACCAGGAACTGAAGGAACGCGAAGTCCTCGCCGTTCTCTTCGTCGACCTCGGCGCTCGGGTGCAGCTCTCGAAGGAATTCGGCGAGATCGGCGGGGCTGATGATGAGGTGCCACTGATCGCCGAGGCCGCGCGGGTCCCGTGGTCGGTCGCCGGCTTCCAGCCGCGCGAGCAGTGCGTCGACCGCGCGCGCAGCGCGCTCGCACTCGGGTGGGGCCAGGACCCTCAGGTCGTCCGCGAGGAAGCCCAAGCCTTCGATCGACCACCGCCGGCACAGCTCCGCCGTGAGCATTGGCAGCCAGGCCCCGGTCGACGTCGCCCTCCGGAGTCGCCCGCCCTGGGGTTCATCGGCGAGTGCGGCAGCGACGAGGGCTCGCGCGCCAGCGTCGTCTCTCACGACGCGGGCGCGGTCCAGCAGGAGAAAGTGCGCCGTGATCCGCTCGCTCACGTCAGTCGTTGACGGTCTTGCTGCGCTAGTCCGCGAACGTGTTCCGGACGCGCTTGGACAGTAGGAAATACGGAATCCAGATGGCCGCCGCGATGGCGGCTCGAGCGAGATCCCGGCCGTCCGCGTGAGACAGCGACCCTCTGGTCAGGACAGCCGGGAGCGCGGTGCCGAGCACGTTGAAGGCAAGCAGCGCCACGTAGGCCCGGGGCGCCCACCGCCTCTTCTGGAAGAAGCCGACGGCGGCGACGGCGATGACGGCGATGCCGACGCCGAGCGCCGTCAACTCGCCCGGATCTCCGGTCCGGAGCGAATCTCTCGCCTGCAGGAGTGCGACCGGGATCCCGATCAGCAGTCCGAAGGCCGGGACTAGAAGCCACCCGGCGATGCCGTAGGGTCCCTCATGCGTCCGAGACAGGCGCCTTCGGGCCTCGTCCGCCTCCAGGTATGAGCCCTTCATCTCGCCGGAGGCGAAGTCGTAGCCGCAGTCGCATCGCTCCGCCTCGTCGGGGTTGACCAGCCGGCATCGCGGGCAATCCAAGTCCTTCCTCCCTGCGTGCGGTTGTCGGGGTGAGGGCCGCCTCCGGAGGAGTTCGCCACGTGACGCCGACAGGCCCGCGCCCTGAGCCGTATAGCACGGACCACTGGCGGCCTCGCAGAGGCAGATGAACCAGCAGGACACTGGTGACCAAGGTCATTGGCGGACGTGTCGGCGCTCGGCCGAGGCAGGGCGGCGGGATCGTGCGACTGCCAGAGGGCGCGTCTCCGCGCCTGCGCGCGTGCCCGCGCGAGCCGTCAGAACTCCGGGACGGGGAAGCGCGTGCCCGGCGGGAAGCGGAGGCCGAAGACGCCGTCGAGCACCGCGAGGAGGTGGTCCGGGTCGGCGATCGCCGTCACCCGCCGATCGCCGTCGCGCGTCTCGACGAGCTCGCGGTCGCGGAGGATCGCGCGGCCGCCGGGCCAGGACCGCTGGGCGGTCAGCGTGCGGCGGAAGTGCGACGTCGGGTGCGTGCTCGTCCAGTAGTTGCCGAGCTCGTAGTCGACGGCGTGCTGCCGTTCCAGGGTGAAGGTGTAGAGGCTGCCGTCGGGCCCGTGCAGCGCGAAGCCGTCGGGCTCCGCGACGACCCGGTGGCCGGTGCCAGGGGCGGCCGCCGGCGGGTCGAACGGCACGGGATGCACGGGGCCGTCGCCGCCGAAGCCGACGTCCGCGAGGAACGGGCCCTGCGGCAGGTCGACGCGCAGCACCATGTGGGTGCGCGGCCGCACCGCGTCCGGGCGCGAGCCGACCCGGCCCCCGAGCCGCGTCACCGCGAAGCCGACCTCCTCGAGGACCGCGGCGAAGAGCGTGTTGTGCTCGAAGCAGTAGCCGCCGCGGGCGCCGGCGACGAGCTTCGCCTGGAGAGACTCGAGGTCCAGGCGGATCTCGCGGCCGAGGAGGACGTCGAGGTTCTCGAACGGGATCGCGCCCACGTGCGCCTCGTGGAGCGCCGCGAGGGCCGCGAGCGTCGGGGCCGTCGGGCGGGGCGCGCCGGTCCGCCGCAGGTACGCCGTCACGTCGACGGGAGGCATGGATCGATTGTACTCACCGGTGCGGTTGCCGCCGGCGCGAGCCTCCGTCAAGATCACGGCCCGATGAGCGTCGAGCGCTGGATTCGGATCGTCTGGGACTACCACCACGTGGGCCACGCCCTGCGCGCGGCCGAGGCGATCGTCGCGCTCGGCAGCCACGACACGCGGGTGGCCGAGCGCGCGGCCGAGGTGTTCCTCGAGGGATGGGCGCCTCTCCTCGTCCTCAGCGGCGCGACGGGCGCTCTCACGGGCGGCTGGACGCGCAGCGAGGCCGAGGTGTTCGCCGAGGTCGCCGCGGCGCGCGGGGTGCCCCGCGAGGCGATGCTCCTCGAGTCGCGGTCGACGAACACGGGCGAGAACGTCGTCTTCACGCGCGAGCTCCTCGCCGCGCGGGGGATCGAGCCGCGCGCCGTGATCGCGGTGCAGAAGCCGTACATGGAGAGGCGGACGCTCGCGACCTTCGAGGCGCGCTGGCCGGGCCTCGACGTGATCGTGACCTCGCCGCAGCTCGGCTTCGAGGAGTACACGTCCGGCTCGATCGCGCCGGACGAGGTCGTGCACATCATGGTCGGCGACCTCCAGCGGCTCTGGCTGTACGCCGAGAAGGGCTGGTCGTCGCCGCAGCCCGTCCCGCCGGAGGTCCGCGAGGCCTACGACGGGCTCGTCGCCGCCGGCTACACGCGGCGTCTGGTGGGAGGAAGGCCGTGAGGGGCTACTTCGAGCTGGACCGACACGGGACCACCGTCGGGCGCGAGGCGCGGGCCGCGCTCGCCACGTTCCTCACGATGGCCTACATCGTCGTGGTCAACCCGGCGGTGCTCGAAGCGGGCGGCCTGCCGCGCGACGCGTCCGTCACCGCGACGATCCTCGCCGCCGCGTTCGGCACCCTCGTGATGGGCCTCTACGCGAAGCGGCCGTTCGCGATCGCGCCGTACATGGGCGAGAACGCCTTCATCGCGGTGACCGTGTGTGCGGGCATGGGCGTCCCCTGGCCGACGGCGCTCGGGGCGATCTTCGTGGCCGGCGTCGCCTTCACCGTGCTGACGGCCCTCCGCGTGCGCGGGTGGCTCGCGAGCGCGATCCCGACGAGCCTCAAGCACAGCTTCGCCGTCGGCATCGGTCTCTTCCTCGTCTTCATCGGCCTCAACGACACGGGGATCGTCGTCGCGGGCGGCGCTGGCCATCCGGTGGCCCTGGGCGCGCTGAACCAGACGGTGCCGCTGCTCGCGATCCTCGGCTTCCTCGTGACCGTCTGGCTCATGGTCCGTCGCGTGCCGGGGGCGCTTCTCCTCGGGATCCTGCTCGTCACCGGGCTGTCGATGCTCGCCGGCGTCTCGCCCGTGCCGTCGCGCGTCTTCGCCGCGCCACCGAGCCTCGCCCCGATCCTCGGCCGGCTCGACGTGGCCGGCGCTCTCGCGCCGAAGATGCTGCCGATCGTCCTCGTCTGCTTCGTGATGGCCTTCGTCGACACGATCGGCACGCTCATCGGCCTCTCGGCCCGCGCGGGGCTCCTCGACGAGAAGGGGAACCTCCCCGACATCGAGAAGCCGATGATGGCGGACGCCGTCGCGAACCTCGCCGGCCCGGTCCTCGGCACCACCACCTGCGGCGCCTACATCGAGTCCGCCGCGGGCATCGAGGAGGGCGGCCGCACCGGTCTCACCGCCGTCTTCGTCTCTCTCCTCTTCCTCGCGACGCTCTTCCTCGCGCCCGTCGCGGCCGCGGTGCCGCCCCACGCCTACGGCACGACGCTCGTGGTCATCGGCATCCTGATGCTCGCGCCGGCGGCCAAGCTCGACTTCGCCGACCTCACGGAGCTCGTCCCGGCCGCTCTCACGATCGTCCTCACCGCCTTCACCTACAACCTCGGCGTCGGGATGACGTCGGGCCTCGTCGTCCACCCGCTGCTGAAGCTCGCGACCGGCCGCGGGCGCGAGGTGTCGCTCGCCGGGTGGCTTCTCGCCGCGATCGCCGCAGTCTTCTACGTCGTGTACCCGTACCACTCGTAGACGGAGGTCTCATGCGGTCCCGTCTCGCCTCGATCGTCCCCGCCCTCGCTCTCGTCTCCGCCGTCGCGCTCCCGCAGGACGCGCCGGCCGCCCGCCGGCCCGAGCAGCCGATCGTTCTCTTCGGCCCCGGCACCGGCCTCGGCGCCTTCGAGACGTGGCTCGTCGACTCCCACGAGAAGGACCCCGACCGCGTCTTCACCGTAGTCGACCAGGTCGACGGCGCCCCGGCGATGAGGATCAGCGGCGAGCGCTGGGGCGGCCTCGTCACCCGCGAGGCCTTCCGCGACTACCGCCTCGTCGTCGAGTTCCGCTGGGGACTCCTCACGTGGGACAAGCGGAAGAACGCGGCGCGCGACAGCGGTGTCCTCGTCCATTGCCAGGGTCGCCCGGGCAACACGGGCAAGGACGGCAACGGCCCGTGGATGCGCTCGATCGAGGCCCAGGTCATCGAGGGCGGCGTCGGCGACTTCATCCTCGTCGCCGGCTGGGAGCCGGACGGCCGCAAGCTCCAGCCGTCGTTCACCGTCACCGCCGGCGTCGACCGCGACGGCGAGCCGGTGTTCGACCCCGCCGGCGCCCCGAAGGCCTTCACTGACGGCCGGGTGAACTGGTTCGGCCGCGACGTCGACTGGAAGGACACCCTGGGCTTCCGCGGCCGCGCCGACGTCGAGAGCCCGACCGGCCAGTGGACCCGCCTCGAAGTGATCGCCGACGGCGACAAGGTCACGAACCTCGTCAACGGCACGATCGTGAACCGCGCGACGGGCGTCCACGTACCGCGACGGCTGCATCATGCTCCAGTCCGAAGGCGCCGAGATCTACTTCCGGAAAGTGGAGCCCAGCCCCTGCACTGACGCGGCGCTCGTGGAAGTAGAGGGGTCCGCCTTCGCCGCCCGCCGCCGCGTCGCTCACTGAACCACGCTGCGCTGAGAGCCTCTCCGAAAAGCCGCCTTCCACCTAAACCCGCCTGGGTCTGATTAGGCTGCCAGCGCCATTCCACGGGTCCGCCTGACGCTCCTCCGCGCAAGCTCCTTGCCTCCCGTCCATTGACCCCGCCACCCCCGCGCAGGAGAATCCCCGCGGCGCTGCGAGAGATGCCACCCGAGGGGGCGTGCCGATGACACCAGAGCCAGCAAATGCCGCCGTCCCCCTATACGGTGTTATGCCGGACATGCGGCGGTTGGAGGAGGACGTGAATGCGAACGCACCTTGTAGCCGTGCTGGTTCTCCTGAACTCCGCGGCGGCTCTGTCGCAGGAAGACGATGTCAAAGCCAGGGTGCTGCATTGTGCAACGCTTGACGAGTCCTCGGAATCGCCTCGACTGCTACGACCTCCTGGCAAGGACACTCGCGAGTCCAGGAGACGCAAGGCCTTGATCAATGGACCGTAACGGTCGGTAAGGATCCGATCGACGACACCACGACGGTGGTGCTCGGCCTAGCCGGCACGGAGCACCAAGCGGACCCTGCTGAGGTGCAAGCGCATGAAGCCGGAGGTACTTCCTCGCCACTCCGAGGACGCATCGTTGGCGCCAGTGAGCCCGTCGTGTGGACGCGTCTTGGCGCTGCCAAGGCAGATAAGAGACGCTGGTCAGTCGCTACGGACAACAAGGCGGTGATCTTCCCAGGCGATTCAAAGGCCTTCCTGCGGGAGATCCTGGCAGTGGACCGCGTCGTGGTTCAGATGACCACTTCCCGAAGGGGCCGATCTCTCGATGTCTTTGACGTCCACCGCCTGAAGGACGTCATCGCGCCGTTGAGGGAGTCATGCAGGCTCGAATGAGGGAGTACGGTGTGGCATACAAGCGGATGCAGCTGACGAAGCCGACGCAAGCGATGGAGCTCGCAGCTGATCCCCGGTGTTCTGCGGACCAGGGGAGGCGAGGCAAGAAGGATTAGTATCCTCACGCCGCGGCCTGGGACCGAGTTGCACGATGAATGAGAATCCGCGGAAGTTCCTCTCGCTTTCCTTCCCCACACCGCCCATTCCGCTCTGTCGCGTCCTTGCTTTCTGCGGACCGGCGAACTTCGTGGCCTTCATGTTGGTGAGCTACGCACTTGGTGGCGATGCGTGCAATGGGCGTACTCAAAATGGCGCCTTCTTCGTCGGCGATCACGGCGTGTACACCCAAGTAACTGAACTCACGTACTGGCTAAGCTACCTCCACGGTCTGAGTGTGGTGCTGGCCATCGGGGCCGCCGCACTGGGCGGCCGGTACCTTGAACGGCAGCGTGACCCCGTCCTCGCGAAGTGGATGGGCCCATTCGGCAAGATCGTAGTCGCCATCGGCGTCGCTGGTATCGTAGCTTGGAGCTTCAAGCTTCCTGCGGGTATCGTCATCCCCGTTCTGCTCGTCCTGGCCGTCGCCACCTTCGTGCTCTACTGGCGCGAATACCGCGGTAGCCACGCCGCCGACGACGAGTGAGACTCGTAGGTCGGGCCGCAGAACAACCGGATGCAGCTGACGAGGTCGGCGCCGCTGCAAGGTCGGCTGGCGCCGCCTTTGCAGCTGATCCGGGTGTTGGGCGGACCTTAGGAAGCGCGCATGAGAACCTGGTGGGATGAGGCCGAGGCGTTCCACCTGCGCTGCGGCGCGGCAGCGTGTGACGGTGGCCTGTGGAACGCAGTAGCTCGTGCTGTTGCCACAGCTGGGCTTCTCGACTTGGGCATCGACCAGACAACTGCGGTCTCGCGACATCGCGTCGGCCGTCCAGGGGGCTCGCGGGCATTCGGGCTGAACGTCATCAGGGAAGGCGACAGTGACTGGCACGTCCTCGTCTCGCCGGCGTTCGACAGCCAAACGGACGAGCAGGAAGCCGACCTGGTAAGCGACCTGGCCTATTCTCTCGGCGTGGCGACTGATGCGATAGGCGGCCGGAGTTTCAGCTACGTCGACGGCAACGGGTTTCTCACCGCAGACGAGGTCGACGGCCCCTTGCGTTGGGTGGACTGGCTCCAGTACTTCAGTTCGGCAGTCGCAGACCGCGTGGGACGCGATCGTCTCACTCGGATGCCGGCCTTCGAGAGACGCGATGGACAGAATGGGGGCGTCTTCGTGCGCACCACGCGGTTGCCCTATGCGGCGTACAGCCGTCGCGAGTTGGCAGGGTATCTCGGCATCACGCTACGCACTATGCGCGACTGGAATCCGGAAACACGAACATGGTCGGAGCGCGAATGGCCGACGTGATCGGGTGGGGCGGCCGCCCAACAGGGGCATGAAGCAGACCAGGGAACCTCCCTCGATAGAGTAGACACTTCGGGTTAACAACCCTGGGTGTTGAGATGGCTGCTCGATTGAGTGCGAAGAAGCTGCCGCGTTACAGCCTGGACTTCAAGCGGAAGGCCGTGAAGCTGACGCAGGTGCCGGGGATCGAAGTGCAGGTCGTGGCGGCGGCGCTGGATATCCACCCGGTGATGCTGTCGCGGTGGCGACAGGAGGCTCGGGAGGGACGGCTGAGAGGGAGCGAGCCGTCGTCGCGGAAGGACCCGCCGCGAGTTCCGTTGCGGGAGTTGAGGCGGCTGCAGGCGTTGGAGCGGGCGCACGCGCTGCTCCAGGAGGAGCACGAGCTCCTAAAAAAAGCCATACGGTTCTGTTCCGAGCGAAGAGCGACGTCTTCGCGTTCATCGCGGCGCAGCGCGCGCACTTCGCGGTGAGCCGGCTGTGCGCGCTACTCGGAGTGACGCGGGCGGGCTACTACGCATGGGAAGCCCGCCCGGCGAGCCCGCATTGGGAACAGGACCGGGTCGTAGGGCAAGCGATCCGTCAGATCTTCGAAGCGAGCGACGGGACATACGGGAGCCCGCGGGTGCATCGGCAGCTCGCGGAACAGGGCATCCGAGTGAGCCGGCGGCGCGTGGAGCGCTTGATGCGAGCGGGTGGAATGCGTGGGCGAGTGGTCCGAGTGTATCGGTCGAATCCGCGGCTGCACCACGTCTATGGTCAGCATCCGAACCGCCTCTGGAAACGGCGGGCGAAGCGCCGCGACGCGATCTGGGTCGGTGACGTGACGTACCTGCGAGTTGCGACGCACTGGTGCTATCTCGCAGTGGTGATGGACCAGTACTCTCGGCGAGTGGTGGGATGGAGCCTGAAGCGGACGCGTGGGACGACGCTGACACGCGCGGCGTTCGATCAGGCCTACCGCCGTCGACGTCCGCATCGGCTGATCTTCCACACGGACCGGGGGGTGGAGTACGCGGCACCCGCCTTCCGAGATCGGCTGAAGTCGCTGGGCGTACGCCAGAGCATGACGCGGGGCGGTCGCCCGGGGGACAACCCCCACGCGGAGTCGTTCTTCCACTCCCTGAAAGCCGACGTGGTGCACGGCGTCTGCTTCGTGAGCGACGCCAGCCTCCGAAGGTGCATCCGTCGCTACGTGCGCTACTACAACCACGAGCGGTTACACTCGTCGCTCGGCTACCGCTCGCCGAGTGCGTACGAACGCCTGGCTGCGTAGAAAATGGACTGTCTACAAGACCGAGGGAAGATCCCGAGGGCTGAGCGTATTGAGCGCTCGCAACTCGACGCTGGTGTTAGCCGATGACCAGCATCTGGCGAGACGATCTGGCTGAGCCGCAACTCGCTGTCATGCGAAAGGCTGGGCTCGTGTTGGCTGCGGTGGGCCTGGTGGACCTTGCGTCGTGCATCCTAACGGTCTCCCGTGGCGGACACCACTCCTCAAGCCTGAACATATTCGCGCTGTTTGCCGGCCTACTCGTCTATCGAGGTAGTGCCCGCGCCGCACGCTTCGTGGTGAGAGGCCTCTCCTTCCTGTTGGGGGGCTTCATCCTGGTGCCGCTCCCGTTGATTGCGGCGAATCCATGGAGGCTGCTCCTCCTCCAGATCAGGCTGTCGGCATGGTCGTTCATCCAGGGAGCGGCCATGTACCTCGCCCTCGTGGCCGTTCTCTTCTGGGTCCGGCACCTCTTGGGTGGGCTGCGGATTCATGCTCAGGGGGAGGCCGCGCGACCGCTTCATCGGAGCATTGCCGCGTGGATCGGCGCTGGCATTCCCATATGCCTCGCAGTGGTACTGCCGGTGTCATTGGCAAGCGATGGCGGACGGCGGGCCGCCGCTGAGGCAAGACGCCAACTAGGGCCCGGCTACTCGTTCCACGTTCAGCAGCTCAGTACTTGGGGTGGGTCCGGTCGCGCAGTCGTGGCGGCCTACACGGACAGTCAACTCCGATACGTCACCGTGCAATGGGACGACAACTAGGCGGGCGAAGGGCGGCGCCTAGCAAGGGCATGAACCCGACGAGCGCCCTGCCGCGCTCCGCGCGACGGCATGGACAGCGCTCGCAGATTATGCCCGGTGTTGGGCCGACCGTGAGGCGCATGAGCCTTCAAGTCCTTGCCTGCATTCTCGCCTCGCTCCTGGACCCTCCACCACTGCGGGCTGCGGAAGCAGGTGTTCACCGGCCGCCGTCGCCTGCCGGGTGCCCTTCCGCCCGCCGGGGCGGCCCTTCGGGGGCGGCGTTTCGACCTCTGCCGTGCGCCCGGTGTGCACCGTCGTTTCGTCGCTCACCGTAAGTCGTTTCCGTTCAATTCGAGGCCGACTACTCGGCCGAACTTGAGCGGCTCTGGAGGGCCTCGCGTACGGCCTCATGGGTGGCGGAGTCGTGTCCCGGGGAAAGGTGAACCAGGGAGGGGCTGCCGGTGGAACGGGTGACGTACACTGCCACGCCAATGGGGGTGTCCGTGGCTCAAGACAAACCCTACGCGACCTGGGAGACAGGATGGACGCCTCGACCCTGCCCGCAGTGCGGAGTGGAGGCCACAGCTCGTGCTGTTCTTTCGTGGGACCCGCCACCCGCTCCCCCGGCGCTGGATCAGCGGAAGGCCTTTGCCCACGTCTACGCGCACGCCGGCGCTGATGCTGATTACTGCGTCGTCCCGGAGAGCGAGGACCCGTAGGCGGCTCACTGGCGGCCGTCCGCAGTCTCGCCAGCGTCGACGGCCCGAACGGCCGGCCCGTTACCGTTGCGCCGCCCCGCGCGCCTGGCGTTCCGGGCCTGCCCAGGGTCGGTAGCCGTGGACCTCCCGCGGCCGAAGCAGGAGCGGCTGAGCGGCGTGCGGAACCCTTTCGACTGACGGCGCGGCTACCTGCTGGACGCTCAGCGAGGAGACCTGATACTAGAGCGGTGCCCAAGTCTTGGCGATGGGCCCGCTCCCGAGTCCTTCGCTCGAGAGCGGGCCCCGAAGTCGTCTAGCGGTTCTCCCGCCGCGCCGCCTGCGCCTGTTCCAGTGTGGCGAGATGCCTTCGGATGTACCTCATGAAGAGGAGCGCCTTGTCCTCGGCGAGGAACGTCGCCGTTCCTGCTTCCGTGGTCGGGACGGGGAACTGGAACCCGCATTCGGTCGCGTACCACAGCAGGCCGTCACGGTAGAAGGCGAACCGGACCTTCTGGTTGTTGTTGACCATCTCCTTCAGCGTGCGCATGAGCGTCTCCGGTGATCGTCCGTGGAAGCAGGCACGCACGAAGCCGACAGGGGCGCAGACCCGGTCCCACGGGCAGAGTTCGGGCCCAGGCTGGGCCAGGCGGCCTGTCTCCGCGGGCGTCGGTGGGTGGAGGGCGCTCGGGAGGCTAGGCCGCCGAGCGGTCGGCAAAGTCGAAGCGACCGACACGACCGGCGCGAGTCGGCTGGGTGCGCCGAGAGATCGCGTGCCGTCCGGTCATGGGTGCATAATCCCATCGACCTCACGGACCGTCAATCGAGCGGGAAGGCGTCCAGCGAGGGCGGGACGCTGACGCAGTGAAATGGAGACCGGAATGACGCGGGTCCGCGTAGAGAGCTTCACCGTCTCGCTCGACGGATACGGGGCCGGGCCGGATCAGGACGTGGACAATCTGCTCGGCGTCGGCGGTACGGAGCTGCACCAGTGGTTCATCCCGACGCACACCTTCCAGAGCCTCCACGGCGGGGGCCAGGGCACGCGCGGGGTGGACGACGACTTCGCGAAGCGCGGGTTCCGGGACGTGGGCGCCTGGATTCTCGGGCGGAACATGTTCGGGCCGGTCCGCGGTCCCTGGCCCGACCTGAGCTGGAAGGGGTGGTGGGGAGACAACCCGCCCTACCGGGTTCCCGTCTTCGTCCTGACGCACCACGCGCGCCCTCCTCTCGAGATGGAAGGCGGGACGACCTTCTACTTCGTCACGCAGGGGATTCACGAGGCGCTCGATCAGGCGCGACGCGCAGCGAAAGGGCTCGACGTGCGCATCGGCGGTGGAGTGAACACGATCCAGCAATACCTTCGGGCCGGCCTCGTCGACGAGCTGCACCTCGCCATCTCGCCCGTGCTCCTGGGGAAGGGCGAGCGGCTCCTCGAGGGGGTCGACCTCCGCGCCCTGGGATACGAGTGCGTCCAGTTCGTCCCGTCGGAGAAGGCGACCCACGTCGTGCTCCGCCGGCGTGGGCAGTGAGGGCTCACCCGTGACCCGTGTCCCGCTCGCCGTGGTGTCCCTGGGAGGTCTTCTGCTGATGGGATCGAGCGCCGCGCCCGTGCCGCCGTCCGCGCCGCGCCGGAGCCACGTCCAGACGTGGCACGGCCAGGCGTACGACGACCCGTACTACTGGCTGCGCGAGAAGGGCACGCCGGCGGTCGAGGCGTACCTGAAGGCCGAGAACGAGTACACGGAGGCGATGACGGCGGAGCTCAAGCCGTTCGCCGACGCCCTCTACGCGGAGATGCTCGGGCGCATCAAGCAGACGGACCTCGGCGTGCCCACGCGCCGCGGGGCCTTCTGGTACTACGCCCGCACCGTCGAGGGCCTGCAGTACCCGATCCGGTGCCGGAAGGCCGCGGCCGCCGACGGGAGCTACGACGCGGCGGCGAAGGAGGAAGTGCTCCTCGACCAGAACGAGATGGCGAAGGGGCTGAAGTTCCTCGGCATCGGAGAGTTCGAGGTGAGCGACGACGCGAGCCGCCTCCTCTACTCGACCGACACGACGGGCTTCCGGCAGTACAGCCTCTACGTGAAGGACCTCGCGACGGGCGCCGTTCAGGGCCCGCTCGCCGAGCGGGTGACGAGCGCCGAGTGGGCGGCCGACGGCGCGACCGTCTTCTACGTGACCGAGCACCCGGTGACCAAGCGGTCGGACACGCTGTGGCGGCTGAAGCTCGGCGGCGCGCCGGAGAAGGTGCGCGAGGAGGCGGACGAGCTCTTCGAGATCGAGATCGGGCGGACGAAGGACCGGAAGCTCCTCGTCCTCTCCAGCCACTCGACCGACACCTGGGACGCCGCGATCCTCGCGGCCGGCGAGCCGCAGGGAACGTTCCGCCTCGTGCTCCCGCGCGAGAAGGGGCACAAGTACACGGTCCAGCACCGCGACGGCCTCCTCTACATCCGGACGAACCGGGACGCGAAGAACTTCAAGCTGGTCACGGCGCCGCTCGCCGATCCGTCGCCGTCCTCCTGGAAGACGCTCGTCGAGGGCCGGCCCGACGTCCTCCTCGACGGCTTCGAGGTCTTCCGCGACTACCTCTCGGTCATGGTGAAGAAGGCCGGACTCAACGAGCTGCGCGTCCTCGCCTTCGCGGACGGAAGCTGGAAGAGCGTCACCTTCCCGGAGCCCGTCTACGCCGCCTCCGCCGCCGGAACCCCCGAGTTCACCTCCGCGAAGCTCCGCTACGCGTACCAGAGCTTCGTCACGCCCTCGAGCGTCTACGACTACGACATGGCGAAGGGCGAGTCGGCTCTCCGGAAGCGCGAGGAGGTCCTGGGCGGCTTCGACCCGGCCCGCTACGCGTCGGAGCGGCTCTGGGCCACCGCGCGCGACGGCGTGAAGGTGCCGATCAGCGTCGTCTACCGGAAGGGCCTCGTCCGCGACGGCAAGGCGCCGCTGCTCCTGTACGGCTACGGCTCGTACGGCATCGGCATGGCCGCGTCGTTCGACTCGCGCCGGCTGAGCCTCCTCGACCGCGGCGTCTCGTTCGCGATCGCGCACGTCCGCGGGGGCAACGAGATGGGCGAGGGCTGGCACGACGACGGCATGCTGATGAAGAAGAAGAACACGTTCTTCGACTTCGTCGACTGCGCGGCGTACCTGGTCGGGGAGAAGTGGACCTCCGCCGACCGGCTGCTGATCGAGGGCGGCAGCGCGGGCGGCCTCCTGATGGGCGCGGTGGTGAACGAGCGGCCGGACCTCTTCCGCGCCGTGCACGCGGCGGTGCCGTTCGTCGACGTGATGAGCACGATGATGGACGCGAGCCTCCCGCTGACCGTGGGCGAGTACCTCGAGTGGGGCAACCCCAACGAGAAGGCGGCATTCGACTACATGATGTCCTACAGCCCGTACGACAACCTCCGAAAGCGCGCGTACCCGGCGATCCTCGTGACGACGAGCTACAACGACAGCCAGGTCATGTACTGGGAGCCCGCGAAGTACGTGGCGAAGCTGCGCACGCTGAAGGACGACCGGACGCCGCTGCTGCTGAAGACGAAGATGGACCCGGCCGGCCACGGCGGCGCGAGCGGCCGCTACGACGCCCTGCGCGACCGCGCGTTCGAGGTCGCGTGGATGCTCCGCCAGGTCGGGATCACGAAGTAGACGGGCGGAGAGGGCATGAGCGAGAGCGTGCGGCGGCTGCCGGTGGCGTTCGTCCCCCACGGCGGGGGGCCGTGGCCGTTCGTCGACATCGGCATGCCGAGGGTCGAGGTCGAGGCGCTCGCCGGCTATCTCCGCGACCTCCCCCGGATCGCGCCCGGCGCGCGCGCGCTCCTCGTCGTCTCCGCGCACTGGGAGGAGCCCGTCGCCACGGTGACGACCGCCGAGCGGCCGCCGCTCCTCTTCGACTACTACGGCTTCCCGCCGGAGTCCTACCGCCTCACGTGGCCGGCGCCGGGCGACCCCGCGCTGGCGGCCCGCGTGCGGGAGCTGCTGGGCGCGGCCGGCTTCGTGACCGCGTCGGACGCGGGTCGCGGGTACGACCACGGCACGTTCGTGCCGATGAAGCTCTCCTACCCCGGCGCGGAGCTGCCGACGGTGCAGCTCTCGCTGCTGCGTGGCCTCGACCCCGCCGCCCACCTCGCGCTCGGGCGCGCGCTCGCGCCGCTGCGCGACGAGGGCGTCTTCGTCGTCGGCAGCGGCATGACCTTCCACGACCTGCGCGCCTTCTTCTCGCGCGGGGGGACGGCCGTCTCCGAGCGGTTCGACGCGTGGCTGCGCGAGTCGATGGTGCTCCCCGCGGCCGAGCGCGACGCGCGGCTCGTCGCGTGGGAGAAGGCGCCTTCGGCCCGCGGCGCCCACCCGCGCGAGGAGCACCTGCTGCCGCTCATGGTCGTGGCCGGGGCCGCCGGCGAGGACCGGGGCGCGGTGGCCTGGACCGGCACGATGATGGGCCACCGGCTCTCGGCCTATCACTTCGGCGCGGCCTGAGGCCCGGCGCGGCGGCCGAGGCCGCCGCGGCCGTCAGCGCCGGTTCAGCTCCTCGAAGAGCCGCGCCTCGGCCTCCTCGAGCCCGAGGCCGTGGCGCAGGCGCATCGTCGCGACGCCGACCGGGGCGGGGTACACCTGCCCGGCCCGCCGCCGCGGCTCGACGTACTCGATCACCTCGAAGAGGGCGCGGCAGGCGTCCTCGTACGACGCGTCGGCGAGGGCGGCGATGTAGCGCGTCGAGCGGTCGACCAGCTTGAGGTTGCTCGGCACGACCCAGATCATGCGGTTTCCGAGCACGCGGCCGAGCCGCACCATCGTGCAGGTCGAGAGCGCGTTCAGGACGATCTTGACCCCCACGCGGGCGAGGGGGTCGAGCAGGAACGGGGTGTCCGGCGTCGCGACGGACACGGCGAGCTCGGCCGCGCGGAACCCGGGCGTCGCGCGCAGCCGCTCGAGCTCGCCCGGGCGGCCGACCGCGATCACCGCGGTCGTCGCTCCGGCCTCGCGCGCGCGGCGGATCTCGCGGGCGAGGGCGCCGTCCGCGGCGAGGAGCGGCGCGTCGGCCGCCGTCACGACCGCCGTCGCGCCGTCGCCCGGGCGCGGCGGCCGGTGGGGGAGGCCGTCCGTGCCGATGCGGAAGCGCATCAGCTCGCG
Organism: Vicinamibacteria bacterium; assembly: GCA_046331285.1. Classification (GTDB taxonomy): domain Bacteria; phylum Acidobacteriota; class Vicinamibacteria; order Fen-336; family Fen-336; genus DATBSL01. The sequence continues at coordinate 57,282 of JAXLRD010000023.1, forward strand.
CAGGCCGATCTCCTTCAGCACCGCTCCCTGCTTCTCGGCCGCGTCCTCGTCGAGGAGCGCCCGCAGGTCGTCCGGCGACCACTCGATCGTCTGCGGCTCGCGGCGCAGCAGGCGCGTCCAGGCGCGCTCGCTCGTCGGCTCGGGCGTGAAGAGGAAGGCCCAGGACTCGGCGGCGTTCGGGTCGTCCCACTTCCGGAAGGACGGCGTGCAGAAGGTCGGGCTGCGCTCGGTGGTGTCGGTGAGCACGTCGACGGCGAGCGCGTCGGCGAAGTAGCTCGTGCGCGCCCCCGCGCGGTAGACGCTCTCCTCGGCGACCACGAGGCCGGCGAGCGCCTCGCGGACGGCGGCGCTCGCCGCCTCTTCGCGCACGAGGGCGAGGCCCTCGCGCATCGCCGCCGGGACGTCGGCCGAGGCGCCCCCGCCGCCGTCGCCGGCGCGGGCGAGGAGGTCGCGCAGGACCATCTCGAGCACGGTCATCATGGCGGCGAGCTCGATGCTCGTCGCCTGCATGCGGGTCGAGCCGGTGACGGCCATGGGGCCGGTCGTGAGGTTGACCTTCTCGATCCGCGGCTCGTCGAGGACCTGCCGGCTGCGCTCCACGTGGGCCCGCAGCACGTCGTCCGGGTTGTTGTAGACGAAGGCCACCCGCGCCCCTCGCTCGAGCGCCTCCCACGCGGTGCCGATGACGAACGACGTCTCGCCGCCCTCGGTGATCGCGAACGTCATGTCACCGGCCCGCACGCCGAGGTCGCCGATCTGCTTGCGGCCGAAGGGCTGGAAGTCCTCGAAGCCCTCGACGGACTTGATGAGCGCGTAGTCGCCGCCGGCCATCACGCTGAAGGCCCGGCCCTCCCAGGCATCCGGGTCGGGGACGAGGCGGCCCGCCGCCCGCCGCTCCTGCCAGAACGCGCGCCAGATGGACGCGAGCTGGATGCTGAGGCGGCCGGTCGCGCCGCAGCCGGTGAAGAAGAGCCGGCCTCCGCCTTCGAGAGCGGCGAGCGCGTCGTCGCGCAGCGACTCGGGCTGGCCGCTGCGCGACCAGCGGTCGTAGGTCTCGACCACGTCGCGGTCGACGTCGAAGAGGACGGCGAGGCCCTCGGCCGCGTCGCGCCCCGCGACCTGGCTCAGCTCGGCGCTGCGCGGGTGGGCCGACTCGGTGAGGAGCGGCCCGAGCCGGAACTGGCGCGCGTCGCGGAGGAACCGCTCGGCGCGCTCGCGGGAGGACTCGGCGTTGCGGGTCATGCGGGCGCCTCCGCAACGAGGCTATCACGCCCGGGCCCGGCCCGCCCGCGGTCAGGGGCGCGTCAGGCCTTCTCGCAGCGGTAGTCGCGCCCCACGGCGGCCCACGCGCCGATGCGCACGAAGCCGACCTTCCAGCAGTGGGGGCACGCGACGGGCGCCTGCTCCTTGGGCTCGTCCGCGTGCGCCTCGTACACGACCTCGAGGCCCTGGCGGCAGCTCGGGCAGGTGAAGTGGTCGCGCACCTCGAGCGGCGGCGCGTCCTCGGGCTTCGCCTTCGTCGCGTGGCGCCGGTCCTCGTCTCCGGACGCGGCCGGGAGGCGGATCGCGTCGCGCACGGCGAAGGCGAGGAGGGTCTCGTCCTCGATCGAGAGGGTCCTCCGCCGCTCGCCCGGCCCGTCGACCGTGACCGACCAGCTCTCGCCGAGCTTCACGAGCGAGATCGTGCACGCGCCGTCGGGCGGGGTCGTGACGAGCGCGTCGCGCACGCTCTTCTCGACGAACGACCGCGTGTCCTTGTCGGCGCCGGCCACGAGGACCCGCAGCGGGCTCGGCGCGGGCCGGGGCGCCGGCGGCGCCGGACGGGCCGGCGCGGACGTCGGACGGGACGCCGCGAAAGGCGGACGGGACGTGGCGAGGCGAAGGCCCGGGGCCAGCGACGCCGAAGCCGAGCGGAAGGGGTTGGCCATTGGGCTTCTTATGCCTCACGCGGCCATCCCGCCTCTGTGATCCCGTTCACGCCCTCCACACGTTTCGGATATGCCGTTGAGCGTCGGCCGTTTCCGCCGCCGACTCCCCGGGGAGGGGGCCCCCTCCGGACCCCCGCCGCCGGGCTCCGGGGTTTCTGCTAACGTCGGGGGCGCTTAGCGACGGAAGGAGCCCCTGATGTCCCGACGAACCCCCGCGACGCTCGCCGCCCTCGTGCTGCTCGGCGCCGGCCTCGGCCTGGCGGCCGGAGCCACGGCCGGCCCGGCCGAACCCGCCGCCGCCCGGCCCGACGCGGCGCGGTTGTCCGCCAAGGGCCTGGACGGCCTCAAGCTGCGCAACATCGGCCCCGCCCTGATGTCGGGGCGGATCGCCGACGTCGCGATCGACCCGACGGACCGCAACACCTGGTACGTCGCGGTGGGCTCCGGCGGCGTCTGGAAGACGGAGAACGCCGGCACGACCTGGGCGCCGGTGTTCGACGACCAGGGCTCGTACTCCGTCGGCTGCGTGACGATCGACCCGACGAATCCGCACACGGTCTGGGTCGGCACCGGCGAGAACGTCGGCGGCCGCCACGTCGGCTTCGGCGACGGCGTCTACCGCAGCCGCGACGGCGGGGCGACGTGGCAGAACGTCGGGCTCAAGGACTCGCAGCACGTCTCGAAGATCCTCGTCCACCCGAAGAACCCCGACGTCGTCTACGTCGCGGCGCAGGGCCCCCTGTGGTCGAAGGGCGGCGACCGCGGCCTCTACAAGACGACGGACGGCGGGATGACCTGGACGAGGAGCCTGGGCGCCGGCGAGTGGACCGGCGTCACGGACGTGCTGATGGACCCGCGCAACCCCGACGTCCTCTTCGCCGCGACGTGGCAGCGCCACCGCACGATCGCGGCCTACGTCGGCGGGGGACCGGAGTCCGGAATCCACCGCTCGACGGACGGCGGCGCGACGTGGGAGAGGCTCAAGAAGGGCCTGCCCGAGGGGCCGATGGGGAAGATCGGCCTCGCCCTCTCGCCGCAGGACCCCGACGTCGTCTACGCCGCGATCGAGACGAACCGGAGGACGGGCGGCGTCTACCGCTCGACCGACCGCGGCTCGTCGTGGGAGAAGCGCTCCGACACCGTGGCCGGCGCGACCGGCCCGCACTACTACCAGGAGCTCTACGCGAGCCCGCACGCGGACGGGCGCGTCTACCTCGTCGACATGCGCATCCAGGTCTCCGACGACGGCGGGAAGACGTTCCGCCGCCTCGAGGAGAAAGACAAGCACTCCGACAACCACGCGATCGCGTTCCGCGCCGACGACCCCGAGTACCTCCTCGTCGGGACGGACGGCGGGCTCTACGAGACCTTCGACCTCGCGAGGACCTGGCGGTTCGTGGCGAACCTGCCGGTCACGCAGTTCTACAAGATCGCGGTCGACGACGAGGCGCCGTTCTACAACGTCTACGGCGGCACCCAGGACAACAGCACGCAGGGCGGGCCGGTGCGCACCGACTCCGCGAACGGCATCGCGAACCGCGACTGGTACGTGACGCTCTTCGCCGACGGCTACCAGCCGGCGACCGAGCCGGGCAACCCCGACATCCTCTACTCGGAGTGGCAGCAGGGGAACCTCGTCCGCTACGACCGGAAGACGGGGGAGAAGGTCCACATCCAGCCGCAGGGGGAGAAGGGCGACGCGCCGGAGCGCTTCAACTGGGACGCGCCGATCCTCGTCAGCCCGCACTCGCCGAAGCGGATCTACTACGCCTCGCAGCGCGTCTGGCGCTCGGACGACCGCGGCGACAGCTGGACCGCGATCTCGGGCGACCTCACCCGCGACCAGGACCGCATGAAGCTGCCGCTCATGGGGCGGCAGCAGAGCTGGGACTCGCCGTGGGACATGACGGCGATGTCGAGCTTCGACACGATCACCTCGCTCGCCGAGTCGCCGAAGGCCGAGGGCCTGCTCTACGCCGGCACCGACGACGGGCTGCTGCAGGTGAGCGAGGACGGCGGGAAGGCGTGGCGAAAGATCGAGGTCGGGACGATGCCGGGGGTTCCGGCCACCGCGTTCGTCAACGACGTGAAGGCCGACCTGTTCGACGCCTCGACCGTTTACGTCGCTCTCGACGACCACAAGTCGGGCAACTTCAAGCCGTACCTCGTGAAGAGCACCGACCGCGGCCGCACCTGGACCTCGATCGCGGGCGATCTCCCCGACCGACACCTCGTGTGGCGCGTCGTCCAGGACCACGTGAAGAGGGACCTCCTCTTCGCCGCCACGGAGTTCGGCGTCTTCTTCACCCCGAACGGCGGCGGGCGCTGGGTGAAGCTCGCGGGCGACGTGCCGACGATCGCGTTCCGCGACCTCGCGATCCAGCGGCGCGAGAACGACCTCGTCTGCGGCTCCTTCGGGCGCGGCATCTTCGTGCTCGACGACTACTCCGCGCTGCGGGAGCTCACGGAGGAGGGCCTCGCGAAGGAGGCGTCGCTCTTCCCGGTCCGCAAGGCCTGGTGGTACGTGGAGCGCGACGTCTTCGGCGAGCCGGGGCGCGCGTCGCAGGGCGCGGCGTACTACATGGCGAAGAACCCGCCGTTCGGGGCCGTCTTCACCTACCACCTGGCCGCCGCGATCGAGTCGAAGGCGAAGCAGAGGCAGGCGGCGGAGAAGCCGCTCGCCGAGGCGGGCAAGGACACGCCCTTCCCGGGATGGGCCGCCGTCGAGGCGGAGCGCCGCGAGCCGGCGCCGGCCGTCGTCCTCGTCGTGCGCGACGCGGGCGGGAACGTGGTGCGCCGCGTCGGGGGCGAGGCCACGAAGGGCTTCCACCGCGTGGCGTGGGACCTGCGCCTTCCGTCGAGCCAGGCGCTCGGCGCCCGCGCGGCGTCCGCCGACGAGGAGGGCGAGGAGCCGGCCGGCGTCCTCGCGCCCCCGGGGGCGTACTCGGTGACGCTCGTGAAGCAGGTGGACGGGGCGGCGACGACGCTCGCGGGGCCCGTCTCCTTCGAGGTCGCGCCGCTGCGACGCGGGACGCTGCCCGGCGCCGATCCGAAGGACGCCGCCGCGTTCTTCGCCCGGGTCGCCGCCGTCCAGCGCACGGCCTCGGCCGCGACCCGGGCGGTCGCGCAGGCCCGCCAGCGCCTGGAGGCCCTGCGCGAGGCGGTCGAGCGCTCGCGCACCGCGCCCGACGGCCTCGACGCCGAGCTGCACGCGATCGACCAGGAGCTCCACGCGATCGACGAGGCGCTCTCGGGCAACCGTTCGCGCGCGACGATCGAGGACGACGGAGCAACGACGATCGGCATGCGGGTGCGCGCGGCGGCGATGGCGTCTTCGTGGTCGACCTACGGCCCGACCGCGACGCAGCGGCGCAGCCTCGCGATCGCCGAAGAGGACCTCGGGCCGCTGCGGGAGCGGCTGAACGCGCTCGTCGGGCAGAAGCTGCCGGCGCTCGAGGCGAAGCTCGCGGCGGCCGGGGGGCCGTGGACGCCCGGGGCGCCGCTGCCGCCGCTGCCGTGACGCCGCAGGCCGGCTAGCTCCCGCCGGTCTTCCCCGGAGGCTCGCTCCCGCCGCCGTCGGCGCGGCGGCGGGCGAGCACCCGGGCCGCGGTGGCGGGGAAGAGCTCGCGCATGCACTCGGGGCAGATGCCGTGAGTGAAGTCCGCCTCCGTGTGCTCGCGGACGTACTCCTCGATCTGGTGCCAGTACCCCTCGTCGCTGCGGATCCGCTTGCACGAGGAGCAGATCGGGAGGAGGCCGCGCAGAACCTTGAGGCTCGCGACCGCCTCGTCCACCCGGTGGCGCAGCTCGTGGGTGCGGCGGCGGAGGGCGCGCACCCGGTAGCGGTACCCGGCCCAGACGAGCGCGACGGCGGAGGCCGCGACGAGCGCCGTCCACCACCGGGTCTCGTAGAAGTGCGGCGCGATCGTGATCGGGACGACCGCCTCGGTCTCGCTCCAGCGCCCGCGCCCGCGGGCGGTGCTCACGCGGAAGCGGTACTTCCCGGGGGGAATGTTCGTGTAGCGGACGGCGCGGCGCGGCCCGGCGTCGATCCAGCCGGGGTCGAAGCCGTCGAGGCGGTAGCGGAAGCGGATGGACTCGGGCGAGCGCAGCGAGAGGCCGGTGTAACGGACCTCGATCTCGCCGCGGCCCGGCGGCGCGTCGACCGGCGGCCCCGCCGCGAAAGAGCGCCCGTCCACGCTGATCTCCTCGACGCGCGCCGCCGGCGGCGCGGGGTCCTGGCGGCTCGTGCGCGGGTCGATCACCACCGCCCCGCGGGCGGTGGCGAACCACAGACGCCCGTCGGCGGCGCGGACCACGGTCGGCTGGTGGGCGACCGACAGGCTCGTGCTCCGCATCCCGCTCTCGGCCCCGAGCAGCTCCGGCGCGACGGCGGCGCGGCGGCCCTCGGCCGCCTCGCGAAGCTCCGCCTTCGACACGCGGGCGATGCCGCGGGCGTAGGTGAGCCAGAGGCTGTCGCCGTCGTCGAACACCTGGTAGAAGTAGTTGCCGGGCAACCCGTGGCGCGCCGTGAGCGCCGCGACCCGGCCGTCGTGGATGCGGCCGAGGCCCTGGCGCGTGGCGACCCAGACGTCGTCTTCGCCGTCCACGCACAGCGCCTGCACCGCGTCGCTCGGGAGGCCCTGGGCCTGGCCGAAGCTCAGGGCGCGGCCGTCGCGCAGGACGCTCACGCCCCGGTCGCGGGTCCCGACCCACAGCCCGCCGCGCGAGTCCTCGCCGAGCGCGCGCACCTGGCGCCCGGGCAGGCCGACCGCCTCGCCGTAGGGCTCGAGCCTCTCGGCCGCCACGCGGAAGAGGCCCGCCGCGCGCGAGCCCAGCCAGGTCGTTCCCTTCCGGTCCGTGAAGACGACGGAGACGTCGACCGCCTCCGCGCCGCGCACGCGCGCGCGCCGCGCGCGTCCGCCGGACAGCTCGAAGAGCCCCGTCGTGGTGCCGACGACGAGCGTGCCGTCCGCGGTCCGGGCGATCCCCGCCGCGGCGAGCCCGGGCTCGAGCACGTGCACCTCGCTCGTCGACCCGCGCAGGCGGCGGATGTCCGTCGCGGTCGCGAGCCAGACCGAGCCGTCCGGGTCGGCGAGGAGCGCGCGCACGTCGGCGTCGGGCTCGCTCGGGCCGCCTCCCGTCACGAGCCGGCCGGTGGTGGCCTGGAGCCGCGCGAGGCCGTCGTAGCGGGTGCCGAGCCACAGGTTCCCCTCGCGGTCGACGCCGAGGGCCGAGACCCCCCGCGCCGCGACGGTCTGCAGCGTCAGGCGGTCCGCGAGGCTCGAGACGTCGGCGAGCGGGTCCTCGCAGCGGCCGTCGCGCATCCGGCACAGGCCGTTGAGCGTGCCGATCCAGGCCGTGCCGTCGGCCTCGACCGCGAGCGCGGTGGGCGTGTTCGACGGGACGCCCTGCCGCCCGCCGAAGGACTGGACGCGGCCGTCCTTCAGCAGGCGGGCGCCGTTGTCGGGCGCGCCGGCTCGCCAGAGGGTCAGCCACAGCCCGTCCTCGCCGTCCCCGTCGATCGTCGCGACGAGGCCGGAGAGCTCGGACGGGTACGCCGCGGTCAGGCTCGAGAAGCGGCCCGACGAGTAGCTGGCGAGGCCCTGCTCGGTGCCGATCCAGACCGTGCCGTGCCGGTCCGCGTGCAGGGCCCGCACCGCGCCGCCCGGCAGGTCCTTCTCGCCCGGGTAGGAGAGGATGCGTCCGTTCCGGCGGCAGGCGAGCCCGGCGGTCGTGCCGATCCAGAGCTCGTCGTCGGGACCGACGGCGAGGGCCGTCACCGAGTCGCTCGGCAGGCCGTCGGCCACCCGGTAGGTCGTGAACGCGTCGTCCTTGAGGCGGCTGACGCCGCCGCCGTAGGTGCCGATCCAGAGGGCCCCCTCGCCGTCCTCCGCCAGCGCCCAGACCTCGCTGTCGTGCAGCGCGTTCGGTCGGCGGTCGTCGAAGGAGACGAAGCGGACGCCGTCGAAGCGGCCGAGGCCCCCGCGGGTCCCGACCCAGAGGTAGCCCTCCCGGGTCTGGAGGATCGTGAAGACGTAGTTCTGCGGCAGCCCCGTGCTCTCCGACCAGACGTCGACCACCCGCTGCGCCGAGGCGGCGACGGGAGGCACGGGCGGCGGGGCCGCCTCGGCCGCGAGAGCGCTCGCGGCGAGGAGCGCGACCCCTCCGAAGACCGCGGTGACCCGCGTGCGGCGATTCACGAGACCTCTCTCCCGGGCGGTCAACCGGCGGTCGGCCCCTCGGGGCCTTTCCCGCCCGGGGACAACGCGCCGCGCTCGCCGCGGCGGCGGGCGAGCACCTTGTCGGCCACGTTCGGAAACAGCTTCACCATGCACTCCGGGCAGACGCCGTGGGTGAAGTCGGCCTCCGAGTGCTCGCGGATGTACGCCTCGATCTGGTGCCAGTAGCCCTCGTCGCTGCGGATCCTCTTGCACGACGAGCAGATCGGAAGCAGGCCGCTCAGCACCTTGACGTTGGCCACCGCCTCGGCGACCTTCTCCTGCAGCTCGACGGTGCGCCGCCGCAGCGTGCGCACGCGCCAGCTCACGGCCAGCGCCCCGAGCGCGACGGCGAAGAGGACGACGAGCGCCGCCCACCAGCGCGTCTGGTAGAAGTGCGGCGCGATCGAGAGGGCGACGACGGCGGCGCCCTCGTTCCACGGCCCGTCGCCCTGCGCCGCCGTCACGCGGAACGAGTAGCTCCCGGGCGGGATGTTCGTGTAGCGGGCCACGCGCCGCGCGCCCGCGTCGATCCAGTCGGGGTCGAAGCCCTCGAGGCGGTAGCGGAAGCGGATCGTCTCCGGGGCGCGGAACGCGAGGGCCGTGTAGCGGATGTCGATGGCGCCCCGCCCGGGGCCGGCGCTGACGGGGCCCCCCGCGGCGAACGAGCGGCCGTCGACGGAGACCGACTCGAGGAGGACCGGCGGCGGCGGCGGGGGCGCGCCCACCCGGCGGGGATCGACGGCCACCGCGCCGCGCACCGTCGCGAACCACAGCCGGCCGTCGGCGGCGCGCCAGGCCGACGGCGCGTGCAGCCCCTGCGTCTCGGCGGTGGCCATGCCGTGCTCCACGCCGAGCAGGAGCGCGGGGGGGCGCACGGGCTCGCCGGGGGCGAGCGCCTCGAGGTCCTTCCGGCCGACCACCGCGACGCCGTGCGGCGTGCCGAGGTAGAGGCGCGACGCGTCGTCCTCGAGCACGCCGAAGACGGTGTCGCTCGGCAGGCCCTCCGCCTCGCCGAAGCAGCGCGACCCGCCGCCGTCGGCCACGCGGCAGACCCCGCGGTCGCGCGTGGCGACCCAGACGGCGCCGTCGCGCGCGACGTGGAGGCCGAACGCGACGCCGCGATTCTCGTGCTGGTCGTAGACGTCGACGAACGAGAACGCGTCCTTCTCGTGGCGCAGGAGGCCGTTCGGCGTGGCGAACCACGCGACGCCGCGTGAGTCCACGGCGATGTCGTAGATCACGTACCGCCCGGACGAGTTCGCGAACGCGAAGTGCTCCGCGCGACCGTCGCGGACCCGGTAGACGCCGGCCCCGCGCGTGCCGACCCAGAGCGCGCCGTCCGCGCCGCGGGCGAAGGCCGACACGACCGTGCTGTCGATGAGGAGGCCCGGCAGCACTCCGACGCGGCCGTCGCGCACGACGTTGACGCGCTTGTCGTAGGTGCCGACGAGGACCCCGAGCGAAGGGTCCTCGCCGAGGCCGGTGATCGAGTCGTTCAGCAGCCCGTCGCGGCGGGTGAAGACGCGGTACTCGCCGTCCTTCCACCGCGTGAGGCCGCGCGTGGTGCCGAACCACATGCTGCCGTCGCTCGACTGGAAGATGCAGGTGACGTCGTTCTCGGAGAGGCCGCTGCGGCGCCCGTAGGTCGCCACCTCCCCGTCGCGGAAGCGGACGAGCCCGCTGCCGCGAAGGCCCGCCCAGACGTTGCCCTCGCGGTCCTCGAAGAGCGAGGTGACCGCGTCGCCGGGGAGGCCCTCGGCCGAGGTGAAGCTCTCGATCCGTCCCGCCGTCCAGCGGTTGAGCCCGGCCTCCGTCGCGATCCACACGCCGCCGTCCCGGTCCTCGAGGATCGCGCTCACGAAGTTGGCGAGGAGGCCGTCGGCCGTCGTGATCGAGCGCCGCCGGCCGTTCTCGATGCGATCGAGGCCGGAGGCCGAGCCCACCCACACGACGCCCCGGCGGTCGACGAGCAGGCACTGCGGCTCGAGGATCCCCGCGGCCGCCGGGTACGGCTGCACCCGTCCGTCGCGGACCTGCACGATGCCCTGCCCCGTGGCGACGAGCACCAGGCCCCGCCCGTCGCCCGCCACCGCGAACACCGCGTCGTGCGGCAGTCCCTGGGCGACCCGGTACCACGTCGCGCGGCCGCCGGCGTACGAGAGCGCCCCGGTCCACGTGCCGGCCCAGAGGGTGCCCGAGGGATCGACGTAGAGCGAGTTGCCGCTCGTTCCGGTGAGCTGGGGGTCGGGGCCGAGCGTCTCGAAGGCGCCGCGGCGGTAGCGGGTCAGGCCCTTGCCGTCGGTCCCGACCCAGAGCGAGCCGTCGGCGGCGCCGCGCAGGGCGGTGATGTGTCGTCCCAGGAGCCCGGGGGCGGTCTTCGGCGTGTAGACCGTGAAGGCGACGCCGTCGAAGCGCACGAGGCCGTCGTGGGTGCCGAGCCACAGGTAGCCGTCCGGCGTCTGCGCGACGGCGGTGACCGTGCTCTGCGGCAGGCCCTGCACCGTCGTCCACGCGTCGCGGCCGTACTGGGAGAGGCCGACGGCGGGGTCGAGGGCGGAGGCGCGGGGCGCGGCGGCCCACGCCGTCGCGGCGCAGACGAGAGCGGCGAGCGTGCGGCCCGGACGGGCGCGCGCGGCGGACGGGCGTCGGGGGAATCGGCTCACCGTGTCTTCTCGCCCCTGCGGCGACGCCAAGGTAATGCCGGGCCCGCCGGCCGTCAACGCGCGCGGGCGTCAGAATCGGACGACGGCCTTCAGCCCTTCCGCGGTCCGCTCTCCGCGCCGGGGTCCCCTTCGCGGCGGGGCTCGCTCCCCGACGCCGGCGACGAGCCGGAGCCGGGGGCGGGATCGTCGCGGAGCCGCGCGAGCACGCGGTCGGCGACCTCCGGGAAGTACTGCCGCATGCAGTCGGGGCACATGCCGTGGGTGAAGTCCGCGTCGGTGCGCTCGCGGATGTAGGCCTCGATCTGGTGCCAGTAGCCCTCGTCGCTGCGGATGCGCTTGCACCCGGAGCAGATCGGGAGGAGCCCGTTCAGCACCTTCACGTTCGCCACGGCCTCGGCCACCTTCTCCTGCAGCTCGACCGTGTGCCGGCGCAGCGCCCGGACGCGCCACCGCACGCCGGCCCACACGAGCCCCGTGGCGGCGAGGGCGAGGAGGCCGTGCCACCAGCGCGTCTCATAGAAGTGAGGAGCGAGGGCGATCGCCACCACGCCCTCGCGTTCGTTCCACGGCCCGTCCCCCTGGGCCGCCGTGACGCGGAACGTGTACTCGCCGGGCGGGATGTTCGTGTAGCGGGCGACGCGACGCCCGCCCGCCTCGATCCAGTCGGGATCGAAGCCGTCCAGCCGGTAGCGGAAGCGGATGGCCCGCGGCGCCCGGAAGGACAGCCCGGCGTAGCGCACCTCGATGCCCCCGCGGCCGGGCGGGGCCGACACCGCCGCGGCGGCGTCGAACGCCTTCCCGTCGACGTCGACCGACTCGATCCGCAGCGGGGGCGGAGCCGGCGGGGCGCCGATGCGCGCCGGATCGACCGCGACCGCGCCGCGGACGCTCGCGAACCAGAGGCGTCCGTCCCGCGACCGAAAGCCCGCGGGCGAGCGCAGCCCCTGCGTCTCCGCGGTCGCCATCCCGTCCTCGACGCCCAGCGTCCGGACCCGCAGCCGCGCGGCACGCCCCGCGTCGACCGCGTCGAAGTCGCCCCGCGCGACGACCGCGATCCCCTTGGGCGTGCCGAGGTAGAGCCGGCCCTGGTCGTCCTCGAGCGCCGTGTAGACCGTCTCGTCCGGCAGGCCCGCCGCGCGGCCGTAGCAGCGCGCGGGGCCGTCCTCGCGCAGCCGGCACACCCCCCGGTCGCGGGTCGGGGCCCACAGGCTTCCGTCCGGCGCCTCGTGGACCTCGAACGCGACGCCCTGGTTGCCGTCGCGGCGGTACGCCTCGACGACGGAGAAGCGGCCGGCCTCGTGGCGGACGAGGCCGTTCGCCGTGCCGAACCAGACCGCGCCGCGGCGGTCCTCGCCGATGCCGTAGACGACGTAGCGGCCGTCGGCCTCGTCGAAGGGGAAGCGCTCGAACCGGCCGGCGCGCCGGCGGAAGGCTCCGCTGCCGAGCGTGCCGACCCACAGCGAGCCCTCGCGGTCGCGGCGGAACGCGGACGCCGCGGCGCCCAGGTCGAGGCCGGCGACGACGCCGACGCGGTCGCCGCGGATCGTGTTCACCTGCCAGGCGTAGGTCCCCACGAGGACGCCGAGCTCCGGGTCCTCGCCGAGCGCGGTGACCGAGTCGTTCGCCAGGCCCTCGCGGCGGGTGAAGGCGGTGGAGCGCCCGTCCTTCCAGCGCGTCAGCCCCTTCGTCGTGCCGAACCACAGGCTGCCGTCCGAGGACTGGAAGACGCAGGTCACGTTCGCGTCCACGAGCCCGTCCCGGCGGGCGTACGTCGTGACCTCGCTGTCGCGGAAGCGCACGAGCCCGACGCCGCGCAGCCCCGCCCAGACGTTGCCCTCGCGGTCCTCGAAGAGGGAGGTGATCGCGTCGGCCGGGAGGCCGTCGCTCGAGTCGATGCCCTCCATGCGGCCGCGGTACCAGCGGTTGAGCCCGCCCTCGGTGCCGATCCACAGGCCGCCGTCGCGGTCCTCGAGGAGAGCGGTGACGAAGTTCGCGAGCAGCCCGTCGGCCGTGGTCAGCCGCCGCCGCTGCCCGTTCTCGATGCGGTCGAGGCCCGCCATGGAGCCCACCCACGTGACGCCGGTGCGGTCCACGAGGAGCGCCTGCCCCTCGCGGATCCGCAGCGCGGGGCCCTCGAGCAGCAGACGCCCGTCGCGCGCCCGGACGACGCCGTCGGTGCTGGTGGCGATCACGCCGCCCGCGCCGTCTCCCGCCACGGCGAAGATCGGGCTGCGCCCGGCCGCGCCCTGCAGCCAGTCGCTGTGGCCGCCGCCGTGGCGCAGCAGGCCCCACCACGTCCCGACCCACGCGACGCCCGCCGGGTCGACGTAGATGGAGTTGCCGCTCGCCCCGGTCAGCTCCTGGCCAGGGCCCAGCGTGCGGAACACCCCGTCCCTGTAGCGGGTGATGCCCTTGCCGTCCGTGCCGATCCACAGCGAGCCGTCGGGCGCTCCCCGCAGCGCGGTGATCTGGTGGCCGACGAGCCCGGGCGTCTCGTCGGGCTCGTAGACCGTGAAGCTCGCCCCGTCGAACCGGACGAGGCCGCCGTTCGTCCCGAGCCACATGTACCCGTCGGCGGTCTGGCCGATCGAGATGACCGAGCTCTGCGGCAGGCCCTGGACGGTCGTCCAGACGTCGCGGCCGTACTGGGTGACGAGCCGGTCCGGGTCGAGGGCGAAGGCCGGCCCCGCCGCGAGGACGAGTGCGGCGAGGAGGCCCGTCCGGGTGCTCCGGCGACGCCCGTCAGCCATCGCTCGCGTCACTCCCGCCTCCGCCTGCGGCCGGAAGGTACCAGCGGTGAGCCGCCCCTGCAATGCGAGGCGACCGTGCATCGAGTGTGTCCGGGGGCGGCGGGTGGGACGGCCCGCCGGGGCTCAGGTCCGCAGGTGCAGCTCCTCGTAGGCGACGACCGGGATGCCGAAGGAGACCGACAGGCCCGCGACGTCGGGCTGCGCGAAGCGGTAGGTCTGCTCGTGGAAGAGCGGGAGGAGGAGCGCGTCCCGGGCGATCGTCTCCTCCACCTGCCGGTAGATCGCGTGGCGGCGGGCGGGAGCGGTCTCCGCGCGCCCGCTCTCGGCGAGCCGGTCCGTCTCCTCCGAGCCGCACAGCGGGCCGACGAAGCCGCCGTTCGTGTGGAGGATGTAGACGAACGTGTCGGCGTCGGGGTAGTCGGCGCCCCAGCGGCCGACGGCCACGTCGACCGACCCCTCCGCGATCGCCGCCTCGTACTCCTCCATGGTGCGGTTGCAGACCCGCAGCCTCACGCCGACGTCGGCGAGCGACGCCGCGAGGTCGCGGGCGAGGGCCGCGTAGTTCGCCATGAAGACGGGGTGCACGACGGCGGTGAGCTCGAAGCCCGAGGCCTGGGTCTCGAGGGGCAGCGCGGCCTCGCGCGGCGCGGCCGTCGACTCGTGGCCGAGGAGGCCCGGGGGGATGAGGCCGACCGCGGGGATGCCGAGGCGGCCGAGGTGCTGCCGCACGAGCCGCGGCACGTCGACCGCCGAGGTGATCCGCAGCCGCAGCGCGCGGTCGGCGAGCGGGCCGCGCCGCGTGTTGAAGGCCGCGAAGTAGCTCATGAGGCGCGGCGTCTCGCGGTGGCCGGCCATGAAGCGCGGCTCGTGGCGCAGCGCCTCGACGTCGGCGGGGTAGAGGTCGGAGGCGAGCGCGAAGCGGCCGGCGCGGAAGCCGGCGAGCATCTCCTCGGGCGGAACGCCGAACGAGAACGTGAGCCCCTCGTTGCGCGGGTAGCCCTTCCGCCAGTACGCGCGGTTCGGCTCGAGCTGAAGGCGCCGGCCGGGCTCGAAGGCGGCGACGCGGTAGGCGCCGGTGCCCGTCCAGCCCGTGGGCGGCCCGCTGAAGTCGGCGCCCTCGGGCACGATCGCCGCGGAGGGGTAGCTGATGAGCGCGGGGAAGAACGCCATCGGCGCCTCGAGCTCGATCGTGAACTCGCCGGCCGAGTGGATGTGGAACCCGGTGAGGTGCTCGCTCTCCCCGGCGAGGATCTCGCGTCCCCCGCGGATCGCGTCGAAGAAGTAGCGGGTGTCGCCCGCGCCACGCAGCAGGCGCTCGAAGGAGTAGCGCACGTCGCGGGCGGTGACGCGCCGGCCGTCGGAGAACCGGACGCCCTCCCGCAGCCGGAAGCGGTACCGGCGCCCCCCGTCCTCCGGGGTGAACTCCGCGGCGAGCCAGGGCACGACGGCCGCGCCGCCCGCGTCGCGGGTCAGGGTCTCGAAGACGAGCGGGACGACCTCGGCCTCGTCGAGCGACGAGGTCAGGACGGGGTCGAGCCGCGTGACGCCGCCCGCGAAGGGGACGTGCAGGGTGCCGCCGGCGGCGCGCACGTCCGGCTCCGCCTCGACCGAGCCCGTCACCTTGCCGATGCGGCGGTAGTCGATGTACGGGGTGACGCCGCGCAGGTTGGCCCCGCGCACGCGCGGCCCCGCGAGCCGGTAGTCGATGTCGTGGAAGAGGGGCACGAGGGCGCCGGCCTGGGCGACGAGGCCCTCGAAGCGCCGGTAGAGCGCCTCGCGACCCGCGGGCCGCCCCTCCGCCCGGGCGTCCTCCAGGAGCCGGTCGGCCTCGGGCGAGCAGAACCAGCCGCGGAGCAGGCCCGCGCGCGAGTGGAAGAGCGAGTGCGTGAAGTTGTCGGGGTCGTCGTAGTCGGCGTTCCAGCGGCCGACGACGATGTCGAGGCCGGCGCTCTCCTCCCAGGCCCGCACGTACGCCGCCATGTCCGCGTTCTCGATCGCGACCTCGACGCCGAGCTCGGACCACAGGCGGAAGAGCGCCGTGAGGAGCGCGCCGTAGCGGTCGCGCAGGAGCGGGTGGACCGCCGCCCGCAGCTTGAGCGGGAGGGCGACGCCGGCCTCGCGCAGCACCGCGCGGGCCTCGTCGAGGGACAGCGACGGGTTCCGCCGGCCGGGGTCGTGGCCGAGCATCGACGGCGGGATGAGGCAGCTCGCCGGCTCGGCGAATCGGCCGAGGGTGCGCCACACGAGGTCCTGCGGGCGCGTCACGCCGGAGAGCGCGCGGCGCAGCGCCGGAGACGACGCGGCCGGGCCGGCGTTCGCGTTGAAGAGGACGAAGTAGGTGTTCCTCTTCGCGGCCTCGACGAGGCCGCGCCGGTGGCCGGGCTCGCGCAGGATCTCCTCGAGCTCCTGGGGCAGCAGGTCGCGGGCGAGGTCGACCTCGCCGCGGCGGAAGGCGTCCTCGATGGTGTGCGCCGTCTCGAAGGTCCGGAACTCGAGCCCGTCGAGGGCGGGCCGGGGCTCGCGCCAGTAGCGCTCGTTGCGCTCCAGGACGACGCGGCCGGGCTCGCGCGAGACGACGCGGAAGGGGCCGGTGCCGACCGGCTGCCCGCTCACCATCCGCACGATGCCGACGCTGACGTAGGTGAGGAGCGCGGGGTAGATGCGCAGCGGCTCCGAGAGCTGCAGCTCCAGCTCGTGCGGGCCCTTCACGACGACGCCCTCGATCCCGCCGGCCTTCCCCTCGCGGAACTCCGAGGCGCCGCGGATCGCCCCGAGCCCGGCGGGGATCTCCTCGACGGCATTGCGGACGGCCGTCTCGAACGACGCCTTCACGTCCTCCGCGACGAGCGGGTGCCCGTCGGAGAAGGTCACCTCGGGGCGCAGCACGATCCGGAAGGCGCGGCCCTCGTCGAGGAGCTCCCAGCGCTCGCACAGGCCCGGCGAGAGGACGCCGTCGTCGCCGGCCCGCACCAGCGACTCGAACACGTTGGCCGCGACCTCGGCCTCCTCGTTCGTCTGGATGCGGCCGGGCTCGATCGCCCCGACCGGGTTCGCGAGCGCGACCACCAGCCGTCCGCCGAGCGGCAGGTCGGCGGCCGCGTCGACGCCGCTCGCGCCGCGGTCCTCGTCGGCGGCGATGATGGCCTTCGCGCGCTCGTAGTCGCCGCGCATGTTCGCGAGCCGCGCGGCGAGCGGCAGGAGCGAGCGCAGGACGCCGGTGTCGCCCGCCTTCTGCGCGGCGAGCAGCCCGCGCTCGGCGAAGCGGCCGGCCTCCTCGCTGCGCCGCGCCTGCCAGGCGGTCTCGGCGGCGAGGAGGAGCGCGGCGGCGGCCCCGGCCGGCCGGCCGAGCTTCTCGAGCACCGCGACGGCGGCCTGCGTCTCGCGCAGGGCGCCCTCGGTGTCGCCGGCCATGCGGAGGGCCCGCGCGAGGAGGAGCCGCGCGTCGGCCTCGACGCCGCGGTCGCCCTCCCACTCGTCGTCGAGGAAGCTCAGCGCCGTGCGCGCCGAGCGCGCCGCCTCCTCGGCCGAGAACGCGTCGAGGGAGGACGAGGCGAGGCGCAGGCCGTGCTCGACGGTCTTCTCCGGCACGTCGCCGTCGAAGTAGTGGTGGACGAGCTGGGGCAGCACCCGCTCGAGGCGCCCGGAGTGGCGCGACTCGAGCAGCTCCGCGCAGCGGCGGTGGAGGGAGCGGCGCTTCCGGGGAGACAGCGAGGCGTAGAGCACGTCGCGCACGACGCCGCTCGCGAAGGCGAGGACGTCGCCCCGCGCCTCGCGCTGCTCCTCGAGGTAGCCCTCCACGAGCAGGCGGTCGAGCGCGTCGTCGACGTCCGACTCCGCGAGCGAGGCGAGGTCGCGCGCGTCGAAGCTCCGGCCCATCACCGACGCCACGGCGAGGAGCTGCCGCAGCTCGTCGGGCAGGCGCTGGATGCGGGCCTCGACCGCCTCCTGGATGGTGGCGGGCATCGCCTCGGCGGTGAGGGCGGCCTCGCCGGAGAGGCTCCACTGGCCCGTGGCGTCGGCCTGGATCGCGCCCGAGCCGAGGAGCGAGCGCACGAGCTCCTTCGTGAAGAAGGGGTTGCCCTCGGTGCTCTCGAAGAGGCGCTCGGCGAGGGAGTCGGTGAGGCCGTGCCCGCCCACCAGCGTCTCGACGAACTCGCGGTGCTCGGCGGGGGTGAGCGGGGCGAGGGGGATCGACGCGAAGCGGCGGTCGCCGCGGAAGCCCTCGAGGAGGCGCGTGAGCGGGTGGCGCTTGTCGACCTCGCTCGAGCGGTAGCTGCCGAGGATGAGCGTCGGCGTCGGCCCGAGCCGGCGGACGACGTACTGCAGCGCGTCGAGCGAGACCTCGGCGGCGTGGAGGTCCTCCATCACCAGCAGCAGCGGCTTGCCGCCGGCGATGCGGGTGAGCGTCCGCGCGAGCAGCTCGAACACCTGCGTCTGGTTCTCCGCCGCCGAGGCCGCGCGCGGCGCGGACGCGCTCGCGCCCGCCGCCTCGCGGATCTCCGCGATCTCGTGGAGCATCGGGAAGAGGGTGAGGAGATCGGAGGCGAGGTCGGAGAAGTCGGGCGCGGAGGAGCTCGCGCCGTCGCGGAAGCGGAAGTACTCCTGGATGGCGTCGCAGAAGCCCTGGTAGGCGAAGGAGCGGTCGCGCTCGATCGAGCGGCCGTGCAGCGCGCGGATGCCGCGGGCGCGGGCGAGGCCCTCGATCTCGTCGAGGAGCCGCGTCTTGCCCGCTCCCGGCTCGCCCGACACGAGGACGAGCTGGCACTCGCCGTCGAGGGCGGCGTTGAGCCTCTTCTGCAGCTCGCCGAGCTCGGCCTTGCGGCCGGCGAGCGGGCTCGCCTGGGCCGGCCGCGGCGCCTGCAGCGTCGTCTGGGTGAGGCCCGCGACCGCCCTCTCGCGGACGCTCGTGTGGAGCCGCGCGCGGTACGAGCGGAGCGCCTCCGCGAGCTCGCCGGCCCGCGGGCGGCGGTGCGGCTCCTTGGCGAGGCACGAGAGGATGATCCGCTCGAGCTCCTCGTCGATCTCGGCCCCCGCCTCGTGCGGCGCCCGCGGGAACTCGTGGACGATGCGGTAGAGGACGGACTGGGCCTCGCCGGCGAAGGGCGGGGCGCCGGCCACGCACTCGTAGAGGAGCGTGCCGAGCGCGTACACGTCGGACCGCCCGTCGACCTCCTTCGCCGAGACCTGCTCGGGGCTGAGGTACGCGAGCGTCCCCACGAGGGTCCCGGTGCGGGTGAGGCGGCTCTCCGAGGTCGCCCGCGCGAGGCCGAAGTCCATGACGCGGACGCGCACCGTCGCGCCTTCGTCGCGCGAGACCATGACGTTCTCGGGCTTCACGTCGCGGTGGACGACGCCGCGCGCGTGCGAGTACTCGAGCGCCTCGGCGACCTGGATGCCGACGTCGAGCACCTCGCCGAGCCGCGCCTCCTCCTGGCGGAGGAACGCGCGCAGGTTGGTGCCCTGCACGAGCGGCATCACGAAGAAGAGCATCCCCTCGTGGCGGCCGAAGTCGTGGATCGACACGATCGCCGGGTGGTCCATCTGGGCGACGAGCTGCGCCTCGCGCTGGAAGCGGTGCTCGGAGTCGCTGCTGAGCTGCGAGGGCGGTACGCACTTCACCGCGACGTCGCGGCTCAGCCGCGGGTCGTGGGCCCGGTAGACGACACCCATCCCGCCGCGCCCGAGCTCCGAGGTGATCTCGTAGCGCTCGGCGAGCTTCGTTCCGATCATCGAGCCTCCGCGGAGTCCTGCCCTGAGTTGTCGAGGGAGCGACGATGCTAGCGGGTCGGTACGGCCCGCGCAAACGTGCGGATCCGCCCAGGAACGGACCGGGAACGGAAACGGAACGGAACGGATCGGCCTTGTGGGTTGGGGACGAACAAGAGGAAACGGACAACGGAGACGGACAACGGAGACGGACAACGGAGACGGACAACGGACAACGGACAACGGACCTTAGAACGTCGCGTTCCGACTGGATCGCGCGTCCGGCCGGCGCGATCCAGTCGGGGCCGATCCAGTCGGACCCTAGATCTTCGCGGCAGCCATCACCCTGGCCCGGGTGTAGGCGATCAGGCCGCCGGCGTCGATGATCGCCTGTCTTGCCTTTGGGAGCGGGACGACCGCGTGGGTCCGGCCGGTCGTCCTGTTGACGACCTTGTCCGGCGTGAGCTCCAGCTCGTCGCCCTCGTTCGCCTCGTAGTCCGGGGCCGTGACGAGGTTCAGGCCGAGGTTGATCGAGTTCTGCAGGAAGATCCGCGCGAACCCGCGGGCCACGATCGTGAGCTCGTAGCCCTTCAGGCACGAGCAGGCCTGCTCGCGCGAGGAGCCGCAGCCGAAGTTCTTCCCGGCCACGATCACGCTGCCGGGCGGCACCTGCTTCGACTTGAGCTTCCCGTTGAGCTCCGGGCTGTCCGCGAACGCGAACTGCGGGGTCTCGGTGGGGAGGACGGTCGCCATGTAGCGGCCGGGGTAGATGACGTCGGTCGACACGTCGTCGCCGAGCTTCGCGATGACCTGGGCCATGGCGCTACGCCCCTTTCCGCGGGTCGGTGATGACGCCGGTGACGGCCGAGGCCGCGGCGACCTCGGGCGAGCAGAGGTAGACCTCGGAGTTCGGGTTCCCCATCCGGCCCTTGAAGTTGCGGTTCGTCGTCGAGAGCGCGACCTCGCCGTCGCCGAGCGCGCCCTCGTGCACGCCGAGGCACGGGCCGCAGCCGGAGTTCATGACCACGGCGCCGGCGCGCATCAGGTCGAGCACGTAGCCCTTCTCCATCGCCTCCTGGTAGATGCGGGCCGAGGCGGGGAAGACGAGCATGCGGGTGCCGCGGGCCACCTTCTTCCCGCGGAGGATCGAGGCGGCGGCGGCGATGTCGTCGAGGCGGCCGTTCGTGCAGGAGCCGATGACGATCTGGTGGACCTTCGTGCCGAGGACGGCGTCGACGGGCTTCACGTTGTCGACGGTGTGAGGGCAGGCGACCTGCGGCGCCAGCTTCGCCGCGTCGATCTCGATCGTGCGCTCGTAGACGGCGTCGTCGTCGGGCGTGACGAGCGTGATCGGGTCGGCGACGCCCGCGACCTCGCGGAGGTAGCGGACCGTCTCGCCGTCGCCGGGGACGATGCCGGAGGTCGCGCCGGCCTCGACCGTCATGTTGCACAGGGTGAGGCGGCCGGACGTCGGCATCGCCTCGATCGTCTTCCCGTGGAACTCGATCACGCGGAAGTTCGCGCCCTCGGCGGTGAGGAGGCCGACGAGGTGGAGGATCAGGTCCTTCGGGCCGACGCTCGGCGCGAAAGCGCCGTTCACGACGACCTTGATCGTCGTCGGCACCTCGACGTTCAGGGCCACGCCGAGCGACCAGACGGACGCCATCTCGGTCGCGCCGATGCCGAACGCGAACGCGTTCAGCGCGCCGTGGCTCGTGGTGTGGGAGTCGGTGCCGACGACCACGGAGCCGGGGCGCACGTAGCCGTTCTCGGGGAGGATCTGGTGGCAGATGCCGCCCTCGTCGCCGCGCACGTCGTGGAAGCGCGTGATGCCGTGCTTCGCCACGAACTCGCGGACCTTCTTCTGGTTGCTCGCGGTCTTCGGCGACTCGGCCGGCACGCGGTGGTCGAAGATGATGGCGATCCGGGACGGATCCCAGATCTTCGGCTCGAGGCCGGTGCCCTGGAAGACCTCGGTGAACTGGTTCACGACGAGGGCCGCGTTCTCGTGCGACATGGCGAGGTCGACGGCGGGCTCGACGACGTCGCCCGCGCGGACGGCGTCGCGCCCCGCGGCGCGGGCCAGGATCTTCTCGACGACGGTCATTCCCATGCGGTGTCTCCTAGACGATCCCCTTCTCCTTGAGCGCGGCGACGTCCTCGTCCGAGTAGCCGAGGCCGGCCAGCAACCGAGCGGTGTGCTCGCCGAGACGCGGCGGCGGCGTCGTGATCGCGCCCGGCGTCTTCGACAGCTGCGCGGTGAGGCCGAACAGGCGCACGTCGCCGATCTCGCCGTCGACGTGAACGTCGCGCAGCACGCCGCGGTGCCGGACCTGCGGCTGGTCGAGGGCGGCCCCGAGCGGCAGGATGTCGCCCGACGGCACGTCGCGCGCGTTCAGGGCCTCGACCCAGTGGGCGGTCGGCTTCGCGGCGAGCTTCTCCTCGACGAGCGGGGTGAGGGCCCGGCGGTTCTTCTTCCGCTCGTCGCGCTCCTTGAAGCGCGGGTCCTCTTTCAACTCCGGCGCGCCGATCACCTCCGCCATCGCCTCCCACTGCTCCTGCTTGTTGGCGGCGATGTTGATGTGGCCGTCCTGCGTGCGGAAGCTGCCGGACGGCGCGGCGGTGAAGTTGTCGTTGCCCATCGGCACGGGCGCCTGGCCGCCGATCAGCAGGTTCGCGGCGACCCAGCCCATGAGCGGCATGATCGAGTCGAGGAGAGCCACGTCGATCATCTGGCCCTCGCCCGTCCGCTCGCGGTGGTAGAGCGCGGCCAGGATGGCGAACGCGGCGTTCAGCCCGCCGACCGTGTCGCACACCGGGAACCCCGCGCGCAGCGGGTGGAGCCGCTCGTCGCCGTTCACGTCCATGGCGCCGGAGAGTCCCTGGATGATCTGGTCGTACGCCGGCTTCTCGGCGTCGGGGCCGGTCTGGCCGAAGCCCGAGATCCCGCAGTAGACGAGCCGCGGGTTGATCTCGGCGAGGGCGGGATAGCCGAGGCCGAGGCGCGTCATCACGTCGGGCCGGAAGTTCTCGACCACCACGTCGGCCGTCTTCACGAGCGTCCGGAAGATCTCCTTGCCCTCGGGCGCCTTCAGGTTGAGCGTCAGCGACTTCTTGTTCGCGTTCTGGGCGAGGAAGCTCGTGCCCATGAGCGTCTTGTTGAGCCTCGGCACGTTCCCGAGGACGCGGGCGAGGTCGCCCGCCTTCGGGTTCTCGATCTTGACGACGTCGGCGCCGAGGAGCGCGAGGTGGAGCGTGCAGAAGGGGCCCGACAGGACGTTCGTCAGGTCGAGGACGCGGACGCCCGAGAGGACGCTCATCGGGCGGCTCCCGCGGCCTGGGGCTCCGGGATCGGGCCCGACTTGTAGACGGAGCCCGGCATGTCGCGCTGGAAGAACTCCGCCACCCGCCGCGCCGCGTCGATGAGGACGTCGAGGCGCAGGTCGGCCCGAACGCCGTTGCGCTGCCACGCGTGGACGAGGTCCTCGGTGCAGGCGTTGCCGCCGGCCACCTTGGTGAACGGGCAGCCGCCGAGGCCCGCCACCGAGGACTCGAAGTACGAGACCCCGGCCCGGCGGGCCGCGTAGCAGTTGGCGAGGGCGAGGCCGTAGGTGTCGTGGAAGTGGCACGTCCACTCGGCCGACTCGTCGAGGGCCCGCACGCGGCCGTAGAGCTCGGCCACGTCGTCGGGCGTCGCGTGCCCGGCGGTGTCGGCGAGGGAGAGCGAGCGCAGGCCCGCGTCGAGGAAGGCCTTCACGATCGAGACGACGCGCTCGCGGGGGACCGGGCCCTCGTAGCCGCAGCCGAAGGCCGACTGCACCGAGACCTGCACGCGCCGGCCGGCGGCGAGGGCCGTCTTCGCCATCGCCACGATCCGCCGGTTCGCGTCCTCGATCGACATGCCGGTGTTCTTCCGGCTGTGCGTCTCGCTGGCGGAGACGCCCATGCAGAACAGGTCGACGCCGCAGGCGAGGCCGCGGTCGAGGCCCTTCTCGTTCAGCACGAGCCCGGAGAAGGTCGCGCCTCCCGGCTTGCGGGTCGCGAAGTGGGCGAAGAGGCGGTCGGTGTCCGCCATCTGCGGGACCTTCTCGGGGTGGACGAACGAGCCCACCTGGACGACGTCGACGCCGGAGGCGAGGAGGGCCTCGATCCACGCGATCTTCTGCTCGGTCGGGACGACCTGCTTCTCCATCTGCAGGCCGTCGCGCATGCCGACCTCGTGGAGGAAGGGGGCCACGTCCTACCTCCCGGCCGCGACCGGCGCGAGCGCCGCGGCGACGGCGCGGCCCATGTCCATCGTCGTCGAGGAGCCGCCCATGTCGTAGGTCCGCACCTGGCCCTCCGCGATCACCGCCGCGGTGGCCGCCTCGAGGCGCTTGGCCTTCTCCGTCTCGCCGAGCCAGTCGAGCATCATCTTGGCCGCGAGGATCGTGGCGATCGGGTTCGCCTTCTGCTTCCCCGCGTGCTTGGGCGCGGAGCCGTGCGTGGGCTCGAAGACGGCCAGCTTCTCGCCGACGTTGCCCGAGCAGCCGAAGCCGAGGCCGCCGACCATCTGCGCGCAGAGGTCGGAGATGACGTCGCCGTAGAGGTTCGGGGCCACGAGCACGTCGTAGTTGAACGGGTTCTTGAGCAGCCACATCCCGATCGCGTCGATGTTGGCGTCGTCGGTCTCGATCCCGGGGTAGTCCTTCGCGACCTTCTTCGCTTCCTCGAGGAAGAGGCCGTCCGTCGCGCGGACGACGTTCGCCTTGTGGACGATCGTGACCTTCTTCCGCCCGTGCGTCTTCGCGAACTCGTACGCGGCGCGGACGATCCGCTCCGAGCCCTTCTTCGTGTTGATCTTGCAGGAGATCGCGTACTCGTCGCTCTTGAGCTTCGAGAACGGCGCGAAGGGCTTCGAGATCTTCGTGAGCGTCTCCGCGATCTCCCACGGGACCGGGTTGAACTCGACGCCCGCGTAGAGGTCCTCGGTGTTCTCGCGGAACACGACGAGGTCGATGCCTTCCTTGTAGTTGAGCGGGTTCCCCGCGTAGCCCTTGCAGGGCCGGTGGCAGACGTACAGGTCGAAGAGCTGGCGCATGCGCACGATGGGCGAGCGGTAGACGAGGCCCTTGCCCTGGAGCTCGGGCACGAGCTCCGACTCGGCGGCCTTCACCGGCTTGGACGTGATCGCGCCGAACATCGCGGCGTTCACGCTCCGGAGGAGTTCGATCGTGCGCTGCGGGAACGCGTCGCCCTCGCGGCACCAGAAGTCCCAGCCGATGTCGCCGTGGACGTACTCGGCGTCGAGCTCGAGCGCGTCGAGAACGACCCGGGTCGCGTCCATCACTTCCACGCCGATCCCGTCACCCGGCAGCCACGCGATGCGGTACTTGCTCATGAGATCAGGCCTCCAAGGCGCACGAATTGCCGATATCGCACCTCGATGCAGGGGATGAGCAGGATCCCTGCCAGCCGGGGTAGGCCGAAAGCGATCGAAGCGACCATGCCAGTCGAACGTGGCACGACCGGGGTGCGGATCTTCCGCCGCCGCGGCGGCGCGGGTATCCTCGCGCCATGAGTGCCTCGCTTCCGAGCCGACTCGCCGCCGTCGCCGTCGCCGCGTGCTGCGCCGGGGCCGCCGTCCCGGCCGCCGCCGCGCGGCCCGACCTCAGCGGCACGTGGACGTTCGTGCAGAAGCGCAGCGACGATCTGCGCGAGAAGATCGACGCCGCCGTGGGCCCGGCGTCGACGAAGGGCGACATCAAGAAGGACTCGCCGCGCGTGTGGATCCGCTCCTGGCTGATGAACGTCACCGAGAAGCCCGACGCGGGCATCCTGACGATCGAGCAGACGGCGACGGAGTTCCGCTCCGGCACCGGCGACGACGTGCGGCTCTACTCCTTCGGCCGGCCGCGGACGCGCCAGGCGGACGGAGGCGTCCTCTGCCGCGCGACCGTGAGGTGGGAGGGCGACCAGGTCGTCGTCGAGGAGCGGGCGGAGAAAGGCAGCGGCTTCGTGCGCGAGGCCTACACGCTCGAGCCGGGCGGCCGGTCGATCGTGGTCGACTGGACGCTCGAGCACAAGTCGCTGCGCCACCCGCTCGTCCTCAAGCTCGTCTTCCAGAAGCAGTAGCCTCGGCGAGCGGCAGGGTGGCGGTGACGATCACCCCGCGGCCGTCGGGGCGGTCGTGGGCCGCGGCCGACCCGCCGTGGAACTCCGCGACGAGGCGGACGATCGCGAGGCCGAGGCCGAGGTGGGGCGGCCCGTCGGACGCGCCCGGCGGACGCACCGACACGAGCGCGTCGAAGAGCCGGCCCTCCATCCCGGCCGGCAGCGGCGGTCCCTCGTCGCGCACGGAGAGCGCGACCGCCCGCCCGTAGGCCGCCACGTCGACCTCGACCGGCGTCCCCGGCCGCGCGAACCCGAGCGCGTTGTCGACGAGCTTGTCGAGGAGGAGGGCGAGGAGCTCCGGCGAGCCGCTGACGCGGAGCGGCTCCGCCGGCGCCTTCAGCGCGATCTCGCGCCCCGCGTTCGCCGCGCGGTGGCCCTCGACGCAGCCGCGCACCACCTCCACGACGTCGTAGACCTCGCGCTCGGCGCCGGCGAGCGATTGCTCGAGCCGCGTCGCCTCGCCGAGGCGCGAGAGGACGACGCTGAGGCGCCGCACGCCCTCGTCGGCGCGCTCCAGGTACACGCGGCCCGCGTCGGGCACGCCGGCGAGGCGCAGGTTGTCGAGCGAGCTGCGCACGACGCCGACGGGCGTCCGCATCTCGTGGGACAGGCGTCGGCCGAGCTGCTCGAGGTACGCCGCGTGCTCGCGCTGGCGGGCCGCGAGGGCGGCGAGGCGCCGCGCCAGCTCGCCCACCTCGTCGCGCGCGGCCTCGTCCGGCAGCGCCGCCGCGGGCGCGCGCGGATCCTCCGCGAGGCGGTCGACGGCCGTGGCGAGCCGGGCGAGCCGGCGGGAGAAGGCGATCGCGTAGGCGAAGAGGACGACGGCGCCGGCGAGCGCGGCGCCGAGGAAGAGGGCGAGCCGCCGCGCGAGGCGTCCGTCGTCCGCCGACCAGGGGTCTCGCGCCCGCTCCTCGAGCAGGACCGCGGCGCCCACGCGGCCGTCGACGCGCACGGGGTGGGCCGCGGCGAGGACGATCGCGCCGCCCGTCCCGCGCCGTCCGGCGGCGGGCTCGCCGGCCAGCGCGCGGCCGACGTCGAGGCCCGCGCCCACGGCCTCCGGCGCGGAGGCCTCGACCGCTGCGTCGACCGGGCCGAGGACGCGCAGGACGGGGCGGGCGAGCGGGTCCCGGACCGGCGCTTCGGCCACGAGCGCCCCCGCCACGCCGGCGACGTGCTTGCCCGCGTCGACGAGCCAGAGACGCCGCCCCGGAGGGACGAGGCTCGCGAGGAGCGCGGCCGTTTCGGGCGCGGGGGTGAAGACGGCCGCGAGCGCCTCGCGCGAGCCCGTGCCGGTCGTCTCGAGCCGCGCCGTCGTCGCGCGGGTGACCGGGTCCTCGACGTCGACGACCGCGAGGGCGAGCCGGGAGCCGACGAGCGTCCGGGGCAGGCGCAGCGTGACCGCGTAGCCGCCCTCGGCCGTGCGCCACCAGCCCTCGATGCGGTTGTCGGGCACGCGCGAGCCGTCCGCCCGCAGGAGCCACGCGGAGACCGGGCCGTCCGCCGCCGCGTCGACCTCGAAGCGGACGAAGTCGTCGTCGGCGGTGACCGCGGCGACCTCGAGCCGGTCGCCGCGGGCCGCGGGCTCTTCGCCGGGGAGCACGACGCGCGGGTCGCGCACCTCGGCGAGCAGGAACACCGCTCCGCCACGGGCCCCGAGCCGGAAGCTCGCCGAGAACGGCGGCGGCGGAGCCGTCTCGTCGTCCGTCGGCGGGAGGCGGAGCGGCTCGAGGCCGCAGTCCGCCCAGCTCGACGGGTCGCCGTCGAGCGCCACCGCGCGGGGGAGCTCCCCGATCCGCAGCAGAGGCGGCGCGCCCGCCGGCTCCGAGACGGGGAGGAGGCCCGGCCGCCCGTCGAGCGCGGCGGCGGTCGCGGCGGCGGCCGCCGCCAGCGACCGCTCCTGGTCCAGGACGGCCTGTCGCCGCACCGCGCGGGCGAGCCCGAGCGTCGTCCACGGCAGGACGAGGAGGACGGCCGCGGCGAGGAGCACGCGCGCGGCGACCGGCAGCCGCGGGCGCACCGCTACGGGCCCGGCTCGCGCCAGCGGTAGCCCATGCCGTAGACGCTCTCGATGCGGTCGAAGGAAGGGTCGACGGCCTCGAACTTCCGGCGGATGCGCTTCACGTGCGAGGTGATCGTGCTGTCGTCGACCACCATGCGCGCCTCGTTCATCAGGTGCTCGCGGTCGCGGACGTGCCCGGGCCGGCGGGCGAGAGCGTGGACGATCCACAGCTCCGTCACCGTGAGGTCGACCGGCCGGCCGTTCCACGTCGCGGCGACGCGCTTCGCGTCGAGGCGGAGCGGGCCGCGCTCGATCACGTCCTCGGCCGCGGCGTCCGCGGAGGCCGTGGCCGCGTCGGCTCGCCGGAAGAGCGCGGCGACCCGCGCCAGGAGGTGGGGCAGGCCGATGTCCTTCGTCACGTAGTCGTCGGCCCCCAGGCGGAGGCCGGCCACCGTGTCGAACTCGCTGTCGCGCGCGGTGAGGAAGAGGATGGGCAGAGTCGCCGAGAGGGCGCGCAGGTCGCGGCAGAGGGCGAAGCCGCCGTCGATCTCGTCGCCGAGGCCGATGTCGAGGATCGCGAGGTCGGGGAGCCGCCCGCGGAAGGCGACGAGGGCCGAGGCGCGGTCGGAGTAGGCCGCGACCTCGTAGCCCTGGCGCCGCAGGACGTCGCAGTAGTTGTCCCGGAGCGTCCGGTCGTCCTCGACGATCGCGATGCGTCGGCTCATGGCGGACCGGCCGACTATAGCGCGTTCGCCCCGGCGCTCCCCGCCTGCCCTTTTCCCGCCCGAATTGACCCGCCTCGCGCCCTCTTCGCTCCCCGGACGGCGCCGACTTCGCGCCGGATCTTCACGGGCGAAGGAGGGAAGACATGTCGAGCGGAGTGAACCAGGTGGCCGTGGGGCGGCCGGGGTGGCGCGAGGTGGCGGGCGAGCTCGCGTTCCTGGTCCGGCGCGCCTTCCTCCTCGCCGTCGTCTTCGGGCTCGTCTTCACGCTGGCCGCGATCGCCATGAGCGCGCCCCAGGTCCCCGAGGACGCCTTCCGGCCGGAGGTCCCGGCCGTGCCCCGGCCGGAGGACGCGACGAGCGGGAGCCTCCTCGTCCGCCGCGCCGACGGCGGGGACTGGGCGGCCGCGCCCGTCCTCTCGACCGAGGCGGTCTTCCGGGTCTCCGGCACGGTCGCGCGGGCCCGCGTCACGCAGAAGTTCAGAAACGGCGCCGACGAGTTCGTCGAGGGCGTCTACGTGTTCCCCCTCCCCGAGAACGCGGCGGTCGACCACCTGCGGCTGCGAGTGGGCGTGCGCCTCGTCGAGGGGCAGATCCGCGAGCGCGAGGCGGCCCGGGCCGAGTACGCGCGGGCGGCCGCGGAGGGTCGGCGGGCGGGCCTCGTCGAGCAGCACCGGCCGAACGTGTTCACGACGAGCGTCGCGAACGTCGCCCCCGGCGAGGAGGTGAGCGTCGAGATCGAGTTCCAGCAGACCCTCTCCTTCGACGAGGGCGAGGTCCGGCTGCGCTTCCCGCTCGTCGTCGGCCCGCGGTACGTCCCGGGAAGCCCGCTCGCGGCCGCGGTCGACGGGGGCGGCTGGTCGCCGGACACGGACCGCGTGAGCGACGCCTCGCACGTGACGCCGCCCGTGCGCCTCGTCTCCGAGACGCGCCACAACCCGGTCCGGATCCGGGTCGAGCTCGACGCCGGCTTCCCGGTCCGCAGCGTCGTGAGCCGCTACCACCCGGTCGTGGCCGAGGCGCGGGGCGAGGGCCGCTACCGCGTCCGCCTGCGCGATCCGCTGTCCCCGGCCGACCGCGACTTCGAGCTCGCGTGGACGCCGCAGGACGGCGCCCGGCCCCGCAGCGCCCTCTTCGAGGAGGCGCGCCCCGACGGGCGCTACCTGCTCCTCACCCTCTTTCCCCCGTCGGGCGGCGCCGTCGAGCGCGGCCGTGTCGCGCGCGAGATCGTGTTCGTGATCGACACGTCGGGCTCGATGGAGGGGCCCTCGCTCGTGCAGGCGCGCCGCGCGCTCGTCCTCGCCCTCGACCGGCTGTCGCCGGCCGACCGCTTCAACGTCGTGCGGTTCTCCGACCGCACCGAGCCCCTCTTCCCGTCTCCGCAGAAGGCCGACGCGCGGACGGTCGAGGTCGCGAAGGACTGGGTGGGCGGCCTGCGCGCGAACGGGGGCACCGAGATGCGTCCCGCTCTCGAGGCGGCGCTCGCGGGTGGCGACGACGCGAGCCTCGTCCGGCAGGTCGTCTTCCTGACCGACGGCAGCGTGGCGAACGAGGACGAGCTCTTCGGCGTCATCCGGCAGCGCCTGGGAGACGCGCGGCTGTTCACGATCGGCATCGGCTCGGCCCCGAACGGCCACTTCATGACCAAGGCCGCGGAGCTCGGCCGCGGCTCGTTCACCTGCGTCGGCGACGTGCGGGAGGTGGAGGAGAAGGTGGGCAAGCTCCTCCTCCGCCTCGAGAGCCCGGTCCTGACCGGCGTCGAGGTCCGCTGGCCGGCGGGCGTCGCGGTGGAGGCGTGGCCGGCGCGGGTCGGCGACCTCTACGCGGGGGAGCCGATCGTGCTCGCCGCGCGGGTCACGGGGGTCCCGTCGAGCCCGGTGGTCGTGAGCGGCCGCCGCGGGGCCGAGGAGTGGCGCGCGTCGCTGCCGCTCGACGGCGGGCGGCCGGGCGAGGGCCTCGCCGTCCTCTGGGCCCGCCGCAAGGTCGAGGCGCTCCTCGACTCGCTCCGCGACGGCGCCGACGCCGGGGCCGTGAAGGCCCAGGTCGTGGCCCTCGGCCTCGAGCACCACCTCGTCACGAAGCACACGAGCCTCGTCGCCGTCGACGTGACGCCCGTCCGGCCGGAGGGCGCGCCGCTCGAGACGCGGCCGGTTCCGGTGAACCTGCCGCACGGCTGGAGCTCGGAGGCGGTGTTCGGTGAGCTGCCGCAGACCGCGACGCGGGCGCCCGAGGACGCCGCCCTCGCCGCCGCGGCGCTGGCGGCGGCCGCGCTGCTGTGGCTCGCGGGCGCGAGAGAAGGGAGGTGAGGACCGTGCGCCGGGCGGGCCTTCTCCTCCTCCTCGCGCTCGCGGCCGGGCACGGCGCCCGCGCGGCGTGGGTCCAGGCGAAGGCCCGCCTCGCGCAGCGGCTGGTGAGCGCGGCCTGGGAGCGGACCCTGCAGGGCGCGCCCGACGCGCGGCCCTGGCCGTGGGCGGACACGCGGCCGGTGGCGCGGCTTCTCGTTCCCGCGCTGCGGGTCGAGCTCTTCGTCCTCGCCGGGGCGAGCGGCCGGACGATGGCCTTCGGCCCGGGCCACGTCGACGGCACGGCACTTCCCGGCCGGCCCGGCAACGCCGTGGTGAGCGGCCACCGGGACACGCACTTCGCGTTCCTGCGGCGGCTCCGCGAGGGAGACGCGATCCTGATCGAGCGGCCGGACGGGCGGTCGGTGCGCTACGCGGTGAGCGGAGCCCGCGTCGTCGACCGCCGCGAGAGCTGGGTCCTCTCGGACGAGCCCGACGAGACGCGGCTCACCCTCGTCACCTGCTTCCCGTTCGACGCCCTCCGGCCCGGTGGCCCCCTCCGCTACGTCGTCACCGCCCACGCCGCGCCCGTCTCGGGTAGGCTTACGGGTCCGGCGCGGTGGAGCCGCCGCGGCCCAGCGGCGGCTCTCGCGCGCCACAGGGGAGACAACGATGAGACGCTCCGTCGTCCGGCACTCGCTCGCGCCCGCGCTCGCCGGGGCGGCGCTGTCGTTCGCCGCCTGTCGCCAGGGGGCGCTGCCGACACCGAACCAGCTCGACACGAGCGCCGTCCTCGCGACTCCTCCGCCCGAGCCGGCCGCCCCGCCGGATCCGGCCGTCGCGAAGGCCCTGGCCGACGTCCTCGGCCCGGCGCGGCATCCCGAGGTGAAGTGGCCGGATCTCGCGGACGTCGCGCCGACGCTGAAGGCGCTGAACGGGGCCGAGCCTGACGGCCTCTTCTGGTTCGCCGGCGCCGAGCCGTACCCCGGCACGGGGGCGGCGGTCGAGAGCCTCGCGGTCGCCGCGGAGCACGGCCTCGACCCGGCCGACTACGACGCCGCGCCTCTCGCGAAGCGCTGGCTCGCGCTGCGCGCCGGCAACGGCACTCCCGGGGAACGGGCGCGCTTCGACCTCGCGCTGACGGCCGGCCTCGCGCGCCTGGTGCGCTCGGTCCACCTCGGCCGCATCGACCCCGCCTCGCTGCAGTGGAACTACGCGGCGGCGCGGCGGTCGTTCGACCCGAAGCAGGCGCTGCTCGAGCTGCGGCTCGGGGCCGACCTCCGCCGCATCCTCGCCGCCATCGAGCCCCCGTTCGGCCACTACGGTCGCGCCCGGCGGACGCTCGCGAACCTGCGGGCCGCCCTCGCCGGCGGCGAGCCCCCCGTCGTGCCCGAGATCGCGAAGCCGCAGAAGAAGGTGGAGCCGGGCAAGCCCTGGGCCGGCGTGCCCCCGCTCGCGGCGCGGCTGCGCGCCTTCGGCGACCTCGCGGCCGACGCCGGAGAGCCGGCGAAGGACGCCGCGGGGACGCCGCTCTACGCCGGCCCGCTCGTCGACGCGCTCAAGAGCTTCCAGCGCCGCCACGGCCTCGAGGCCGACGGGGTCATCGGGGCCGGGACGGTGAAGACCCTGAACGTCCCGATCTCCCATCGCCTCCGGCAGGTCGAGCTCGCGATGGAGCGCATGCGGTGGCTGCCGCCGATGGCGAACGAGCCGACCGTCTTCGTGAACGTGGCGCTCTTCCGGCTGTGGGCGACCGACCCGAGCATCGAGGGCGAGCCCCTGCGGATGAACGTCGTGGTGGGGAAGTCGCTCAACCACCAGACGCCGATCTTCATGGCGCAGATGGCCTACGTGGTGTTCCGCCCGTTCTGGAACCCGACCTACGACATCCTGAAGAAGGAGATCCTGCCCCGCGCGAGGAAGGACCGCGCCTACCTCGCGAAGGAGAGCCTCGAGATCGTGGCGAGCGGCGACGACGACGCCCCCGCGCTGCCGGCGACGCCGGAGAACATCGAGGCGGTGGCCGCCGGGCGCCTCACGATGCGCCAGAAGCCGGGGCCTTCGAACTCGCTCGGGCTCGCGAAGTTCATCTTCCCGAACTCCGAGAGCATCTACATGCACGGGACCCCGGCGCAGTCGCTCTTCTCCCGCGCGCGGCGCGACTTCAGCCACGGCTGCATCCGCCTCGAGGACCCGATGGCCCTCGCGCAGTGGGTGCTGCGCGACCAGCCGGACTGGACGCGCGAGAAGATCGAGGCGGCGATGAAGGGAGAGCGGCCGTTCCGCGTGAACCTGAAGAAGCCGCTCACCGTGGTGCTGTTCTACGACACCTACCACGCCAGCTCGAACGGGGTGGTGAGCTTCGTCGACGACATCTACGGCGACGACCGGATGCTCGACGAGGCGCTGACGAAGGGGTACCCCTACCCGGTGAAGGGCTAGCGGTCGGCGCCGGCGTCGCCTCTGCTACGGGCAGGACCTCAGGACGGCCCAGACCGGGTGGTGGTCGCTCGCGCGCGTCTCGTCGGGGGCCTTCGCCGCCGCGCGTTCGCCGGCCGCACACAGGCCGCGGGCGAGGACGTGGTCGAAGGAGAAGACGGACGCCGTGTGCCGCACGCGCTCGGTCGCCCAGAAGTAGCCCCCGCGCGCGATCTCGGCGGCGCCGCCGCGGCCGTTGAAGTCGCCCGCGATCACGACCGGGCCGTCCCACGCGGCGGCCTCGGCCAGCACCGTGCGGGCCTGATCGCGGCGGTCCCGCCCGCCGAGGCCGGCCGGGCTCTCGAGGTGCACGCCGACGACGCGCAGCGGCCCCGACGGCAGGTGGACGGTGGCCGCCACCGCCGCGCGCCGCGTCCCGCGGATCCGGTGCTGGTGCGGCAGCGGGACCTTCTTCGCGTCCGCGATCGGCCACGGCGAGAGGACGGCGACGCCGAAGTCCTTCCTCGCGGCCGGGTGCACGGCCGACGGCACGTAGACGTGGTTCATGCCGAGCGCCGCCGCGACCTGCTCGCTTCCGGGCCCGTCCATCTCCTCCATCACCAGCACGTCGGCATCGCGCAGCGGCCCGGGCCGCCGCAGGAGCGCGATCGCCCGGTCGACGTGGCGCGCGTACTTGACGTTGAACGTCACGACGCGGATCTCGCTCCCGGGCCCTGCCGACGGCGGCCTTCCGGCCGCGCCCGTGTGGATCGGGCCGGCCGGGTCCGTGTAGTTGCGCGCCTTCGCGCAGCCGGCCAGGAGCGCCGCCAGGGCGAGCGCCGCGCCGGCCGTCCGCGTCACCGACCTCCGCCTGTCCAAGAGGGACGAGTGTAGCCGGTCGACGCCCGCGGCCCGAGTGGGGCACACTCGCGCCATGCCGACGTTCGCTCCCCGCCGCCCCCTCGGCCGCACCGGCTTCACCGCCACCCGCCTCGGCGCGGGCGACCTCGCGGACCGCGCCGTCCCGATCGACGACTGCGTGGCGACGCTCGCCCGCGCCCTCGACGCCGGCCTCAACCTCGTCGACACCGCCCCGATGTACGAGGACGGCTACAGCGAGGAGATCGTCGGCCGGGCGCTCCGGGGCCGCGCGCGCGACTCCGTCTTCCTGATCGACAAGATCGACGCGCTGCGCGAGCCCGTGGAGCCGCAGGTGGCGGCCAGCCTCGAGCGCCTCGCCCAGCCGTTCGCCGATCTCTTCGTCTTCCACGCCTGCTCCACCCTCGACGACTGGGCGGCTCTCGCCGGTCCCGGCGGCGGCTTCGAGCAGCTCCGGGGCGAGATCGCCGCCGGCCGCGCGCGCTTCGCCGGCCTCTCCTCGCACCACCCGGACGTCCTGCGCGCGGCCCTCGACTCCGGCCGCTGCGACGTCGTCATGTTCCCGATCGGCCCGTTCGTCGACCGCCGCTACGAGACGGAGATCCTGCCGCTCGCGAAGGCGAAGGGCGTCGGCACGGTCTGCTTCAAGACCTTCGGCGCGGGCAAGCTCCTCGGCGACACCGAGGGCTACAGCCGGCCGCTGCAGTCGCGGCCCCGCGGCAAGGTGAGCTCGGGCGGCGCCGACGGCGCTGCGCCGCTCCTGCCGCGCCTCGACGTCGCCGACTGCGTGCGCTACACGCTCACGGTCGATCCGGACGTGGCCCTCCTCGGCCTCAGCTTCCCGAACGAGCAGGACGCGGCCTTCGCCGCGGCGCAGGCCTTCGAGCCGCTGGACGAGGCGGGGAAGGCCGACGTGCGCCGCCGCGCCGCGGTGGCCATCGAGGGCAAGGGCGCCTGCTGGTGGAACCCGCCGTCGGCGTGAGCGGGACGAGCCCGGCGCCGGCGGGCTAGTAGGCGAGCAGCTCCCGCAGCGCCGGCACGAGGCGGCCCTGCGGCGAGTAGAGCGCCTCGAGGGCCTTCGCGAAGGGCACCGGCGTGTCGAGGGCGCCGAGGCGCACGACCGGCGCGTCGAGCCACTCGAAGGCCTCGCGCCCGACGGTGGCCGCGATCTCGCCGCCGAAGCCGCCCGTCGTCGGCGCCTCGTGCAGGACGAGGCAGCGGCTCGTCCTCGCGACGGAGCGCACGACCGTCTCCGTGTCCCACGGCATCAGGGAGCGCAGGTCGACGACCTCGATCTCCCGGCCCTCGCGGGCGAGCTCGTCCGCCGCCGCGAGGGCCCAGGAGACGCCGACGCCGTAGGTCACGACCGTCGCGTCGCGGCCCGCGCGGGCGAGGCGCGCGCGGCCGATGGGCACGGTGTAACGGCCGGCCGGCACCGGGCCCTTCGCCTGGCGGTAGAGGAACTTGTGCTCGAGGTAGAGCACGGGGTTGCCGTCCTCGAGCGCGGCGATGAGCAGCCCCTTCGCGTCGTAGGGCGTGGCCGGAGCCACGACCTTGATCCCGGCCACCGCCGTGAACCACGACTCGACGTTCTGGGAGTGGAACGGCCCCGCGCCGGTGCCGCCGCCGACCGGAGCGCGCAGCACGACCGGGATCCGCGCGCCCCACCGCCAGTGGGTCTTCGCGAGGTTGTTGACGACCTGGTTGAAGCCGCAGGTGATGAAGTCGCCGAACTGCAGCTCGACCATCGGCACGTAGCCGCCGAGGGCGAGGCCGAGCGCCGCGCCGATCGCACCCGACTCGATGATCGGCGTGTTGCGCACGCGCGCCTTGCCGAACTCCTCGACGAAGCCGTCCGTCACCTTGAAGACGCCGCCGTACTCGGCGATGTCCTGGCCGAGGAGCACGACGCGGTCGTCCCGCCGCATGGCGACGCGCAGGCCGTCGGAGATCGCGTCGACGTAGCGCCTCTCGGGCGCCTCGGCCTCGGCCGCCGCCGTCGGCGGCTCGTGGGCCGAGAGGCTCGGCGCGAACACGTCGCCGAGCTTCTCCTCGACCGTCGCCCGCGGCTCCGGCGCCGCGAGCGCCTCCTCGGCGAGGGCGTCGACGCGCTGCTTGTAGGCGCGGCGGATCGCCGCGAAGTCGGCCTCGGTCAGCAGGCCCCGCTCGAGGAGGAAGGCCTCGTAGCGCCGGACCGGGTCCTTCGCTGCCCACTCCGCGAGGAGCTCCCTCGGCACGTAGTCGGTGCCCGAGGCCTCCTCGTGCCCGCGCATGCGGAACGTCTTGAACTCGAGGAGGGTCGGCCCCTCGCCGCGGCGCGCCCGCGCGGCCGCCTCGCGGACCGCGCCCACGACCGCGAGGAGGTCGTTGCCGTCGACGACGACGCCGGGCATGCCGTAGCCTTTGCCGCGGTCGGCGAGGTCGCGGCAGGCGTACTGCTCGTGGGCCGGCGTCGAGAGGCCCCAGTGGTTGTTCTCGACGACGAAGAGCACGGGCAGCTTCCACACCGCGGCGAGGTTCAGCGCCTCGTGGAAGTCGCCCTCGCTCGTCGCCCCGTCGCCCGTGAAGGCGGCGGCGACCCGCCTCTCGCCCCGCAGCTGGGCGGCGAGGGCGAGCCCGTCGGCCACCGGCAGCATCGCGCCGAGGTGGCTGATCATCCCGACGATGCCCCGCTCGAGCGTGCCGAAGTGGAACGTGCGGTCGCGCCCCTTCGTGAAGCCGCCCTCGCGGCCGAGGAGCTGGCGGAAGAGGCGGGGCAGGTCGAGGTCGCGGCCGGTGAACACGCCGAGGTTCCGGTGCATCGGCAGGACGTAGTCGCCCGGCTCGAGGGCCGTCACGACGCCGGTCGCGATCGCCTCCTGGCCGATGCCCGAGAACCACTTCGACAGGCGCCCCTGCCGGAGCAGGACGAGCATCTTCTCCTCGATCGTCCGGGGCAGGAGGATCGAGCGGTAGAGGTGGCGGAGCTCCTCCGGGGCGAAGCCCTCCGTCGAGGCGGACGCCGGCCGGGCCGCCGGGAGGGAGTCGCTCATGCGCGACATTCTCCGTGGGCGGACAGGGGCAGGCAAACGGCGGTTAGACTCACCCGTCGCCCCACGGAGGAATGACAGGATGAACCGTCCCGGCCGCGCTCTCGGCGTCCCGGCGGGCCTGCTGGCCGCCGCCCTGATCGTGCTCACCCTCGCTCCGCGGCCCGCGGCCGCGGAGGGGCCGTTCGACCCCGCCCTCTTCCGCGAGATGCGCTGGCGCGGCATCGGGCCCTTCCGCGGGGGGCGCACGAAGTCGGCCACGGGCGTTCCCGGCCGGCCCGGGCTCTTCTACATCGGCGTGGTGAACGGCGGGGTCTGGAAGACGACCGACTACGGCCGCACGTGGCGGCCGATCTTCGACGACCAGCCGACGGGGTCGATCGGCGCCGTCGCGGTCGCGCCGTCCGACCCCGACGTCATCTACGTCGGCAGCGGCGAGGGGATGCAGCGGCCCGACCTCTCGACGGGCGACGGCGTCTACCGCTCGCGGGACGGCGGGAAGACCTGGACGCACCTCGGACTGCGCGACGGGCAGCAGATCACGCAGATCGTCGTCGACCCGCGCGACGCGAACCGGCTGCTCGTGGCCGTGCTCGGCCACCCCTACGGCGCGAACGAGGAGCGCGGGATATTCAAGTCGACGGACGGCGGCGACACGTTCCGGAGGGTCCTCTATCGCGATCCCGACACCGGCGCGGCCGACGTGGCGCTCGACCCCTCGAACCCCGACGTCGTCTACGCCGCGCTCTGGGAGGCGCGGCAGGGACCGTGGGAGAACGGCGAGTTCACCGGTCCCGGCAGCGGTCTCCACAAGTCGACGGACGGCGGCGAGACGTGGCGACCGCTCACGAAGGGGCTGCCGACGTTCGCCGAGGGTCTCGGGCGCATCGGCGTGACGGTCGCCCCGAGCCTGCCGAGCCGGCTCTTCGCCACCGTCGAGGCGGGCGAGAAGGCGGGGATCTACCGGTCCGACGATGCGGGCGAGTCGTGGGCCCGCGTGAACGCCGACCCGCGCGTGATCGCCCGCGCCTCCGACGCCGCCGAGGTGAGAGTCCACCCGAAGGACCCCGACGTCGTGTTCGTCCCGACGATCGTGACCTGGAAGTCGAC
Organism: Vicinamibacteria bacterium; assembly: GCA_046331285.1. GTDB lineage: Bacteria > Acidobacteriota > Vicinamibacteria > Fen-336 > Fen-336 > DATBSL01. The sequence goes on from JAXLRD010000023.1 coordinate 95,145, forward strand.
GGACGGCGGGAAGACGTTCACCGGCTTGCGCGGCGCGCCGGGAGGCGACGACTACCAGCGGATCTGGATCGATCCCGACCGACCGGAGGTGATGATCCTCTCGTCGGACCAGGGCGCCGTCGTCACGGTGAACGCCGGCGAGAGCTGGAGCAGCTGGTACAACCAGCCGACGGCGCAGTTCTACCACGTCAGCACGGACGACGCGTTCCCGTACCGCGTGTGCGGCGGGCAGCAGGAGAGCGGGTCGGCGTGCGTCGCGAGCCGCTCGGACGACGGGCGGATCACCTTCCGCGACTGGCACCCGGTGGCGGTCGAGGAGTACGGCTACGTCGCGGCCGACCCGCTCGACCCCGACGTCGTCTACGGCGGCAAGCTCTCGCGCTACGACCGGCGCACCGGCCAGGCGCAGAACGTCGCGCCGCGCCCGCTGCGGGGCCCCGGCTACCGCGTGCTGCGCACGCAGCCGGTCCTCTTCTCGCCCGTCGACCCGCACGTCCTCTATTTCGCTTCGAACACCGTCTGGAAGACGGCCGACGGCGGCCGGACCTGGGTGTCGATCAGCCCCGACCTCACGCGCGCGAGCTGGGACGTGCCGGCGAGCGTCGGCAAGTACCGCGACTCGAAGGAGGCGCGGCCGACGCAGCGGGGCGTCGTCTACGCGCTCGCACCGTCGCCGCTCGACGGCCAGCTCCTCTGGGCGGGCACCGACGACGGCCTCGTCCACGTGACCCGCGACGGCGGGAAGGCCTGGACGGACGTCACGCCGAAGGGCCTCGCCGCGTGGTCGAAGATCTCGATGCTCGAGGCGTCGCACTTCGACCGCGACACCGCGTGGGCCGCGGTCAACACCTTCAAGCTCGACGACACGCGGCCGCACGTCTACCGCACGCGTGACGGCGGCCGCACGTGGCAGCACGTCACGGCCGGGATCCCGGACGGCGAGGGCATCGTGAACACGGTGCGCGAGGACCCCGTTCGGCGCGGCCTCCTCTACGCCGGCACCGAGCGGCAGGTGTGGGTCTCCTTCGACGACGGCGACCGCTGGCAGCCGCTGCGGCTGAACATGCCGGCCACGTCGATCCGCGACCTCGTGGTGAAGGGCGACGACCTCGTCGCGGGGACGCACGGCCGCGGCTTCTGGATCCTCGACGACGTGACGCCGCTGCGGCAGGTGGACGCGGCCGCGCTCGCCGCGCCCGCGCGCCTCTTCGCGCCGCCTTCGGCCTTCCGCTTCCGGAGCAACAAGAACACCGACACGCCGCTGCCGCCGGACGAGCCCGCCGCGCCGAACCCGCCGGAGGGCGTCGTCGTGAGCTACCACCTGGCGGCAGAGGCGCAGAAGGTCGTGCTCGAGGCGCTCGACGCGACCGGCCGCGTCGTGCGGCGCTTCGCCAGCGACGACCCGGTCGAGCCTCCGGTCGAGGGCCGCAACATCCCGGACTACTGGCTGCGCCCGCCGCAGCGGCTGTCGGCCGCGGCCGGCCTGCACCGCTTCGCCTGGGACCTGCGCGAGACGACGCCGCGCGCCGCGTCCTTCTCCTACCCGATCGCGGCGACGCCGTTCGACACGCCCCGCGAGCCGCGCGGGCCGTGGGTCCTCTCAGGCTCCTACACGCTGCGGCTGACGGTCGACGGCCGGGTCCTCACGCAGCCGCTCACGGTGAAGATGGACCCGCGGGTGAAGACGGCGGCCGCGGACCTCGCGGCGCAGCACGCCCTCTCGACGCGCCTGTGCGACGCGATGGCTCGCCTGGCCGCGGCCCGCGGCCCGAGCGCCCCGGCCGCCCCGCGGCGGGGGCCCAACGGCCCGGACGGCGCCGGCGACCCGCTCGCCCGCCTGCACGGCCGCCTCGGGCAGCTCCTCGACGTGGTCGAGGAGGTCGACGCGCGGCCGACCCCGGCCGTCGAGGACGCCGCCGAGGAGACGATCCGGGCGGTCGACGCGGCGCTCGCGGCGCGGAACGCGCCGTGAGGCGGAAGGCTCGCGCGGCGCTCTTCCTCGTCGGCCTCGCGTCGCTGGCGGCGGCGAGCGCCGCCGTGGCGCAGCCGTCGCCAGCGGCCGGCGCCGACGTCACGATCGGCCGGCGCGAGGTCCTTCACTCGAACGTGCTCGGCGAGGACCGGCCGATCCTGATCGCCCTCCCGCCGCCCCCGTCGCCGTTCGCTCCGCCCGGTCCCAGGGCGAAGTACCCGGTGATGGTCCTGCTCGACGCCGACTGGAGCTTCGAGCACACGGTCGCCGCGGCCCGCTTCCTCGCTGGCAACGGCCTGCTGCCGCCGATGATCGTGGTCGGCGTCGTGAACGTCGACCGCGGCCGCGACATGATGCCGACGTTCGCCGGCCGCGATCTCGTCGAGGGGCCGTCCGACCGCTTCCTCTCGTTCCTGTGCGACGAGCTCGTGCCGCACGTCGAGAAGACCTATCCGGCGCTGCCGTACCGCCTGATCGTCGGGCACAGCAACGGTGGCATGTTCTCGCTCTTCGCTCTCGTGCGGCGGCCCGGGTTCTTCGCCGCCCACCTCGCGATGTCGCCGAGCTTCGGCCAGGACGACCGCTTCGTCGGCGCCCTCGAGCGCATGCTCGCGTCGCGTCCGCGGCTCGACGCGTTCGTGTACGTGAGCTCGGGCGAGGAGGAGGCGGACGTCGCGGTCGGAGCCGTCCGCTTCGCGAAGGCGCTCGAGACGACGTCGCCGGCCGGGCTCGAGACGCGCTACGCCTACTTCCCGGGAGAGAGCCACGGCTCCGTGGCCCACAAGGCCGTCTACCGCGGCCTCGAGCTCCTCGGCTACGCCGATGGCCTGCCGCCGGCCGGCGCGGCGGCGTTCCTGCCGAAGTCCGAGCTGCGCCGGCGGGCGTGGACCCGACGCTTCGGCGCCGACTTCGGCGGGCCAAAGGTGCCGCAGGCGTCCGTGGCCGCGCCGCTCCTGCGCCTCCTCGACACGACGAGCGGCCGGGCCGAGCTTGGGGCCCAGCACGAGTCGCTGAAGGCGACGGAGAAGGCGTCCTTCCGCTTCGACGCGCTCGAGCTGCGGAACCTCGAGGCATGGCTGCGGGCCGCCGGCCGCGCGGCCGACGCGGACGCGGTGCGCGCGCTGGGCGGACCGGACGGCCCCGCCGCGGGCGAGGACCGCGGCAACGAGTACGGCGCCCGCGTGGACCTCGCGCGCGGCCTCGTCGCCCGCTATCCGCTCGACGGCGACGCCCGCGAGTCCCGCGGCCGCAGCGCGGAGGGAGCGCTCGAGGGCGCCGTCCCCGCGCCGGACCGGCGGGGCCGCGCGAGCGGCGCGCTGCGGTTCGACGGCCGGGCGAGGGTCGTGATCCCGTCGCCGCCGCGGCTCGCCACCGGCGGCTCGTTCACGGTGAGCGCGTGGGTGCGGCCGAGCGGCCGGACGGCCTACGCGGCCTGGGTGTCGAAGGCGACGAGGCCCTACGGCTCGCAGTGGCGCGCCGGCTTCGCGTCGAGCGCCGACGAGCAGTGGGGCCTCACGGTGTTCAACGGCCGATGGACCGACTACTGGATCGCCCGGGCGCCGGTGCCGGACGGGCAGTGGAGCCACGTCGTCGTGACCGCGGACGAGACGATCGGCCGTCTTCGCTACTACGTGAACGGGGCGCCCGCCGGCGGCTCCGACACCCTCGAGCCGCTCCTCGCGAGCGACGCGCCGCTCTACGTCGGCTTCCAGCAGGACGACGGCGTCCACTACACGGGCGACGTGGACGACCTGCGGCTCTGGGACCGGACGCTCAGCGCCGCGGAGGTCGCGGCCCTCCACGCGGAGGAGTGAACGGGAGCCGCTACTCCTCGCCCTGCTTCGCGCCGCACTCCCCGCAGAACTTCGCGCCGGGGCTGAGCTTCGCCCCGCAGTCGCCGCAGAAGGCGACGGCGGCGGCGAGCTTCGCCCCGCACGAGGGGCAGAACTTCTTGCCGAGCGTGGGCTCGCCGCAGTCGGGGCACTTGGCCGCGACCTGCTTCGCCTTCGCGCTCATCCGCTGGTTCTCCTCGAGGAAGAGGTCGTTCGCGACCTGCGTCCGCACGTGCTCGGAGCGGATCGCGGACTCCTCCTCCTCGGCGAGCGGCGCGCACTGCTTGCACATCGAGGCCTTGCCGTTCCAGCACGTGCGCTCGCAGAGCCAGTTGCCGCAGCGGCGGCACTTCTTGAAGAGGGGCTTCACCTCGTCGACGGCGGCCTTGAGTACCGCGTCGTGCTGCGGGCCGCCGACGGCCCTCTGCACCTCGTAGGTCGTCGACGCGGCCTGGCCGAAGATCCCGCCGAGGAGGCCGCCCGCCCCGCGGAGGAGGCTGCCCGCGACGCCGAGCGCGTTCGTCTGGAAGCTCGACATGAAGCCGTCGCCGCAGCGCTCGCAGCGGAACTTGAACTGGAAGCCCTGGTCGGTGGACAGGTCCTCGTAGTTGTCCGTGAACTCGATCACCGGCATGCCGCGCCTCCGCGCCCGGATTCTAGCGCCGCTTGACGCCGCGCCGCCGGGGCCATAGCTTCGCCGCCGTGACCGAGCGCGAGGACGAGCCGGCGTCGCGGTCCGCGTGGCTCCTGGCCCTCGCGGCGGCCGGGGCGGCGGCGCTGCCGTTCTGGGCCGGCGCCGTCGTGCCGACGCAGGACGGCGGGGCCCACCTCTGGAACGCCTGGCTCGTCCGCCACCTCGGCGACCCGGCGCTCGCCGCGGGCCCCTACTTCGAGCTGAACCTCCTCGCCCCGAACTGGGGCGGCGTCGGCCCGCTGGCCCTGCTCCTGTGCCTGGCCCCGCCCGTCGTCGCCGAGAAGCTGCTGTTCAGCGCGATCGCCTTCGCGATCGTCGCCGGCGCGGCGCTCCTGTCGCGCCGGCTCGGCGGCGACCCGGTGCTCGCCGCGGCGGCCGGCGTCTTCCTGGCCCACGGGTGGCTCACGGCGATGGGCTTCACCGGCTTCCAGCTCGCCACGGGTCTCGGCTGGCTCGCCTGCGCCTGGGCCGCGCCGGCGCTCGACGGGGAGCGGAAGACCGGCCGCGACCGCCTCGTGGCGGCCCGGCTCTCGGCCGCGTTCGCGGTCCTCTTCGTCCTGCACCTGGCGGCCGCTCTCGCCGCGGCCGGGCTGTGGGCCGTCCTGCTCGCCTCGCGCGTCGGACGCGCGCCGTGGCGGCGCCTCGTCGCTCCCGCCGCTCCGCTCGCGTTCCTCGCCGCGCTCTGGCTCGCGCACGCCCTCGCCACGCGCGGGATCGAGCCGCCGACGTACCGGCCCGACGATCGCGGCGCCCTCGGCCGGCTGGCCGAGCTCCCGGCGGGGACCTACTGGGAGGCGTACTCGCCGGCCGACCGGCCCCTCGGCGCGGCCCTCGTCGTCCTCGTCTGCGGGCTCGTGATCGCCCGCGCGTCGCGGGCGGAGCGGCCCGAGGCCGGCCGCGCGGCGAGCGCCGGCCTCGCCGCCGCGCCGCTCGTTCTCGCGGCGTACCTCGTCGTGCCGTTCGCCGCGGGCGGGGGCGCCTTCCTGACCGACCGCCTCGTGCCCCTGCTGCTGCTCCTGCCGCTGCCGTGGGCCACGTCGGCCGGCCTCCCGTGGCGGCGGGCGCTGCGCGCGGCGGCCCTCGTCCTCGCCGCCGCGGCCCTCGCTCAGCGCGCGGCGCAGTACCGCGTGATCGGCCGGGTCGTCGAGGCCGTCGTCGCGGCGAACCACGACGTGCCGCCCGGCGCTTTCCTCGCCCAGCCCCCGAGCCCCGGCCTGCCGCTCGCCCGCGTCGATCCGTTCCTCCACGCGTGGGGCCGCGTCGCCGTCGAGCGCGGGGCGGTGCCGCTCGACGACTACGAGGCGGCCCTCGCCGGCTGGTTCCCGATCCGGTACTCGGCGGCCGGCCGCGCGCTCGCCGACGCGTGGGCGACGCGCGGCGCGCTTCCCCCGGGCGCGGCCGTCCTCCGCTACGAGCCGGTCGACCCGGCCGAAGCCGGGCGCTAGGCGAGGAGCTTCGTCACCACGTTGCCGGACACGTCGGTCAGGCGGAAGTCCCGGCCCTGGAAGCGGTACGTCAGCTTCGTGTGCTCGAGCCCCATGAGGTGGAGGATCGTCGCGTGGAGGTCGTGCACGTCGACGGGGTCCTCGACCGGGTTGTAGCCGAGCTCGTCGGTCGCGCCGACGATGGCCCCCTTCTTCACCCCGCCGCCGGCCATCCACATCGAGAAGGCGCGCGGGTGGTGGTCGCGGCCGAGGTACTTCGACTCGTTGCGTCCCTCGTTCATCGGCGTCCGCCCGAACTCGCCGCCCCACACGACGAGGGTGTCGTCGAGCATCCCGCGCTGCTTCAGGTCGAGGACGAAGGCCGTCATCGCCTGGTCGACCTCGCGGCACAGCTTCGGCAGGCGGTTGACGAGGTCGTCGCCCTTGCCCGTGCCGTGGTGGTCCCAGCCCCGGTGGTAGAGCTGCACGAACCGCGTGCCTCGCTCGAGGAGCCGTCGGGCGAGGAGGCAGTTGTTCGCGAACGAGACCTTCCCCGGCTCGGTGCCGTAGGCCTCGTGCACGGCGGCCGGCTCCTTCGCGATGTCGACGAGCTCCGGCACGCTCGTCTGCATCCGGTACGCGAGCTCGTAGGACGCGATGCGGGTCGCGATCTCCGGGTCGCCCGTCTCGGCGAGGCGCCGCTCGTTGAGCGCGCGCAGGACGTCGAGCGACCCGCGCCGGTCCTCGCGGTCGACACCCGGCGGGTCGGTGAGGAAGAGGACGGGATCGCCCTGGTTGCGCAGCTCCACGCCCTGGTACGCGGTCGGCAGGAAGCCGGAGCCCCAGCAGCTCTTCCCGCCGTCGGGCGCGTTCTCGCCGGAGACGAGCACGACGAAGCCGGGCAGGTCGCGGTTCTCGCTGCCGAGCCCGTACGTGAGCCACGCGCCCATCGACGGGCGGCCCACGATCTGGTGGCCGGTGTTCATGAATATCTGCGCCGGCGCGTGGTTGAACTGGGTCGTGTGGACGGTGCGCACGAGGGCGACCTCGTCGGCGATCGTGCGGAAGCGCGGCAGCAGGCTCGAGACCTCCATGCCCGACTGCCCGCACTTCTCGAACGTGTACGGCGAGCCGAGGAGGCGGGGCGTTCCCTTGATGAAGGCGAACCGCTCGCCCTTCACCAGCTCCTCCGGGATCGGCTGGCCCGAGTGCCTCTGCAGCGCCGGCTTCGGATCGAGGAGGTCGACCTGCGACGGCGCCCCGGCCATGAAGAGATAGACGAGCCGCTTCGCCTTGGGGGCGAAGTGCGGTGGGCGGACCGCGAGCGGGTCGCCCCCCGCGCCGGGCCCCGCGGCGAAGAGGCGCTCGTCGACGAGCGACGCGAGGGCGAGCGAGCCGATGCCGAGGGCCGACTCGCGGAAGAAGTGGCGGCGGGTCGTCGCGCGGAGCGCCTCGCGGGCCGCGTCGGTCGTCCGGGGATCGCGCATTCTCCGTCTACTCCCGCGTCAGCGTCGCGTCCATGCTGAGCAGCACGTTCGCGACCAGGGTGAGGGCGGCCCGCCCGGCGTCGTCGGGACCGGCCGCCGCCGCCGCGAGGAGGGCCCTGGCCGCGTCGGGCGCGGCGGCGAAGCGGGCCTTCTCGCGCTCGTGGTACGCGACGAGCGCCTGCAGGTCCTCCGGGCCCGGCCTCCGCGCGGCGCACAGACGGTACGCGTAGGCGATGCGCTCGGGGTCGGTCGCGCCGCCTTCCGCCGCGGCCCGCGCCGCGAGCGCCCGCGCCGCCTCGACGAAGACGGGATCGTTGAGCGTCGTGAGCGCCTGGAGCGGCGTGTTCGAGGTCACCCGCCGCACGGTGCAGGCCTCGCGGCTCGGCGCGTCGAAGGCGACGAGGCTCGGGTAGGGCGAGCTGCGTCGGATGAACGTGTAGAGGCTCCGGCGGTGACGGTCCTCGCCCGCGCTCGTCGTCCACTTCATGGAGCTGTACGGCACGTTCCAGACACCGTCCGGCTGGTCCGGGAAGACGCTCGGCCCGCCGATCTTCGCGCTCAGGAGCCCGGAGGCGGCGAGGGCGAGGTCGCGCACCGTCTCGGCCTCGACGCGGTACCGCGCGCCGCGGGCGAGGAGGCGGTTGCCGGGATCGCGCTCGCGGAGCTCGGGGGTGACGGCCGACGACTGGCGGTAGGTGGCCGACGTGACGATCGTCTTCAGCAGCTTCTTCTGGCTCCAGCCGTTCTCGGCGAAGTCGACGGCCAGCCAGTCGAGGAGCTCCGGGTGCGTCGGCCGCTCGCCCTGGGTGCCGAAGTCCTCGGCCGTCGCCACGAGCCCGCGGCCGAAGACCGTCTGCCAGAGGCGGTTCGCCGTGACCCTGGCGGTGAGCGGGTTGTCGGCGCTCACGAGCCACCGCGCGAGGCCGAGGCGGTTCGCCGGCTGGTCCTCGGCCAGCGTCCCGAGCGCGGCCGGGACGGCCGCGTAGACGCGCTCGCCGGGGCTCGTGAAGCTGCCGCGGTTGCGCACGAGAGCCGACGGCTTCTCGTAGCCGGGCCGCTCGCGCAGGACGGGCGCCGTCCCCACCGCTTCCTTGTCGAGCGCGTCGCGAATCGCCGCGATCCGGTCGCGGACGGGGTCGAGCGACGGCGCGAGCGGCCGGAACCATTTGTCGAGCGCCGCGCGCTGCTCGTCGGTCCGCGCATCCGGCGCGGCGTCGAGGATCGGCCGGATCTCCGCCGGCACCGGCAGGCCCGCGAAGGGCCGGTCGCTCGTGGTCGCGAGCACGCGGAAGCGGCCGAGGACGGAAGGCTGCTCCTTCGTTCCCGACTCGAACTTCAGAACGAGGGTGACGTCGCGCGCGTCGAGCGGCCGCGCGAGGGCGACCGTCACCCAGCGCCTCTGTCCCACCTCCATCTCGTCGCTCACGCCCCAGCCGGTCGAGGCCTGCGCGTCGAGGATCCGCGAGGCGGGCCGGCGCGGGTCGGCGCCGTCGGCGAACGCGCGGGCGAGGGCGAGCGGCCGCCCGTCGGCGCTCGCCTCGAGGCCGGTGAGCGAGAAGCCGCCGGACGGCGCGCGGCCCGGCCCCTGCTTCGGCAGCGACGGGTCGGGCAGGGCCTCGACGCGGAAGGCCGTCGTGCCGCGCGGCGCCCGCAGGATCAGGGTGTAGGCGTCCGTCGGCGCGAGCGGCCCGCCGGCGAGGAGCGAGCCGTCGGCCTGCCGCGCGAGGGTTGCCCCGCTCTTCGCCGCGGCCTTCTTCGGGGCGAAGGGCGCGAAGGTCGCCTCGGCCCCGGCGATCTCCTTCTCGAAGGCCGCGATCTCGGCCTCGAGCGGCCGCGTCCTCCGCTCGCGGTCGAGCGCCTCGGCCTCGCGCCGCCGCGCCTCGCGGTGAGCCAGCACCTCGGCCGGGCCGATCTCCAGCTCCGGCTCGACGATCCACCGGTCGAGCACCGTCTCCTCGCCCGCGCCGTGGACCGTGTACTCGCCGTTGTCGAAGAACGCCATCAGCCGGTAGTAGTCCTTCTGCGGGAACGGGTCGAACTTGTGGCTGTGGCACTGCGCGCAGGCCATCGTCGAGCCGAGCCACACCGCGGCCGTCGTGTTCACGCGGTCGACGAGCACCTCGAAGCGCGCCTCCTCGACGTCGATCCCCCCCTCCTGGTTGAGCAGCGAGTTGCGGTGGAAGCCGGTGGCGATCCGCTCGGCGTCCGTCGCGCCGGGCAGCATGTCGCCGGCGAGCTGCTGGATCGTGAAGTCGCGGAAGGACAGGTCGCGGTTGAGAGCGTCGATCACCCAGTCGCGCCAGCGCCAGGCCACGCGGGCCTGGTCCTTCTCGTACCCGTTCGTGTCGGCGTAGCGGGCGAGGTCGAGCCACGGCCGGGCCCAGCGCTCGCCGTAGCGGGGAGACGCGAGCAGGCGGTCGACGAGCTTCTCGTACGCGTCGGGGCTCGTGTCCGCGACGAAGGCGTCGACCTCGGCCGGGCTCGGGGGGAGGCCGACGAGGTCGAGCGAGAGCCGGCGCGCCAGAGTCTCGCGGTCGGCTTCGGCGGACGGCGTCAGCCCCTCCTTCTCGAGCCGCGCGAGCACGAAGGCGTCGATCGGGTTGCGCGGCCAGTCGCGCCGCGTCACCTTCGGCACGGGCGGGCGCACGGGCTTCACGTAGGCCCAGTGCACGGGCCTC
>JAXLRD010000024.1:0-104590 GCA_046331285.1 Vicinamibacteria bacterium
CGGCAGGCCCTCGCCCGGCCCCGCCCACGTCGCGCCCTCGTCCATCGTGACGAGCAGGCCCTTGTCGCAGGCGACGACCATGGCCGGCCCCGGCCACTCCACGCGGCGCAGGGCGACGCCCTCGAGGCCGCGCCCGGCCCAGGTCTTGCCGTTGTCGAGCGTCCGCAGCAGGCCGGAGCCCGTGCCCACGAACACCGCGGGGTCGGCCTGCGGCCACCGCGGCAGCAGGACCGCCCGCAGGCCGCTCATCGAGGAGACGCGCTCCCAGGACTCGCCGAAGTCCGGCGAGTGGAAGAGGCCGCCCTCCCCGGCCACCCAGACGTCGGTCGTCAGCGGCAGGATGTGGCGCGCCGCGCCGAGGTCGTCGAGGGTGACGCCGCTCGACGCCTTGCCGAGGACCCGCTGCCAGGATCCCCCCCAGTTTCCCGAGCGCCACAGGCCCTCGGCGGTGCCGGCGAAGAGCGTGAGGGTCGAGATCGTGGGCGGCACCTGCCCCTCGCCCCGTCCCGGGGCGAGGGCGAGCACGAAGGCGAGCGCGGCGAGCGGCGCCGCGAGGCGCCATCGGCCGGGCGAGCGGCGCGGGGCTCCGCTCACCTCGCGAAGTACGGCCGCAGGCGGCGGCAGGCCTGCGGCGGCTCTTCGGGGATGACGCGCGTGCCGCCGACCACCGTCATGAAGTTCGTGTCGCCCGTCCAGCGCGGCACGAGGTGCATGTGGATGTGGTCGGCGACGCCGGCCCCGGCGGGCCTCCCGAGGTTCATGCCGAGGTTGATCCCGTCCGGCCGGTACTCCTCGCGGAACACCTCCTCGAGCCTCCGGGCGAGCAGGATCGTCTCCCCGAGCTCCTCGGCGGTGGCTTCGGCGAGGCTGCCGACGTGGCGCTTGGGCGCGACCATCACATGGCCGCCGCTGTAGGGAAAGAGGTTCATCACCACGAAGCACCGCTCGCCGCGGTGCACGATGAGCTCCTCGGCCCCTCCCTCCCCGTCCCTCGCCCGGCACAGCACGCATCCCGGCGTCCGGTCCGCGGTCGTCACGTAGGCCATCCTCCAGGGGGTGAAGAGCCTCTCCACGTCAGCGCGCCTCGGCGCCCACCTCGTAGACGGGCAGGCTGGAGCGCACGCCCTTGAACTTCGCGTCGCCCGCGTAGCGGACGAGGATGCGGCGCGAGATGACCGCGTCCTCGTACTCGAGGCCGCGCTCGCCGTGGAGGAGCGCGAGCTCGCTCTCGAGCTGGGCCAGGGTGTCGCGGCTGATCGCGATGCCCTCGTTGAACAGCCGCCCCTCGGCGTCGACGCGCACCCCCATCACCCCGTTCGACGGGTCCTCGGCCGCGCTGCCGACCTCGTCCTCCTCGACCGGCTTCTTCGCCGCGGACGAGAGGCGGCCGGCGAGGTTCACGTTGCGGCCGATGACCGTCGCGTGGACCTCGCCCCCGCCCGAGAGGAACCGGGCCAGGTAGACGCGCCCGTGGTGGATGGCGATGCCCATCTTGAACCAGGTCCGCCCGTCGGCGCGGAGCCGGGCGAGCGACTCCTGGCAGAGGATCGCCGCCCGCAGGGCGTTCAACGGGTCGAGGGGGTCGGCCCGCTCGGTGCCCCACGTGATCATCATGCCGTCCCCGAGGTACTTGTCGACGGTGCCGCCGAACCGCTCGACGATCGGCACGAACGCGTCGAACACGAGGTACAGCTCGCGCGTGAGGTCGCGCTCGGAGATGTGGCCCTCGGAGGTCCGGGTGAAGCCGCGCAGGTCCAGGAACAGGACCGTCGCGGCCACCGCGTTGTTCAGCACCTGGGCGGACTCCCCGAACTCGTAGACCCGCAGGCCGCGGCGGGCCTTCTCGTCGAGCTCGTCCGGCCGCTCCGGGCCGAGCAGCACCACGCGGTCGCGCAGGTGGGAGACGATCTCGAAGCGGCGGAGGCCCACGGTGAGGTCGAGGAACGCGTCGAGGACCTCGGGGCCGCGGCGGCGGTCGGCCTCGAGCTTGAGGGCCGGGCACGCGAGGAGCTTCGGCTGGGTCGACCACGGGTCGCCGAGGAGGTAGGCGAGGACGCCGGGGCTCATGACGATCCGCAGCAGGCTGGTGGGCTTGAGGTAGTGCTCGCGGGCCAGCTTCGGCAGGCAGCGGCCGGCGCGGCCGAGGAGCCCCCGGTCGCCCTCGCGCAGGCGCCGCTCCGCCTCGCGCACGAGCACCTGCTGCATCTCGTAGAAGGCGTCGGGCGGGATGCGGTACCGCTTGTTGGAGGCGAGGAAGTGGGTGAGGTCGACCTCGCCGATCGAGCACTCGGTGAAGGCGAAGCCGTCGTCGACGATCGACTGCACGAGCGCGGGGTTCTCGGCGGCCAGGCTCGGGCGGTCGCCCTCCTTCGGGAAGCGGCCCTCCTGGTCCATCCGGCGGTAGAACGACTGCAGCAGCGGGAAGAGCGACTGCTTGCCGCGCCGCAGCGAGGCGCTGCGCTGCTCGAGGGCGCGCAGGTGCTCGGCCGCCTGCCGGCTGTGGGCGAGCCAGAAGAGGTTCAGGAGGCCCTGGCGCCGGTCGACCTGCCGCAGCGCGCGCAGGACGCCGGCGAGGGCGGCCTCGTACTCGGTGTAGTCCCGGGCCGGGTCGCCGCCCGGGTTCGTCAGGGCGCCGATCTGCGCGAGCTGCGACTCGAGGAACCGCTGCTGGAGCTTCCGCAGCCGGGGGTGGACGTGGACGAGGAAGACGTCCTTCCCGTCGTCTCGCTCGAGGGCGGGCAGGTCCGGCAGGGGCGAGCCGAAGAGGTCTTCGGCCTCGGCGAGGCCCCCGGCGAGGAACTTGGTGGAGGCGGGGTCCTTGAGGTACAGGGAGGCGGACATCGGCGTCGGCTCCGCTCGGGTCAGTTCCGGTTGATCAGCTCCCGGAGCTCCTTGCCGGGCTTGAAGTGCGGGACCTTCTTGGCCGGCACGACGACGCCCTCACCCGTCTTCGGGTTGCGGCCGGTGCGGCTGCCCCGCTCGCGCACCCGGAAGCTCCCGAAGCCCCGCAGCTCGATCTTGTCGCCGCGCTGCAGGGCTTCGAGAATGGCGGAGAAGACGGCGTCGACGATGACCTCGGAGTGCTTGCGGGTGAGAGCGGCCTGGTGCCCGACCTCCTCCACGAGCTCAGCCTTGGTCATCGCCGCTACTCCTCCTGCTGCTCCTTCTCCCGGGCCGCGGCCGCCGCCTGGGCGGCGCGGAACACGTCGCCGAGCGTCGAGCGGTCGCTGCCGGACGACTCCCGGTACGCCTTGAAGTCGGAGGCGAACTCGTCGGCCTTCACGGCCCGGATGGAGAGGCCGATCTTCTTGTCGCTCTCCTGGACCTTGATGATCTTCATCGGGAAGGTGTCGCCGACCTTGAAGTGCTCCTCCGGCCGCTCGATGCGCTTCTCGTCGAGCTCCGAGACGTGGACGAGCCCCTCGACGCCCTCGGCCAGCTCGACGAACGCGCCGAACGTGGTCAGGCGGACGATCTTGCCCTCGACGACCTCGCCCACCTTGTGGTTGGCGAAGTAGTCCTCCCAGACGTCGGGAGCGAGCTGCTTGAGGCCGAGCGACAGGCGCTGGTTCTCGGAGTCGATGTTGAGGACCACCGCCTCGACCGTGTCGCCCTTCTTCAGCACCTCGGACGGGTGCTTGACGCGCTTCGTCCAGGACAGGTCGGAGATGTGGATGAGCCCGTCGATGCCCTCCTCGACCTCGACGAACGCGCCGAACTCGGTGAGGTTGCGGACCTTGCCCTTGATCTTCGAGCCGATCGGGTACTTCTCGGCGAGCTGCGCCCACGGGTTCGCCTCGACCTGCTTGAGGCCGAGCGAGATCCGGTGCGCCTCCTGGTCGAGCCCGAGCACCTGGCACTCGACCTCCTGGCCGATGGCCAGGAGCTTCGACGGGTGCTTGATCTTCTTGGACCAGGACATCTCGGAGACGTGGATGAGCCCCTCGACGCCCTGCTCGAGCTCGACGAACGCGCCGTAGTCGGTGAGGCTCACGACCTTGCCCTTGACCCGCGTGCCGACCGGGTACTTGATCGTCGCGGTCGTCCAGGGGTCGGCCTGGAGCTGCTTCATGCCGAGCGAGACGCGCTCGGTGTCGCGGTCGAACTTGAGGACGACGACCCGGACCTCGTCCCCGACGTTGATGACCTCGCTCGGGTGGTTGATCCGGCCCCACGACATGTCCGTGATGTGGAGGAGCCCGTCGATGCCGCCGAGGTCGACGAAGGCGCCGTACTCGGTGATGTTCTTGACGGTGCCGGTGAGGACCTTGCCCTCCTCGAGCGTCGCCAGGGTCTCGGTCTTGCGCTCGGCGTTCTCCTCTTCGAGGACGGCCTTGCGCGAGAGGACGATGTTGCCCCGCTTCTTGTTGACCTTGATGACGCGCATCCGGAGCTCCTGCCCCTTGAGCGCGTCGAGGTTGCGGACGGGACGCACGTCGACCTGGCTGCCCGGCAGGAAGGCGCGCACGCCGATGTCGACGGCGAGACCGCCCTTCACCCGCTCGATGACGCGGCCCACGACGACGCGGCGCTCCTGGTAGGCGCGCTCGACGTCGTCCCAGACCTTCATCTTCTCGGCCTTCTCCTTCGAGAGGACGACGTAGCCCTCCTTGTCCTCGGTCTTCTCGATGAGGACGTCGACGGAGTCGCCCGGCTTGACGTTGATCTGGTTGTTCTCGTCGCGGAACTCCTCGAGGGGGATCATCCCCTCCGACTTGTAGCCGACGTCGACGACGACCTCGGAGTCGGAGACGCGGAGCACGACGCCCCGCACGACCTCGCCCTCGGCGAAGTTGCGGAAGCTGACGTCGTACATGTCGAGGAGACGTTCGTACTCCTCGGGGTCGAAGGCGGGCTCTTGCGGCTCCGCGGGCACGGCGAGGGCGGCCTTGGTCTTGTCGGTGTCCGGCATGTGGTGGACGAGTCCTCCAGGAACTTGAGATTCGTCGGGCGGGGTCGGAGGCGCACCGCTCCTCCGGACCGAGCCAAACACGCAATTCTCGGGGATTTAGCGGGAGCGTGTCAAGAGTGTGGCTTCGGCCGCCGCGGCGAGCCCCTCGGCCGTCGAGGGCTGCGCCACCGCCCGCACGTCGAAGCCCGCGGCCCGGGCCGCCTCGGCCGTCGTCGGCCCGATGGCGACCGCCGGCAGCCCTCTGGCCCCCTCCCCCGCCGCGTGGGCGAAGGACTCGACCGCCGACGGCGAGGCGAACGCCACGAGGTCGAAGCCCTCGGCCAGGGCCCTCTCGACACGCTCGGCGAGGTCCGGCGGCTCGAGGGTGGCGTACGCCACGACGACGTCCACGACGGCGCCCGCCTCGCGCAGGGCCGCCGGCAGCTCCGGCCGGGCCCGTGACGAGCCGGGCAGCAGGATCCGCGCTCCCGCGATCCCCTTCCGGGCGAACGCCTCGGCCACCGCGGCCCCGCGGAAGGACTCGTCCGGCGCGAGCGCCACGCGGTCCTCGGGGAAGGCCTGTCGCAGCGCGGCGGCGGTGGCCGGGCCGACGGCCGCGACCTTCGGCCCGCGCGCGGAGAGCCGCGGCTCGATCCCCAGGACCGTGAGCCGGCCCAGCACGGCGTTCACCGTGTTGGCGCTCGTGAAGACAACCCAGTGGTACCGGCCGAGGTTCTCGAGGGCCTCGTCGAGCGCCGACGGGTCCGGCGCGGGCGCGATCTCGATCGACGGGACTTCGACGACGGTGGCGCCGCGCTGCTGCAGCAGGGTCACGAGCGTCGAGGCCTGCCCCGGCCGGCGCGTGACGACGACCCGCCGGCCCTCGAGCGCGCCCACGGCCGGTGGCCTCAGGCCCCGGCCGCCCCGGCGAGGAGCGCCGTCGCGCCCCGGCCGACGAGGTCGGCCGCCAGGCGGCGCCCGACCTCGGCCGGGTCCTCGCCCTTCGCCTCGCCGCGGAGGAACGTGCTCCCGTCGGTCGCCGCCACGAAGCCGACGAGCTCGAGCCCGGGCGGGCCGGCGGCGAACGCGTGCGCGCCGAGCGGCACGTTGCAGCCGCCGCCGAGGGCGGCGAGGAACGCGCGCTCGGCCGTGACCGCGCGCGAGGTCGGCTCGTGGTGCAGCGGCTCGACCGCCGCGCGCACGGCCGCGTCCCCGTCGCGGCACTCGAGGGCGATCGCCCCCTGCCCCGGCGCGGGCACGAACGAGCGCGGGTCGAGCGGCTCGGTCACCTCGCCGGCGCGGCCGAGGCGCGTGAGCCCGGCCATCGCGAGGAGGATCGCGTCGAAGCGGCCCTCGCGCAGGCGGTTGATGCGGGTGTCGACGTTGCCGCGCAGGTCCTCGAGCACGACGTCGGGGCGCATCGAGGCGACGAGGGCGCGCCGCCGCAGGCTCGTCGTGCCCACGCGCGCGCCCGCGGGCAGCGCGGCGAGGGTGGCGCCGCCGGAGAGGAGCGCGTCGCGCGGGTCGGCCCGCTCGAGGATCGCGCACAGGGAGAGGCCCGGCGGCAGGGCGGTCGGCACGTCCTTCAGCGAGTGGACCGCGAGGTCGATCTCGCGGGCGACCATCGCCTCCTCGATCTCCTTGAGGAAGGCGCCCTTGCCCCCCACAGCCTCGAGCCGCCGGTCGAGGACGCGGTCGCCCGTCGTCGTGATGACGACGAGCTCGACCGCGTGGCCGAGGGCCTGGAGCCGGTCGCGCACGTGGTGCGCCTGCCAGAGCGCGAGGGCGCTGCCGCGGGTTCCGATCCTGATGGTGGTCACAGGCCGAACAGCTTTCTGATGAAGCCGACGTGCTCGGGCTGGCCGTTGCCGGCCATCTGCTTGAGCTGCACGGTCGGCGCGTGGAGGAGCTTGTTGACGATCGCGCTCGTGGCCGCCTCGATGGCGCTCTCCTGCTCGGGGGTGAGCGTGCCGAGCCGCCGGCGCGCCTTCTCGAGCTCGGCCCGGCGGATGTCGTCGGCGCGCTTGCGCAGCTCCACGAGGAGCGGCACCACCTCGAGCGAGCGGCGCCACTCGAGGAAGTCGGCGATCTCCCTGTCGAGGATGCCCTCGGCCGCCGCCGCCTCCTTCTTCCGCTCGCGCAGGTTCGCCTCGGCCACCTTGTGCAGGTCGTCGAGGTCGTAGAGGAAGACGTTCCCGACCTTCGCCACGTCCTCGGCCACGTCGCGCGGCACCGCGATGTCGATGATGAAGAGCGGGCGGCCGCGCCGCCGGGCCTGGGCCGCCTCGACGTCCTCGCGGCGGACGACGACGCCGGGCGCGCCGGTGCCGCTGATCACGATGTCGGCCCGGGCGAGCTCCTTGCGCAGGTCCTCGAACGGCGCGGCCCGGCCGCCGAGGGCGGCGGCGAGCTGCTCGGCCTTCTCGAACGTGCGCCCGCCGAGGACGCTCGCCCGCGCCCCGGACTGCACCATCTGCCGCGCCGCGACCTGGCTCATCTTGCCGGCGCCGACGAGGAGCACCGAGCGGTCGCGCAGCTCGCCGAAGATCTTCCGGGCGAGCTCGACCGCGACGTGCGAGACGGAGACGGCGTTGCGGCCGATGGCCGTCTCGGTGCGGGCGCGCTTGGCCGCCGCGATCGAGCGGTTGCGCAGGGCGTTCAGGACCGCGCCCAGGCTGCCGGCCTTCTCCGCCGACTCGTAGGCTTCCTTCACCTGCCCGAGGATCTGCGGCTCGCCGAGAACCATCGAGTCGAGGCTCGCGGCGACGCGGAACGCGTGGCGCACGGCCGCCTCGCCCTCGAGCCGGTAGAGGTGGGGCTCCACCTCGCCGGCGGCCTTGTCGTGGAACCTCGCGATGAACTCCGCGATCGCGTCGGCCGGGGACGAGGCCCCCGCGGTGCGGGCGTAGACCTCGACGCGGTTGCAGGTCGAGAGGATCATCGCCTCTCCGAGCCCGGCCTCCGCGCGCAGCCTCGCGAGGGCCTCGTCGAGGTGGTCCTTGGGGAACGCGAGGGCCTCGCGCACCGCGACCGGCGCCGTCTCGTGGTTCAGGCCGACGACGACGATCACTTCGCGGCCACGACCACGCCGGGGACGAGGGTGGCCCAGGCGAACGTGAAGACGACGATCGCGAAGCCCGCGATCGAGAGCCACGCCGCCCGGCGACCGCCCCATCCGCCCCGCCACCGCGCGGCGAGGATCACGACGTAGATGATCCACGCGGCGAGGGCAGCCCACTCCTTCGGGTCTCCCGTCCAGTAGCGGCCGCGGAGGCTGTGGTTCCACAGGAAGCCCGTCAGGATCGCGAGGGTCAGGAAGCCGAAGCCGCCGAGGACGCTGCGGCCGCCGATCGTGTCCGACCGCTCCAGGCTCGGGATCAGGTAGTAGAAGCTGCGCGGCGTGCGCGAGCGCAGCTCCCGCTCCTGGAAGAGGTACATGACGCCCATGGTGAAGGCGGCGAAGAGGGCCCCGTAGCCGAACACCGCGAGCACGAGGTGCACCGGCAGGTACAGGCTCTGCAGCACCGGGTCGGGCCGCTCGGCGACCGGCATCAGGTTCGCGAGGAAGACGAGGGCGAAGGAGAACGGGTACGCGAAGAGGCCGGCCGCGTCGACCCGCGTCGTCACGTAGACGAGCAGGAAGACCGTGACGATGGCCCACGCCAGGAACGACGCGCCGTCGCGCAGGCCGAGGGCCGGGAAGTGCCCTCCCTCGTTCCAGCGCAGCGCGAGGGCCGCGGTGTGGAAGGCGAAGCCGAGGAGGGTGGCGGTCAGACTGACGGTCGTGAGGACGCTGCGCCGGAGCACCGAAAAGAGAAGCGCGTGGAGGGCCCCGACGGCGTAGAGGAACAGGGTGACGAGCAACCAGGAGCGAGAGTCCATTCCGTTCGTAACGGTTGAATGTACCACCTTTCGGCGGACCGGCACCCTGAGCCCGACACACCGGGCCCCCCGGCCCGTGCGGTGGCCGGATCTCCAGGGCCCCGTCGTCTCCGGGCTAGCGTCCGCTCGACGCCCGCAGCACGTCGGCGACCGCGCCGAAGGCCGGCTTCTCCCGCCCGTCCTTGTCCCAGAGCAGCGGGTAGTTCACGCGACCGCGGATCGGGAAATTGTGGAGCCACGAGGACTTGTCGGTCACGCCCCAGAACGTGACCCGCCTCACGCCGTGCTTCAGGAAGAGCCCGAAGCACTCCGCGTATCGCTTCGCCAGCTTCTCCTGCATCGCCGGCGGGAGGCCGTCCGGGTAGAGGTTCGTCTTCGCGCGGATCGTCGCCTGCTTCGACAGGTCGGCGCCCCACATGTCGGGGTCCCGCGGCAGAACGTCCATGTCGAGCTCGGTGATGTGAACGGCGATCCCGGCCGCCCCGAAGGCGGCGAGCGTCTCTTCGATGACGGCGAGCGGCGGATCCTCGATCCCCCAGTGCGCCTGCTCCCCGACCGCGTCGACCCGCAGGCCCTTCGCGCGGAGCTCCTTCACGAGCCGGATCGCCGCCTCGCGCTTGGCCGGCTTCCAGAGGTTGTAGTCGTTGTAGTACAGCTCGGCCCCGGGGTCGGCCGCGTGCGCGAGCTCGAAGGCCTTCTCGATGTAGTCGGGGCCGATCGCCTCGAGCCAGAAAGTCTTCCGAAGCGAGCCGTCCTCCTCGAGCGCCTCGTTGACCACGTCCCAGCCGTTCACGCGGCCCTTGTAGCGACCGGCCACCGCGTCGACGTGGGCCTTCAGCCGGGCGAGGGCCGTCTCGCGGTCGAGCGGCTGCCCGTCGACGCCGGCCTTCACCCACGCCGGGGTCTGCTGGTGCCACAGCAGCACGTGGCCGACCACGAACATCCCGTTCTTCGTGCCGAAGTCGACGTAGCGGTCGGCCGGTTCCCAGTCGAAGCGATCGGCCGCGGGGTGGATGCGCTCCCACTTGAGGTCGTTCTCGGGCGTGACCTGGTTGAACTGGCGCGTCACGATGCCGGCGACTTCCGGGTCGCCGCCGGCCGCCTGCGTGCGGTTGAGCGCGGCGCCGATGCGCAGGCCCCTCGGCGCGAGGTCCTTGAGCGCGGGTGTCGGCGGGGCCTGCGCGGCCGCGGCGAGTGTCGCCGCCGCGGCGCACAGCACGAGGGCCGCGACCTTCGGTGTGCGGTGCGTCTCCATCGCGTCCTCCTTCGTCCGCCGTCGGGGCCGCGCGCTCTCGGGCGGCCCCGACGCGCCTACTTCTTCTCGGCGACGCGCTTCATCGTGTAGTCGATCGGCGGCATCCCGCCGTCGCCGAAGCTCACGCTCACCGCCATCGAGTCGCCGTCGACCTTGCACTTGTGGGAGACCTTCATCCCGCCGGCGTCGGCGTCGAACGTCACGGCGCTGCCGTCGATCTTGCCGTTCGAGATCGGCAGCTCGCCCATCGGGGTCAGGACGGTGCCGGTCACGGTCGCCCCCTCGGCCTTGAGGTTGAAGGTGATGTCCATCCCCTGCCCGTCGGGGCCCGGGGCGCTCCCCTTCCACGTTCCGGTGACGGCGTCGGCGGCGAACGTCGAAGCGGCGATCAGGAGTGCGAACGCGGTGGCGGCGATCCTCATCTCGTGTCCTCCTCAGTCCATCCAGAGCGCGCTCGTGATGATGCGCGGATAGTACTTGCTGGCCTTGCCCACGCCCGAGACGATCTGGTCGGAGCAGGCCCAGTACGCGCTTCCGACGACCTGCCACGTCACGTGCGCCGCGTCGGCTCTCCTGAAGACCTCGACGACACCGGCGTCCCGGTCCAGGCCGAAGACCTTCCGCGTCACGTGCATGAAGATCGCGATCTTGCTCATCCACGAGTTGTTGCTGGTGGACGAGAGCTTGATCCCGCCGTCGGCGAAGACGCTGCGCTTCTGCGGGTCGAGCAGGAGGCGGCGCGTGTGCTCCCTGAGCACGTCGTACATCTTCTTCTCGGCCGGCGTGCCGAAGACCTGCTCGAGCTTCTGCTTCTGCCACCCCGTCTTCACGAAGTAGAGCGGGTAGGCGCAGCCCTCGATCGCCGGCAGGATGCGCGAGGCGTAGCCGGGGTTGCCCTTCTCGAAGATCGCGGGCAGGACGCCGTCGACCGCCTGCTCCGCGACGACGCCGGCCACCTTCTCCGCGAGCTTGCGGCACTCGTCCTGCGCCTTCCTGTCGCCCAGGTCCCGGAACATCAGCGCGAGCCCGTGGTAGGTCGCCCAGCTCTTGACCGCCATGTAGACGTTGTTGCGGGTCTGCGCGAGCGAGTGGTCGAGGGAGTCGTAGGTCGTGATCTCCTGCCCGCCGGCCGTCTTCGTCGAGTCGTACTGAGCGAAGCCGACCTCGCCGCCGCGATTCACCATGCTCGCGAGGCAGGCCCGGAGGACCTTGCGGTTCTTCCGGAGCCACGCCTTGTCGCGGGTCTTCGCCACGTAGCACGCGGCGGTCAGGCTCCAGTTGCAGAGCTGCTCGACGGTCATGTAGCTGAACGTGGAGGTCAGGTTCGCGAGCTCGTAGCTCGAGCGGCCCTTCGGAGCGAAGTTGTTGTGGGCGCCCATGTCGTGGGTGAAGCTGAGCCCGCCCGGCCGCGTGCTAAAGGGCCGCGCGAGCTGCGCCGCGTCCGGAGGCGGAGGCGGCTGCGACGGGTCGTGCTCGTGGGACGACAGCGCGACCCCGCCCTCGTAGACCTTGACCTCGTCCGTGTAGCTGTAGAGCCGCACGAAGTTGTCGAGCAGGTTCCGGACGAGCCAGGGGTTGCGGTCGAGCTCCCAGAACACGTGGTCGACCGCGAGGTCGAGCGTGTTCATCATGCAGTACTCGCCCTCGTTCACCACCCAGAAGGGCTTCCGGTCGATCTCCAGCAGCTGCGTCGAGCCGTAGTAGCTGTGCGTCGCGTGCGCGATCAGGAAGCGCTGGTCGTCCGACAGCTTCGCCCGGTCGAGCTTCACGTCCAGCGACTCGGCCGAGGCCATCAGCTCGTCGGCCCTGTCGAGCGTCGAGCGCAGGACGTCCGTGAGGTCGTCGTAGTAGCGGGTGTAGAGGTAGCGGCCGCTGAGGCCCGTGGTGACCGGCGCCTCGAGGTAGGAGCCGATCGCCAGAACCATCGCGTAGCGCTTGCCCGGGGGCACCTCGATGCCGACGCCCGGGCACGAGCCGAGCAGGTGCACCGGGTTGTGGCGCTCGCGGATGCCGTCGGTCGCCGACCAGCGCATGAACCCGAACGGCGGCGGCCCCGGCGCCTTCTTCTTCGACGTGACGTCCCACACCTCGGCCGCGACGCCCGCCTCGCGGCGGAACGCGAAGCCCGTGCGGGTCTTCCGCCCGAGGTCGTCCGTGATCATGCGCGGGCCGGTGCGCGAGTGGTTGAGGGCGAAGATGCCGGTCTTCGGCTTCGTCCCCTTGGTGTTGTCGACCACGAGCTGCGCCACGATCGCCGGGCGCAGCGCGTCGCGCATCTTGCGTGCGCTGGCCTTGGCCGGATCCGGGATCGAAGCGAACGGCGTGTAGACGGTGAAGCTCAGCTCGCCCGCGGCCCAGGTGTCGGTGCACCAGCCGTAGCGCCGCTCGATCTCCTCGAGCTTGAACGCGACGGCGTCCGGCCGGACGTTCGCCTCCTGTGGCCCGGCCTGCTCGACCGTGAACGCCTCGGCGGCCGTGCTGACCGCGCCGACGTAGAACGGCAGGCTCTGGAGAGGGGCGTCGGCGTAGCGGTCGCCGTCGATCACCCCGACGAAGACCTCCTGGTCGGCCGGCTGGCCGATCTGCAGGCCGATGCCGCCCTTCGTCCCGGGGTGGCCGCAGGTGAAGCTCATGAAGGCGCCCATCGGCGAGTGCTGGGCGTTGAACCCGATGGGATGGGACAGGCGCTTCGACATCGTTTCCTCCGTCGCTATCGAGTCGTGAAGCCTAAGCCGTCCGGGCGAAGCCCTTGCGCCGCTCCGCCAGCTCCGTCGCGATCTTCGTGTTCTCCGCCCGGTTGAGCGGATAGACGAGCAGGAGCACGGCGGCGATCAGGAAAGACAGGCCCGCGTAGAGGCCGCCGGTCAGCACCACTCCGTGGATGGCCTCCGGCGACTGCGTCACGGCCTTCTCCGCGTAACCGTAGAACGCGTAGATCCACCCGACGAAGGCCTGTCCGAGCGTCAGGCCGACCCACAGCGCGAAGACCACGGCGGCGGTCACCGTGCCGGAGGCCCGGCGGCCGGTCTTCCACTCGCCGTAGTCGGCGACGTCGCCCATCATCGACCACAGGACCGGGCCCGAGATGCCGAACGAGAACTGGCGCAGGATCTCGAGTCCGATCACCAGCAGGCCGCTCCCCGCGGGCACGAAGACGAGCGCCGTGGTGAGGAGCCCCGTGAGCGCCATGCTCAGCAGGAACAGCTGTCGCTTGCCCATGCGGACGGAGATCGCGTTGGAGCAGGCGACCCCGACCAGGAGCGAGGCCAGCCCGAACCCGTTCATCCACGAGAACAGGCCCTTGTCACCCTGGAAGAGGGAGCAGTAGGCGAACATCGCGTTGCCGCGCACGCACAGGGCGGCGAAGTAGAAGAGGGTGACCAGGAACAGGATCGCCCAGGGCCGGTTGGCCGCGAGGTCGGCCAGGTCCTGGCCGAGCGAGGTCTTCTGCGCGGGGTCGGGCTCGATCCGCTCCTTTGTGGTCAGGAACGAGACCACGAACAGCACCATGGCGACGAGCATCAGCAGGCCCATCGTGAGCTGGTAGCCCCGCGCCAGGTCGGCCGGGTCCTTGGAGCCGCGGGCGAAGACGTCGATGAGCGGGATGACCAGGCTCGCCACGATGAAGCCGGCCGAGTTGGCGGCGATCTGCCGGTACTGGGACGCGCTGTTGCGCTCGTCGGGGTCGTCGGTCATCACCGCCATCAGCGAGGCGTAGGGCACGTTGTTGACCGTGTAGACGACGCGCAGCAGGGCGTAGGTGACCCAGGCGTAGATCAGCTTGGCTTCCGGCGAGATCTGCGGGGTGGTGAACGTCATCACGCCGATGACGCCGAACGGCAGCGCCGTCCAGATGAGCCACGGCCGGAACTTGCCCCACCTCGTCTTCGTCCGGTCGGCGATCACGCCCATGATCGGGTTGACGAAGGCGACGGCGATGCCGACCACGAAGAACATGGTCCCGGCGGCGGCGGCCGAGAGGCCGAACACGTCCACGTAGAACGTGACCTGCAGGGTGATCATGAACTGGAACACGAAGTTCGCGGCCAGGTCGCCGAGCGCGTAGCCGACCTTCTCTCCGACGGGGAGCTTCTGGGCCATCTCGTTCCCTCTTTCCTCTTCTCTCAGCGACGCGCCGGTCGCGCGGTGGACTTCGCTTCGGCCCGCAGCGGGTAGGCTCCCGGCGCGAGGGCCTCGTTCTCGCCCCAGCCGAGCAACCGGCGCACCTCGACCGGCGGCGGCGGGGTCGGCGCGACGCCCGGCAGGGGCTGCGCCAGCTCGAAGCGGAGGAGCTCCGGGCTCTTGAAGGTCGCGCCCGTGTAGCCGACGAGCGCCGTGCCGTGCGTCTCGAAGCCGAGCTTGCGCAGCTCGTCGAGCGACGCGAGCTCGGAGGTGCAGCTGTCGGTCGCCACCGGGCCCCACGCCACGAGCGGCCCGGAGGCGCCCTGGCGCACGTAGACGTTGCCGTCGTATTCCTTGACCTGCGGCTTCGTCAGCCGCTGGCACAGCGACTTCGGCTGGTCGAACCGCGCAAGCGGGTGGCGGAACGACTCGCTGGCGACGAGCAGGTTGCCGACGAACACGCCGCCCTCGCGCTCGTCGACGTCGGGGCCGGTCTTCGGGTGCCACCCGAAGTGGTCGGCCGCCGCGCTGCGCTCGTTCCTCTCGTAGGAGGCCGGGGCGTCGAGGAACGTGTTGTGGTACGCGCGCACGTTCGAGCTGTTGAGCGACCACATCCCCTTGCCGCAGCGCACGAACACGTTGCCGGCCACGGTCGCGCCCTTCGAGATCTCGAAGAAGAAGCCGACGAGCGCGTTCTCCACGTAGTTGTCGACGAAGACGCCGTCGCGGTTGCCGACGTCGTACCAGATGCCGTTCGACTTGGGGTTGTCGAGCACCAGGTTGTCCCGGCAGGTGACACGGTGCGACTGGTTGAAGATCTTCACGGCGCTCGGGTAGTAGCCGGTCAGCTCCTCGACGTTGTTGCGGCGGAAGATGTTCCGCTCGAGCAGGACGTCGGAGGAGCCGATCACGTAGACACCCTCGGTGCTCGTGTCGCTGAAGAGCGAGTTGCGGATGACGAGCCCGTCGCCGCGGAAGAAGCCGGCCACGCGGGAGCAGAAGGAGACCGTGACGTTCTCGAGCAGGGTGCCGGTGACCTCCTTGCCGTAGGTCGCCGGGTCGGCCGGGCCGAGCGGCTCGTCGGTCGGCTCGTCGTTCGGGCCGAACCGGCGCTTCCCTTCGATCTCGAGCGCGCGCCGCGCGTACTGCGTGAAGGTGATGCCGCGGATCACCGGCCCCTTGCGGTCGCTCGTCTTCCCGTGCACCGGTTGCGTCGTGCGCACCAGAGCGCCGTCCCAGGCCGTGATCTCGACCGTGCGGTTGGCCGGGTCGGTGCCGATGTACACCTGCCCCTTGTCGTAGTCGATGTAGTACGAGTGCGCGTCGAGCTCGCCCTCCCATCCCGCCGACTTCAGGAGCTCGCCGTCCACGAAGACCATGTCGTTGTTGAAGCGGTGCAGCGGCGTCCGCGTGCCCTCGCGATCGCGCTGCCACCAGCCGAGCGGAGAGGCCGGGAAGAGCGTCTTCCACGGCGTGCGCCAGACGCTCGCGCCCGCCCGCCGCCACTCGGTCGCCACGCGCGTGCCCTTGAGCACCGGCCGCTCGTCCGCGTACGGCTGCAGGGTGATCCCCTGGTTGAGCTCGAGCCCGCCCGTGCGGTACGTCCCGCCGCGCAGGACGACGACGTCGCCGGTGACGACCTTCTCGATCGCGGACTCGAGGGTCGTGGGCTCGGCGAGGGTCGCGCCGCTCGCCTCGGGCTTGCCGTCGGGGGCGACGAAGTAGACGTGCGCGGCCTTCGGCACCGCGTAGGTCTGCGGCACGGGACCGTACGGCCCGCCCGACGGCTGGGCGCGGAGGAGAGCCGGCACGGCGACCAGCCAGAGTCCGGCGAGAAGGGCGAAGCGGCGGGTCGAGGGAGCAGTCATCGCGAGCGAATCCTCATGGGAAGGTGGACGTCCCTGGCACGACAGGCGGACGCTAGCACAGGACGCGCCGAATTTGTTCGACGTTGGGACATACTCCGACGAGCGCTCGCCGCCGTTTCAGTCGCCGGCGGCGAACCCCCGCTCGTGCGCCAGGGCGATCGCCTGGGCGCGCGAGGCGACGCCGAGCTTCTCGTAGATGCGGCTGACGTGGTTGCGCACGGTCTTGTCGCTGATGAAGAGCTCGGCCCCGATTCGCGCGTTGTCGTGGCCCCGCATCGCGAGCCTCAGGATCTCCCGCTCGCGCCCGGAGAGCGACTGGAAGACCGGGTCCTCGCGCGGCGGGCGCGCCTCGCGCGTGAAATCGAGCACCTCCTCCTCGAAGCGCTGCCAGGCCGGCTCTCCCGCCAGGAGGATGTGGTTCCTCGACTCGAGCTGGACGAACCGCGCCCCGGGAATGAGCGCCGCGAGCTGGCGGCCGCACTCGAGCGGCACCACCTCGTCGTCGCGGGCGTGAACGACCAGCGTCGGCACCGCGACCTGCGGCAGCAGGTCGACCACGTCGACGTCGGCCCGCGCCTCGAGCAGCCGGGCGGCCGTCTCGGGGCGCACCGACTTGCGGCACAGCTCGTTGAACCAGGCGAGCTGCTGCTCGGTGCCCTCGGGGATGAACCTCTGGGTGAACACCTGGCGGAAGGCCGGGTTGTCGGTGCCCCAGCCGTAGCGCATCAGGGCGATGATGGCCTCGAGCCGCCGGCGGCCGATCTCGTCGCTGCGGCGGCGCCAGCCGAGGGCGTAGCCGCCGTAGAGGACGAGGCGCGAGACTCTCTCCGGGTGGCGCACCGCGTACGTGACGGCGGTCGCGGCCCCCTGCGAGATGCCGAGGAGGACGGCCGGCGGCGCCGGCGGGGGCACGGCGGCCGCGATCACGTCCTCGAGGTCCGCCAGCCAGCGCGCGGGGCTCGCGTCCGCCACGTCCCAGTCGCTCATGCCGCAGCCCCGCTCGTCGTACCGCACGAAGCGGAAGTGCGCGGAGAGGAACTCGACCCAGTGCCGCCAGACGGGGCTGTCCCAGTCGTACTCGGCGTGCGTCAGCCAGTTGGACGCCTTGAAGAGCGTCGGGCCGCGGCCCGCCACCGCCCAGGCGAGGCTCGCGCCATCGCGCGCCTTGACGAAGTGGAGGGCCTGACGCAAGGCCCGATTCTAGCCGCGGCCGGGACGGAGGTCCTGCCCGGCCAGGGCCGGCCGGGCCCCGGGGACCGCCGATCGGGACAACCGGCCCATGCGCGCGGCGGCTCGCGGGCGGATCTTCGGAGGGTTCCGCAAGGAGGAAACCGATGACGACCGAAACCGTCGCGATCCCGACCGACCGTTACGCCCGCTGCGTCGCGGCCTCGCGCAGAGTCCGCTGGGACATCGACGCCGACGTGATCCGCGGCCGCTCGTTCGACGCCGACCGCGCGTTCCTGCCGGACGGGCTCTCGCTCGTCCGCGAGATCCCCTTCCTCGACGCCGCCGGGCGGCGCTTCCTGAGCCAGATCCAGGGCCGCACGTACGCCAACGTCTTCGGCCTCGTCGAGCGCTTCATCAACGCCAAGGTGCTGGAGCTGAGCCGCGGCCACTGGCTGGGCGACCAGGTCGCGCTCGAGGCCCTCGTGCGCTTCAGCGACGAGGAGCTGAAGCACCAGGAGCTCTTCCGCCGCGTGGAGCGGCTCGCCGGCCAGTGCCTGCCGCCCGGATACCGCTTCGACGTGGATCCCGACCAGGTCGCGGCCGCGGTGCTCTCGTCGTCGACGTGGGCGGTGCTCGCCCTCACCCTCCACATCGAGCTCTTCACGCAGGAGCACTACCGCCAGAGCATCGCCCCGCAGGACGACCTCTCACCGCTCTTCAAGGACGTCTTCCTCTACCACTGGAAGGAGGAGTCGCAGCACGCGATCCTCGACGAGCTGGAGCTGCGGAGCGAGGACGCGCGGCTCTCGGCGGCGGAGCGCGACCGCGGCGTGGAGGAGCTCATCGCCCTCGTCGGCGCCGTCGACGGCATCCTCCGCGCGCAGGCCGCCGCCGACGCCCGCTACTTCGTGGCGGCCTCCGGCCGCTCGCACACGTCCGAGCAGGCCCAGGCGCTGGAGAAGGCCGTGCTGAAGGCGTACCGCTGGCAGTACATCGCTTCCGGCGTCCAGGGCCGTTTCGTGGCCGTGCTCACGGAGCTCCTCACCGAGGCGCAGATGGCGCGCGTCGTCTCGGCGCTCGAGCCGCTCCTCGCCGGAGCCACGCCGGCGCCGGTCGCGGCCTGACCTGGCGCTCGTCCGCCGCGGCCGGGGTTCCGGGCCGCGGCGGAGGACGTCCGCGCGCGGGCGGGCTACGACCTCTCGATCCACTGCCCGCCGCGCCAGACCATCAGCCGCACGCGGGCGCTCGTGCCGGTGACGCGAACGGCCGCCTGCGCGGCGTCGCCGGCCAGGTAGAACGTACCGGACGTCGCCGTGCCAAGGGGCGAGAACGACAGCGTGTCCGACGAGCCGAACCGGATCGGGTCGCCGCTCAGCAGGCCCGAGTCCGGCGGCACCGCGGGGACGCCGGGGTTGAAGCCGATGCGCACGCCCGGCGCGCCGGCGGTCAGCGGGAGCGGCCCCGCGATGCGGCGGTCGACGCCCGCGTCGATGTCGACCGCGCGGACGCCGTTGTGGTTCCCGTCCTGGTACACCGAGTACCACACGTCCTCGCCGCGGCGCTCGAAGCGGATCGCGGTGTAGACGTTGGCGCGGACGGCGGTCGATGCGGCGAGGCGGAACTCGGCCTTGAACTGGCGCGCCGCGCCGAGGAGATGGGCCTCGGCGAAGCGGGGGCGGAACATCGGGATCGAGACGGCGAGCATCGTCCCCATGATCCCGAGGACGACGATCATCTCGGCGAGCGAGAAGCCGCGGGCGCGCATTGCGGGTGGCGGGGCGGCCGGAAGGGACGGCCGCCCCGCGCTCTCCCTACGTCGCGGCGGCCTTGGCCGGCTCGCCGACGCTCAGCCACGTCTCGAGCTTCGCGAAGTTCTTCTCGCCGATGCCCTGGACGTTCATGAGGTCCTTCGTCGCGCGGAAGGAGCCCGACTTCTGGCGGTACTCGACGATGCGCGCGGCGAGCTTCGGGCCGACGCCGGGCAGCGTGGTGAGCTGCTCGGCGGAGGCGGTGTTGATGTTGACCTTGCCCGTCGGCGCGGGCTTGGCGGCGAGGGCGGGGCCGGCCACGGTCAGGACGGCGAGGGCCAGCGCGGCGGCGAAGGCGGCGATGCGGCGGAGCGTCATGGTCTTCCTCCTCGTGTTTCGGTGGCAGTTGGGGTGACTCGCGTCATTCGCCGCGCGGCGGCGACGCCGGCCGTCGTCCGAGGTCGGCCTCGCGGACCGCCTTTCGGTTTCGGCCGAAGCGTCGCGGCGCCCGAACGCCGTCTCTCCCTACGTCGTCCGGGCGCCGTTCCGCCGCACGACGCACGACAGAGAGGCAACGGCAGTGCCGACGGCGGGCACACACGAGAAGTCGTTGACAGGTCGGATCTTCAGACGAGGCACGCGGACGAGCGCGATCCGCGCATGTCAACCGCCGTTGGCGCGGAACGCCGTCGTCGCAGCGAAAGGATCAGCGGATCAGCACGTTGCGCACGTCAACCGCAGTCGACGAACGTAGCCGCGCGTTACGGGGGCGGCGCGCAGGCTCAGCGGAAGTTCTCCACCAGAATGAGCTCGGAGGTTGGCAGCGGGGATTCGCACCTGCCAGGCTTCGGCGGACGCGGGCCTGGCGAAGGGGGCGCCAGCGCCGTGGGTCCCTACTCCCCCGAGAACCTCTTGAGCCAGCCCTCGACGTCCGTCTCGCGCTCTGGCTTGTCGCTCGACGTGGCGGCCGGGCCTCGGCGGCGGGCCGCGCGCACGGGCGGCGTGGCGCCGCGGGCGAGGGCGTTCCACTCGTGGGCGCGCAGCACCGACGCGCCGCGCGTCTTCGCGTACGAGTAGAGGGCCTTGTCGGAGGTCACGACGAGGAGCTCGGCGGGGCGCGGCGCGCGGTCGACGATCTCGCGGACGAGCGAGTCGGCGTCGCGCCCCTCGCCGGGGAAGCGCAGCGAGACGGGGCCGAGCTGCTGCGCGTCGAGATCAGGGCGGAACGGCCGGCCGTCGAAGACGAGCGTCGCGCGGGCGCCGCGCGCGCGGCAGAAGGCGGCGACGCGGCGCACCACCTCGGCGCGCCCGTCGTCGCCCTTCCCCGGCGGGCCGCCCCAGGAGCCGAGGAGGTTGTTGCCGTCGATCAGGTACGGCACGGCGAGGCGCGGGCGAAAGGCGCCGCCCGCCGGGCGGTCAGATCTTGAGCAGCCAGCGCATGAAGCCCTGGCGCTCCGGCTGCTTCTTCGAGAACAGCTCCTCGAGCTCGCCCGCGTCCATGAAGAAGCCCTCGCAGAACGAGCAGCGGTCGATCTCGATCCCCTCGAGGTTCTCCGCCTTCAGGTCGTGCCCGCACTTCGGGCACTTCATGTAGTGCTGCTCCTTCAGCTTGCGGCGCTCCTCGGCGGTCTCCCGCTCGCGCCGCTCGGCCTCCCGCTTCTCGCGCGCCTTCTTCGCCTCCTCCAGCAGCTTGGCCTCGTGCTGAAGGAACCACTCGTTCTCCCGCATCCGGGCGGACTCGTCCACGCGCACCTCCAAGGAGCCTCTGAGAGTGTACGAGCGACCTAGAAATAATGTCAACAACTGACGCGGAACGTGCTAGCATCATTGGGAATTCGCACCGGACCGACGGCTCCCTCCGCCGTCGCCCGGCGCCTCAGGAGGGCGGATGAGCCAATCGTTCCCGGTGAGCGGGAACATCGAGCCTCTCACGTTCCCGTACCTCCTCGTGGACCTCCATCGACACGGGGCGACGGGCTCGCTGAAGGTCACCGGTGCCGCGTACCCGAAGGCGCTCTACTTCCGCTCCGGTCGGATCCTGTTCGGCTCGTCGAACGACTCGCGCGACCAGCTCGGCGCGATCCTGATCGACAGCGGGCGCCTGACCCGCGAGCAGCTCGACGACGTCAACGCGAAGGTCGGCCCCGGCAACCCGCTCGCGAAGGTGCTCTCCGAGAGCGGCTTCGTGAGCCAGCGCGAGCTCAACGAGGCCGCGCGCCACAAGGTCGAGCGCATCCTCGCCGACGTGCTGTCGTGGGACCAGGGGACCTTCGAGTTCGAGGACGGCGTCCTGCCCAAGGGCTCGGTCGACCTCAAGCTCTCGACCGAGCGCCTGCTCCTCGCCGCCGTGCAGCGGATCCCCGACCGCGCGTTCGCCCTGCGCCACGTCGAGCTCGGCGCGGTGCTCGAGCCCGTGCCCGGAGGCGACTCGGTGCTCACCGAGATCCGCGCCGACGTGTGGCCACTGCTCGAGAGGCTCGACGGCCACCGCACGCTGAAGGACGCGATCGCCCTCACGCGCCTCGACGAGTTCGAGGCCGTCAAGACGGGCTGCGCGCTGCTCTTCCTCGGCGTCGTGAAGAAGGCGGCGGCGCCGGTCCAGGAGGAGCTCGACCTCGCCGGCGAGGCGCAGAGCGGCTTCGGCGAGGCCGAGGCCGCTCCCTTCGCGGAGCCGTTCGCCGAGCCGCCCGCGGCGGCCGCGGCTCCGGTGTTCGCCCTGCCGTCCGCGGACGAGGCGCCGATGTACACGGTGCCCCTCTCGCCCGTCCGGCACGAGGCCACCGGCTTCGCCTTCGTCGAGGAGACGGCCGTGCCCGCGCCGGCCGCGGACTCGGATCTCCCGGTGACGTTCTCGATGCCCGCGGAGCCGTTCCCGGCCGTGGCGCTGCCGGAGGCGCCGGCGGTCGTGCCCGAGCCCGAGCCGACGGTGGCGCTCCCCTTCCCGGAGGAGCCCTCGTTCCGGCCGGAGACCGAGTACGTGCCCCGTGCGGAGGCCGAGGAGCTCGAGCCGTTCCCCGATGCCGCCACCCTGCCCGAAGCCTCGCCGTTCTCGGAGCCGCTGCCCTCTTTCGGTGAGCCCGAGCCGGAGCCCGAGCCCGCCCCGACGCTCATCGATCCCCGCCTCGCCCAGACGCCCTACGCGGCGCCGGAGCCGCCGGCCTACGCGCCGACGTACGCCCCTCCCTACGAGCCGCCCCCGGCCGAGCCCGTGGCTCAGGAGCTGGAGATGGAGGCGGAGCCGATCGACACCGAGGCGGAGACGCTCGTCCCGCCGACCGCCGCCTACACTCCCCCGGCCTACGCGCCATCGCCCGCGTACGTCCCTCCGGCTTCGTACGCTCCGGCCGACGCCTACGTGCCGGCGAGCGAAGAGCCGGCTCCGGTCGGCGAGTCGCCGGCGTCGAAGCCCTCGCAGGAGGACCTCGCCGCCCTCGACGCGCTCCTCAGCCCGCAGGCGCCGACCCGCCCGGAGAAGCGCGACGAGCGGTGGGAGCCCCAGTTCCGCGCCACTCCGCAGACCACGCCGCCCGCCCCGCGGCGACCGCCCGCGCGCATCGCGCCGGCGCCGGCGGCGCCGTCGCGCCTGCCGATCCTGCTGACGGCGCTGGCCGCCGTCGTGGTGACGACCGTCGCCGCCTGGTACTTCTTCCTGCGCGCGCCGAAGGCTCCGATGCCTCCGGCCGTGACGCGCCCTGTCACGGCGACGCCGCCGCGCCCCGCGCCGACGCCGGCCGCGACGCTCCCGGCGACGGCCGCCCCGCTCGCCGCGCCCACGTCCCCGGCGCCGGTCGCCGCGATGCCCTCGCCGGCCGCCACCACGATCCCGCCGGCGGCGCCCGCGCCCCGGCCGACGACGATCGCGCCCGCGGCCGCGACGCCTCCGGCCGTCGCCGCGAAGCCGGTGGCGACGCCGCCTCCGGCGACCGCGACGAGGCCCGCGCCGGCGGCGGCCCCCGCCACGACCGCCGCCGCGACCGGGCCCGCCGGAGACGGCCGCGCCCTCCTGGCCCAGGGTTCCCTGCCCCAGGCCGCCCAGGCGTTCGCGCGGTCTCTCGGCGCCGGCTCCCGCGATCGCGTGAGCGTCCAGCTCCTGACCGCGTGCGCTCCCGAGAACGTGCAGAAGGCCGTCGGCGCCGGCGGGCCCGAGCTGTTCATCCTGCCCGTGACGGTCAAGGGCCAGACGTGCTACCGCGTGTGCTGGGGCCTGTTCGACGGGCGGCCGGCGGCGGAAGCGGCGCTGCCCGGACTCCCGGCGTACTTCCGCCAGAGCGGCGTCCGGCCCCGCCTCTCGACCGTCGCCGAGCTCGTTCCCTGAGAATCGTGGACGGCCCCCGGATCGGCGCCGCGATGGCGCTCGTGGTCGCGCTCACCCTGCCGCTGCGGACCGCCGCCGGGGAGACGATCGTCCTGACGAGCGGACGGACGATCGTCGCCGACGAGGCCTGGTACGAGGCCGGCGAGCTGCGCTACCGCCAGGCCGGCGCGCTCTTCGCGGTGCCGCGGACCTCGGTCGCGAGCGTCACGGCGCCCCCGGGAACGGAGCCGCTCGTCGACCCCGACCTGCGGCGCAGCCGCGAGCGCCTCGCCGCGGGCGATCCCGGGGAAGCCCTGCGCTTCGCGCGGCTCGCCCTCTTCCGCGACGCGGGGTCGAAGGCGGCGCGCACGGCGCTCGCGGAGGCGCAGCTCGCCCTCGGAGATCCCGCCCGCGCCCGGGCGACGCTCGAGGCCACCCTCGCCGAGGCGCCGCGGGACGCACGGACGCTCGAGCTCCTCGGCGACGCCCTCGCCGACCTCGGCGAGTTCCCCGCGGCGCGCGAGCGCTTCGCGGACTCGCTCGCGGCCTCGCCCGAGCCGCGGGTGAGGGCGAAGCTCGACGCCCTCGTCGCGATGCCGCCGCAGTCCTCCCGCGCCCGGTTCCTCCTGCGCTACGACGGCGAGGCCGACGAGCCGCTCGGCCTCGCCGTGCTGGCCGAGCTCGACCGCGCCTTCGGTGAGTACGAGGCGCGGCTCGGCGCCGCCCCCGCCCAGCCGGTGGAGGTGGTGCTGCAGACGGCGGCGAGCTTCCGCGACACGACGCGCGCGCCCGGGTGGGTGGCGGCGTGGAACGACGGCGCGATCCGCGTGCCGGTGGCCGGCCTCGACGCGCCGACCCCGGGGCTCGTGCGCGTGCTCCGCCACGAGCTCGTCCACACCTTCGTGGCGGCCCGCGCCGGCGCGGAGTGCCCGACGTGGCTGCAGGAGGGCCTCGCGCAGTGGCTCTCGGGCTCCGACGCGGCCCGAGAGGGCGCGGCCCTCGCCGCGGTGTCGGCCACTCTCCCGCGGATCGAGAGCCTCGAGAAGCCGTTCACCGGCCTCTCGGAGCGCCAGGCCACCCTCGCCTACGCCCAGAGCCTCTCGGTCGTCGTCCACATCGCCCGGACGCGGGGCGAGCGGGCGATCCTCTCGCTCCTCGACGCGCTCGCGGCGGGACGGCCGGCCGCCGAGGCGCTGCCCGAGACCCTCGGCGTGAGCTACGCCGAGCTGCAGCGGGAGTGGGAGAAGTCGTTGCGGTCGACGGCGACGGCCGAGACGCGCCGCTAGCTAGCCCCGCCCGGCCGGCGCGGGCTCGCGCCGCGGCCGACGCACCTGCAGGGTCACCGCCTTCGCGGCGGGAACGCTCGCTCGGCGGTGCGCCTCCTCGTGGTCCGGCCCGCTCGCGGCGAGGGCGTCGAAGCGCGTGCCGGCGAGGTAGCCCTCGAGGATCGACGTCGCCTCGCACCACGCGCGGTTCGCCGGGCACCCGGCCCGGAGCGGGCACGTGTGGTCGGGGATGACGCACGGGTTGAGCGCGACGGGGCCCTCCATCGCCCGCACCACGTCGAGCATGGAGATGTCGGACGCGGGCCGCGACAGGCGGATCCCGCCGCCCATTCCCCGCGTCGTCTCGAGGATCCCCTCGGCGCGCAGCCGGGCCACGATCCGCCTCACGAAGGACAAGGGCAGGTGGCGCTGCGCGGCCACGTCGCGCACCCGGACCGGAACCCCGGGCCCGACGCTCGCGAGGTGGAGCACGGTCCGCACCGCGTAGTCCGTTTCCCGCCTGATGCCGAGCAACTCCCCTCCGTACGAATCAAGTGTACCGGAGGAATGGACAAAAGTGACTAGTTTACTTTTCTAGTAATGTTACTAAGCTCGTCACATTCGCTCGACCGGCCCGGCTGGCGAGCGTGACGAGTGACCGTCTTTTCCCACGTCCTTTCTCTTCGACGACGAAAACAAGGGGGAGCACAGAACAATGACGAGGCGCATCGCCTTCGCCTTCCCGGCCGCGCTGATCCTGGCCGTCTCGCCCGCCCTCGCGCGCGCGGAAGAGGGCCCGCTGCAGGTCCGCCTCCGCGGCGTCTACATCGACACCGCGAACAAGTCGGACGCCATCGGGGCCCTCGGCGTCCCCGCCGACGCCATCCACGTGAGCAACAAGACGATCCCGGAGGTCGACTTCTCCTACTTCCTCACGCCCCACGTCGCGGCGGAGCTCATCCTCACGTATCCGCAGAAGCACGACGTCGACGTCGCCGGGACGAAGATCGGCTCGTTCAAGCACCTGCCGCCCGTCCTCGGCCTCCAGTACCACTTCGCCCCCGCCGGGGTCGTGCGTCCGTACGTCGGGGTCGGCGTCAACCTGACGCTGCTGATGGATGTGAACCTGGCCGTGCCCGGCGTCGGCGCGCTGGACCTCGAGAGCGCGTCGGTGGGCGTCGCCGGCCAGGCCGGCCTCGACGTGAAGATCGCCGAGCGGTGGTTCCTGAACGCGGACGTCAAGTACGTGACGATCCGCAGCGACGTGTCGCTCGCGAGCGGCACGAAGGTGAGCGCGGTCCAGGTCGATCCCTGGCTCGTCGGCTTCGGGATCGGCTACCGGTTCTGACCGGTCGTCCCGCCGCCGTGCGCCGCCCCGCGGGCCCGGAACGCCCGGGCTCGCGGGGTGGCCGTCGGAAGAGTCGCGGAGCCGGCCTGTAAGCCGGATTCTGTCCCCGCCGCTCGCGCGGCGGGCGGCGTTCATTCCTCTAGCCCCGCGGTTGCCCGCGGGGTCCAGCAACCTACCCGGGGGCTTCGGCCGGGCCGGCCTCAGACGCCCCCCTATTCGGTCTTGCTCCGCGTGGGGTTTACCCTGCCCGCCCTGTCACCAGGTCGGCGGTGCGCTCTTACCGCACCTTTTCACCCTTGCCACCCCCGGTCGCCCGGAGGTTCGGCGGTGTGTTTTCTGTGGCACTTTCCCTGGGGTCGCCCCCGCTGGCCGTTAACCAGCACGCTGCCCTGTGGAGTCCGGACTTTCCTCCCCGGCCCGGTGACGATGGACCGCGGCGAGCGCCCGGCCGGCTCCGCGACCGGTCTAGCGTAGCAGACTTCGCGCGAAGCTCCCGGGAGCGACGGGGCCGCGGCTAGCCGTCCTTCTCCTGCGTGATGCCGTACGCCTCGAGCTTCTTGTAGAGGTTCGAGCGCGGGGTGCCGATCGCGTTCGCGGTGGCCGAGATGTTCCAGGCGTTCTCCCGCAGCTTCTGCACGAGGAACGCGCGCTCGGCGCCCTCCTTGAAGTCGCGCAGGGTCCCGGGCGAGACGGCCCCGCCGGCCGTCGGCCCGGCGCCGTCGTCGGCCGGCGCCACGGCGGGCCGGCGCAGGACGTCGACGAGGTGCTCGGCCGCGATCTCCTCCGCCTCCGCCATGATGAGGAGCCGCTCGACGGCGTTGCGCAGCTCGCGCACGTTGCCGCGCCAGGGGTGCCGGCGCAGGACGTCCATCGCCGCCGCCGAGAACGTCTTCGGACGGAAGTTGTTGTCCGAGCAGAACTGCCGCACGAAGTGCTCGACGAGGAGCGGGATGTCGTCGGGCCGCTCCCGCAGGGCCGGCACCCGGATCGGCAGGACCGAGAGGCGGAAGTAGAGGTCCTCCCGGAAGCGGCTCTCCTCGATCTCGCGCTCGAGGTTCTTGTTCGTGGCGGCGATCACGCGCACGTCGACCTGGATCGTCTTCTGCGAGCCGATCCTCTCGACCTCGCCCTCCTGCAGCACGCGCAGCACCTTCGCCTGCGTGCGCAGGCTCATGTCCCCGACCTCGTCGAGGAAGATGGTGCCCTTGTGGGCGAGCTCGAACTTCCCGATCTGCTTCTCGGTGGCGCCGGTGAAGGAGCCCTTCTCGTGGCCGAACAGCTCGCTCTCGATCAGCTCCTCGGGGATCGCCGCGCAGTTGACCTGCACGAACGTCTCGTCGCGCCGCAGCGAGTTGCGGTGGATGGCGCGGGCGACGAGCTCCTTGCCGACCCCGCTCT
Organism: Vicinamibacteria bacterium; assembly: GCA_046331285.1. Classification (GTDB taxonomy): domain Bacteria; phylum Acidobacteriota; class Vicinamibacteria; order Fen-336; family Fen-336; genus DATBSL01. The sequence continues at coordinate 27,242 of JAXLRD010000024.1, forward strand.
CGCCGGTGATCAGGACGGTCGCGTTCGTCGGGGCGGCGCGGCGGATCGCGTCGCCCACCTTCTCGAGCACGGGGCTGCGGCCGACCATCCGGTAGCGCTCGTCGAACGAGAGCCGCAGGCGCCGGTTCTCGTCGGAGAGCTTCTTCTGGCCGAGGGCGTTCCGGGCCGCGATCAGGATCCGGTCGCTCTCCGGCGGCTTCTCGATGAAGTCGAAGGCCCCGAGCTTGACCGCGTCGACCGCCGTCTTCACGGTGCCGTGGCCGGAGAGGATCACCACCGGCGGCGCGCCCTCGCGCTCCTTGAGCTTCTTCAGCACCTCGAGCCCGTCCATCTGCGGCATCTTGATGTCGAGCATCACGAGGTCGGGGGACTCCTGCTCCGCCATCTTCAGCCCGACCGGCCCGTTCGCCGCGAGGAGCACCTCGTACCCCTCGTACTCGAAGATCATCTTCAGCGAGGAGCGGACCGCGTCCTCGTCGTCGATGATGAGGACGCGCGCCTTCACTTCCTCACCTCCTCCACCTCGAGCCGGGTCAGGAACGAGCTCAGGGACGACCCGCGCGCGGCGTCGGGCTGCGGGCGGTAGACGAAGACCCACGCCGGCTCGCCGGGGCGCAGGGACGCGAGCACGCGCCGGTACGCCGCGACGTCGGGCGTCGGCCGGCGGTTGACCTCGACCACGATGTCGCCCGTCTCCAGGTCGTCGGCGCCGGGATCGGCCCCCAGGACGTCCTTGATCACGACGCCCGCGCGGTCGGGCGGCACCTTGAGCTCGGCGCGGGCGCGGGCCGGCAGGTTGGCCACCGCCAGCCCGAGCGCGTCGCCCTGCTTCGGCGGGACGGACGCCGGGGCGACCGGGGCCACCGCGTTCTCGCCGTCCTCCTGCTCGTCGGGAGCGCGCTCGCCGAGCCGGGCGCGGATCGCGACCGGCCGGCCCTCCCGGACGAGGACGACGTCGACCTCCGTCCCCGGCGGGATCGCGGAGACCGTGCGCACGAGCGCGTCGCCGTCGCCGATCGGCCGGCCGCCGACCGACGTGATGACGTCCCACCGGCGCACGCCGGCCGCGGCGGCGGCCGCGCCCTCGACGACGTCCATGACGAGGGCGCCCTTCGGCTCGGGCAGCCCGATCATGCGCGCGAGGTCGGGGTCGAGCTCGTGGAGCTGGATCCCGAGCCAGCCGCGCCGCACGCGGCCGCTCTCGCGAAGCTGGTCGAGCACCGCCCGCGCCACGTTCACCGGCACCGCGAAGCCGATGCCCTGCGCCTCGCTGCTCACCGCGGCGTTGATGCCGACGGCCTCGCCGCGCACGTTGACGAGCGGTCCCCCCGAGTTGCCGGGGTTGATGGCCGCGTCCGTCTGGATGTAATCGTCGAACGACTGGTTGAAGATCTTCCGCCCGAGCGACGAGACGACGCCGACCGTCACCGTGTGGTCGAACTCGAGCGGGTTGCCGATCGCGCAGACCCAGTCCCCCACCCGCAGCCGGTCGGAGTCGCCGAGTCGAACGTACGGCAGCCCCTTCGCCGGCACCTTGAGGAGGGCGAGGTCCGTGCTGGGGTCGGAGCCGATCTTCACCGCGTGCAGCTCGCGCTTGTCGGCGAGGCGCACCCGGATCCGGCCGGGGCCGGGCACGAGGTGGTGGTTCGTGAGGATGTAGCCGTCGGGGTCCACGACGAACCCCGAGCCCTCCCCGCGGCGCGGCAGGTCGAGGGCGGGGGCGTCCGCCACGCCCTCGTGGGGGTTCTCCCGGGCCTCCTCGATGATGTCGACGTGGACGACCGCGGGGTTCACCCGCGCGACGACCTCGGCCAGCGAGGCCGGGGTGCCCGAGAAGCCGGCCGGGGCGAGCGGCGCCCGTACCAGGCCGCCCCCGCCGGCCTGGTAGCCGAGGACCGCGGCGAGCAGGGCGACGAGGACCCCGCCCAGGATGGAGGCCGCTCGCGTCATGGGTCGAGTATACCCGTCAGGCCTCGGCGAGCAGGGCGCGGAAGGCCGCCTCGTCGAGCGTCGCGACGCCGAGCTCGGCGGCCTTCTGCAGCTTCGAGCCGGCGTCGGCGCCGACGACCACGTAAGAGGTCTTCTTCGAGACCGAGGACGTCACCCGCCCGCCCCGCGACTCGATCGACGCCTTCGCCTCGTCGCGCGTCATCGATTCGAGCGTCCCGGTGAGCACGAACTGCTTCCCCTGGAAGGCCGCGGAGGACGGAGCCCCCTCCTCGTCGGCGACGCGCAGGCCGCGAGCCTCGAGCCGCTCGACGAGCCGCCGGTTGCCCTCGTCGGCGAACCACTGGTGGACGGAGGCGGCCACCGTCGGCCCGATCTCCGGCACGTCGTCGATCTCCTCGACGGTGGCTCTCCGGAGCGCCTCGAGGCTCCGGAAGCGCCGCGCGAGCAGCTGCGCCACGCGCTCGCCCACGTGCCGGATGCCGAGGCCGAAGACGAGCCGCCGCAGCTCGCGCGACTTGCTCGCCTCGAGGGCGGCCAGGAGGTTCGACGCCGCGACCGAGTCGCCCTTCTTCGCCTTGGGCGCGAAGACCGGCGCGAGCTCCGCGAACGTCAGGTCGTAGAGGTCCGCGAAGTCGCGGACGAGGCCGCGCTCGTGCAGCTCGTGCACGACGACGTCTCCGAGGCCCTCGACGTCCATCGCCTCGCGCCGCGCGAAGTGCTTGAGCCGCTCCTCGAGCTGGGCCGGGCACGACGCGTTCGGGCAGCGCCTTTCGACCTCGCCCTCCGGCCGCACGACGGGCGCGCCGCACGAGGGGCAGGCGAGGGGCGGCGTCCACGGCGCGGCCCCGGCCGGCCGCATCTCCGCGACCACGCGCACGACCTTCGGGATGACCTCGCCGCCGCGCTCGATGAGGACGGTGTCGCCCTCCCGCACGTCCTTCCGCGCGATCTCCTCCTCGTTGTGGAGGGTGGCGCGGGAGACGGTGGCCCCCGCGAGGGCGACGGGCGCGAGGCGGGCGACCGGGGTGAGCTTGCCCGTGCGGCCGACCTGCACCTCGATCCGCTCGACCACGGTGGCCGCCTGTACCGCGGGGTACTTGTAGGCGATCGCCCACCGCGGGAACTTCGACGTGAATCCGAGCTCCTGCTGCAGGGCGAGCTCGTCGACCTTCACGACGACGCCGTCGATGTCGTACTCGAGGGCGCTCCGCGCCTCGCGCCACTCCTCGACGAACGCGAGCACCTCGCCGAGGCCGCGGCAGCGGCGGGCCTGCGGGTTCGTGCGCAGGCCCCACTCGCGCAGCCGCTCGAGGGCCTCCCACTGGCCGCGCACGGCCGCCCCGCCCTTCGCGTGGGCGACCGAGTAGAGGAAGACGTCGAGCCCGCGGGCCGCCACCACTCGGGGGTCGAGGCTCTTCATCGTCCCCGCCGCGGCGTTCCGCGGGTTCGCGAAGGGCTCCTCGTCCGCCTCCTCGCGCTCGAGGTTGATCCGCTCGAACCGGGTGCGAGGCAGGTACACCTCCCCGCGCGCCTCGAGCTCGTCCGGGACGCCCTCGCCCCGCAGGACGAGGGGCACCGCGCGGATCGTCTTCGCGTTCGGCGTCACGTCGTCGCCGCGGACACCGTCGCCGCGGGTCACCGCGCGGACGAGGCGGCCGCCCTCGTAGTGGAGGGCGATCGACAGCCCGTCGATCTTGAGCTCCGCGGTGTAGACGATCTCGCGCTCTCCGCCGAGAACCCGGAAGATGCGCTGCTCGAACTCGCGCAGCTCGTCCTCCGAGTAGGTGTTGTCGAGCGAGAGCATCGGCACGCGGTGGACGAAGGTCGGGAACTCCCCCGAGGGCCGCTCGCCCACGCGCTGCGTCGGGCTGTCCGGGGTGACGAGATCGGGGTGGGCGGACTCGAGGTCCCGGAGCTCGCGCTCCAGTGCGTCGTACTCCCGGTCCGAGATCTCGGGCTGCCCGAGGGCGTAGTAGAGGTGCTCGTGCCGGCGGATCTCCTCGCGAAGAGCGAGCACCCGGCGAGAGGCCGCGTCGCGCGTCGTCATCGCGACGGCACGGGCCTCAGTGGTCGCGGGCCAGGATGAAGCCGGGAAGCGCCTCGAGCGCCTCCCTGTACTCCGAAGGCTCGAAGGCCAGGAGGTCGCGCCGCGCCTGCGCCGCGTAGCGCTCGGCCATGTCGCGCGCCTCGTCGAGAGCGCCGCAGTCGCGCGCCATCTTCACGAGCTCGTCGCGGGTCACCCGCGAGAAGGCCCGGTCCTCGAGGACCGTGCGCACCTTGGCCTCGGCCGCCTTCCCCGCCCGGCGGAGGAGGAAGATCATCGGCAGAGTGACCTTGCCCTCGCGCAGGTCGTTGGCGACGGGCTTCCCGAGCGTCTTCTCCTCGGCCGTGAAGTCGAGGAGGTCGTCGACCATCTGGAAGCACAGGCCGAGGTTCTGGCCGTAGCTGCCGAGGGCCTCCTCGCGCTCGGGCGTGACGTCGCCGAGGATCGCCCCGATCCGCGTGCACGCCGCGAAGAGATCGGCCGTCTTCCGGCGGCAGATGTCGAGGTGCTCCTTCTCGGTGACGTGGATGTTCGCGTTCTTCTCGATCTCGAGGATCTCGCCCTCGATGAGCCGCAGCGTCACGTCGGACAGCAGGCGCAGGATCCGCAGGTTGTCCTGCGAGAGGGCCATCGCCATCGACTTCGTGTAGAGGAAGTCCCCGAGGAGGACCGTGATGTCGTTGCCCCAGCGGCTGTTGACGCTGCGCCGGCCCCGACGGACGGTGGCCTCGTCGATGATGTCGTCGTGGAGGAGGCTCGCGGTGTGGATGAACTCCACGGTCGAGGCGAGAGTGACCGCGCGCTCCCCGCGGTAGCCGCACAGGCGGCTCGCGAGGAGGAGAAGGGCCGGGCGCACGCGCTTGCCCCCGCCCTCCTGGATGTAGCGCCCGATCTCCGAGACGAGGCGGACGTCGGAGCGGACCTGCTCGGCGAAGACGTCCTCGACCTTCTCGAGGTCGTCCTGCACGAGCCGGACGATGTCCTTGAGGCCCAGGACGCCGCCGCGCCGGAGGGGGTTCACCGCGGCCACGTCGCCTACCGGTAGTTCGTGAACTGCATGTCGATGCCGAGGTCGGTCTCGCGCAGCACCCGGATGACGGCCTGGAGGTCGTCCCGGTTCTTGCCGCTGACGCGCAGCTGGTCGCCCTGGATCGCCGCCTGCACCTTGAGCTTCGTGCCCTTGACGATCTTCACGATCTCGCGCGCCTTTTCCGTGGGAATGCCGCTCTGCAGGGCCGCCTTCTGGCGGACCGTCCCGCCGAGCGCCGCGTCCACCTCGCCCCAGGTGAGCGCCTTCAACGGCACGCTCCGCTTGACGAGGCGCTGCTCGAGCACCTCGCGGACGGCCCTCAGCTTGAAGTCGTCGGAGGAGGCGACGACGATCTCCTCCCCCGCGAGGTCGACCGAGGATCCGGTGCCCTTGAGGTCGAAGCGCGTCTGGATCTCCTTGGTGGCCTGGGCGATCGCGTTCTTGACCTCCTGCAGGTCCACCTTGCTGACGATGTCGAACGAGCTGTCGGCCATGCTCCGTGCTGCTCTTCTGTTGAACCTGCGGGAGAACGCCCGCGCTAAAGTGACGGATTCGAGGGTTGTTGTCAAACGTCGGAGCGCCTGTCCGGGCGCGCTCCGCGCACGTCAGATCGGCCGCCGGAAGAGCCTCGCGTAGTTCGCCCGGACCGCGGCGCCGAGCGCCTCCACGGGCTCTCCCCTGAGGGTCGCCACGCTGCGCGCGACCTCGACGACGAAGGCCGGCTCGTTACGCTTCCCGCGGTGCGGTGGCGGCGCGAGGAAGGGGGCGTCCGTCTCGACGAGCACGCGGTCGGCCGGCGCCTCCTTCGCGACCTGCTGGATGACCGCGGCCCGCGGAAAGGCCACGATGCCGGAGAAGGACAGGCAGAAGCCGAGGGCCAGCGACCGCCGCGCGAGCTCGAGGCCGCCGGTGAAGCAGTGGATGACGCCGCCCGCCTCCCCCGCCTTCTCCTCCTCGAGGATGTCGCAGGTCTCCTCGTCGGCCTCGCGCGTGTGGACGACGACCGGGAGGCCGACGTCACGCGCCAGTCGGATCTGCCGCCGAAAGGCCTCGCGCTGCACGGGACGCGGCGAGTGGTCGTAGTGGAAGTCGAGGCCGATCTCGCCGATCGCCACGATCCGGCCGTCGAGGGCCAGGCCGCGCAGCTCGTCGTAGACCTTCTCGTCGGCGAGCTTCGCCTCGTGCGGGTGGACACCGGCGGTCGCCGGCAGACCGTAGCGACCGGCGGTCGCGAGCGCGCGGCGGTGGCCGGCCTGCTCGTCGACGCCGCCCACGAGCAGCATCTCGACGAGCCCGGCCTCCCGCGCCCGCGCCACGACCTCGTCGCGGTCCGCGTCGAAGTCGGGCATGTCGACGTGGCAGTGGCTGTCGACCAGGGCGAGGCTGTCCATGGCGCCTACCGGCAGACCGATCGGCAGTCGCCCTGGATGTAGCCCAGGGCCTTGAGGTTCTCGCACTGCTCGCACGACATGCCGGCCTGCTCGTCGGCCGCGTGCTGCCGCCGCGCGAGCTCGAGCGTCCAGTGGTGGAGCGCCTGCCGGTAGTAGGCCGCGCGCAGCGCCTGCCCGGCCGCGACGCTCCTCGCCTCTCCCGGGTCGGCCGTCACGTCGAAGAGCGCCTCTTCCCCGGTCCGCGTGTCGTAGAGGTACTTGTATCGCTCGTCGCGCATCGCGTAGCGGGGACGGTCCCAGATCGTGCGGGACAGCACGACGGGCTTGCCCGGCGCTCCCGCGGCCATCGGCAGGAGGCTGCGCCCCTGGAAGGCCCGGTCGGAGTCGCCCTTGCCGAGGACGCCGAAGACGTCCGCGATCGTGGGGCCGAGGTCGAGGAGGTCGGCGAGCCCGCCGACGCGGGTGCCCGCCGGCCCCGTGCCCTTCGGGAAGCGGACGACGAGCGGCACGTGGACACTCTCCTCGAAGAGGTGGACGTTGTGCCCGATCCAGCCGTGCTCGAAGAGCTCCTCGCCGTGGTCGGCGGCGACGATCACGACCGTCTTCTCCCAGAGGCCTTCCTTCTCCATGGCCTCGCGCAGCGCGCCGATCTCCTGGTCCGCGAAGGCGACGTTGCCGTCGTAGAGGCGCACGAGGTGGTCGCGCTCCTCGGCGGAGAAGGGCCGCCGCCCCTGGCTCGCGTCCTTGAAGAAGGTCTCGTTGCGGCGGTCCGCCTTCGCGATCGGCCCGTCGGGGCCGAACTTCGTGTCGAACGGCGGCTCGGGGTCGTACGGGAAGTGCGGCTCGCGGAAGTGGACGTAGGCGAAGAAGCGCCGGTCCCGGTTCCTCTGCAGCCAGGGCGGCACCGCCTGCCGGAACACCGAGCCGCTGCTGCCGAGCCGCGAGAACACCTCGTCGAAGTCGACGAAGCCGCGGTCGAAGCCGAAGAGCTTCCCCGCCACGGCGTTCGCGACGAAGCCGCCCGTCTGGATGCCCTGGGCCGAGAGGAGCTCGGCCAGGGTGAGCCGGTCCTTCGGCAGCTTCGCGCTGAAGGAGACCTCGCTGTGATGCCGGTCCGGGTACTGCGACGTCCACACCGACGACATCGCGCCGAGCGTGTAGACGGCCGGAGTGTAGACGCGCTCGAAGACGACGCCCTCGCGCGCGATGCGGTCGATGTTCGGCGAGGTCTCGCGCGAGTAGCCGTACGCCCCGAACGACTGCGCGCGGCCGGCGTCGAGGACGACGAGCAGCACGTTGGCCGAGGACAGTGCCTTCCGCAACCCGTCGGCGCGGCGCTCGTCGGCCTCGGGTCGGGGCGCGCCCTCGAGCGCGTCCGGCCGGCCGTCGCGGCCGAGGACGCGCGGCGCGACGAAGCGGCCCCACGCGAAGCGCGGGCTCCCGCCCGCCGGGCCCACGGCCAGGCCGACGCGCGCGATCTCGCCCTCGCGCCCGGGCAGGCTCACGACCTGCTCGCCCGGCGCCTTGGCCCGCCCGTCGAGGACCGCGCTCCACAGCTCCCGCTCGCCCCCGCCGGACTCGCTCTCGTAGAGCACTCGGAACGAGGCCTTCCCCGCCGCGGCGCGGGCCCCCGCCTCGAGCTCGGGCGTGAAACGCAGCTCGCCCGAGGGCGGCACCCTCAGGACGAAGCGCACCACCGACGGGCCGACGAGCGTGAGCGTCGGCACCGCCTTCTCCTCGCCCACCGCGAACGGACGCGGCGCGTCGCGGGCGAGGAGGTCCTCGATCGAGGCGTCCGCGGCCGGCCCCGTCACGATCGAGTAGAAGGCCGCGGCGAGCCGGCGCCGGTCGAGGCTCTTCGGGTCGGCGTCGCTCGGCGCGGATGCCGCGGCGAACGCGAAGAGCAGCCGGTTGTCGCCCGGCCTCTGGGCCGCCGCCGGCAGGGCGAGCCGGTAGCGGTGGCGAGCGTCGTTGAGCCGGAAGCCGTCGACCCGCGTTCCGTTGAGGCTCACCTCGACCGCCTGCGGCCCCGCCGCCTTGTACGGGGCCAGGTCGACGACGGCCACGCGCGGCTCGGCCGTCGGCCACTGGAACGCGACCTCCGCCTCCTGCTTCGACCACAGGAACGGCTCGGCGGTGGCTCCGCCCGACTCGCGATGGAAGCCGTCGACGAGCCGCGGCTCCGCGGCCGGCGTGCCGAAGCGCAGCACGTCGGCGGCGGACCAGGCCTCGGCCACGGCCGAGCGCGCGGCGAGGTCGTAGACGACCGCCTTCGGCGCGCCCGGGCACGCGAGCGACGCGAGCGCGCCGACGGAGGCGAGGGCGAGGGCCGCCGCGGCGGCGCGGAAGCGCGTCACTTCACCTTCGTGCCGGGCGCCACCTCGGAGTCGAAGGCGCAGAGGATCGCCTTGCCGCCCTCGCCCGAGCCGGCGAGCACCATGCCGTTCGACTCGACGCCCATGAGCTTCGCCGGCTTGAGGTTCGCGACGAGGACGATCGTCTTCCCGACGAGCGCCTCGGGCGCGTAGCTCTCGGCGATCCCGGCGACCACCTGTCGCTGCTCGCGGCCGAGGTCGACCTGCAGCTTCACGAGCTTCTTCGACCCGCTGATCTTCTCGGCCGCGAGGATCTTCGCCGCGCGGAGCTCGACCTTCGCGAACTCGGAGATGTCGATCCGGTCGGCCCCCGGCGCCGGCGCCGGAGCCGGGCTCTGCACGGGAGCGGCGGGAGCGGCGGCCGCCTCCCCGGCGGCGGGCGGCTGGTTCACGTCGGACACGCGTGCCTCCTTCGTCGTCTTCGGCCGCAGGGCGGCCTTTGCGTCGGTCTCGTTCGGCCCGTCGGCCCGCTCGACGCGGGGGAACAGCGGCGCCACCGCGCCGAGCGGCGCGCCCGGCTCGAGTCGTCCCCAGGCCAGGTCGGCCCCGACGGGCTCGCGCTCGCCCTGCCCGAGCGTCGCGAAGACACGCGACGCCGCGCGGGGCATGACCGGCGAGACGAGCACGGCCACGAGCCGCACGCTCTCGACGAGCCGGTAGAGGAACGCCTCGAGCTCGGCCCGGCGGGCCGGGTCCCTGGCGAGCGACCACGGCTCGACGTGGACGATCGCCTGGTTGAGCTGCGACACCCAGCTCCAGATCTCGCCGAGGGCCCCGGCGAAGTCGAGCTCGGAGTAGCGCGCGAGCACCCCGGCCGCGAGGCCGCCCTCCGCGGCGAACGCCTTGGCCTCGAGAGTCGCGGTGAAGTCGGAGCCGCCCGCGCCGCGGGCCGGCACCTTCCCGTCGCAGTAGCGGGCCGCCAAAGTCGCGGCCCGCGAGACGAGGTTTCCGAGGTCGTTCGCGAGGTCGGCGTTGTAGCGGCCCACGAAGGCCGTCTCGGTGAAGTCCCAGTCGGCGCCGTAGGGCGCCTCGCGCAGCAGGAAGTAGCGCGCCGCGTCGGGCCCGAGCTTCTCCACGAGCGCGACGGGGTCGATCACGTTGCCCGTCGTCTTCGAGAGCTTGCGGCCGTCCTTCGTGATGAAGCCCTGCGCGAACTCGCGCGTCGGCGCCGGCACGCCGGCGGCGTGGAGGATGGCCGGCCAGTACAGGCAGTGGAAGCGGATGATGTCCTTGCCGATGAGGTGCAGCCGCTCGTCGCCGCCCTGCCAGTAGCGCTCGTACGCCTCGCCGTCGTCGGCGTAGCCGAGCGCCGTGACGTAGTTCGAGAGGGCGTCGACCCAGACGTAGAGGACGTGGTCGGGCTGCTCGGGGACCGGGATCCCCCACTTCACCCGCGCCCGCGAGACGCTGAAGTCCTTGAGCCCCTGCTTCACGACGCCGAGGACCTCGTTGCGCCGGGACTCCGGCCGGATGCGGAGGCGGTCGGACTCGATCTCGTCCTTCAGCCACGGCTCGTAGGCCGAGAGGCGGAAGAAGAAGTTCTCCTCCTCGAGCCACTCGCACGGCCGCTCGTGGTCGGGGCAGACGTTGCCCGGCTGGCGCAGCTCCTCCTCGTCCTTGAAGCCCTCGCAGCGCGGGCAGTACCAGCCGGCGTAGCGCCCGCGGTAGACCGCGTCGCGGCCGTCGGGGGTCTTCGCCGCGCGCAGCTTCTCCCACAGCTTCAGGACGCCGCGACGGTGGACCTCCTCCGTCGTGCGGATGAAGCGGTCGAAGCGCACGTCGTAGCGGCCCCACAGCGCGCGGAACTGCGCGCTGATGAAGTCGCAGTGCTCCTGCTCGGAAATGCCCTTCTCGCGCGCGATCCGCTCGATGTTCTGCCCGTGCTCGTCGGTGCCCGTCAGGAAGAAGACGTCCCTGCCCGAGAGCCGCTCGGCGCGGGCGAGCGTGTCGGCCGCGACGGTCGTGTAGGCGTGCCCGACGTGCGGGATGTCGTTGACGTAGTAGATCGGCGTCGTGACGAGGAGCGTGCGCTTCGCTGTGGTCATCTCTTCGGGCTATCCGTGTCCGGCGCGCGCCAGGCCGCGAGGGCGGCCGCCAGGACCTCTTTGACCGGGACGCCGCTTCGGGCGGCCGCCGTCTCGCAGTCGCCGAACTCGGGCCAGGCGTTCCAGACGGCGCCGCGCCGGAGGCCGATCTTGACACGGATCGGGCCGTAGGCGGTCGCGACCGTCCGCGTCTCGCGCTCGAGCGTCGTCCGGTCCCACTCCTGGCGGCGCACGCCGAGCGTCGTCGTCTCGCGGAAGAGGACCTCCTCGATCGGCTCGCGGGCGGCCGGAGGCGCCACCGCGGTGACGAGGACGCCCGGCCGGCCCTTCTTCATCTGCACGGCCGTGAAGTAGGCGTCGACGGCGCCCGCGGCGAGGAGCCTGTCGATCAGGGAGCCGAGGAGCTGCGGGGGCGCGTCGTCGACCTCGGTCTCGAGGACGAGCACGCGCTCGGAGGATGCCCCGGCCCCGGCGGCCTCGCGTCCCACGACGATCCGCAGCACGTTCGGCCGGCCCTTCGTGTCCCGTCCGCCGGCGCCGTGGCCGGCCCTCTCCACGGCCATGAGCGGGAGCGGGCCGTACTCGGTCGCGTGGGCGGTGACCAGCAGGGCGCCGGTGGGCGTGAGCAGCTCGCCCTCGCCCGCGCCGTAGACCGGCGCGCCCTCGACGAGGCGGGCCGTGGCCGGCGGCGGCACGGGGAACGTGCCGTGCGACATCGTGACCGTGCCGGTGCCGACGTTGAGCGGCGAGGACACGAAGCGCGAGGCCCCGAGCCAGCGCAGCGCGATCACCCCGCCGACGATGTCGACGATCGAGTCGAGGGCCCCCACCTCGTGGAAGTGGACCTTCTCCGGGGTCGTGCCGTGGACGGCCGCCTCGGCCTCGGCCAGCCGGCGGAAGAGGCCGGCCGCGCGCTCCTTCACGGAGGCGTCGAGGGTCGAGGCGTCGAGGATCGCGAGGACGTGCTTCAGGTGGCGGTGGGGCTGGCCCGCGACCTCGGCGACCACGTCGACCTTCGTCGACGCGAGGCCCGAGCGGTTCACGCGGCTCGACTCGATCCGGAAGCCCTCCACGCCGAGCTTCGCGAGCTCCGCCCGCAGTTCCTCGATCGGAAGCCCCAGGTCCACGACGGCGCCGAGCAGCATGTCGCCCGACGCCCCGCTCGCGCAGTCGAAGTACACGATCCGGCCGGCCCCGGCTCCAGGCACGCTCACAGGTGACCTCTCTCCTTCAGGCTGACGTAGCGGCCCGCGCCGAGCACCAGGTGGTCGAGGATCTCGATCCCCATCATCGACCCGGCCGCGGCGAGGCGGCGCGTGAGCGCGAGGTCCTCGGCCGAGGGCTCGGGATCGCCCGAGGGGTGATTGTGGAAGAGGACGAGGGCGGCCGCGCGGGAGACGACGGCTTCCTGGAAGACCTCGCGCGGGTGGACGAGGCTCGCGGTCAGGCAGCCGACCGAGATCACCGCCTCGCGCCGCAGCCGGTGACGCGCGTCGAGGGCGAGGAGGCCGAAGTTCTCGACCGGGCGGGCGCCGTAGCGCGGGAGGAGGTAGCGCGCGGCCTCGTGCGGCGACTGCAGGGCCGGCGGCGCGGCCGAGCCGCCGTCGGAGGCGAGCCGGGCCCCCAGCTCGAGGGCGGCGAGGACGCGCGCCGCCTTGGCCCGGCCCAGGCCCCGCACGCGCTCGAGCTCGGGGAGCGAGCGCGCGGCGAGGGCGTGCAGCCCCGGCCCGAGCAGCTCGTCGGCCACGTCGAGCGCGGAGGCGCCGCGGGCCCCGGTGCCGACGAGCGCGGCCAGGAGCTCGCGGCTCGACAGGGCGGCCGGGCCGAGCCGGGCCAGTCGTTCGCGGGGCCGCTCCTCGCAGGGCAGCTCGGCGAGCCGGCCCCGGACCGGGCCCGTCCGGTCGTCGTCGTGGATCGCCGCCAACGGCATGGCCTCTCCTCGTCCGCCGAAACAAGTCATTCTAAATGGGGCTTCCCCGCCGGCGGGAAACCGGGAATCGGGCGCCGCCGGGCGGGAGAGGCGGGAAAGCCGGCGGCCGACACGGGATAATGGCGCTCCGATGGGCCACAGCAGGTCCGGACCACGGCCGACCCTCGCCGACGGGCCCGCGCTCGCGATCGCCTTCCTCCTGTTCCTCCTCGGCGTCGCCCTGATGTTCGGCGGCGCCACGCGCGTCGCCCAGGCCGGCCTCGGTCTGCGGACCCAGGTCGCGATCGGCACGCTGCTCTTCGCCCTGCCCGTCGCGCTCTTCCTGGCCTTCCGGCCCCCGGCCCGGGCGGTCTACCTCGGCCCCCGCGGCCTCGCTCGGAGGGAGGCGCTCGTGTCCGTCCTCCTCGGCGGCGCCCTGTGGGTCGCGAGCCTCGGGATCGTGGAGATCCAGGCGCTCGTTCGTCCCCCGCAGCCCGAGGAGCTCGAGCTCTTCCGCCGCCTCCACGCCGCGCTCGCCCCGCACGGCCCGGCCGACGCGATCGCGTCGCTCGTCGTGATCGCGCTCCTGCCCGCGCTGTGCGAGGAGCTCGTGATGCGCGGGGCGCTCCTCTCGTCTCTCCTGCCGGTGGCCGCGGCCTGGCTCGGCGACCGGCCCGGGCGGATCGCGAGCATCCTGGCGACCGGCGCCGCCTTCGCTCTCATCCACGATCCCGTACGCCTGCTGTTCGCCTTCCTCCTCGGGATCGCGCTCGGCGCCCTGCGGCTGCGCACGCGGTCGATCGTCCCGCCGATCCTCGCCCACGCCACGCTGAACGCCCTCACCTTCGCGATCGCCCCGCTCGTCGACGACCCGTCGAAGCCCTACGAGCCTCAGCCCCTGCTCGGAGCCGTCTGCCTCGTGGCGGGGTGCGCCGCGGCCTGGCCGCTCTTCCGGGCTCTCCGCGACGGCCGGAACGCGGGCGCCGCCTGAACCCGGACGGGCGGGACCCCCCGTCCGTCGTTGTCCTTTTCGCCCCCGCTGCACTATCCTCGCGTCCATGACCCAGCGAAAGACGCTCCTCCTGGTCTTCGCCACGGCCTGCGCGGCGCCCCTCGTCGCCCCGATCGGAGCCGAGCCGGGCGACGTCTTCAAGGCCGTCGGCCGGACGTCCGGCGCGCCGCCGCGCGACGCCTACCGCGAGGGGGAGGTGATCGTCTCCTTCCGCGCCGCCGCCGACGAGCGCGACGTGGACCGCGCCCTGGGCATGGGCCGAGCCGCCCAGGTGCGCCGCTCCCGGGCCAGCCGGCGGGTGCTCGTGACCCTCGAGCCGGGCGTGAGCGTCGCCGACGCCGTCCGGCAGTTCGGCGGCATGCCGGAGGTCGAGTTCGCGGAGCCGAACGGCGTCGTCCGCAAGACCGAGGGACAGACCTTCCGTCCCGACGACCGGTACTACAAGTACCAGTGGAACCTGACCCAGCTGAACGCCGAGCGGACCTGGGGCATCCAGAAGGGCTCCGCGAAGGTCGCGGTCGCCGTCCTCGACAGCGGCGTCGCCTACGAGGACTACACCGACCCCGTCACCCGCCAGGTGTTCCGCAAGGCGCCGGACTGGGGCAGCGTCACGTTCCTGCCGGGCTACGACTTCGTGAACGGGGACTCGCACCCGAACGACGACGAATACCACGGCACGCACGTGGCCTCGACGATCGCCGAGGCCACGAACAACGGCGTCGGCATGGCGGGCATGGCGTTCAACTGCGCGATCATGCCGGTCAAGGTCCTCGACGACGAGGGCAACGGCTCGTTCTTCGACCTCGCCGAGGGCATCGACTACGCGGCCAACTACACCGAGGGCGGCCAGAAGCCGGTGAAGATCATCAACATGAGCCTGGGGGCCGACAGCTTCAGCCAGTCGGTGAAGACGGCGGCCGAGAAGGCGTCGGCGGCCGGCGTCCTCCTGGTGGCCGCGGCCGGCAACGCGGGCAAGGCCGTCATCGACTTCCCCGCGTCGCTCCCGACGGTCGTGGCGGTGGGCGCGCTCGACGCGCGCAAGGAGCGGGCGTTCTACTCGAGCTGGGGGCCCGAGCTGGACCTGATGGGGCCCGGGGGCAACTGCGACCGCGACGACAACGCTGACGGCGAGGGCGACTGCATCTTCCAGCAGATGCCCGACCCGTTCTACCTCGACCAGGGGCGCCACGACCAGTTCTGCTACTGCGGCCTCGACGGGACGAGCATGGCGACGCCCCACGTCTCGGCCGTCGCCGCCCTCCTCTTCGCGCAGGGCTTCAAGGACGCCGACGCCGTCCGCGCCGCGCTCGAGCAGACGGCGGAGCGCCTTGGCGGCGCCCCCGAGGGCGGCCGCAACGACACGTTCGGCCACGGCCTCGTGCGCCCCGCGGTCGCGTTGACCGGCCTCGGCATCAACACGGGCCCGTCGAAGTAGGCGCGGAGCGAAGATGAATCCCCGCCTGACGGCGCGCCTGCTCCCTCTCCTCGCGATCGTCCTCGCCCCGCTCCCGGCCCGCGCCGGCGAGCTCGCCTTCGAGGCCCACGGCGGCTACTTCGGCCTCAACGCGTCGAACTCGGCCTCGGCCGTGTTCGACAGCACCGGCGCCCCCACCTTCGGCGGCGCGGCCCGGCTCACGTTCTGGCGCGGGGCCTTCGTCACGGTCGGCGGCCGCACCCTCAGCCGCGACGGCGAGCGCGTCTTCGTGGCCTCCGCGAACTCGACCGTCCAGAAGCTCGGCTTCGGCCTCACCATGCGGACGACCCCCCTCTTCGCGATGACGGGCTACCGCTTCCGCCGCGGCTCGCTCCTCGTCCCCTACGTCGCGGCCGGAGTGGCGGTGACGAAGTACAGCGAGGCGAGCGAGGTGACCGGCGAGAGCTTCGACCAGAAGCTCACGAAGACGGGCTTCACCGGAGCCGCCGGGCTCGAGCTCGGCCGCGGCCTGCTGCGCGTCGGCGGCGAGATCGGCTACACGACCGTGCCGAGCGCGATCGGCACGGCCGGCGTCTCGAAGGTCTACGGCGAGGACGACATCGGCGGCTGGCACGCGGTCGGCAAGGTGGTCCTGTCGTTCAACGGCAGCGAGCCGGCCCCGAAGCAGCCGAAGCCCGGTCCGGCGGTGGCGAAGCCGAAGCCCTGAGCCCGCGCGGGGGACGCGCTCCCCCGCGCCCGACTCCAGCCTCCCCGGACCTTCGCGGGCGACGACCGCCCGGCTGATCGCGAGGGCACGCCCGCCCCGGTGTTATCCTGCATGGCACCGAACCCACGAGAGGCCCATGGACCCAAACGTCATCGCCGAGGTGGCGCGCCTCGGCGCGCCCGAGGCCGCGGCCCGGCTCGCGCCGCTCGCCGACGCCGAGATCGCCGCCGCGCTCCGCGCCCTGAACCCCGCCGTCGCCGACGACGTCCTCCTCGCGCTCGGGGACGAGAGGCGGGTGGCGGTCATCGCCGCGGCGCCGCCCGACGACGCGCGCCAGTGGCTGCGCAACGTCACCTACCCCGAGCACTCGGTCGGACGCCTCATGGAGCCGCCGGTGACGACCTTCCCGCCGGGCCTCACGGTCGAGGAGACCGTCGCGCGCATCCGCGAGCTCGTCAAGACGACGTTCGTCACGTACGCGTTCGTCGTGGACGAAGCGCGCATCCTGCTCGGTGTCGTGGCGATGCGCGACCTGCTCCTCGCCGAGCGCTCGGCCCGGCTGGGCGACGTGATGCTGCGCGAGGTCTTCTCGCTGCGGCCGGAGACCCCGCTCGTCGAGGCCGCGCGCGAGGTCGTGGCCCGCCACTTCCCTCTCTACCCGGTGTGCGACCAGGCGGGCCGCCTCGTCGGCATCGTCCGCGGCCGCGCGCTCTTCGAGGAGCAGGCGCTCGAGATCAGCGCCCAGCCCGGCGCGATGGTCGGCGTCGAGCGGGAGGAGCGGCTCTCGACCCCCTGGCCGCGGAGCCTGCGGTTCCGCCACCCCTGGCTGCAGCTCAACCTCCTCACCGCCTTCGTGGCGGCGGCGGTCGTCGGCTTCTTCCAGGGCACCATCGACCGGCTCGTCGTCCTCGCGGTGTTCCTGCCCGTCCTGGCCGGCCAGTCCGGGAACACCGGCTGCCAGGCCCTCGCCGTGACGCTGCGCGGCCTCACCCTCGGCGAACTGCGCGAGGGGGGCGGCCGCCGCCTCGTGGCCAAGGAGGCCCTCCTCGGCCTGCTGAACGGCGTCCTCGTCGGCCTCACCGCGGCGGTCGGCATGTTCGTCGTCGCCCGCGCCCAGGGCAGCCCGGAGGCGCTGCGCCTCGCCGGGGTGGTGTTCCTCGCGATGGTCGGCAGCTGCGTCGTGAGCGGGCTGGCCGGGGCCCTCATCCCGCTCACCCTCAAGCGCGTCGGGGCCGACCCGGCCACCGCCTCGAGCATCTTCCTCACCACCGCGACGGACGTGGCCAGCATGGGCCTCTTCCTCGGCCTCGCCACGCTGCTCGTCCCCTAGGCCGCTCACCCGCCCCGGGCGTCGCGGCCGGGATCGGCGGTAGAATCCCGCACCTCTCGGGAGAAAAGGATGGACCTCAGAATCATCGGCCTCAACTTTCTCTACGCCGTGCTCGGGCTGGTGCTCATGTACCTCTCCTTCGTCGGGTTCGACCACATGATGAAGAAGATCAACTTCGAGGACGAGCTCAAGAACGGGAACATCGCGGTGGCTATCTTCACCGGGTCCATCTTCATCGCGATCGCGATCATCGTCGGGGGCGCCCTGAATTGAGGCGCGCCCTTCTCTTCGCGGCGCTCAGCCTCCTTCCGACCTCGGCCGCGGCCCAGAAGAGCGAGCGGTACGACAACACGTTTCGCAAGTACTCGAAGCGCTTCTTCGGGGCGGGCTTCGACTGGAAGGTCTTCAAGGCCCAGGCGATCGTCGAGAGCAACCTGAACCCCGAGGCCCGGAGCTTCGTCGGGGCGGTCGGGCTCATGCAGCTCATGCCGTCGACCTTCGGGGCGGTGCAGACGAAGAACCCCGAGCTCCAGAGCATCGACGACCCCGAGTGGAACATCGCGGCCGGGATCCAGTACGACCGCCAGCTCTGGAGCTCGTGGAGCGACCACGAGTCCGCCCCCGACCGGATCCGGTTCACGCTCGGGGCCTACAACGCGGGTAGAGTCACGCTCCTCCGCGCGCAGGACAAGGCCCGGGCGGAGCGGCTCGACGAGAACGCCTGGTCTTCGATCGAGATCGTCGCGCCGAAGGTCCCGCGCTGGCGGCACGGCGAGACGCTGAGCTACGTCCGGAGGATCGACGAGAGCTTCTCGAGGATCTCGACAGCCGAAGGGCTGAACGGGCTTCTCGGCTGGTAGGACGGAGGGAGGCCCCGTGAGCGGTCGATCGAGCCGTCGTTCCTTCCTGGGAGCCGCCGCCGCCGCGAGCGCCTTCACCATCGTCCCCCGCCGGGTCGTCGCCGGCAGCGGCGAGACGCCACCGAGCGACACCGTGTACTTCGCCGCCGTCGGCGTCGGCGGGCAGGGCCGCGCCGACATCAGGGCCCTCGGGGACCTGGGCCGGGTCGTCGCGGTGGCGGACGTCGACCCGCGGAGCCTCGCCGCGACGAGGGAGATCCTGCCCGACGTGCGGACGTTCTCGGACTACCGCGAGATGTACGAGAAGGCCGGCCGGTCCTTCGACGCGGTGATCGTGGCGACGCCCGACCACTGGCACGCGTTGCCGACGGTCGAGGCGATGCAGATCGGCAAGCACGTCTACACCGAGAAGCCTCTCGCCCGCACCGTGTGGGAGGTGCGCCAGGTGATGGAGGCGGCTCGCCGCCACCGCGTCGTGACGCAGATGGGCAACCAGGGCCACTCGTTCGCCAGCCACCGGACCTTCACCTCCTGGGTCCGCGGCGGTCTCCTGGGCGAGATCCGCGAGGTGCACGCGTGGACGACGATGCGGCTCCTCGACTCCCAGAGCCGCGTCCCCGAGCTGGCGAAGGCGGAGGCCGTTCCCCAGGGACTCGACTGGGACCGCTGGATCGGACCGGCCGAGTTCGTGCCCTACTCGCCCCTCTTCGCGCCCGGCCGCTGGCGCGCCTGGACGCCGTTCGGCACCGGCAGCCCCGGCGACTGGGGCTGCCACCTGCTCGACCCCGTGTTCGACGCCTTGAACCTGCGCGGCCCGCGGCGGATCACGGCCGAGGTGGCGCCCGCCTGGGATCCCGTTCGCGACCGCCTCGCCTTCCCGACGTCGTCCCGCGTCCGGTTCGAGTTCGATCTTCGGAACGGCCGGACGCTGACCGTCCTGTGGCACGACGGCGAGTTCTGCAACGAGGTGCCGCGCCCGCCGGCGCTCGAGGCCGGCCGCGAGCTCGGCAACCGGATCGTGCCCGAGCAGTGGAACGCGGGCGCCGTCGTCTACGGGAGCCGGTACACGCTCAAGTACGGCTCCCACGGCGCGGACGGCTGCCGCATCATCCCGGAGGCCGCGATGCGGGACGCCATCCGGGGCGCCGATGGGGAGAGAAGGGCCGCCTCCGACTTCTGGCAGACGGGGCTCGGCAGCCACTTCGAGGACTTCGTGACGGCCATCCGGATCGGTCGCGGATCGGGCAACCCGTTCGAGACGGCCGGGCTCGTCGCCGAGAACGCCGTCCTCGGCGCGATCGCCATCCGCCATCCCGGCGTCCGCCTGGAGTGGGACCGTGACGCGATGCGCTTCACGAACTCCGAGGCCGCGAACGCGATGCTCACCCCCGAGTACCGCAAGGGCTACGCGCTGCGCGTCTGACGCCCCTCGCGCGGTCGGGCCCTACCGGGCTCGCGACGCGGTCGCCACGTCGGCGTAGTAGCCCTTCCGCGCGCGGACGCGGACGTCCTTCCGCTGCACCCGGACCTTGATCTTCCGATACCTGCCGTCGGGCTCCTTCGCGGGGTCGTAGCCGACGAGGTAGTAGGCGCGCGACTCGGCGGCGATCCGGCGCAGTCCCCCGGCGAGATCGTTGCTGTTGCGGATGCTGAACCCGCCCGTGTCCTCCGCCAGCGCCTCGGCCCCGGCCGTATCGCCCGCCTGGTCCGCGAGCGCAATCGCGACCTGGTTCGTGCCGAGGACGATGCTCTCGATGGGGTACTCGGACGCACCCAGGACCATCTGTCGGGCGTCCAGGAAGTAGAAGACCGCGTTCGCCTGCATCGCGGCCTGCGTCACCGCGCGGAAATCGTCCGAC
Source organism: Vicinamibacteria bacterium (assembly GCA_046331285.1). Lineage (GTDB taxonomy): Bacteria > Acidobacteriota > Vicinamibacteria > Fen-336 > Fen-336 > DATBSL01. Next base: position 47,188 of record JAXLRD010000024.1, read on the forward strand.
CGTGGCGACAGGACGAAGCCCTCCGACACGAGGACGATGGACTTGCGCCCCTTCTCCGCCGCCACCGCTGCGATCACGCGGTCCAGCGTGCGCAGGGTGGTCTGGATCCTCGAGGCTGCCCGCATCCACGTCTCGCCGGCGATGGCCGCGACGGACAGGCTGCTGGCGGAGCGCTTGGAGATGCGCTGCTTCACGCGAGCCTCGGTCTCCGGGTCTCGGAGGACGTAGATCATCATCGCTTCGAAGTCGCTCACCCGGTCCACTGACATATCCGGCAGATGGCCCGCCGGCACGTCCCTCAGCATCGCGACGAGCTCCTCGCGGCTCTCGGCCGAGTTCGACAGCTTGCCCTGCCCGCTGCTGGTCGGCACGAGGAGCACGCGGTCGTCGAGGGGCAGCGCCCGAAGGAACGCCGCCGCCGCGGCCTTCGCCCGGCTCATCTTGTACGGGGTGAGATTCACGTCGTCCAGGGCGATCACGTGGAGCCGGCTCGGCCGCGGCACGACCGGCGGCCGGGCTTCGGGTGAGGCCACCGGCGCCTTTCCCGGCTCGGCGACGGCGGCCGTGGCGCCGATCTCTTCGAAGCTGACCACGGCCTGCGGCTTCCCGTCCTCGCTGACCTCGAAGTCCGCCGCGGTCAGGCCGGCGACCGGAGCACCGTCCCGGTCCGTGACGACGACATCGACGACCACCCGCCGGGCGGCGACCGGGAAGGACGGCGTCACGGGGTCCTGGCTCTGCGCGCCGGGTGAGGTCGCCAGTCCGGATGCGACCAGCAGAGCGACTGCGCCGCTGCCCATCACACCTCCCCGCGCGGCGAACGACCCGTGGCCCCTGCCGGGCCGGGGGCCTCGACGTCCTGCCGGCTAGTCCTCCGTGTAGTCGGTCCCGATGCCCCGGTCGCCGAGGCCCATGTCGCCGAGGATGCTCTCGTTCTCGCGCCAGCGCTCGCGGACCTTCACGAAGAGGCCGAGGAAGACCTTCGTGCCGAGGAAGGCCTCGATCTGCTGGCGGGCCTCGCTGCCCACCGTCTTCAGCATCGAGCCGCCCTTGCCGATGAGGATGCCCTTCTGGTTGTCGCGCTCGACGAGGATCGAGGCCTCGATGCGCACGAGGCCCTCCTCCTCCTTGAAGGACTCGATCACGACGCCCGTCACGTAGGGGATCTCTTCGCGCGTGTGGTGCAGGATCCTCTCGCGCACCATCTCGCCGACGAAGAACCTCTCCGGCAGGTCGGTCAGGAACTCCTCGGGATAGAGCGGCGCGTGCTCGGGCAGCTTCCCGATCAGGACCTGCTCGAGCCGGTCGACGTTGTCGCCCTTCAGGGCCGAGACGGGGACGATGTCCTCGAACTGGCCGTAGCGGCCCCAGGTCTCGAGGGCGGGCAGGATCTTGGGCTTCGGCAGCCGGTCGATCTTGTTGAGGGCGAGCACGACCGGCAGCCCGGACTTCACGAGCAGGCGGTGGATGAACGCGTCGCCGGGCCCGGGGGGCTCCGTGACCTCGTTCACCCACAGCACCACGTCGCCCTGGCCGATGCTCTTCACCGCCGCGTCGACCATGCGGCGGTTCATCTCGTGCATCGGCTTGTGGATGCCCGGCGTGTCGAAGAGAACGAGCTGCGCGCCCGGCCGGTTCACGACCGCCAGGATGCGGTTGCGCGTCGTCTGGGGCTTGTCCGAGACGATCGCCACCTTCTGGCCGACGAGCCGGTTGACGAGCGTCGACTTGCCGACGTTCGGGCGGCCCACGACCGTCACGAAGCCGGCCCGGTGGGGCGCGGCCTGCGGCTTCTCGTCGTCGCTCATGCCGTCTCCGTCACCGGCTCGCGCCGGAACCTCACCCGCTTCACGCGCTTCACCTCGGCCGCGAGCACCTCGACCACGAAGCCGCGGTACGCCCGCGTCTCGCCCGGCCGCGGGATGCGGCCGAAGATGGACGTCACGAGCCCGCCGACGGTGTCGATCTCGTCGTCGAGCGACAGCTCCGTCTCGAGCGCCTCCTCGAGGCGGTCGACCCCGAGCTTGCCGTCGACGACCACGCTGCCGTCGGGCTCGACGGTGAGCGGGTCGCCCTCGACGTCGTACTCGTCCTTGATCTCGCCGACGAGCTCCTCGACGATGTCCTCGACCGTGACGACGCCGGCCGTGCCGCCGTACTCGTCGATGACCACGGCGAACGTGATGCGCCGCTGCTGCATCTCCCGCAGCAGGTCCGGGATCTTCTTCGTCTCGGGCACCACGTGCACCGGGCGCGCGAGCGAGCCCGCCGGCGCGGCGAGGTCCCCCTCGTACGAGAGGAGGTCCCGCACCTCGACGACCCCGACGATGTCGTCGAGGTCCTTGCCGTAGATCGGCACCCGGCTGAACTTGCTCTCCGCGATGAAGCGCCGCAGCTCCGACACGGGGTCGGAGGCGGGAGCGGCGACGAGGTCGGGCCGCGGCGTCATCACCTCGCGAACCATCGTCTGCGAGAAGCGGTCGACCGCGTCCACCATGCGGTCCTCGTCGGGATCCTGCACCGGCGGCGGAGGCACCTCGTGGGCGGGGCCCGCCTCGGGCTCCTCCGACTCCGGCGCAGCCGTCCTCCGCAGCGGCGCGATGAGGGGCTGCAGGCCTCTCGCCCACAGGTGGAACGCCGGCAGGAGAGCGAGGAACGTGGCCTCTGGCCGGTCGCGGATGAGGACGTACGGCACCGTCACGCGGAAGACGAGGAGGTACGCCATCATCAGGCCGAACGCCGCGAGCATCGACCAGTGGTCGAGGGTGCGGAAGGCCATCGACGTGATCACGACCGTCATCCCGACGTGGGCCGTGTAGGTGCCGAAGTGGATCGGCATCAGGAGCCGCGGCGGGTCCTCGAGGTAGCTCTGGGCGAGGGCGAGCCGCCCCTCGTCGTGGAAGCCGACCTGGGTGAGGCGGCGCCGCTTCAGCATGTTGAAGGCGGCCTCGACGGTCGAGAGGAAGACCGACAGCACGGCGAGGAGAAGGACGAGGAAGGCCTGGAACGGGACGAGCATCAGGCCCGCCCCAGGAGGCGCTTGCGCAGACGGCGCTCGATGCGGTCCATCGTGCCGTCGTCGGTCTCGTGGTCGTGGCCGAGCACGTGGAGGAAGCCGTGGAGGGCGAGGACGTCGAGCTCCTGCGGCAGGGTGCGGCCGAGGGAGCGGGCGTTCTTAGCCGCGGTGTCGAGGCTGATCACGATGTCGCCGAGCGAGCCCTCGGCCCCGTCGCCGGGGAACGACAGCACGTCCGTCGGCTTGTCCTTCTTCCGGTACTGGCGGTTGAGGCGGTGCAGCAGGCGGTCGCCCGCGAGCACGAGCGCGACCTCGCCCCCGACGCCGAGCGCCGCGGCGGCGCCCGTCAGCACCCGCCGCAGGCGCGCCGCGTCGACGCGCCGGCGCCGCTGGCGGTCGAGGACCACGACCCGCAGGCTCGCTGGAGGCTCCACGATCAGCGACCCGTCCCCTTCTCGCCGCCCCACCGCTCGTAGGCCTTGATGATCGACTGCACGAGCCGGTGGCGCACCACGTCCTTCTCGTCGAAGTAGCAGAAGGCGACGCCCTCGGTCCCCGACAGCACCGAGATCGCCTCGACGAGGCCGGAGATGCGGCCGTTCGGCAGGTCGATCTGGGTGATGTCGCCCGTGACCACGACCTTCGAGCCGAGGCCGATGCGGGTGAGCACCATCTTCATCTGCTCGGTCGTCGTGTTCTGCGCCTCGTCGATGATGACGAACGCGTCGGAGAGCGTGCGCCCGCGCATGAAGGCGATCGGCGCGACCTCGATCTGGTTCCGCTCGAAGAGACGCTCGACCTTCTCGTAGTCGATGAGGTCGTAGAGGGCGTCGTAGAGCGGGCGCAGGTACGGGTCGACCTTCTGCTGCAGGTCGCCCGGCAGGAAGCCGAGCTTCTCCCCCGCCTCCACCGCCGGCCGCGCGAGGATCACGCGGTTCACCTGCTTGTTGCTCAGGTAGGACACGGCCTGGGCCATCGCGAGGTAGGTCTTCCCGGTCCCCGCCGGCCCGATGCCGAACACCATGTCGTTCTTGTCGATCTGCTCGAGGTACGCGCGCTGGTTGAGGCTGCGCGGCACGACCACCTTCTTGCCGCCGCGGATCGCGGCCTTCATCAGGTAGTCGCGAAGCCGCGTCTCGCCGTCGCGGGCGAGGAGCTGCCCGGCCAGGCGCACGTCGGCCGAGCCGACGGCGTAGCCGTCCTTCATGAGCTGGGCGAGCTGCTCGAACACCTGCCCGGTGAGGGCCTGGCCGCGCTCGTCTCCCTCGATCAGGAGCTCGTTGCCCTGGCTCCGGATCCGGACCTTGAAGGTGTCCTCGAGGAAGCGGAGGTTCTCGTCGTGGGTCCCGAACAGCGTCTCGAGGCCCCGCTCCGGGACCGACACGCGCATCATCGGCTCTGCCGGGAGCTTAGCACGCCGCTACTTGTGGACGGCCATCAGGCCGAGGTCGCCGATCTGCTCGTCGCGCACCCCCGACGGCGCCCCGCACATGAGGTCGGTGCCGCTCGCCGTCTTCGGGAAGGCGATCACCTGCCGCAGCGACGTCTCGCCCGAGAGCAGCATCGCGATGCGGTCGAGGCCGAGGGCGATGCCGCCGTGGGGCGGCGTCCCGTACGAGAGCGCCTCGAGGAAGTAGCCGAACCGGTCGCGCGTCTCCTCCTCGGAGAGGGCGAGGAGCTGGAACACCTTCGCCTGCATCGCGGAGTCGTGGATCCGGATCGAGCCGCCGCCGACCTCGTAGCCGTTCAGCACGATGTCGTAGGCCTTCGCCCGGACCTTGCCGGGGTCGGTCTCGAGGAGCGGCACGTCCTCGTCCATCGGCGCCGTGAACGGGTGGTGGAGGCTCACGTAGCGCTTCTCGTCGCGGTCCCACTCGAAGAGCGGGAAGTCCATCACCCACAGGAAGCGCCAGGCCTTCTCGTCGACGAGCTTCAGCTCCTTGCCGAGCTCGAGGCGGAGGATGCCCATCGCCATCGCGATCGGACCTTCCCGGTCGACGCCGACGAGGATGGTGTCGTCCTTCTTCGCTCCGACCTTCTCGAAGAGCTTCCGCCCCACCTCGGGCGAGGCGCCCTTCTCGGCCATCTTCGCGAGCTGGTCGTCGCTGGCCTTCAGCACGAGGAGCGGCCGCCGCTCGCCGCGCGCGTCGGGCACGATGCGCGAGAGCCACAGCTCCTCGTTGATCTTGCGCATCCGCGTGCCCGAGAGGCCGGCCGCGGCCGGCACGACCACGGCGCGGGCTCGCGCCCCCGCCGCGAGGAGCTCCGGGTAGTTCGCGAACCCGAGCACCGCGAGCTCGTCGCTCACGTCGGTGATCGGCATGTCGAAGCGCAGGTCCGGCTTGTCCGAGCCGTACTTCAGCATGGCGTCGGCGTAGCTCAGCCGGGGGAACGGGCGCGGGACCTCGACCCCGATCGTCTTCATCACCCGCTGGAAGAGCGGCTCGACGAGGTCGACGATCGACTGGATCCGCGGGAACGACATCTCGACGTCGACCTGGGTGAACTCGGGCTGGCGATCGGCGCGCAGGTCCTCGTCGCGGAAGCAGCGGGCGATCTGGAAGTACTTGTCGAAGCCCGAGACCATCAGCAGCTGCTTGAACTGCTGCGGCGACTGCGGCAGCGCGTAGAAGTGGCCGTGGTGGACGCGCGAGGGCACGAGGTAGTCGCGGGCGCCCTCCGGCGTCGACTTGCCGAGCATCGGGGTCTCGATCTCGAGGAACCCCTGCTCGTCCATGTGCCGGCGCACCTCCATCGTCACCTGGTGGCGCAGGCGGATGTTCTTCTGGAGGCGCGGGCGGCGCAGGTCGAGGTAGCGGTGCTTGAGACGCACCTCCTCGTGGGTGTCGATCTCGTCCTCGATCGGGAAGACGGGCGTCTTCGCCTCGGAGAGGATGCGGATCTCCCTCGCGAGCACCTCGACCTTCCCCGTCGCGAGGTTCGGGTTCACGGTGTCGGCCGAGCGGGCCGAGACCTCCCCGACGACGGCGAGCACGTACTCGGAGCGCACGTGGTCGGCCTTGGCGTGGGCGGCCTCGGAGACCTCCTTGCGGGCGACGACCTGGCAGAGGCCCTCGCGGTCGCGGAGGTCCACGAACACGACGCCGCCGAGGTCGCGGCGCGTGGCGGCCCAGCCCATCAGGGTGACCGTCCGTCCCACGTGGTCCTCGCGCAGCTCGCCGCAGTAGTGCGAGCGCACGAGGTCGCCGAGGGGCTCAGCCATTTCTCGTCTTCTCCTTGAGGTGCTCGAGGGCCCGCTCCCGCGGGACGTCCTCCTGGGTCGAGCGGGCCATGTCCCGCACGGTCACGACGCCCTTCGCGAGCTCGTCCTCGCCGACGATCGCCACGAAGCGCGCGCCGAGCTTGTCGGCCTGCTTCATGCGCGACTTGAAGCTGCGGCCCTCCGGGTCGAGCATCGCCCGCAGGCCGGCGGCGCGGAGATCGCGCTGAAGGCGCAGGGCCTCGTCGAGGGCCGGCTTCGCGAGCGGCATCAGGAACACGTCGCAGCGGCCCTCGGCCGGGCGCTCCGGCAGCAGCAGGGTGAGCCGCTCCATGCCCACCGCGAAGCCGATGCCGGCGACGTCGGGGCCGCCGAGCTCCTTCACGAGGCCGTCGTACCGGCCGCCGCCGAGGACGCTCGACTGCGAGCCGAGCTGGTCGCTCGTGACCTCGAACGTCGTGCGGACGTAGTAGTCGAGGCCGCGGACGAGGCGGTGGCTCAGCGTGTAGCGGATGCCGAGCAGGTCGAGCTGGCGGCAGACCTCGGCGAAGTGGTCGCGGCAGTCGCCGCAGAGGTGGTCGGTGATCTTCGGCAGCGCGTCGATGACGGCCTGGTCCTGCGGCACCTTGCAGTCGAGGACGCGCAGCGGGTTCGTCTCGGCGCGGCGCTGGCAGTCGCCGCACATCGTCGACGCGACCGACCGCAGCCGCTCGCGCAGCGTCTCGACGTAGGCCGGGCGGCAGTTGCGGTCGCCGACGGAGTTGAGGACGAGCTCGTGCCGCGTCACGCCGCAGGCGTCGAGGTAGCCGAGGGCCAGCTCCACGACCTCGGCGTCGATCGTCGGGCTCGTGAAGCCGAACGCCTCGACGTCGACCTGGTGGAACTGGCGGTAGCGGCCCTTCTGCGGCCGCTCGCGGCGGAACATCGGCCCGAGCGCGTAGACCTTCAGCGCGGGGTCGGTGTTCACGAGGTTGTGCTCGATCACCGCGCGCACGACGCCGGCGGTCGCCTCGGGCCGCAGCGTGAGCGAGCCGCCGTCGCGGTCCTCGAAGGTGTACATCTCCTTCGAGACGATGTCGGTCTCGGCACCGATGCCGCGCGCGAAGAGCTCCGTCGCCTCGAACACGGGCGTCCGGATCTCGCGGTACCCGTAGCGGGCGAAGAGCTCCCGGGCCGCCTTCTCGATGGCGTGCCAGGCCCCGACCTCTTCCGGCAGGATGTCCCTGGTGCCGCGAACCGCCTGGATCACGACGCCGCTCCCTCGGCCTGACGGTAGTCCTCCTTCAGGCCGACGTAGCGTTCGGAGTACCAGCGGAGCTTCTCGCGCTCTTCCTCGGTGACGGGCCGCTTCACCTTCGCCGGCGCGCCCATCACCAGGCTGCGGGGCGGGACCTGCATCCCCTCGGGCACGAGGGCGCCCGCGGCGACGATCGACTCCTCGCCCACCACCGCGCCGTTCAGGACGATCGCCCCGATGCCGATCAGGCAGAGCCGCTCGATGGTGCAGCCGTGGAGGGTCACGGAGTGGCCGACGGTCACGTCCTCGGCGAGCACGGTCGGGTGCTGGGCCGTCACGTGGAGGACGCAGGCGTCCTGGACGTTCGACCGCGGCCCGATCCGGATCCGGTTCACGTCCCCCCGGACGACGGACCCCATCCAGACGCTCGCGTCCGCGCCGAGCTCGACGTCCCCGACGACCTGGGCCGACACGTCGACCCAAGCCCGCTCCCCCAGCTTCGGCAGTATCGTCTTGTACGGCCGCACCATCCGCCCTTCTCCGAAAACGCGTAGTTTAGCACCGGACGGATCTCGCCCGCCTTTTCGCGCCGCGAGATCTGTCCGGAATCCGTTGTCCGTTTCCGTTTCCCCTGGTCCGTTTCCTCTTGTCCGTCCCCAACCCACAAGGCCGTCTCGTTCCGCTTCTGTTGCGTCCCGGTACGGCTGGCCGTAGGTTCGTCTCAGGCCTGACCCAATGCGCCGCCTCTCCCCCGGTTCCCGCCGCGACTTCCTGCGACGCACCCTCGGCGCGAGCGCGGGCCTGACCCTCTCCCCGAGCCTCGCGTCCCTCTCGCCCGCCGCCGACCGCGCCGTCACCCGCGACCCCGCCGCCGGCTCGCTGCGTCAGACGTTCCCCGACCTCGAGCGGCACTTCGTCTTCGAGTACTACCCCTGGTACGGCGGACCGCCGGACTACGTGCACTGGGACTACCTCGACCGGAAGCCGCCGCTCGACCTCGCGAGCCGCTACTACCCGCGGCTCGGCCCGTACGACGTGCGGCAGGCCGCGGTCGTCGAGCAGCACGCGCGGTGGATCAGGGACGCGGGCGTCGGCGCCGTCGCGCTCTCGTGGTGGGGCCGCGGAAGCTGGGAGGACCGCGCGGTGCCGCTCATCCTCGACGTCCTCGCCGCGCACGACCTCAAGGCCACGTTCGCCCTCGAGCCGTACACCGACAGCCGCGGCTCGCGCTACGCGGACGACGTGATGTACCTGCTCACCGAGTACGGCGAGAAGCGGAAATGGGACGCGTTCCTGCTGCTACAGGACGCGAACGGCCGCACCGGCCCCGTCTTCAAGAGCTTCGCCACGATCCTCCCCGAGACGTCCACGGACTGCCTCGGCGAGACGAGCCCGGTCGGCCTCTACACGCCCGACCACGTCTGGCGCGAGCAGACGGACACGCTCCGCCGCAGGCTGCGGGCCGACTTCGACCACGTCACGCTCCTCGCCGACTCGCTCGAGTTCGCGCGCACGCCGGCCTCCGGGTTCGACGGCATCGGCACGTACGACAACTACCTGACACCCGACCGGTACCGCCCGCTCGCGGAGGGCGCCTCGGCCGCCGGGCTCCTCTTCTCGTTCCACGTCAACCCGGGCTACGACCAGATCGAGCCGCGCGAGCCGGACGACCCCTGCTACGGCCCACGGGCCTTCGCCCCGGCGGTGAGCGGCCTCGACTTCACGACCGCCGACGGCCGCGAGCGCGCGGCCGCGGCCTCGGCCCAGCGCATCCGCGACTCGTGGACGGCCGCGCTCGACGTCCAGCGCGACACCGCCCTCGCGAACGCGCGGCGGGGCTTCCTGCTCATCTACGTGAACTCCTTCAACGAGTGGCACGAAGGCCACGCGTTCGAGCCCATGGCGGACGCGGCCGACCTCACCTCGGCGCAGAAGGCCCAGGGCTACCGCGACCCGGCGCAGGGCGACTACCGCCTGAAGACGCTCGGCGAGCTGCAGCGGTCGCTCCTGTCGGCAACGCCGGCCGACGCCGGGAAGCGGCACCCGCGGCCGGCGGCCTGATCCGCCCGGCCGACGGGCCGGACCGCTAGTACCCGCGCACCGTCGTGAAGTCGGACGGCCGGTAGTCCCGGCACGTGGCCGGGCCCGCCGCCGTCGTGCCGCACGGGAAGCCGGCCGCGCACAGCGCGTCGCGCATCGCGTGGGCGGCGACGCGGTGGCCGAGCGGGCTCGGGTGCACGACGTCGACCCGCAGGTCGCGGAACTCGTAGGCCGAGTAGCAGTCGAGGAGGTCGATCCCGGCGAGCCCGTTGTCGCGCGCCGCGCTCACCACCGCCTGGTGCAGCGCGCGGTGCGGATAGCGCTCGAACCGGCCGCCCATCACCGGGAAGACCGCGATCACGACCGGGATGCCGCGCGGAGCGGTGAGCGCCCGCAGGACCGCGAGCTTGTCGCGCAGGGCCCTCTCCTGCTGCGACACCGCCTCCGCGTACATCGGCCCCTCCATCGGGTTCTTCGCGCGGACGAACTGCCGCCGGGCCTCGAGCTCGGAGAAGCGGTATTCGATCCAGGAGAAGAGGAGCGAGCGGCGCAGGAGCGCCTCGCGCGCGGCGCCTATGGCGCTGCGCGAGCGCTCGCCGCGGTCCTGCACGAGGCCGAGCTCGTACGAGAAGATCCCCTCGAGGTCGTTCAGGCAGAACGCGACGACCACCGCGTCGGGCTGGAAGGCGAGCGCCTTCGACCGCAGGGTCTCGATCTCCTGGTCGAGGTTGTAGCCGGGCACCCCGAAGTCGAGCACCTCGACGCGCCCTCCGCCCGCCCGCAGCATCGACTCGAGCTGGCGCGGGAAGGCGTCCTCCTCCCGCACCCAGTACCCGAAGGCGATCGAGTCGCCGAGGACGGCCACCCGCTTCACGCCCGCCGGCTTCTCGACCGTCGTCTCCGGTCCGCGGAGTCCCTCGCGGTTGATGCGGTAGCCGACCTCGGCGCGCGCCTCGCCGCCGGGGCGCAGCTCGAAGCGCAGGAGCGGGTTGCCGCTGCGCTTCACGGTCTCGCGGTTGATCTGCACCGTGCCGACGCTCACGCCGGCGACGCGGAAGCCGGCCTCGAGGACGAGCAGGGTCAGCAGGGTGCTCGCCGCGACGAGAACGAGAGGTCCGCCGATCCTCCGCGCGACCGAGGGCCGCTCAGTTGCTGGCAAGGATCTCCTGGAGGCGCGTCTCGAGCTGCTTCACGAGCTCCGGGCGCGACGGGGCGAGGTTCGCCTGCTCCCGCGGGTCGACCGACAGGTCGAAGAGGGTCGGCGCCGTGTTCCAGAAGCCGGGCCGCAGGTACTTGTACTTCCCCGAGCGCAGCGCGCCGGGCTTGCCGCCCTCCTGCCAGAAGACGATCTCCCGGCCGCCGTCGGTCCCCTTGCCGGGGATCCTGTCGATCTCGCCCGTGATCAGGCGGGACACGTCCTCCCCGTGGTAGTGCCGCGGCGGCATCGAGGCGCCGGTGAGCGCGACGATCGTCGGGAAGAGGTCGAGCGTCGTCACCGGCTCGTCCACGACGCGGCCCGCCTTGATGCGCGCGGGCCACCGCATGATCGCCGGGACGCGGATCCCGCCCTCCTCGCACGAGCCCTTGCCGCCGGCCAGCCCGCCCGTGGAGCCCGGGCCCTTCGGCGGCACGGCCGGCCCGTTGTCGCTCGTGAAGATGACGAGCGTGTTCTGGTCGAGGCCCAGGTCCTTGAGGCCCTGCAGGAACTGGCCCACCGCGGCGTCGAGCTGCTGGATCGTGTCGCCGTACGAGCCGCCGGGCGAGGTCCCCGCGTAGCCCGCGGCCGGGTAGTTCGGCAGGTGCGGGTCGCGGTGGGCCAGGTAGAAGAAGAAGCGTCGGTCGGGGCCGAGCGACTTGATGTACTTGAGGGCGTAGTCGGTGTAGCGGAAGGCGTACTGGTCGGGGTTGACGACGTCCTTCGTCGGCTGGTCGCCGAGGACGAAGCTGCCCTCGTCCTCGCCGGCCGCGACCCCGTAGTAGTAGTCGAAACCGTAATGGATCGGCATGTCCTCGGGAACCCAGCCGAGGTGCCACTTCCCCACCATGCCGGTCGCGTAGCCGCGGTCGTGCAGCGGCTGGGCGATCACGTACTCGTCGGGGTCGAGGTGGTCCGGCGGGTTCCACGGGATCCCGACGGCCGGGGGCCAGCGGCCGGTCATGATCGCGGCCCGCGACGGCGCGCAGATCGGCGCGTCCACGTAGAAGCTCGTGAAGCGCGCCCCATCCGCCGCCATCCGGTCGATGTTGGGCGTCTTCGCCGCCGTCCCGCCGTAGACCCCGAGGTCGCCCCAGCCGAGGTCGTCGGCCAGGATCACGACGACGTTCGGCGGGCCGAGGTTCGCCGCCGCGGACGGGCTCGGCGCCGGCGCGCCGGTCGTCGGCGAGGAGGTCGAGCCGCCCCCGCCGCCGCACGCGGCCGCGAGCGCCCCGAGGAGGAGACAACCGGCGAGCCGCGCGGCGTGCGTGCGCATCCGCGCCATCGTACAGGCGGTGCGCGGGCGCTCCAAGCGGCCGCCTCGTGAACGCACGGCCCCGCTGACCGCGGGGCGAGGGGTTGCGCCGCGGCCGCGCCGCGTACGAAGATCGCGGCCCCGTGCTCCGCCTCTCCGCCGACACGCGCCTCGGCATCCTGCTCGCGGTCCTCGTCCTGGCGGTCAACGTCCAGTCGGTCTCCGCCCGCCTCGGCTTCCTGCACAAGGCCAAGCAGGTGAAGGAGTACGACCACTGGCGCTACATCGCCATGTCGCGCGGGAGCGAGGGCAACGCGGCCCTCAGCCACGAGCCGCCCTACTGCTACCGCCTCGCCGTCCCCGCCCTCGCCCGCGGCCTCGGGCGGCTCGGCCTCCCGGAGAACGCCGCCTTCTACGCGATCGCCCTCGCCGTCCTCTTCGGCTTCCTGCTGACCCTGTGGAAGCACCTCGGCGACCTCGGCTTCTCGCTCGAGCTGCGCGCGGCCGGGCTCCTGATGGCCGGCCTCGTGCAGGGCGCGGTGCGGTGGCCGCTCTACCAGTACTGGATGACCGACGCGACGGCGGTCTTCCTGGTGACGCTCGCCTTCCACCTCGTCGAGCGCGAGCGGAGGACGGGCGTCCTCCTCGTGAGCGTCGCCGCCGCCTTCGTGCGGGAGACCTACGTCCTCGTCTACCCGTACCTCCTCCTGCGGGACCTGCGGACCGGGCGCGGCCTGCCCCGGTCGATCGCCCGCACGGCCGCGATCGCCGTCCTCCCGTTCGCCGTCCTCGTGGCCATCCGGATGGTCGTCGTGCCGACGGTCGCCGACTCGTTCGTCTCGGGAGTCGTCGACAGCATGAGCTTCCGCTGGCGCATGCGCTACGAGAACCAGCTCTACGTCCTCACGATCGGCGCCTTCGGCGTCCTCCTCCCGGCCGCGCTCCTCGCCCCGGGCCGCCTTCCCGTCCTGCTGCGCCGCCACTTCGACCGCGCGCTCTTCGTCGTCGCCGTCTATGCCAGCTGCGCCATCTCCAACAACTCGGAGCGGCCGCTCGCCTACGCGCTCCCCGTCGTCGTGCCCGCCGCCCTCCTCGGCCTGCGGACGTTCCTCGAGCGGACCGGCCTCCCCCCGGTCCCCGTCCTCGCGACGGCGGTCCTCCTGCAGGCCGTCTTCTGGGGCGGCCAGCGCTGGGAGGAGGCGGGCATGAGCATCTACCAGCCGGTGAACTGGACGACCGTGGCCGCGATCGCGGCCGCGTGGGCGGCCGCGGAGGCCCTCCTCCGGAGGGGGCGGCCGGCGAGGCCAGGGCCGCAGGAGTGAGCCCCGCCCGCGGCGGGCGGCCGTGCTAGACTCCGCGCGCCTTTCATGCGTGTGAAGCGGCGCTGGTCGTGCACGAGCCTCCCGGTCCTGCTCGCGGCCCTCGCCGGCTGCGGAGGCGGCGGCGCACCCTCGGCGCCGACCCTGACGCCGAGCCCCACTCCGGCCGGCCCGCCGCCGAACCTCGTCGTGATCCTCGCCGACGACCTCGACAACCCGACCACGGCCGAGCTTCCCAGGCTGCCGGACCTGATGGCGAACCAGGGCGTCTCCTTCACCCGCGCGTTCGCGACCCAGCCCCTGTGCGGCCCGTCGCGCGCGTCCATCCTCACGGGCCAGTACACCCACAACCACCTCGTGACCAACAACGAGCCCCCCGACAACGGCTTCGTCCGCTTCCGCCGGCTCGAGGGCGCGACGGTCGCCACGTGGCTCAAGGCGGCGGGCTACCGCACGGCCCTCGTCGGCAAGTACATCAACGGCTACGCATGGGGCGCCGACAACGGCTACGTCCCGCCGGGCTGGGACGAGTGGTACGGCCACCTGACGTCGATCGAGGACAACCGGTACTGGGACTACTGGGTCAACGACAACGGGAACGTCTACCGCCACGGCAACAAGGCCGAGGACTACTCCGTCGACGTCGAGACGAAGCGGGCGGTCGAGTTCATTCAGAAGTCGGCCGGCCGGCCGGAGCCGATCTTCCTCTACGCCGCGCCCCAGGCGCCGCACACCCCGGCCTTCTACGCCGAGCGGTTCGGCGCCGAGTTCCGCTACTCGTCCGCCCCGCGGCCGCCCTCCTTCAACGAGAGCGACGTGCGGGACAAGCCGTCGTGGATCCGCCAGATCACCTACATGACGGACGACCAGATCGACGAGGCCGACCGCTTCCAGCGGTACCGCCTGCGGTGCATGCGCGCGGTCGAGGACGAGGTCGCGCAGATCCTCCAGGCCCTCGACCAGACGGGGCGGCTCGCGAACACGTACGTGTTCTTCCTGTCCGACAACGGCCTGCTCATGGGGCAGCACCGCGCCGTCGCCCGCAAGAACAACGCCTACGAGGAGACGATCGGGATCCCCCTGATGGTGCGGGGCCCGGGCGTCGCGCCGCGCAAGGTCGACGAGCTCGCGCTCAACATCGACCTCGCGCCGACTCTCCTCGAGCTCGCCCGCGTCCCGGTCCCCGACACGGTGGACGGCGCTTCGCTCGTGCCTTTCCTGCGCGGCGCGAAGCCCGCCGCGTGGCGGACGGACTTCCTCGTCGAGGCGTGGCAGGACGGGCCGACCTACGCGGTCCGGGGAACGAGCTCCGTCTACATCCACACGAATACCGAGGAGTTCGAGTTCTACGACCTGCTGAAGGACCCCTGGCAGGTCGACAACGCCTTCCGCCAGTCCGACCCGGCGGCGATGGCCGCCCTCGAGAAGCGCATCCAGGCGCTCGTCGCCTGCCGCGGCGCGACCTGCCGGGCCGCGCCGTAGCCCCGCGGGCCGCCGGGCGGAAGCACCCCGCAGGCTAGAATGGCTCCCGGGTGATGCGGAACTCGGTACAGGACGCCACCGTGCCGCCTCGCCCGGCGCTCTCGCTGCGCGCGCTCGCGGGGCTCTACGCCGTCGCGGTCGTCGTGCGCGGGGCGTTCCTCCTGCTGCAGCCGCCCACCCGCCTCGTGGCCGACGAGCGCGTGTGGACGGGGCTCGCCGCCGAGCTCGCGGCGCCGGACGTGGCCTTCTCGCCCCTGGCCTGGACGGGCCTCTTCCACCCGCCTCTCTACGTCTACTTCCTCGCCGCCGCTCGGCGGCCTGAACTCGCTCGCGGGCGCGGCGGGCGTCCAGGCCGGCTTCGGAAGACCCCTTCTCGCGCCGCTCGTCGGCCACGCCGCGGCCCTTCTGCGCGGCCCGCGGGCCGGCCTGGCCGCGGGGCTCATGGCGGCCGCCTACCCCGAGCTCGTCTGGTACGCGGGCCACTTCTGGTCCGAGACGATCTTCGTCGTCCTGCTGTGGGCCGCGATCGACCGCCTGCTCGCCGCGCGGCCGGACGGCCCGCCCGCTCCGGTCCTTGCCGCCGGCCTCCTGTGGGGCCTCGCGATCCTGACGCGCGAGACCGCCCTCTACCTGCTCCCGGTGGCGGCGGCATGGCTCGCCTGGCCCCGCACCGCTCGCGCCTGGCGCGGCGCCGCGCTCTTCACGGCCGCCTGCCTCGCGGTCGTCCTGCCGTGGACCGCGCGCAACTACGCTCTCGCGGGCGGCCTCGTCCCCGTCGCGACCCGCGGGAGCTTCAACCTCTGGCTCGCGAACACCGACGCGGACTGGGCGGCCGTCTACGCCGAGTACGAGGCGGTTCCCGACGGCGAGATCGCTCGCGAGCGGCACGCCCGCGAGCAGGCCGCGGCGGCCATAAGGGCAAGGCTGCCGTGGTGGCCGTTCGAGAAGGCCTGGCGCGAGCTGCCGGCCTTCTGGGGTGTCAACGACCACCTCGTGGTTCACATCGAGAGAGGCGCCTATCGCCTTCCGCTCGCCGGCCGATGGGGGCTCGCCCTGGCCACCGTCCTCGCCTACGTCGCCGTGCTGGCTCTCGCTCTGCCGTCGGCCGTGCCGGCGTCCCGCGAGCGGGGGGTCCGGCTCCTCCTCGCGCTGCTCGCGGCATATCTGGCGATGCACGTGGCGGCGTTCGGCTCGCCCCGCTTCCGCCTGCCCTTCGTGCCCGTCCTCCTGATCCTCGCGGCCAGCACGCTTTCCGGCGGTTGTCGGGCCGCGCTGCGGATGCACGAGCGAACCCTCGACCGCGCCGCGCTCATCGGCCTGGCGCTCGCCTTCGCCGCGTGCGTGGGCCCTTCCGTCCGCGAGACCTTCTCGCACCCCGCATTCCGGGACGCCGCCGGCCCTCGCCGGCCCGTCGTCCTCGTGCCGGCCGCGACTCGCCAGGCCGGCGAAAGGAGACCGTCGTGACCCACCTGGAACACGGCTTCAACGGCGTCCGCCGCGTGCCGCCCCCCGTGAACGAACCCGTGAAGGCCTACGCGCCGGGATCGCCCGAGAAGAAGGAGCTCAAGGCGCGGCTCGCCGCGATGGCCGGTCAGCGCCTGGACATCCCCCTGGTGATCGGCGGCCGCGAGGTCCGCACGGGCGACACCGCGAAGGCGGTCATGCCGCACGACCACGCGCACGTCCTCGCCGACTGGCACAAGGCCGGACGCGAGCAGGTGGAGCAGGCGATCGCCGCGGCGGCCGCCGCCCGCCGCGACTGGGCGGCCTGGCCGTGGGAGGACCGCGCCGCGGTGTTCCTCCGTGCCGCGGAGCTCCTCGCCACCACGTGGCGAGCGACCGTCAACGCGGCCACGATGCTGGGACAGAGCAAGACGGCGTTCCAGGCCGAGATCGACTCGGCAGCCGAGCTCGTCGACTTCTGGCGCTTCAACCCCTTCTACGCGCAGGAGCTCTACCACGAGCAGCCGCTGTCGACGTCGGCGATGTGGAACCAGCTCGACTACCGGCCGCTCGAGGGCTTCGTCTACGCGGTGACGCCCTTCAACTTCACGTCGATCGCCGGCAACCTCCCGACCTCGCCCGCCCTCATGGGCAACACGGTCGTGTGGAAGCCGGCCTCGTCGGCCGTCCCGAGCGCCTGGCAGATCATGAAGCTGCTGGAGGCGGCCGGGCTCCCGCCCGGCGTCATCAACTTCGTCCCCGGCAACGCGCGGGCGATCTCCGACGTCGCCCTCGACCACCGCGACCTCGCCGGCGTGCACTTCACCGGCTCGACCGAGGTCTTCAACTCCATGTGGAGCACGATCGGCGCCGGCATGGGCCGCTACCGCAGCTACCCGCGGATCGTCGGCGAGACGGGCGGCAAGGACTTCATCGTCGCGCACGCGTCGGCCGACCCGCAGGCCCTCGCCGTCGGGGTCGTCCGCGGCGCCTTCGAGTACCAGGGGCAGAAGTGCTCGGCCGCGAGCCGCGTCTACGTGCCGCGCTCGATCTGGACGGACGTGCGCGACCGCATCGTGGCGATGGTCGGCCAGATCCGAATGGGCGACGTCGCCGACTTCCGCAACTTCATGGGCGCCGTGATCGACCGCAAGGCGTTCGACTCGATCGCCGCCTACGTCGCGGAGGCGAAGCGCACGGCGAAGATCGTGGCCGGCGGCGGCGTCTCGGCCGAGAAGGGCTACTTCGTCGAGCCGACGGTGGTCGAGACCGACGACCCCGGCTACCGGCTGATGTGCGAGGAGATCTTCGGGCCGGTCGTCACGGTCTTCGTCTACGAGGACTCGAAGTGGCTCGAGACCCTGAAGCTCGTCGACGGGACCTCGCCCTACGCCCTCACCGGCGCGGTGTTCGCGAACGACCGCGCGGCGGTGCGCGAGGCGGCGGCCGCGCTGCGCAGCGCGGCGGGCAACTTCTACGTCAACGACAAGCCGACCGGCGCGGTCGTCGGGCAGCAGCCGTTCGGCGGGGCCCGCGGCTCGGGGACGAACGACAAGGCCGGCTCCAAGCTCAACCTCGTCCGCTGGGTCAGCGCGCGGGCCGTCAAGGAGACCTTCAGCCCGCCGCTCGACTTCCGCTACCCGTTCATGGCCGAGGAATAGCCGGGTGGAGACGAGCGACCCGCGCGGGTCCGACCCGCCCCGCCAGGGTCTCTGGATCGCGCTGGCCCTGGTCCTCGCCGCCGCCCCGTTCCTCTACCTCGGCGGCCACGTCGTCGACGAGGAGGCGGTCGGCTTCCTGATCAAGAACTGGGACGCCGACCGCTCCGCTCTCGCGAAGATCTTCGACGTGCGCGGGTGGGACTTCTACCAGGGCCGCGAGCTGAGCTACGCGATCGACTACCTCGACGGGTGGTGGGCCCGCCTCCTGCTGCGCGCGGGCGTCGTCTTCTTCGGCCCGCCGAGCGCGCTCTTCGCCTCGCTCGCCCTCGTCGTGGCGGTGGCGCGCCTCGGCCCGCGGGCCCTGCCCCGACTCGGCCCCGCGCACCGCTGGCTGTGCCTCTTCCTGCTGATGTCGAACTTCGTCTTCGCCACGACGATGGGCACCCTCTACCGCGCGACCAAGCCGCTCGTCGGGCCGCTCGTCCTCGGCCTGTTCCTCCTCGCCCTCGCGGAGCACCACCGCCCCCGCCTCGGCCCGCGCGGCGCCTTCGCCGCCGGCCTCCTCCTCGCCTTCGCGACGAGCGCTCTCGACCGCCAGGGGCTCTTCTTCGTCCTCGCCGCGATCGGGATCATGGGCGTCGTGGGCCTGCGCACCCGCCGTGGCTGGCCCATGGTCGCCGGCCTCGGGGCGGGAGTCGCGGCCTGGTACGCGTACTTCCGGGTGTTCGGGCCCCGGATCATCCACCGGCTCGAGGGCTACTGGCCTTCGGACCGGTTCCAGCGCCTGCGGCTCGAGCGGCTGGCCGACCCGGCACCGTGGCTCCAGGCCCTCGACGTCCTCGGCGACTGGACGTCGGTCGTCCTCGGCGGCCTGCCGATCGGCATCGTCCTCGCCCTCCTCGCTCCGCTCGGCCTCTGGTGGGCCTGGAGCCAGAGACGGCGGCCGGGGAACGTGGCCGCCGCGGTCGCGCTCGCGGCGGCGGGGCTCGCCGGCCAGGTCGCGATGGTCGCGATCATGATCGAGCGGCATCCGCCCGTGGCCTGGACCTCGCACCGCCTCTGGTACTACCCCCTGCCCTTCCAGGCCGTCCTCGTCTTCGGCTTCCTGTGGCTCCTCGACCGCGCGGCCGCGAGGCGCGCCGACCGCGCCGTGCCCGTGGCGGTGACGGCGGCGCTCGTCGGCCTGGTGGTCCTGAACGTCGCGGCCTGGCCGGAGAAGCTCCAGGAGATGGTCGGCGACGCGCCGGCGAGCGACCAGTTCCGCCAGTCGGCGCTCCGCTCGGCGCTCCTCGTCCGCTCGCTCGGCCAGGGCCACGCCGAGCCGCTCCTCGACGGAGACCACCGCCGGCTCTACTTCGAGATCCTGAGCCTCTCTCCCCGCCTCGCCGCCCGCGCGCTCGCGCAGGTGTCCGAAGGGCAGGGCGTTCTGACGTCCGAGGTGCGCGACGGCCGGGTCGTGGCGTGGGCGGAGCGCGAGGCGCAGATCGTGCCGAGGACGGCCGAGGCCGGGCGCTACGTCCTCGCCGGCCGGCTGCGGCTGAGCGAGGGCGAGAGCGTCCAGGTCCTCGCCGGGCGCCCTCTGCGGCTCCTGGCTGAGGTGGACCGCCGCGAGCCGGGCGAGGGAGACGAGTCGTTCCGCGTGACGCTCGACCTCGGGAAGGGCTTGAACGACGTGCGTCTCGTGTCGCGGCTGCCCGACGTCCGGGTGCCCGACCGGCCCGGGCGGCGGGCCGGCTTCCGGATCCTCCTGCCGGTCGCGATGTGGAGGGACGAGAGAGCCGGCCGACCCCGCTCAGCGGGGAGCGGGGAGCGGGCCGCCGGTCAGAAGTTGGCCGGGTTGCAGCTGTAGAGGTACGCGCCGTTCCCGCGCCGGATGTGGCCGGAGCCGAGGTAGATGTCGTACCACTCGCTGAAGCCGTTCGACGACTTCAGCCCGATCTCGTCGGCGTCGACCTCGCTGCACACGCCCTGCGACGAGAGCTGCCGCTGCACCTCGTTGAAGTAGCCCGTCTCGTTCACCACCCGGTAGCAGTTGTCGCACTTCTTGTCGTTGAGGTCGAAGTACTCCGGGTGGGCCTGCGTGGCGGCGGTGATCGCCTTCTCGAGCTTGCCCAGGAGCACGGCGGTCGTCTTGTCGCAGACGGGGCTCGCGGGGTTCGAGGCGGGAAGGGCGCACGACGACGCGGTCGGCGTGGACGGCGCGGACGGAGTGGGGTTCGGCGCGGGAGTCGGCGCCGGCGACGCGACCGGAGACGGCGTCGCGCCGAGAACGGGCGCCGGCAGGACGACGGGTATCGCCAGCACGGGCTGGGTCGTCGTCGGGGACGGCGAGGCGGTCGGCTCGGTCGGCAGGACTTCCTTGAGGGCGTTGCAGCCCGCGATCAGCACGCTTGCGGCCAGGACGAGACGGACGTGAGGCACGCGAGCCATGGACCCTCCGGTATTTCTAGAAGCGACTTTAGGATACTAGAGGTAACTGCCGATCAGATCAAGCGTTTTCTTCTGCCCTCCGGGGCCCCACTAGAACTCCGCCGCCAGGCGCTCGAGGAAGAACCCGACGTCCGTCACGAGCCCGATCGCCTGCATCGTCCCGCGGTTCGACAGCTTGACCGGGACGGACTCCGTCATGTCGACGCAGACCGTTCGCACCCGGGCGGGGAGCAGGTTGCCGACCGCGATCGAGTGGAGGGCCGAGGCCAGCATGAGGCACACGCCGGCCCCCTCGAGGGCGCGGACGTAGGCCTTCTGGGCCGCCACGACGTCCGTGATCGTGTCGCGGAGGGGACCGTCGTCGCGGATGGACCCGGCGAGGACGAACGGCACGCCGCGCGTCACCGCCTCGTACATCACGCCGCGTCCGACGAGCCCCGACTCGACCGCCGCCTGGATCCCCCCTGCGCGGTTGACGGCGTTGATGGCGAAGAGGTGGTGGCGGCTGCCGCCCTCCACCGCGCGGCCGCTCATCTGGCACACGCCGAGGCTCGTCTTGAGGATCGCCTTCTCGAGGTCGTGGACGGCGAAGGCGTTGCCGGTGAGGATGGCGTCGACCCAGCCCTCGCGCACGAGGCGCGCGAGGTGGACCTCGCCGCCGGAGTGCACGATGGCCGGGCCCGCGACGACGACGATCCGCTCGCCCGCCTCGCGCGCCCGGCGCATCTCGCGCGCGGTGCCGGAGACCGCGATCGTCTTGTTGACCTCGGCGGAGATGTCGTTCGTCATGAAGCCGAAGACGGAGTAGTCGCGGCTCCGCTCGGGCGGGCGCACGCGGATGCCGGGGCCGCGCAGGGCCACGGGCTCGCCCTGCTTCACCTGCCCCTGCTTCACGCAGCGGGCTCCCCCGTCGCGCAGGACGAGCGCGCAGTCCATGCGCTGGTCGGCGACCGCGAGCCACTGGCCGGACACCCGGACCCACGTGTCGAAGTTCGTCGACGAGTAGAACTCGTCGGGCAGGATCCCGTCGCGCTCGGCCGGGGCGAAGGACGCGTCCCCGGTGTCGGTCGTCGCCCCGAGGTACCTCACGCCGTCGAGGATCCGGTCGAGGGTCTGCGGGTCGGGCGCGCGCACCTCGATGCGCGCGAACGACGGCTCGTCGTTCTTCCGCCCGACGCGGAACTCGAGCACCTCGAACTCGCCTCCGTCCTCGACGACCTTGTCGAAGACGCGGCGCATGATGTCCGAGTCGATGAGGTGGCCTTCCAGCGTGATCGTCTCGCGGACCATGGTCTCCTTCAGAGCCTCGGCAGGGTCAGGCCCTGCTGCGCCTGGTACTTGCCCTTCTTGTCGGCGTACGAGGTCTCGCACGCCTCGTCGCCGCGGAAGAAGAGGAACTGGGCGATGCCCTCGTTCGCGTAGATGCGGGCGGGGAGCGGCGTCGTGTTCGAGACCTCGAGGGTCACGATGCCCTCCCACTCGGGCTCGAGCGGCGTCACGTTCACGATGATGCCGCAGCGGGCGTACGTCGACTTGCCGACGCAGACGACGATCACGTCGCGCGGGATCCGGAACCGCTCCACGGTGCGGGCGAGGGCGAACGAGTTCGGGGGGATGATGCACTCCGCGCCCTTGAAGTCGACGAACGAGCGCGGGTCGAAGTCCTTCGGGTCGACGATCGTGTGGTTGATGTTCGTGAAGATCTTGAACTCGTCGGCGATCCGGGCGTCGTAGCCGTAGGACGAGAGACCGTACGAGATGACGCCCTCGCGGACCTGCTTCTCGTTGAAGGGCTCGATCATCCCGTGCTCTTGCGCCATGCGGCGGATCCACTTGTCCGACTGGACGGACATTGCCCCTCCCCTCGACCGGCCGAGCCACAGAGAATACCGCCGAACGGCCGAGAGGCGCGGGCCACCCCGTGCTAGCATCGTTGTTTATGCAACCGTTGCCGCTGCAAGAGTCGATCGGGCTCCTCGTCGCCGCCGTGCGGCGGCTGGTCAAGCAGGCGGTCACCGCCGCGGCGGTCGAGCACGGGCTGTCGTACCAGCAGTTCTGGTACCTCGTCGCGATCGCCGAGACCGAGGGGCTCTCGCAGCGCGAGCTGGCCGGCCGGCTGCGGACGGACGCCCCCACGGCGTCGCGCGTGGTGGCCTCGCTCGTGCGGCGGGGGCTCGCGCGATCGGGCGAGGACCCGCAGGACCGCCGCCGCCGCGTCCTCGTCCTGACCCCGCGGGGGGCCGCCCTCGCGCGGCGCCTCGTGCCGGTGGCCACGCGGATGCGCGCGGCGATGATCGAGGGCCTGCCGGAGGAGGAGCGGGACGCGCTGCGGCAGTCCCTGCGGAAGGTGATCGGCAACATGGAACGGCTCGTCGGCCAGGGCGGCCCGGCGGAGCGCGAGGAGAGGACGGGCATGAGGACTCGCAGGACGAGGGCGGCGCGCAAGGCCGTCGCGACGATGGGGATGCTGCTGGCGCTCGGGGCGAGCGGCGGGTGCGCGCGGCGGGCCGCGGGTGCGGCGGGGGGGCCCCCGCCCGCGCCGGTCGTCGCGGCCCGGGTGGAGAGCCGCGACGTGCCGGTCGAGGCGCTCGCGATCGGCACCGTCGAGGCGTACTCGACGGTCGCGCTGCGGCCGCAGGTGAGCGGCCCGATCGCGTCGGTGCACTTCGCGGAGGGCGCCGACGTGAAGGCCAGCGATCTCCTCTTCACCATCGACCCGCGTCCGTTCCAGGCGACCCTCTCCCAGGCCGAGTCGGCCCTGGCCCGCGACCGCGCGCAGGCGAAGAATGCCGCGGCCGAGGCGGAGCGCGCGGAGTCGCTGTTCCGGCAGGGCATCCTCTCGAAGGAGCAGCACGACTCGGCCCACGCCTCGGCCGAGGCCCTCGCCGCGACGGTGCAGGCGGACGAGGCGGCGGTCCAGAACGCCCGGCTCCAAGTCTCGTACACCTCGGTCCGCGCGCCCGTGTCCGGGCGCACCGGCGCGGTGCTGGTGCAGGCGGGGAACGTCGTGCAGGCCGTCACCGGCGGTCCGCTCGTCGTCATCAACCAGGTCGAGCCCGTCTACGTCTCGTTCGCTCTCCCCGAGCCGCGCCTCGCGGAGCTGCGGCGGGCGGCGGCCGGCGGCAAGCTCCCGGTGCAGGCGATCCTGGCGGGCGACCCGAAGGGCCCGGCCGAAGGACAGCTGAGCTTCGTCGACAACCAGGTCGACCGCTCGACGGGCACGTTCCGTCTCAAGGCGACCTTCGCGAACCGCGACCGCCGCCTGTGGCCGGGGCAGTTCGTGAACGCGCGGATCGTCCTCGACGTGCGCCGGAACGCCGTGGTCGCGGCCTCGGCGGCGGTGCAGTCCGGCCAGCAGGGCACGTACGTGTTCGTGGTCAAGCCCGACCACACGGCGGAGATGAGGCGGGTGACGACGGGCCCGGCGGCGGGCGACGACGTCGTGATCGAGAAGGGGCTGTCGCCGGGCGAGACGGTGGTGACCGACGGCCACGTGCGGGTCGTCCCGGGCGCGCCCGTCGAGGTGAAGGAACCGGCCCGCGGCGCCGCCCCGGCGAAGGCCTCCTGATGACCGATCTCTTCATCCGGCGGCCGGTCGCGACGACGCTCGTGATGCTGGCGATCCTCCTCGCCGGCGCGGCGGGCTATCGCCTCCTGCCGGTCAGCGACCTCCCGAACGTCGACTTCCCCACCGTCCTGGTCACGGCGACGCTCCCGGGCGCCAGCCCGGAGACGATGGCGTCGTCGGTCGCGACGCCCCTCGAGAAGCAGTTCTCGGCGATCGCCGGGCTCGACTCGATGAGCTCGGTGAACGCGCTCGGCCTCACGCAGGTGACCCTGCAGTTCACCCTCGACCGCGACATCGACGCGGCGGCGCAGGACGTCCAGGCGGCGATCGCCAAGGCCGCGGCCCAGCTGCCCCCGCAGATGCCGGCGCCGCCGTCCTACCAGAAGGTGAACCCGGCCGACCAGCCGATCCTGTACCTGAGCCTGCACTCGCCCACGCTCAAGCTCTCGGACGTCGACGAGTACGCGCAGACGCTGATCGCGCAGCGCGTGTCGATGGTGAGCGGGGTCGCGCAGGTGCAGGTCATCGGCTCGCAGAAGTTCGCGGTCCGCGTCCAGCTCGACCCGTCCGCCCTCGCGGCGCGCGGGCTCGGTGTCGACGAGGTGGCCGCGGCCGTGTCGCGCGGCAACGTCAACCTGCCGACCGGCACGCTCTGGGGCCGCGACCAGGCCCTCACCGTCCAGGCGAACGGCCAGCTCACGAGCGGCGAGAGCTACCAGCCTCTCATCGTGGCCTACAAGAACGGCCAGCCGGTGCGCGTCCGCGACGTCGGGCGCGCCGTCGACTCCGTCGAGAACGACAAGATCGCGAGCTGGTTCAGCGGCGAGCGAGGCATCACCCTCACGATCCTCCGCCAGCCCGGCACGAACACGGTGGCCGTGGTCGACGCGGTGAAGGAGCTCATGCCCTCCTTCCGCGCGCAGATGCCGGCGTCCGTCCAGCTCGACATCCTGTACGACCGCTCGGCCTCGATCCGCGACTCGGTGAACGACGTGCAGTTCACGCTGCTCATCACCGTGGGCCTCGTGGTGCTCGTCATCTTCCTGTTCCTGCGCCGGCTGTCGGCCACGGTCATCCCGAGCCTCGCGCTGCCGATGTCGATCGTCGGCACCTTCGCGGTCATGTACCTGCTCGGCTACAGCCTCGACAACCTGTCGCTCATGGCCCTGACGCTGAGCGTCGGCTTCGTGGTGGACGACGCCATCGTCATGCTCGAGAACATCGTGCGGCACGTGGAGCACGGCCAGGGCGTGATGGAGGCGGCCCTACAGGGCTCGCGGGAGATCGGCTTCACGATCCTCTCGATGACGGTGTCGCTCGCCGCGGTCTTCCTGCCGGTGCTGTTCATGGGCGGGCTCCTCGGGCGGCTCCTCCACGAGTTCGCGGTGACGATCAGCGTCGCGATCCTCGTGTCGGGCTTCGTGTCGCTGACGCTCACGCCGATGCTGTGCAGCCGCTTCCTGAAGCCGCACGACCAGCAGAAGACCGGACGCTTCTACGAGACGACGGAACGCGTCTTCCAGGGCTGGCTCGCGCTCTACGACCGCTCGCTGCGGTTCGTGCTGCGCCACCCGCTCGCGACGATGGTCGTGTCGGCGGCCCTGCTCGTCGGCACGGTCCTCCTCTTCCGGATCATGCCCACCGGCTTCCTGCCGACCGAGGACACCGGCCAGATGTTCGCGGTGACCGAGGGCGCGCAGGGGGTGTCGTTCGACGCGATGGCCGCCCACCAGCGCGAGGTCGCGGCGATCGTCGCCGCCGATCCGTCCGTCCTCGCCTACAACTCGAGCGTCGGCGCGAGCGGCTCCTCGACGACCGCGAACGCCGGGCGCATCTTCGTGCGCCTCAAGCCGCGCGACGAGCGCGACGGCGTCGAGACCATCATGGCCCGCCTCCGGGTGAAGGTCGCCGAGGTGCCGGGGATCCGGGCGTTCTTCCAGAACCCGCCGCCGATCCGCATCGGCGGCACGCTCACGAAGAGCCTCTACCAGATGTCGCTCCAGAGCCCCGACACCGAGGAGCTCTATCGCGTCGCCCCCGAGTTCGAGGCGAAGCTGCGCGAGCTGCCCGGCCTCGTCGACGTGACGAGCGACCTGCAGATCCGCAGCCCGCAGGTGCGCGTGCAGATCGACCGCGACCGCGCGCTGGCCCTCGGCGTGAGCGCCCAGCAGGTCGAGGACGCGCTCTACACGGCCTACGGCACGCGGCAGATCTCGACGATCTACGCGCCCAACAACCAGTACCGCGTGATCATGGAGCTGCTGCCCGAGTACCAGCGGAGCCCGCAGGCGATGAGCCTGCTCTACGTGCGCTCGGCGAGCGGCGCCCTCGTGCCGCTCGAGAGCGTGAGCCGCCTCGACCGCGCGGTCGGGCCGCTGACCGTGAACCACATCGGCCAGCTGCCGTCCGTCACGCTGTCGTTCAACCTGAAGCCGGGGACCTCGCTCGGCGAGGCCGTCGGCGCCGTCCAGCAGGTGGCCCGCGCCACCCTGCCGGGCGACGTGACGACGAGCCTGCAGGGCACCGCCCAGGCGTTCGCCGCGTCCCAGCGCGGCCTCGGCTGGCTGCTCCTTCTGGCGATCCTCGTGATCTACATCGTGCTGGGGATCCTCTACGAGAGCTTCATCCACCCGCTCACGATCCTGTCCGGCCTGCCCTCGGCCGGCTTCGGCGCCCTCGTGACGCTCCTCGCGTTCGGCCAGGAACTGAACGTCTACGCCTTCGTCGGCGTCATCATGCTCGTCGGCCTCGTGAAGAAGAACGCGATCATGATGATCGACTTCGCGCTCGAGGCGCAGCGCACCGAGGGCAAGTCGCCGGCCGAGGCCATCTACCAGGGCTGCCTCGTGCGCTTCCGCCCGATCATGATGACGACGATGGCCGCCCTCATGGGCACGCTGCCGATCGCCCTCGGCGTCGGCGCGGGCGCCGAGTCGCGGCGTCCCCTCGGCATCGCCGTCGTCGGCGGTCTGGTCTTCTCGCAGACCCTCACGCTCTACGTGACGCCCGTCTTCTACCTGTACATGGAGCGCCTGCAGGAGTGGATGCGCGGGCGGAAGGCGGATCGGGTGGTCGCGACGGGCGAGGCCGGGGAGATGACGGCGGCCCGGTAGTCAGCAGTCGGACGGGGCCGGCGGCTCAGCTCGAGTCGGTCGCCCCGCGGGGCTGCCGCCAACTTGAAGTCTGACCCTAGTGCCGCCCCGCGCCGTGTGAGCGAGCCGTGAGGCGGGGCTATACTGCGGCCATGGAGTTCCTCGAGCGCATCGCCACCGACCCCGCGATTCGGTTCGGCAAGCCGTGCATCCGGGGCACGAGGATCACGGTGGGTGACGTCCTGGGCTACCTGGCGGCCGGCATGACCACGGAGAAGATCGTAGAGGACTTCCCCGAGCTGAGGCCTGACGATGTCAGGGCGTGCCTGGTGTACGCGGCCGAGCGCGAGCGACGCACCCTTTCGATCCCCGCGGCCTGAGGGGCACTGTGCTCCTGCTCTTCGATGAGCAGCTGTCAGCCCGGCTGTGCCTGCTACTGACCGATGAGTACCCAGGTTCCCTTCACGTTCGCCTGATCGGACTGGGTGGCGCTCCGGACGAGGCAGTCTGGCGGGCCGCGATGGAGCGAGGCTGCGTTCTCGTCGCGAAAGACGAGGACTTTCACCGCCTGAGCGTGCTCCGCGGTGCGCCGCCGAAGGTCGTGTGGTTGCGAACCGGGAACACGTCGACCGACGACGTCGCCCGGGTCCTGCGCGAGCGCCGCGACGACATCGTTCAGTTCGCGAGCCAGGAGGAGGCCACGTTCCTCGCCCTCGGAGAGTAGGGTCGCCCTCTTCCCACGAGGGCACGAACTTCCAGCCGGGGATCCGCCTCCGGCAACTCCGTCCGGAAGGAGTCGAGAGACTCCGTTGATTCGCTTGACTCCGGACCGGCCGCTGATCCTGGATCTGCTCGCGGGCCGGGACGAGATGTACGGCCTCGAGCTGGTCGAGAAGTCGGGTGGCCGGGTGAAGCGAGGCTCCGTTTACGTCACGCTCTCCCGCATGGAGGCGAAGGGCTACGTGCGCTCCCGCCAGGAGGACAGAGCGCCGGGCGCGATCGGGCTGCCCCGACGCCTGTACGGCATGACGCCCACCGGCGCGCGGGTCCGTGACGCCTGGGCGCTCGCCCGACAGGCCCTCGCGTGGAGCAGGGCGTGAGCGCCCGCAACACGTCCGCTCGCCCGGCGGGCCGCATCCTCCTCGCCGTCGCGCGGCGGCTCGCTCCGGCCGCGACGCGCGAGCGGGTGCTGCTTCCCCTCATCGCGGACTTCCAGCACGAGCATGCGGAAGCCCGCAGCGGCGCGAAACGCCTCCTGCTGCGGTGCCGCTGGGGTGCTGCCTTCCTGCGGGCATCAGCCGTTGACTCTGCCGCTCTCGCCGTCGACCATCTGCGGCGCAACGTCTGGGGTTCCTCCGCAGGCGACACGGCCGCGGTGCGCCTGACGGTCGCGCGCGGCGTGGCGTGGGCCCTGGTGCTCACGGGCCTCCTCTTGCTGGATCTCCTTCGGCGCCCCTACCTGCATCTGCGAACCGCGGGGGGGGCGATAGCGGTGGCTCCGCTGCTGCTGCTCGTCCCGAGCGCCCTGACGTTCGCGCTCACCGCCGGCGCCCTGTTCGGCGCGGCGTCGGCCTCGCACCGGCCGACCTCCCGGCGGTCCCTGCTCGACGCGTCCCTCCTCCTCGCCATCGGAACGTTCTCCATGGCCGCGTGGATGACGCCACGCGCGAACGAGTCCTACGGGCGCGCGGCGTCGAGCGTCATCGCGGCGAGCCTGCCTCCGGGTGTCGCCCTCAACCGCGGCCAGCCCGGCGATCGCGAGATGACGATCGGCGAGCTGTCCGCCCGCTCGAGTGCCCTTCGTTCCGAGGGCCGGTCGAGCGCGCCGGTCGACACCGAGTGGCACAAGAAGCCGGCGCTCGCCTTCTCGTGCGTGGCTCTCGCGCTCATGGGCGCGGCTCTCGCGCGGCGGCTTCGCCCGCCCGTGGCGCGCGGCACCGCGGCTCTCGCGATCTTCGGCGCGTTCTACTGGATGCTGCGAGCGGGTGAGACCGCGGCCGATGCCGGGAGCCTCTCTCCTGCTCTCGCGATGTGGGGGCCGGTCGCCGTCATCGCCGCGGCAGCCCTGGCGCTGGGGGCGGGGCGAAAGCGCGAGGAGTCGACCACGGACGACGGAACGGAACGGCCTTTGACGGTTCGAGGAGACGGACGAGAGGAAGGGACGGAAGAGACATGGCCCGGCCAAACGGGCCGGGCCATGACGGCTACGGATTCGAACTGATCTGATCCCGGCCAACGGGCCGGCGAAATCAGATCAGTTCGAGACCTGGAAAGAAATACCCGATCTCGAACGCGGCCGTCTCCGGGGCGTCCGAGCCGTGGATCGCGTTGTTCTCGATCGAGGCGGCGAAGTCCTTGCGGATCGTGCCGGGGGCGGCGTTGGCCGGGTTCGTGGCGCCCATGATCTCGCGCAGGTGCGCGATCGCGTTGTCGCGCTCGAGCACCATCGTGACGCACGGGCCGGACGACATGAAGGCGCACAGGCTCGCGAAGAAGGGCTTGCCCTGGTGCACGTGGTAGAAGCCCTCGGCCTCGGCCGCGGACAGGGTGCGCATCCGCAGCGCGACGATGCGGAAGCCGGCCTTCTCGATGCGCGAGAGCACGGCCCCGGCGTTCCCCGCCTTGACGGCGTCGGGCTTGATGATGGAGAACGTCCGCTGGCTCACGTTCGACTCCTCCTGCGATGGCGCGGGCGGCGCGCCCGGCTCACTTCTTTCCGATGAGCTCCTTGACGGCTCCCCCGATGTCGGCCGGGGACTTCACGACGCGGATGCCGGCGTCCGACATCGCCTTCATCTTCTCGGCGGCCGTGCCCTTCCCGCCGGCGATGATCGCGCCGGCGTGGCCCATGCGGCGGCCCGGCGGCGCCGTCTGGCCCGCGATGAAGCCGACGACCGGCTTCTTCACGTGCGCCTTGACGTAGGCCGCCGCGTCCTCTTCCGCGCTCCCGCCGATCTCGCCGATCATGACGATCGCCTCGGTCGCCGGGTCCTCGTTGAAGAGCTTCAGCGCCGCGGTGTGGTTCGTGCCGATGATCGGGTCGCCGCCGATGCCGATGCACGTCGACTGCCCGATGCCGAGGGCGGTGAGCTGCGCGACGGCCTCGTAGGTCAGCGTGCCCGAGCGGCTGACGACGCCGACCGGCCCGCCCATGTGGATGTGGCCGGGCATGATGCCGACCTTGCACCGCTCGCCGGGCGAGATGATGCCCGGGCAGTTCGGGCCGATGAGGCGCGTCGGCCGGTCCTGCAGGTACGCCCACGCCTTCACCATGTCGAGGGTCGGGATGCCCTCGGTGATCGCCACGACGAGCGCGATCCCGGCGTCCGCCGCCTCGAGGATCGCGTCGGCCGCGCCCGGGGGCGGGACGAAGACGACCGAGACGTTGGCGCCGGTCTTCCGCACCGCCTCCTCGACCGTGTCGAAGAGCGGGAAGCCCTCGACGGTGGTGCCCCCCTTGCCGGGAGTGACGCCGCCCACGACGTTCGTCCCGTAGTCGCGGCAGCCCATCGCGTGGAAGGTGCCGTGCTTGCCCATGCCCTGGACGAGCAGGCGGGTCTCGCGGTTGACGAGGACGCTCACCGGGCACCCCCGCTCGCGGCGGCCACGACCTTCTCCGCCGCCTCGGTCATGCCGTCGGCGGTCGCGAAGTTGAGGCCGGAGTCCTTCAGCATCTGCCGCCCCTTCTCCTCGTTGTTGCCCTTCATGCGCACGACCACCGGCACCTTCACCGACAGGTCGCGCACGGCGGCGATGACGCCCTCGGCGAGCACGTCGCAGCGCAGGATGCCGCCGAAGATGTTGATGAGCACCGCCTTCACGTCGGTGTCGGCGAGCAGGATGCGGAAGGCGTTCTTGATCTGGTCGGCGCTCGCCCCGCCGCCCACGTCGAGGAAGTTCGCCGGCGCGCCGCCGGCCAGCTTGATGATGTCCATCGTGGCCATCGCGAGGCCCGCGCCGTTCACCATGCAGCCGACCGTGCCGCCGTCGAGCTTGATGTAGTTGAGCGAGAACTTCGACGCCTCGACCTCGAGCGGCTCCTCCTCGTCGAAGTCTCGGAGCTCGACGAGGTCGGGGTGGCGGAAGAGGGCGTTGTCGTCGAAGTTGACCTTCGCGTCGAGCGCGAGGAGGTCTCCCGCCTTCGTCATGAGGAAGGGGTTGATCTCGACGAGCGAGGCGTCGGTCGCCTCGAACGCGCGGTAGAGCGCCGTGAAGAACGGCACCGCCTTCGCGACCGCCTCGGCGGGGAGGCCCAGGCCGAACGCGAGCTTGCGCGCCTGGTAGGGCCGGAAGCCGACCACGGGGTCGATCGTCTCGCGGAGGATCGCCTTCGGGTCCCTCGCCGCGACCTCCTCGATGTCCATGCCGCCCTGCGAGGACGCCATGAACACCGGCTTGCCGGTGCCGCGGTCGACGAGGATCGCGAGGTACATCTCGCGGGCGCCGGCGAGGTCCATCCCCTGCTCGATCAGCAGCCGCCGCACGACGCGGCCCTCGGGGCCGGTCTGGTGCGTCTTCAGCCGCATGCCGAGCATCGCCTTGGCGAGCCCGGCCGCGTCGTCGGCGGTCTTCGCGACCTTCACGCCGCCGCCCTTCCCGCGGCCGCCGGCGTGGATCTGGGCCTTCACCACGACGGGAAAGCCGAGGCCCTTGCCGGCCTCGACCGCCTCGTCGGCGGTGTACGCGACCTTGCCCTTCGGCACGGGGACACCGTACTGGGCGAGGACCGCCTTGCCCTGGTACTCGTGGATCTTCACGGTGCTTCCTCCGGTGACGCTACCGACCCGGCGCGGGCGGGGCCTGCGCCGTCTTCGGGTTGATGGCCAGCAGCTCGACGTCGAAGACGAGGGTGGCCCCGGGCGGGATCGGGCCGCCGGGCGGCACGCGGTCGCCGTAGGCGATCTCGGACGGGCAGACGATGTGCGCCTTCTCGCCGACCTTCATCTTCGTGATGGCCTCCGTCCAGCACGGGACGACGCCGTTGAGCTGGAAGGTCGCCGGGCCGCCGTGCTTCGCCGAGGAGTCGAACTCCGTGCCGTCGACGAGCGTCCCGCGGTAGTGGACGGCCACGACGTCGGTCGCCTTGGGGCTCGCGCCCTTGCCGGGGCTGACGGTCTTGAAGAGGAGGCCCGAGGCCGTCTTCTCGACGCCGGGCTCGGCCGCGGCCTTGACGAGGAAGTCCGCCGACTTCTTGCGCTCGGCGTCGCCCGCGGCCTTGGCGTTCGACTCGGCCCGCGCCTGCAGCTTCGGCAGGTACTGCTCGATCGGGAACTCCGGCTTCTGCCCGGCGAGCGAGAGGCCGAATCCCTTCTTCATCAGCTCGAGCTCGGCCGGGGTGAGCTTCAGCGGCTTCACCTGCTCGCCGGCCTGCTGGCCCATCGCCGCGCCGAGAGCGTAGATGGCCTTCTCGTCGTCCGTCATCCCGGCCGAAGGCGACGGCGACGCGGCCGCCTGCGGGGCCGCCCCCTTGTTCTGGCAGCCCGAGGCCATCAGCGCGGCTCCGACGAGGAGCGCGCCCACGCTTGTGCGCATCATTGTGGATTCAGCCTTTCCGTCGCCCCGCGAACCGGGGAGACCAAACGACGAATGCTAGCCGCCGCTGCGCGGCGAGGCAAACCGCCGGGTACAATCGCTTGCCCGCGGGGAGCGGGCGGGTGCGCACGATGGCGCGAGGCACTGGAACGACCTGGCCGTTCCTCGCCGGGGTGGCGGCGGGGGTGGCGGCGGCGGCGGCGTGGGACGCGGCGGCGCGCCCGAGGCGGCGGCTCGACCCGCGGCTCATCCGGGCCCTCCCCCGCACGCAGAAGCCCGTGCCCGTCGTGTTCGTCCCCGGCATCATGGGCAGCCAGCTCCTGCGGCCGGACGGCACCGAGGCCTGGCTCAACCTCGGCAACGCCATCGGGCACCACGACCTGCGCCTGCCCGGCACGCTCCCCTTCGTCCGCGGCCGCGACGACCTGCAGCCCGGGCTCCTCGTCGGCACCGACGCCTTCCTGCCCCGCGCCTTCGGCTTCACCGAGTACGCGGACTTCCTCGACCTCATGGAGGCCGCGCGATTCGAGCCGGGCATGGGAAAGGGCCACCGCTACGCGGTGTTCTCGTACGACTGGCGGCGGGACGTCGTCGAGGCGGCGCGCGGCCTCGCCCTGCGGCTCGAGGGCCTCGCCGCCGAGACCGGAGACCCCGGCGCGCGCTTCCACCTCGTCGGCCACAGCATGGGCGGCCTGGTCGTGCGCTACTACCTCCGCTACGGCGGCGGCGAGCCGCGCGCGGACGAGCCGGTGCGCTGGCTGGGCGCGCGCCGCGCGGCGAGCGTCGTGCAGGTGGCGCCGCCGAACGGCGGAGGCATCGCCTCGCTCGGCGCCATCCTCCACGGCGAGCGCGTGGGCTTCTCCTACAACACGCTCGCGGCGACGGTCATCCGCCGCATGCCCTCGATCTACCAGCTCCTGCCGCCCTGCGGCACGGGGGCGCTCGTCGATCCGCGCGGGAACGTCCTGCCGGACGACCTCCACGACCCCGCCACGTGGGTGCGCTTCGGCTGGGGGCCGTTCGCGCCGGACGCGGGCGCCGAGGCGGCGGCCGAGCGCGCGTTCGTCGCGGCGGCCCTCGACCGGGCGCGCGCCGTGCACGAGGCGCTCGCCCGGCCCGCGCCGACCCCGTGCCCGGTGCCCGTCTACCTCCTCGGCGGCGACTGCCTGCTCACCGCCGCGCGGGCGATCGTCGGCGAGGGGCCGCCCGGCACGCCGCCGCGGTTCGAGGCGCGCAACGCGCGCGAGCAGGACGTCCTCTACGAGGCCGGCGACGGCCGCGTGACGCGCGCGAGCGCGCTCGGGTCGCACCTGCCGGGCGCCGCGGCCTCGGCCGCCGGCAGCGGCTACGCCGAGGTGGCGCAGGCGTTCGTCGGGAACGCCGACCACCACGGCCTCTACGGCGATCCCGGCTTCCAGAGCGTCCTCCTCCGGCTGCTCCTGCGCCCCGACGCGGGGGCGCGGAGCGCGACGGTGGCCCGTGGGTAGGGACGTCGAGCCGGGCTCTGCGTCCCTGCCTCCGCCGCTGCAGGCGGTGGTCGACGCGCTCCGGGTGGCCGACGAGCGCTTCCGCGTCCTCGCCGCGCACCCGGCCGACGGGACGCTGCTCGCGGCGGGCGACGGCCGTCTCGTCGACGCGAGCCCCGGCGCGGCGGCCCTCCTCGGGCGCCCGCGCGCGGCGCTCCTCGGCCTCCCGCTCGCCGAGGTCTTCGCGCCCGGAAGGGGCGTGGCCGTGGCCGCGGAGTTGCTCGCGCTCGCCCCGGGCCACCGACTGAGCCGCGTCGCCGCCCTCCAGCGGGCGAACGGCGGGCCGCTCGAGGCCGAGGCGACGGCCCGGCGGCTGCCCGACGGGCGCCTGCAGGTCGGCCTGCGCGACGAGGCGGCGCGCCAGCGGGCGGCCGACGCGCTGCGCCCCGCAGAGGACGGCTTCGAGAAGGCGGAGGCGGCGGGCCGCGAAGCCGTCGTGCTCGAGTCGGGCGGGCGGATCGTGTTCGCGAACCTGCCGCTGCGCCGTCTTCTCGGCCTCCTCCCATCGGCGCGACTCGCCGGGCGCGCCCTCGCGGACGTCGTCCACCCGGACGAGCGCGCGGGGCTCGCGCGCACGACGGCCGGCGCCGAGGGAACCGCCGCCGTCGAGACGCGCCTCGTCCGCGGCGACGGCTCGACGGTCGAGGTGGCCGGCCTCGCGAGCCGGGTCGGGTTCGGGGGGCGGCCGGCGGTGCAGCTCCTCCTGCACGAGGCTTTTCCCACCGCCACGGCCGCGTCGGCGCCCGGCTTCCGCGACG
Source organism: Vicinamibacteria bacterium (assembly GCA_046331285.1). Classification (GTDB taxonomy): domain Bacteria; phylum Acidobacteriota; class Vicinamibacteria; order Fen-336; family Fen-336; genus DATBSL01. The sequence continues at coordinate 81,962 of JAXLRD010000024.1, forward strand.
CCGTCACCGGGCTCACCGGCCCGGTGCTCGTTCCCGACCGCCTGTCCGTGGCGATCGCCCAGGCCTACCGCCACCGCGCGCGGGTCGGCGTCGTCCACGCGCGGATCGACGGGCTCGCGGGCGTCGAGGCCGGCCTCGGGCGGGACGCGTTCGACCGCCTGCTGCGCGCGGCCGCCCGGCGGCTCGCCCAGTGCGTGCGGCAGGGCGACACCGCGGCGCGGCTCGAGGAGCGGGCGTTCGCCCTCGTCCTGCCGGGCCTCCACCACCGCGAGGACGCCACGCGCATCGCCGAGAAGGTGCTCCGCGCGATGCGCAAGCCCTTCCCCCTGCCGGAAGGCCCGGTGACGCTCACCGCCAGCGCGGGCGTCGCGGTGTTCCCCGAGGACGGCGAGGACGCCCCCGCCCTCCTCGCCGCGGCCGCCCGCGCGGCCGACCGCGCCGCCGAGAGCGGCGGCGACCGCATCGACGCGAGCGGCCCGTCGGAGGCCGAGGGCTACGACGCGCTCGAGATCGAGGCCAACCTGCGCGCGGCCCTCGCCGGCGCGAAGGCCGGCCCCGCGAACGGGGACACGCCGGCGGGGCTGCTGTACTACCAGCCCATTCGCTCGCTGAGCGGCGACCACACCGTCGGCGTCGAGGCGCTCCTGCGCTGGCAGCACCCGCAGCTGGGGCTCGTCTTCCCGCAGAGCTTCCTCTCGAGCTCCGACTTCACCGGCCTCATCCTCGCGATCGGGCCGTGGATCCTGCGCACGGCCGTGCGCCAGGGCGTCGAGTGGCAGAAGGGCCGCGGGCCGCTGCGGGTGGCCGTGAACCTCTCGCCGCCGGAGCTGATGCGCAAGGACCTCGCGGACGACGTCCGGACGGCGCTCCTCGAGTCGGGCCTGCCACCGCGGCTGCTGCAGCTCGAGGTGCCCGAGGGGCACGTCGTGTCGGACCTGCCCCGCTCGCTCGACGCCCTGCACCGGCTGAAGCAGCTCGGGGTCGACCTCGTCCTCGACCGCGTGGCCGTCCGCTACTCGTCGCTCGGGCACCTCGCCGAGCTTCCGGTCGACGGCATCAAGCTCGACCTGTCGTTCCTGCGGGGCCACGGCACGCGGACGGAGGACGTGTCGCTGCTCTCCGCGTTCGCCGCCGCCGCCCGCGGCCTGAAGATGCGCGTCGCGGCGCAGGGCGTCGAGAGCGCGGCGCAGCTCGAGGCCCTGCGCCGGCTCGGCTGCGCCGAGGCCCAGGGCTTTCACCTCGGCCCGCCGATGCCGGCCGACCGGCTCGCCCTGCTCCTCGAGGACGAGGCCGCCGACGCCGGCGCGAGGGCGGGAGCGGGCGCATGAGCCTCGCCGGGCGGCTGGAGACCCTCGACCTCGCCGGGATCCTGCAGACGCTCGCGGTCGGCTCGGCCACCGGCCGGCTCACCCTGACGCGCCTCGACTCGCACGCCGTGCTCGTCCTGCGGCGCGGACGCGTCGAGTACGTGGCGGGCGGCGCATCGAGCGAGCCGCTCGCGTCGCGCCTCCTCCGCTCCGGGCTCGTCGGCGAGGCGGACCTCCTCGAGGCGCTCCGCCGGCAGCACGACGGCGACTCCCCGCGCCGCCTCGCCGACGTGGTCGTCGGCATGGGCCTGCTCGCGGCCGGCACCGTGCAGTCCGTCGTCCGCTCGCACATCCAGGACCTCGTCACCGAGCTGCTCACGTGGAAGACCGGCTTCTTCCGCTTCGAGCCGGCGGCCTCTCCCGACGCGCCGACGCCCGAGGTCGACCTCGGCGACTTCGTCCTTCCCGGGGGGCTCTCGGCCCAGGAGCTCGTGATGCGCGCGGCGACGGCGATCGACACGGGCACGGCCCCGCCGATGCCGCGGCCGCCCGGCCTCCTGCGCGCGGCGGGCCGCGAGGACCCCGACGCGACGCTCGACCCGCGCTCCAGCAAGCCGGCCCGCGCGCTCACGGGGTCCTTCCCCGTCGACTACACCGGCGAGGCCGTGCTCTCGCTGCTGCGCTTCGTCTCGCAGGTCCTCTCGCGGGCGATCGTCTTCGCGATCGACGGGCCGTTCGCGCGGGGCGTCGGCGAGTACGGGATCGTCGCCCCGCCGGGGGCGGCCGAGCACGAGACGGCCGTGCCGCTGCGCGAGCCGTCGGTCCTGCGGCTCGCGGTCGAGAGGCGGCGCACGTACGTCGGGCCGCTCGAGCCCCTGCCCGCGAACGTCGCCCTCGCCGAGCGCCTCGGCGGCGGGCCGGTGGGGGTCGCGGTGGCGATCCCCCTCCTCGTGCGCGGCGAGGTGCGCTACGTGCTCTACGGCGACAACGCGGCCGACTCGAGGCCGGTCGGTCCTCTCGACGCGCTCGAGTCGGCGGCGGCCCGCGCCGCGCGGGTCATCGAGAAGACGCTCGACGCCCGGGAGCCGAAAGCTCCCGCGTGAATCTCCCCGCGTTGCCAACGCGCGCAGCGCGGGCTTATAGTCCCCCCCGATGACCCCTTCGATGCAGACGCTTGCATCGGCACTCCCCGGAGATCAGATGCCCCGCGCGACGACCTTCCTCGGCTCCTCGATCGGCCAGAAGGTGGTGATGGCGGTGACCGGCCTCGTGCTCTACGGATTCGTCGTCGGGCACATGGCGGGCAACCTGCAGATCTACCTCGGCCCCAAAGCGATCAACGACTACGGCGAGTTCCTCCGCCACGTCCTCCACGGCCAGGGGCTGTGGATCGCGCGCGCGACGCTCCTCATCGCCGTGGGCTTCCACGTCTGGTCGGCGATCAGCCTGACCCTCTCGAACTGGGCGGCGCGGCCGGTCGGCTACCGCCAGTGGCAGGCCCGCGAGTCGACCTACGCCTCCCGCACCATGGTCTGGAGCGGCCCGATCCTCGCCGCCTTCATCGTGTACCACCTCGCCCACCTGACGCTCGGCACCGCGCACCCCGAGTTCGTCGAGGGCGACGTCTTCCGCAACGTGGTGGTCGGCTTCCAGAACCCGTTCGTGTCGGCCTTCTACGTCCTCGCGATGCTGGCCCTCGGCCTGCACATGTTCCACGGCTTCTGGAGCCTGCTCCAGACCCTCGGCCTCAGCCACCCGCGCTGGAACCCGCTGCGCCGCTCGCTGTCGTGGCTGCTCGCCGGGCTCGTCGTGGCCGGCAACATCTCGATCCCGGTGTCCGTGCTCGCCGGGCTCGTGCACCTGTAAGGGGGCGCCATCATGCAGCTCGACGCCAGGATCCCCTCGGGACCGATCGCGGAGAAGTGGACGAAGCACCGCTTCGACATGAAGCTCGTCAACCCGGCGAACAAGCGGAAGTACAGCGTCATCGTGGTCGGCACCGGCCTCGCCGGCGGCGCCGCCGCGGCCTCGCTCGCCGAGCTCGGCTACAAGGTCCACGCCTTCTGCTACCAGGACTCGCCGCGCCGCGCGCACTCGATCGCCGCCCAGGGCGGGATCAACGCGGCCAAGAACTACCAGAACGACGGCGACAGCGTGTACCGCCTCTTCTACGACACCGTGAAGGGCGGCGACTTCCGCGCGCGGGAGGCGAACGTCCATCGCCTCGCCGAGCTGTCGGTGAACATCATCGACCAGTGCGTGGCCCAGGGCGTGCCCTTCGCCCGCGAGTACGGCGGGACGCTCGCCAACCGCTCGTTCGGCGGCGCCCTCGTCTCCCGCACCTTCTATGCGCGGGGCCAGACGGGCCAGCAGCTCCTCCTCGGCGCCTACCAGGCCCTGCAGCGGCAGGTCGGCCTCGGCACCGTGAAGATGCACGCGCGGCACGAGATGCTCGAGCTCGTCGTCGTCGACGGCCGGGCCCGCGGCATCGTGGCGCGGGACATGGTCACGGGCGCCCTCGAGACGCACCTCGCCGACGCGGTCGTCCTCGCGACGGGCGGCTACGGCAACGTCTTCTACCTCGCGACGTACGCGAAGGGCTGCAACGGCACGGCGATCTGGCGCGCGCACCGGAAGGGCGCGGCGTTCGCGAACCCCTGCTACACCCAGATCCACCCCACCTGCATCCCGGTCCACGGCGACTACCAGAGCAAGCTCACGCTCATGAGCGAGTCTCTGCGCAACGACGGCCGCATCTGGGTGCCGAAGAAGTCGGGCGACACGCGCGCGCCGCACGAGATCCCGGACGACGAGCGCGACTACTACCTCGAGCGGAAGTACCCGACCTACGGCAACCTCGCCCCGCGCGACATCTCCTCGCGGGCGGCGAAGCAGGTCTGCGACGAGGGCCGGGGCGTGGGCCCGGGCGGCCTCGGGGTCTACCTCGACTTCTCCGACGCGATCCGCCGCCTCGGCGCCGACAAGATCGCCGAGAAGTACGGGAACCTCTTCGAGATGTACGAGCGCATCACCGACGAGGACCCCTACAAGGTCCCGATGCGGATCTACCCGGCCAGCCACTACACGATGGGCGGGCTCTGGGTCGACTACAACCTCCAGAGCACGATCCCGGGGCTGCTCGTGGGCGGCGAGGCGAACTTCTCCGACCACGGCGCGAACCGGCTCGGGGCCTCGGCCCTGATGCAGGGGCTCGCCGACGGCTACTTCATCCTCCCCTACACCGTCGGGAACTACCTCGCCTCGACGAAGCTCGAGAAGGTCGACGACTCGCATCCCGAGGTGAAGGCGGCGGTGGCCGACGTCGAGGGACGGCTCTCGAGGCTCCTCTCGGTCAAGGGAAGGAGGACGGTGACGTCCTTCCACCGGGAGCTCGGGAAGATCATGTGGGAGCACTGCGGGATGGCCCGCAACAAGGCGGGCCTCGAGGCGGCCCTCCAGAAGATCCCCGCCCTGCGCGAGGAGTTCTGGCAGAACGTCACGGTCCCCGGCAGCGGCCGCGAGCTCAACCAGTCGCTCGAGATGGCCGGCCGCGTGGCCGACTTCCTCGAGCTCGGAGAGCTGATGTGCCAGGACGCCCTCGAGCGCGAGGAGTCCTGCGGCGGCCACTTCCGCGAGGAGTACCAGACGGAGGAGGGCGAGGCGCTGCGCGACGACGAGCGCTTCTGCCACGTCGCGGCGTGGGAGTACGCGGGCCCCGGGAAGAAGCCCATACGGCACGTGGAGCCCCTCGTGTTCGAGAACGTGCACCTCGCGACCCGGAGCTACAAGTGAGCGGCAACGGCATGAACCTCACCCTCCACGTGTGGCGGCAGAAGAGCGCCTCGGACGCGGGGCGCTTCGTCACCTACCAGGCGAAGAACGTCAGCCCCGACATGTCCTTCCTCGAGATGCTCGACGTCGTGAACGAGGAGCTGACCCACAAGGGCGAGGAGCCGATCGCGTTCGACCACGACTGCCGCGAGGGCATCTGCGGCACGTGCAGCATCGTGGTGAACGGCCGGCCCCACGGCCCGCGCACCCGCACGACCGCGTGCCAGCTCCACATGAGGAGCTTCGCCGACGGCGACACGCTCGTCGTCGAGCCGTGGCGTGCGAAGGCCTTCCCGGTCGTGAAGGACCTCGTCGTCGACCGCGGCGCCCTCGACCGCGTCATCGCCGCGGGCGGGTTCGTCTCGGTGCCGACCGGCAGCGCGCCCGACGGCAACGCCATCCCCGTGCCGAAGCCCGACGCGGACGCCGCGATGGACGCGGCGGCCTGCATCGGCTGCGGGGCGTGCGTGGCGGCCTGCCCGAACGCCTCGGCCATGCTCTTCACCGCGGCCAAGGCCTCGCACCTGGGCCTCCTGCCGCAGGGCCAGCCGGAGCGGCTCATCCGCGTGAAGAAGATGGTCGCGACGATGGACCTCGCGGGCTTCGGCAACTGCACGAACCACGGCGAGTGCGAGTCCGCCTGCCCGAAGGGCATCGGCCTCGGCTTCATCGCCCGGCTCAACCGCGACTTCATCAAGGCGAGCCTGCTCGGGGCCGAGGAGAAGAAGGGCGGGGACGGCGGGGCGTAGGCCGGGACCCTCTCGCCGACGACTGCGCGAAGCCCGGCGACGAACCTAGGCCGGGCCCCGCACGCGCTCGGCGCGTCGAAGTCGGGGTCTCCCCGCGAGGGCCACGGGGCCAGGTCGAAGGCAGGGCGACGACCCACGGATCGCGCGCCTCCGCGGCCGCGGCCAGGAGCCGGACGGCGTCTCTCCGATCGCCGAGGGCAGGCCGCGCCGCGGCCGACAACGGGTAGGCCAGGCCCGAGGCCCCGGCGAGCTCCCGCGCGCGCGTCGTCCATCCACCCCCGCCGCGGCCAGGAGCGCGCGCCTGGACCAGCAGAACGGGGCGCCCTCGGCGCGAGCGCCACCCGCCTGCCGCAGCTCGGCGACAGCCTCCTCCGCGCGGCCCGGCGTGTTCAGGGCCGCGCCGAGGGCCCAGCGGCCGACCACGTGCTGGGGTCGAGCTCCAGCGTGAGCCGCTGCTGCGCCGCCTCCTCCTCGACCCCAGCCCTCAAGCCCGAGGAGGAGACCCTACAAGGGCCGAGACGATCGTCGACAGCGGGTCGATCTCGGCCGCGCGATCGAGGGCCCGGCGGCCCTCGGCGAAGCGCCCGCCGGGCCTTGTAGCCCCGCCACTGGTGCGGGACGACCGAGGCGGGCGCGAGCTCGACGGCGCGCAGGAACGCCTCCGCCCCCGCCAGTCCCAGTGCTCGAACAGGCGCAGGAAGCCGGCGGTGACGTGCGCCTCCGCGAGCTGCGGGTCCGCTGCCGCGCGCGCTCCGCCGCCTGGGCGGCGAGGGACCACGCGAGGAGCGGGCCGGCACTCCCCGGCGAGCCCGGCCGCGAGGTAGACGTCGGCGAGGCCCCGCGTGCGGCAGGGCGTAGCCCGGGTCGAGGCAGCTCGCCTCCTCGAAAAACTCGCGGTCGCCTTCTCGAGCCAGGGCCGGGCAGGCCGCGCCCAGAAGGAGCGGCCGCGCGCTATAGGCCTGGCCACGCGGCGACGCTCTCGGTGTGCCGGCGCCCGAGGCGGCGACGCTCGTCGGCCGTGAAGCTCGACGGCGAGGGCCGCGGCAGGCCTCACCGCGATCGCGTCCTCCACCGCGAACACGTCGGTCGCCGCCTCGTCGGCGCTCGGCCAGATCACCAGACGCCGTCGACGGACAGGGCTGCTCGAGAGGGCAGCCCTCGTCCAGCGGTAGCGCGCGTCGAGGACGGCATCGACCGGAGGGCGGCCCGCCTCGACGGGGTCGACGATCCGGCGAGGGCGAAGCGCCGGATCGTGGTGGTCGGCCGCACGACGAGCCGGCCGACGGAGGCGAGGGCGCGAGATGAGCGCGTCGGCAGGCCCCACGCCGAGGGCCTCGTCGGACTCCGGCCGATACGGGGACGGAACGGCAGGACGGCGAGAGACCGCGGCCCGGCGTCAGGCCCGGCCTCGACGGCGCCGACGAGCCGGTAGCCGCGCCGCGCCACCGTCTGGATCCAGTCGCCCTCGGGGCCCGCGCCGGGGCCTTGCACAGGATCGAGACGTTGACGGAGAGGTTTACCTCCTCGACGAAGGTGTCGGAGGGCCACACCCGGCCAGGGCGAGCTCCTCCTTCGGCGCCACCTGCCCCGGCTGCGCGAGGAGGACGGCGAGGAGGTCGACGGCCTTCGGCGGCACCATGACGTCGCCACGCCGCGCCACACGAGGCGGCGGCGAGCCCATCCACTGAAACGGCGAACTCGAAGATGGACGCCGCCTCGGGCACGCTCGTCCCTCCGTCCACCGGGGCGACTCCTTGGGCTCCGCGAGGACTTCCCGCCAGCCCATTCTCGCGGGAGGAGAAACGCCATGTCCGACACGACCGCGACGTTCCGCGAGGCCCCGCGGGTCCTGGGCCTGACCGGCCGGGTCGAGAAGCGGCTGCTCCTGTGGATGGCGGCCCGCGTGCCGGGCGCCGTCACGCCGGACCACCTCACGCTTCTCGGCCTCGCCTCGCTCCTGGCCTGCGGCGTCTCCTACGCCTTCGCGGCGGACCACCCCTGGCTCCTTCACGCCGTCAACGCGGGGCTCGTCCTCAACTGGCTCGGCGACTCGCTCGACGGCACGCTCGCCCGCCACCGCCGCCACGAGCGGCCGCGCTTCGGCTTCTACGTCGACCACCTCGTCGACGCGTTCGGGGCGCTCTTCCTCGTGGGCGGCCTCGCCGTCTCGGGCCTGATGACGCCGATCGTCGGCGCGTCGCTCCTCGTCGCCTACTTCCTGCTCGCGATCCAGACCTACCTGGCCGCGTACGCGATCGGCCGCTTCAAGATCTCGTGGGGCGGCCTCGGCGGCACCGAGCTGCGGATCGTCCTCGCGGCCCTGAACCTGGTCGTCATGACCCACCGCGCGTGCTGCTCGCGGACAGGCCAGTCCTGCTCTTCGACGCAGTCGGCGCGATGGCCGCGGCCGCGCTGGTGGTCGTCGTCGATGTGGCCGAGTCAGGGGAACGCCAGCGGCGCTGGCGGCGGCGGAAGGCTGGGGACGCACTGGATCGAATCCCACCCCGGTAGCCGCCCTGGCCGGAGGGCGGGATTCGATCGGGGCTGCAGTCCGTTGCTGTTGTCGTCTCAGTTTCCTCAGGTCCGTTGTCCGTCCCGAACAACAGGGCCACGCCGGCCGCCGGCTCCTGGGGGGTGCTCCGCGCCCCCAGACCCCGGAACCTAAGGCGCCGAGGATGCTCGACGAGCTCCTTCACCGCGCCGGCGGACTTCTGCAACGCCGCCTGCTCGGTGTCGGTGAGCTTGATCTCCCAGATCTTCTCGACGCCCTTCTGGCCGAGCTGCGCCGGGACGCCCACGTACAGGCCCTTGATGCCGAACTCGCCCTCGAGGTAGCAGCAGCACGGCAGGACCTTGTGCTTGTCCTTGAGGACGGCGTCGACCATCTCGGCCGTCGACGACGACGGCGCGTAGTAGGCGAGCCCGGTCTTCAGCAGGCCCACGATCTCCGCTCCGCCGCTCGCGGTCCGCTTCACGATCGCCTCGACGCGGTCGGCCGGCAGGAGCTCCGTGATCGGTATGCCGGACACGGTCGAGTAGCGCGGCAGCGGCACCATCGTGTCGCCGTGGCCGCCGAGGACGAACGCGCTCACGTTCTCGACCGAGACGCCGAGCTCCATCGCGATGAAGGTCCGCATCCGGGCGGAGTCGAGGACGCCGGCCATGCCGAAGACGCGGTGCTTCGGGAAGCCCGAGACCTTGTAGGCGACCTGGCACATCGCGTCGAGCGGGTTCGAGACGATCATCAGGATCGCGTTCGGGGAGTGCTTCGCGACGTTCTCCGTGCACTCCTTCACGATCTTGTAGTTCGTGTTGAGGAGGTCGTCCCGGCTCATCCCGGGCTTGCGGGCGATGCCGGCGGTGATCACGACGACGTCCGAGCCGGCCGTGTCCTTGTAGTCGTTCGTTCCGATCACCCGGGAGTCGGAGCCCTCGACGGGCGTCGCCTCCATGATGTCGAGCCCCTTGCCCTGGGGCATGCCCTCCACGATGTCGATGAGAACGACGTCCGCGAGCTCGCGGTCCGCGAGCCTCTGGGCGAGGGTGGCGCCGACGTTGCCGGCCCCGACGACGGTCACTTTCCTGTTCATGGTGTCCCCCGGTAATGAGTCCGATCGAAGGGGATTCTAACCCTTCGCGGTGCGATAGAATCGCACGGCTCGAAAGCAACAGGAGGCCCTTTCCTCATGCCCTACCAGAACGTGACGGTGCCCGAAGGCGGCGAACGCATCAGCATCAGCGGCGGCCGGCTGCGCGTCCCCGACCGGCCCATCGTGCCCTTCATCGAGGGCGACGGCACGGGCCGGACATCTGGCGCGCCAGCGTCCGCGTCCTCGACGCCGCGGTCGCCAAGGCCTACGGCGGCAAGCGGAAGATCGCCTGGATGGAGGTCTACGCCGGCGAGAAGGCCTTCAAGAAGCTCGATACGTGGCTTCCCGACGAGACGGTCGAGGCGTTCCGGGAGTTCCTCGTCGGCATCAAGGGCCCCCTCACCACCCCGATCGGCGGCGGCATCCGCTCCCTGAACGTGGCGCTGCGGCAGATGCTCGACCTGTACGTCTGCCTCCGCCCGGTGCGCTGGTTCGTCGGCGTGCCCTCGCCGGTGAAGCACCCGGAGAAGGTCGACATGGTGATCTTCCGCGAGAACACGGAGGACATCTACGCCGGCATCGAGTTCGAGAGCGGCACCGAGGACGCGAAGAAGGTCCTGGCCTTCCTGAAGGAGTCGTTCCCCAAGTCCTTCGCGAAGGTCCGCTTCCCCGAGACGACGGCCATCGGCTTCAAGCCCGTGTCGGCCGAGGGCAGCGAGCGGCTCATCCGCTCGGCCATCCGGTACGCGCTCGACAGCGGGCGCAAGAGCGTGACGTTCGTCCACAAGGGCAACATCATGAAGTTCACCGAGGGCGCCTTCCGGAACTGGGGCTACGCCCTCGCCGAGCGCGAGTTCGGCGACAAGGTCTACACCTGGGACCAGTGGGAGCGGACGAAGAAGGACAAGGGCGAGGCCGAGGCGAACGCCGAGCAGAAGGCCGCCCTCGCCGGCGGGAAGATCCTGGTGAAGGACGCGATCGCCGACATCACGCTCCAGCAGGTGCTGACGCGCCCGGACGAGTTCGACGTGATCGCCACGCTGAACCTCAACGGCGACTACCTCTCGGACGCGCTCGCGGCCCAGGTCGGCGGCATCGGCATCGCCCCCGGCGGCAACATCAACTACGTCACGGGCCACGCGGTCTTCGAGGCGACGCACGGCACCGCGCCCAAGTACGCGAACCTCGACAAGGTGAACCCGGGGTCGGTCGTCCTCTCGGGCGAGATGATGCTCCGCTACATGGGCTGGACCGAGGCCGCGGACCTCGTCATCAAGGGCATGGACGGCGCGATCGGCGCGAAGCGCGTCACCTACGATTTCGCCCGGCTGATGGAGGGGGCGAAGGAGGTGAAGTGCAGCGAGTTCGGCGACGCGGTGATCGGCAAGATGTAGTCGGCGGCGCCCGACGCCGTCGCCGACGACGAAGGCCGCCGGGCCCGTGAGGGCACGGCGGCCTTCGTGTTCCCGGGCAGCCCGGCGCGGCCCCGGAGGCCGCGGGTTGCGCTACTTCGCCCGCTCGACGAACCGCCCGTCGCGGGTGTCGACCCGGATCTTCTCGCCCGACTCGATGTAGGACGGGACGAGGACCGTGATCCCCGTCTCCATCTTCGCGGGCTTCAACTGCGCCTGGGCGGTCGCGCCCTTGATGGCCGGGTTCGTCTCCTCGATCGTCAGGTCGACGGTCATCGGCAGGGTGAGGGCGATGACCCGGTCCTGGAAGAGGATCGTCTTCACCTCGAGGTTCTCGAGGAGGTACCCCGCCGCGTCGCCGACGTGGTCGGCGTCGAGGGTGATCTGGTCGTAGCTCACGAGGTCCATGAAGACGAAGTCCTCGCCCTGGCGGTAGAGGAACTGCGCCTGGCGCTGGTCGACCTCGGCCGTCGTCACCGTCTCGCCGCCCCGCCACGTCTTCGCCAGGGACTGCCCCGTGCGCAGGTTCTTGATCTTCGCCTTGACGATCATCGCCGCGCCGCGGGCCGAGGGGGTCTGGGACGTGACCTCGGTGGCCTGCCAGGGATCCCCGTCGATCTCCAGGATGTCCCCGCGCGCGATCTCCGTGACGTTGACGATCATTCCGCCTCCCCCAAACGTGCGGTTTTACCTCGGCCGGCCGCCCCGAGGCAATCCCGACCGCTCAGCCGAGCTTCAGGAAGCGCGCCTCGCGGACGCCGGGGATCGACGCGATCTCGGCGAGGACGGCGGGCGGCACCTCGCTGTCGATCTCGATCAGCATGATCGCCCGCCCGCTCCCCGGCTTTCGGCCGAGGCCCATGCGGGCGATGTTGATGCCGTGGGCCCCGAGCTGGGTGCCGACGCGACCCACGGTGCCCGGCGTGTCGTCGTTGCGGACCACGAGCAGGTGGCCCTGCGGGATCGTGTCGACCTCGACGCCGTCGACGTCGACGAGGCGCAGGTGGCCGCCGCCGAACACGGTGCCGGCGACCGCGAGCTCGGCCTCGCTCGTCTTGAGCCGCAGCGCGACGAGATTCGAGAAGCTCACCGCGGCCGACGAGGTCGACTCCAGGATCTCGATGCCCCGACCCTTCGCGATGTCGACCGCGTTCACGAGGGTCACGCCCTCGGCCATGTGCGGGCGGAGGATCCCGGTCACGGCCGCGGACAGGATCGGCTTGAGGTCGACCTCGCGCAGGTCGCCGTAGACGCCGAGCTCGACCCGCTCGAGGGCGCCGGGGCAGGCCTGGGCGAGGAAGAGCCCGAGCCGCTCGGCGAGGTCCATCGCCGGGCGCACGCGGTCGTAGAGGTCGCCCGCGAGCGAGTAGAAGTTCACGGCCTGCTGGATGACGCCGCCCTTCAGGTAGTCCCGCACCTGCTGGGCGATGTCGGTGCCCACGCGCTCCTGGGCCTCCTTCGTCGAGGCACCGAGGTGCGGCAGGGCGAGGACCTTCGGGTGCTTCGCGAGGCGCCAGTCCGCGGGCGGCTCCTGGGCGTGGACGTCGAGCGCGGCCCCGGCCACCCGGCCCGCGTCGAGCGCGGCGAGGAGCGCCTCGTCGTCGATCAGCTCGCCGCGCGCCGCGTTCACGATGCGGACGCCGTTCTTCACCTTCGAGAGCGCGTCCTTCCCGATCAGGTGGCGGGTCTCGTCGGTGAGCGTCGTGTGGAGGGTCAGGTAGTCCGAAGTCTGCAGCAGTTCGTCGAGCGTGCGCAGACGGACGTGGAGCCCGTCGGCCACCGCGGGCGCGACGAACGGGTCGAAGGCCTGCACCTCCATCCCGAACGCGCGGCCGCGGGCGGCGACCTCGCGGCCGATGCGGCCGAAGCCGACGACCCCGAGCCGCTTGCCGAAGAGCTCGGTGCCGGCGAACGTCTTGCGGTCCCACTTCCCCGCCTTCATCGATGCGTCCGCCGGCGCGATGTTGCGCGCGAGCGCGAGCATCAGGGCGACCGCGAGCTCCGCGGTCGACAGGGTGTTGCCGCCCGGCGAGTTCATCACGAGGACGCCGCGCCGGGTCGCCGCCGCGAGGTCCACGTTGTCGACGCCCACTCCGCCGCGGCCGATCACCTTCAGGCTCCTCGCGGCCTCGATGACCTGCGCGTTCATCTGGCTCCCGCTGCGGATGAGGATCGCGTCGTAGGTCGGCACGATCTTCACGAGCTCCGCGGGCGGCAGCGCCTTCTCCATGTCCACGGTCCATCCCTCGGACCGCAGGATCTCGGCGCCGCGCTCGGTGATTCCCTCGAGGACGAGGATTCGATGGCTCAAGTGCGTTCCCCTGGCTGAAAGATGATTGCGACGACGGCGTCCGCGGCGTTCCGGCCGGCCGGGATTATCCCTCTTCGGCGCGCGGGTGCGCACGTCCCGTCGTGTCCCGCGGCGCTTCGCGCTCCGGGTCGGCGGGGCGGTGAAAAACCGTTCCACACATTCTGTGGAAAACCCTGTGGAAACTCGCCCCTACCTTCGCCGTAAGATGCTGGGCGAGAGCCAGTTCGTGCATTCTGCACTTCGTGACAGCAGCGCGACGGAGGGGCATGCGAATTGCGTCATTGGCCTCGGCGCGGGGCCGGGGTGTAAGCCTCGTCACGAGCGTGTGTTTGGCCGCAGCGTATAGACTCGTCGAAGGAGAGAGCGGACATGCGGAGAACGGCACTGGCGTGGACGGCGGTCGCGTTGACGGTGTTCGCGCAGGCGGCGCTCGCCCAGGACGCCGCGAAGCCGGCGGAGAAGGCGGCGACGGCGTCCGATGACGCCGAGCCCACGGCGCCTCGCTCGTCGATCAAGGTGCTCCAGCACCCGTACGACATCTCGTCCTTCTATCGCTCGGGTGAGTCGCCGCTCGGCCCGTGGGCCGGCCTGCCGAACGACCCGAGCTACAGGATCGCGGGCTTCTATCGCCAGCACCAGGGCGGCTACCCCTCCTCGCCCTACGGCTGGTCCGCGTTCTGGACGAGCGGCTACGCCACGCCGCGGCCGGCCCCGTTCCCCGCGTACCGACGCACGATCGGCGAGAACGGGGACCTGTTCCTGATGGTCCCGTTCCTCGCGCCGGTCGGCCCGATCAGCAGCGCGTTCCTCGGCTACTGAGCGCGCCCGGCGAGCGCGGCGGCGAGCCCCTGCGGGCTCGTCGCCGCGCGAGAGGCGCCCCTCGTCAGGGGAGCGGGCCGGGCGGGCCGAAGTGGAAGCCCTGGGCGAGACCGAACCCGGCCTGCACGCACTCCGCGGCTTCGGCCTCGAGCTGCACTCCCACCGCCACCGTCTCCACGCGCATGCCGCGGGCCGCGGCGACGAGCGACGCGACGAGCCGCCGGCGCGCCGTGGCCGCCGCGTCGAGACCCGTCACGAACCGCCGGTCGAACTTGAGGTAGTCGGGCGGCGTCTGCGACAGCTCGAGCAGCCGCGCCTCGCCGGCCCCGAAGTGGGACACCGCGAGCTGCATGCCGAGAGCGGTGAGGTGCTCGCGCAGCCAGCTCACCAGCTCGGGGTCCGCGAGCGCGCTCTCGTGGATCTCGAGGACGCACTCGACGTCCGGCGCGACGGAGCGCAGCTCCTCGAGCGAGGCGAAGAGCCCGGGCTGCTCGAAGTCCGCCGGGTGCGTGTTGAGGAAGAGGCGCGCGGGCTTCGCCGCCCCGCGGGCCGCGAGCACCGCCTTGCGCCGGAACAGCCGGCTCAGGCGCGCCTGCGGCCCGGGCCCGATCGCGCCGGCCAGGTCCAGGAGGTCGACGGGGCTCCGCGGCAGGTCGGGGAACGTCCCGCGCCCGAACGCCTCGAACGCCACCACGGCCCGGCCGTCCAGGGCCACGATGCGCTGGAACTCGACGGTGACCGCCTCCTGGTCGATGAGGTCGGCCACCCGCATCGCCTTGATGTGCCGCTGCAGCGGAACCGTGTCGGAGAGGTCGGTGGCCTCGGGCGGCGCCGGCACGACCCGGAACTCGTGCTCGCCGAATCGCACCGTGTCGTCCTCGTGGAGCGGCGCGTCGGTGACCGGCCGCTGGTTCACGTAGGTGCCGTTGCGGCTGCCGAGGTCGCGGATCCGCAGCGCGGCGCCGTCGGAGTAGATCTCGGCGTGGCTCTTCGAGACGTGCGTGTCGTCGAGGACGAGGTCGTAGCCCGGGGTGCGGCCGACGCGGAACGGGAACGACTTCAGCTCCACCGGCTGCAGCTCGGTCCCGCCCGTGAGGACGCTCACGAGCCGCCACTGGCCGCTCGCGCCGACGGAGGCGCGGGCGGTGATCTCCTTTCGCAGCGCGTCGGCGGCGGCTCCGTCGATCGAGAGAGTGTCGCGAGAGATTCGGGCCGTCGTCGGCCGCTCAGGTTCGCCCATGTCCTCAGCGTCCCGCGCAGCGGGCACGCTTCCTCCGAGTCCGGGCCGGGCCGCTCGCGAGCCCGCCCCCTGAAGTGATTGTCGTACGAAAGGGTTCGTCAGAGTCTCTCACGACGGCCGGCCGCGCGACCCGGCTCAATGCCGCGGCCCCTCGCTCAGCGAGTCGCCCTGCTCCAGGCCCGCGGCCTCGGCCACGGTGCGGCCGGTCTCCCGAAGGAAGCGGTCGGCGAAACCCTCGAATCCCCCCGCGCTCTCGTCCCGCTCCATCCGCTCCACGCGGTTCATCGGGAAGAAGAGCGTCACGAGCCCGAGCCCCCCGCTCTCGCCCCGCGCCTCCTGGCGCATCCAGTCCTCGAAAGCGCCGATGTCGATCCCGCGCAGCACCAGCCCCGCCGGCTGCAGCGAGTGCAGGACGCCGAAGACCTTCTCCCGCGGCGTGTGGAGGTACACGAGGACCGGCGTCCCCGGCGAGAAGCCCGGTCCGCTCACCGGCCCGCCCGCGCGGCGCGCCCGGCGAAGAACTCGGCGAGCCGGCGCGCGCCTTCCTGCAGGTCCTCGAAGGCCGTCGCGAACGAGAGCCGCAGGTGCCCCGGCGCGTGGAAGCCCTCCCCGGGGACCACCGCGACCCCCTTCTCGTCGAGGAGACGCGACGCGAGGGCCACGGTGTCGGGCAGGTCCTTCGTGAGGCAGCGGCGCACGTCGGGAAACACGTAGAAGCCGCCGTCGGGCTCGGGGCACGAGACGCCCGGGAGCGACGCGACGAGCGGGTGGATGAGGTCCCGGCGCCGGCGGTACTCCGCGACCATCGCCCTGACGTCGTCCTGCTTCCCGGCGAGCGCCTCGGCCGCGGCGACCTGGGCGAAGGTGGCCGGCCCCTGGACCGAGTGCGAGTTGAGGGCGGTGCACGCCGCGGCGAGGGCTCGCGGCCCCATCACCCAGCCGACGCGCCATCCCGTCATGCAGTAGCTCTTCGAGACCGTGCCGACGACGACGAGCCGGCCGCCGGCCGCCTCCTTCACCGCCGCGAGCGACGGCGGCCCGTCGGCGCGGAACACGAGCCGCGCGTAGGTGTCGTCGTAGACGAGCCAGAAGCCGCGCCGGCGGGCGAGGCGCGCGATCTCGAGCAGCTCGGCGGGGTCGGCGACGGCCCCGGTCGGATTCGAGGGGCTGTTGACCACCACGGCGCGCGTCTTCGGCGAGAGCGCCCTCGCGACCGCGCGCGCGGTGAGGCGGAAGCCCGTCTTCTCGGACAGCGGAACGAACACCGGCACGGCGCCCGCCACGCGCGCGGCCTCGGCGAACGTCGGCCAGGCCGGCGTCGGGACCACGACCTCGCTGCCGCGGTCGAGCACGGCCTGGTACAGCACCGAGAGGGCCTGCTTCCCGCCGACGCCGACGCAGACGTCCTCGGGCGCGAAGGAGACGCCGAAGTCCTCGCGGTACCGGTGGGCGATCGCCGCCCGCAGCTCCGGGAGGCCGCTCGCCGGCGCGTACTTCGTCCGCCCGGCGTCGACCGCCGCCTTGCCCGCGGCCACGATCCGCGCCGGCGTCGGCTGATCGGGCTCGCCCACGGTGAAGTCGCAGACCCGGACCCCGCTCTCGCGCAGCGCGCGGGCCCGCGCCGACATCGCCACCGTCGGCGACACCGGCAGGCGACGCGCCCGCGCGGCCAGCTTCGGCTCGCTCGTCTCCCGTGTCACTTCCCCGCCCTTCCCCCGCGCGCGGCCCGCCGCGGCCCCCGGCCCGGCGCCCCGTACTTCTCGCTCAGGCGGCGCTCCACGACCGGCGGCACCACGTCGCTCACGCGGCCGCCGAGCTGGAAGACCTCCTTCACGAGGCGAGACGAGACGTACGAGTAGCTCTCGGCCGGCATCATGAAGACCGTCTCGATCCGCGGGTCGAGCCGCCGGTTCATGAGCGCCATCTGGAACTCGTACTCGAAGTCGGAGATGGCGCGGATGCCGCGGATGATGACGCTCGCCCCCGCCCGCCGGGCGTAGTCGACGAGGAGCCCGCTGAACGTGTCGACCTCGACGCGGCGGTTGCCGCGGTAGGCCTCGCGGATGATCTCGACCCTTTCCCCGACCGTGAAGAGCGGCTTCTTGTCCGGGTTGACGAGGATCGCCATGCGGACGCGGTCGAAGACCTGCAGGGCGCGGTCGACCACGTCGAGGTGGCCGTTCGTGATCGGGTCGAACGAACCCGGGAAGACGGCGAGCGACCCGTCAGGACGCCTTCTCTTCATGAGCGGTCTCCGCCGCCCCCGCCTCCCCGCCCCGCGGCTCGGCGCGGCGGTAGAAGCTCAGGCAGTGATCCCCGATGCGCAGGTGTCGCGTTCTCGCGAGGGCGCCTATTCTCTCCGGAAGCGGACGCTTGTGAAAGTGCTCGGCCACCGCGACGCCGTCCTCGTCGAGGAGCGTCGCGCTCTGCTCGAGGAGCGGCTCGTAGAGGTCGCTCGCGTACGGCGGGTCGAGGTAGACGACGTCGAAGCGCCGCCCCTGGTCGGCGAACGCGCCGAGCGCCGTGCGCGCGTCCTGGCGAAAGACCTGCACCTCGCCGCCGACGCCCGCGAGAGCGCGCGCGTTCTCGCGGGCCGCCTCGATCGCCCCCGCGCTGCGGTCGACGAGAACGACGACGGCCGCGCCGCGCGACAGCGCCTCGAGCCCCACTCCGCCGTTGCCGGCGAACGCGTCGAGGAAGCGGCAGCCGGGCACGGCCGGGGCCAGGATGTCGAAGAGCGACTGCCGCACGCGGGCGCCCGTCGGCCGCGTGTCGTCCCCGGCGACGGTCTTCAGCCGCCGCCCCTTCCCGGCTCCCCCGATGATGCGCGACATGCCGGCACGATAGCGCGAAACCGTGCGCGATCGGCGGCCGGGACGCCGCGCGCTAAGCCGGGACCTCGCTCAGCCGCCTCGGCCCGTGGGCCGCCGTGCCCTCCGGGCAGCCCGCCTCGAGGAGCTTGAAGTTCTCGATGAAGCGCGCGGCGAGGCCGTCGTAGCGGCGGAAGTACTCGTCGCGGCTGCCCCACGTGTTCGCCGGGTCGAGGATCTCGGCGGGGACGCCCTCGCAGCGGTCGGGCACCTCGAAGCCGAAGACGGGGTCCTTGCGGTACCGCGCGCCGGCGAGCGCGCCGCTGAGGGCCGCGTTCAGGAGCTTGCGGGTGTGGCCGATGCTGATGCGCTTGCCGACGCCGAACGGACCGCCCGTCCAGCCGGTGTTCACGAGCCAGCAGGTCGCCCCGTGCTCGAGCATCTTGCGCTTGAGGAGCTCCGCGTAGACGTACGGGTGGTGGACCATGAACGGCCCGCCGAAGCAGGCGCTGAAGGTCATCTCCGGCTCGATGCCGAGGCCGATCTCGGTGCCGGCGATCTTGCTCGTGTAGCCCGAGACGAAGTGGTAGATCGCCTGGTCCGGGGTCAGGCGCGAGATCGGGGGCATGACGCCGCTCGCGTCGCAGGTGAGGAAGACGACGTTCTTCGGATGGCCGGCCCGGCGCGACGGCACGGCGTTGTCGATGAAGTCGAGCGGATAGGCCCCGCGCGTGTTCTCGGTGAGCTTCTCGTCGTTGAGGTCGAGGAGGCGCGAGACCGGGTCGTAGACGACGTTCTCGAGGATCGTGCCGAAGCGCCGGGTCGTCGAGAAGATCTGCGGCTCGGCCTCGGGCGAGAGGCGGATCATCTTGGCGTAGCAGCCGTCTTCGAAGTTGAAGACGCCGGTCGGGCCCCAGCCGTGCTCGTCGTCGCCGACGAGGCTCCGCGCCGGGTCCGCCGACAGCGTCGTCTTCCCGGTGCCCGAGAGGCCGAAGAAGATCGCCGCGTCTCCCGCCTTCCCCACGTTCGCCGAGCAGTGCATCGAGAGGACGCCCTCGAGCGGCAGCAGGTAGTTGAGGACGGTGAAGACCGTCTTCTTGATCTCGCCGGCGTAGCCGGTGCCGCCGATGATCGCGAGCTTCTGGCGGAAGTTGAGGACGATGAACGTCTCGCTCCGCGTCCCGTCGGCCATCGGGTTCGCCTGGAAGCCGGGGGCGGCGATGATCGTGAAGTCGGGGACGTGCCGCTTCGCCTCCTCGATCGTCCGGTTCTTCAGGAACATGGTCCGGGCGAAGAGGCTGTGCCACGCCTTCTGCGTCACGACGCGCACCGCGAGCCGGTGGTCGGGGTCGGCCCCGCCCCACACGTCCTGCACGAACACGTCGCGCCCCTGCAGGTACCCGCACAGGCGCGCGTGGAGGGCGCTGAAGCTCTCCGGGTTGAACGGCCGGTTGTACTGGCCCCACCACACCGCGTCCTCGGTCGTCTGCTCGCGGACCACGAACTTGTCGGCCGCGGCGCGGGCGGTGTGCTTGCCGGTGTTGACGATGAAGGGCCCGCTCGCCCCGAGCTGGCCCTCCGAGCGGTGGACGGCCTCCTCGTAGAGCGCGGCCTCGGGCAGGTTCCAGTACACGCGGCGCAGGTTCGTGAGGCCCACGTGCTCGAGCCCGTAGAGGCTCGCCATCGCCCCCGCCTGCGGCACCGCCGGCGAGACGACGTCGATGTAGAGGTTCATGCCCAGTCCCTCACCAGCTTGCGGCCGCCGAGGTAGAGCTCGTTCGGGGCCTGCGGGTCGAGGGCCCACTTGATGCGCTCGATCCCGTCCATGATGTCCTTCACGGTGCCGCAGTAGCTCAGGCGCAGGTGGCCGTCCATCCCGAACTCCTTCCCGGGCACGGTCACGACCCGCACCCGCTCGAGGAGGAGCTCGGCCAGCTTCTGCGAGTCCTTCATGTACGCGGTGAAGTCCGGGAAGCAGTAGAAGGTGCCGTGCGGCTTCGTGACGTGGACGCCGGGGATCGTCCGCAGCCGCTCGACCATCAGGTTCCGCTGGTTCTCGAGGGTGAGGCGGAGCGACTCGATCGACGTCTGGACGCCGGAGAGGGCGCCGATCGCGGCCCACTGCGAGACGGTGACGGGGCCGGAGGTCTGGTGGCCCTGGATGTTCGTCATCGCCTCGACCACCTCGCGGTTGCCGACCGCCCAGCCGATGCGGAAGCCGGTCATCGCGTACATCTTCGAGACGCCCTGGACGACGACGAGCTTCGAGGCGGGGCCCTGCACCTTCGCGAAGTCGAACGGGTTCGGCGCCTTCTGGCCGTCGAAGACGAGCCGGTTGTAGAGGTCGTCCATGATCAGCCAGAGGTTGCGCTTCTCGCAGAACTCGACGATCTCGCCCACGAAGTCGCGGGTGTACATCACACCCGACGGGTTGTTGGGGCTGTTGAGGATGACGGCCTTCGTGTACGAGCCGACCTTGTCGGCGATGTCGGGCACCGACGGCTGGAAGCTGCCGTCCTCGGGCAGGACGGCGACGCCCACCCCGCCCGCGAGCTTCGCCATCTCCGGGTAGCTGACCCAGTAGGGCGCCGGGTAGACGACCTCGTCCTTCGGCTCGAGGATCGCGTAGAGGAGGGTCATGATCGACTGCTTGGCCCCGCTCGAGACGATCACGTTCTGCGGAGCGAACGCCTGCCCGTAGTGCTCCTCGGTGTAGCGGAGGATCGCCTTCTTGAGCGCGGGCAGGCCGTCGGCCGGCGCGTAGCGGACCTCGCCGGTGTTGAGCTGGGTCGCGCAGTTGAGCACCGCGTCGAGCGGGGCCTTCGTCTTCGGCTCGCCGCCGCCGAGGTGGATGACGGGCTCACCCTTCTCGCGCAGCTTTGCCGCGGTCTCGTTGAGCTTCAGGGTGGGCGAGGCCTTGATGGACCTCGCGAGCTGGCTGACGCTCATGGCAGATCGTCCTTTCTCCAGGAGACGGGCGACGACGTCGGGTCGAACCTCGACCCGTCGAGGCTACGCCCCGCCCGGCCCGCGACGAAGAGCCAATCGGCTCAGGACGGGTGAAGCGTTTGAATGGGCCGCCCGTCGGAGGTTCTCACGGGCCAGGCGAGCCTGCCAAGTTGCTCTCTTCGTGAGAGTTGCGCCTCTGCTCATGGCCACGCCTCGTCGCGTTTGTGGAACGTTTGCCGCGCGGCCTCGTCCTTCCGCGTGGACGGGACGGCGGCGCGCGCGGCGCGCGGCGCTCCCGTCCGAACGAAGGGAGAGCGCATGCTGTTCCTCGTCTGCCTCGTCGGCGCGCTGGTGTCGGCGGCGGTGCTCGTGACGGTGCGGCGCACCGCGAGCCCGGTCGCGGTCGTGCCCGCGGTCGTCGCGGCGCTCTTCGTCCTGGGCGCCGTCGCGCAGTGCGTGGTCGTGGTCCCCGCCGGCCACGTCGGCGTCGTCGACGTCTTCGGCCGCGTCTCGCCCGGCACGCTGAAGGCCGGCCTCAACCTCGTGAACCCCTTCGCGCGGGTGGCGAGGATGTCGGTGAAGACGCTCGAGCTGAAGGAGGTCATGGACGTCCCGTCGTCCGAGGGCCTCACGATGCAGCTCGAGGTGAGCGTCCTCTACCACCTCGACCCCGAGAAGGCAGCCGAGGTCTACCGCAGCGTCGGCTCGGACTACGCCGAGGTCATCCTCCAGCCGCAGTTCCGCTCCGTCACCCGCGGGGTCACCGCGGAGTACGAGGCGCGCGCCCTCTACACGTCGGAGCGCGAGAAGCTCGCCCAGGAGATCGCGGCCGAGGTCCGCAAGCTCGTCGAGCCGCGCGGCGTCGTCGTCGAGGCGACGCCCCTGCGCCGGCTGACGCTGCCGCCGCGGCTCGCCGCCGCGATCGAGGAGAAGCTCGGGGCCGAGCAGGAGAGCCAGCGCATGCAGTTCGTCCTCGCGAAGGAGCGCCAGGAGGCCGACCGCCGGCGCATCGAGGCCCAGGGCATCGCCGACTTCCAGAAGATCGTGAGCCAGGGCATCAACGAGCAGCTGCTGAAGTGGAAGGGCATCGAGGCCACCGCGAAGCTCGCGGAGTCGCAGAACGCGAAGGTCGTGATCGTCGGCTCCGGCAAGGACGGCCTGCCCGTGATCCTCGGCGGGCAGTAGCGGGCCTAGCCGACCCGGGCCAGCCCGAAGCGCGCCTCCCAACCCTTCTCGAGGAACTCGGCGAGGGCCGGGGGCAGCGGGCCCTTCTCGACCGCGCGGAAGGCCTCGTCCCGCGCCCGTTCGAGGAGGGCCCGGTCGCGGACGAGGTTGGCGACCCGCAGCGTGGGCAGACCCCACTGGCGCGTGCCGAAGAAGTCGCCGGGGCCGCGGATCTCGAGGTCGCGCTCGGCGATCACGAAGCCGTCTTCCGTCCCGGCCATCACGTCGAGGCGGGCCCGCGCGACCTCCGAGAGCGGGCCGTAGGCGAGGAGCACGCACACGGACGACGCCGCGCCGCGCCCGACGCGGCCCCGGAGCTGGTGCAGCTGGGCGAGGCCGAACCGCTCGGCGTGCTCGACGACCATGACCGTCGCGTTCGGCACGTCG
>JAXLRD010000025.1:0-102455 GCA_046331285.1 Vicinamibacteria bacterium
GCGCGATCCCCGGCGAGCGCGTCCGCGTGCGCCCGGTGCGCCCGCTCGCGCCGGGGCGGACGCTCGCCGAGCTCGTCGAGGTCGTCGAGCCCTCGCCGTTCCGGGTGACGCCCCGCTGCCGCCACGCCGCCGTGTGCGGCGGCTGCACGTGGCAGCACGTCGCGTACGAGGAGCAGCTGCGGGCGAAGGCCCGCCGGCTCGAGGCCGTCCTCGCTCGCGCCCTCGGCGAGCGCGCGCCGGCGGTGGCGCCGATGATCGGGATGCCCGCCGGCGCGGACGGCATGCCCTGGGGCTACCGGCAGAAGTCGAGCTTCGTCCTCGCGCCGGGGCCGTCGGGCCGCGGCCTCGTCATGGGCCACTACGCGCGCGGGACCCACGACGTCGTGGCCGCCGACGAGTGCCCGGTCCACCCGCCGCGCGCGAACCGCGTGGCGTTCGCGCTGCGCGACGCGCTCGCCGCCGCCCGCGTCTCTGGCGCGAGCGAGGACCTGCGCCGGGGCACCGCCCGCCACGTGGTGCTGCGCACCACCCGCGACGAGAGCGAGTGCGTCGCGATGCTCGTCGTCGGTCGCGAGGATCCCGCGGTCGAGCGCCCGCTGCGCGCGCTCCTCGATTCCCCCGACGCGCCTTCCGGGCTCGCGGTGAACCTCAACGACCGTCCGGGCCCGTACCTCGTGGGCCGCGAGACGCGGCGCGTGCACGGGCCCGGTCACGTCCGCGAGACCTCGCTCGGGCCCGCCTTCCTCGTCTCGCCGACGTCTTTCTTCCAGACGAACGTGGCCGCGGCGTCCGTCCTCGTCGACCTGGTCGTGCGCGCCTGCGAGGGGAAGCGCGACGTCCGGCGGCGCCTGCTCGACCTGTACTCGGGCAGCGGGCTCTTCTCGCTGCCGCTCGCCGCGCGCGGCCACACGGTCGTGGCGGTCGAGGCCAGTCGCAAGAGCGCGCGCGACGCTGAGCTCAACCGCCGCGCGAACGGCGTCCCCGAGGAGCGGCTCACTCTCGTGGCCGCCGACGTGGAGCGCGCGCTGCCGCGCCTCGCCGAGGAGGAGCCGTTCGACGCGGTCGTGCTCGACCCTCCGCGGGAAGGGTGCCCGCCGGCCGTGCTGCGCGCCGTCTTCCGCCGCCTGAAGCCGAAGCGCGCGGTCGTCGTCTCCTGCAATCCCGAGGCGCTCGGCCGCGAGCTGGTGGAGGCGCTGGCCGCCGGCTACCGCGTGCTGTCGCTGCAGCCGGTCGACATGTTCCCCCACACGCCGCACGTCGAGGCCGTCGCGGTCCTCGCGCGGGGCGGGGGTGCCGTCTCCGGCGGTCGCGCGCCGGCCGGGAGCCGACCCGCGCCTACGCCACGTACACCGTCTTCACGTTCACGAACTCCCGGATCCCGAAGGCCGCGAGCTCCCGGCCGTAGCCGGACTCCTTGATCCCGCCGAACGGCAGGCGGGGGTCGGAGCGGACGAGCGCGTTCACGAAGCACGATCCGGCCTGCAGCTCGTAGCGGGCGATCCGCTCGCCGCGCTCGCGGTCGCGCGTGAAGACGGCGGCGCCGAGGCCGAAGACGCTCTGGTTCGCGAGGCGGATCGCGTCCTTCTCGTTCCTCGCGGGAACGACCGCGGCCACCGGCCCGAAGAGCTCTTCGTCGAACGCGGGCATGCCGGGGCGCACGTCGGCGAGGACCGAGGGCGGGTAGTAGGCGCCCGGGCCGGCCTGCGGCTCGCACCCGAGCGCGACCCGCGCGCCCTTCGCGACGCTCGCGACCACCTGGCGGTGGAGCTCGTCGCGCAGGTCCGCGCGTGCCTGCGGGCCCACCTCGGTCGCCTCGTCGAGCGGGTCGCCGACGCGACGGGCCCGCATCCGTTCGACGAGCCGCTCCTCGAACGCGGCGAGGACGGGCTCGACGACGACGAACCGCTTGGCCGCGATGCAGCTCTGCCCGCCGTTGACGAGCCGCGACGCGGCACAGGTCTCGGCCGCCGCGTCGAGGTCGGCGTCCTGCAGCACGACGTAGGCGTCGCTGCCGCCGGCCGAGCACCGTCTTTCAGGCACGCGCCCGCCGTCGCGGCGCGGATCGCTCGGCCGGCCGGCGTGCTGCCGGTGAGCGTCACGGCCGCGACCTCGGGCGCGCGGAGGATCGCGTCCATCCGCGGCGAGCCGACGAGGAGGGCGCGGGAAGGCGTCGCGCGGAGCGCCCGCGCCGTGCAGCGTCTCCTCGACGCGAGGGCGCAGCCGGTGACGTTCGAGGCGTGCTTCAGCAGCGCGACGTTCCCGGCCATGAGGCCGGCGCGGCGAAGCGGAACACCTGCCACAGCGGAAAGTTCCAGGGCATGACGGCGAGCAACACCGGCCCGAGCGGCTCGAAGGCCACGAAGCTCTTCGTGGCCTCGGTCGGCGCGGTCTCGGGCGCGAGGTAGCGCTCGGCATGCGTGGCGTAGTGCCTGCAGACCCCGCGCACTTGTCGACCTCGCCCGCCCCTGGGCGACGGGCTTGCCCATCTCGACCGCCATCAGGCGGGCGAGCCCCGTCCCGGCGAGCCCGCAGCCCGGCGGCCGCCCGACGGAGCACGACCGCCCGCTCACCGAAAGCTGTTCTCCGCCAGGAGCCACAGTGGCGGCGGCGGCCCGGAGGACGGCGTCGCTGATCTCTTCCGGTGCGGCCTCCCCGTACTCGCGACGGAGCTCGCCGGTCGCGGGGTTCACGGGAGCGCAGGGCCATGAGCGGCCTCCGGAGAAAGGGGTCGGGCCTCGAACCGGGATTCGAGACCTGACCCCGGCCGTCTACTTCGCGAAGACGGCGTCGGCCGGCGGATCGTCACGGCTTCGGGTTTGATGCCGAGCTTCACGGCGGCGATCGCCTTGTCCTCGTCCTGGACGTCCTGCGGCTTCGGCGCCTCGTACTTGATGGCGGGGGCGACGTCGTTCACGAGCTGGTCCGCGAGGCCCTTCGCGTCCTTCGGGTGATCATCACGACCTGCAGGTCGGCGCTGGAGAGGTGCTTCCGGATGGCCGCGTTCATCGGCGAGGGTGAGCTTCGCGAGGTGCCCGCGCATGAACGACGTGCGCTCCGGGATGCCGTACCACTTCGAGTCGAGCGCGCGTAGCCGAGCTGCTGGTCCTGGGTCGCCGTCATCACGAAGACGTTCTTCATGAGGTAGTCGCGCGTCGTCTCGAACTCAGCCCGGCTGAGGCCCTTCTCGACGAGCTTGCGCACCTCCCACAGGGCGATGCGGAAGGCCATCGGCCCGTTCTCCGGGACGACCGTGGCCGGATCCACACCTCGAAGATCTTCGCGCCCGCCGCGCGATGTTCGGCTCGGGGAAGAACTGGAAGCCGCCGCGGGGGAAGGTCTTCGATGTAGGCGTAATCGCCGTAGTTCATCCCGCGCAGCTCGCGGATGCGCTGGTAGAGGTGCGCGAGGAGGACGAGCGGTGCTCGCCGAGCCGTCCGGGCCAGGTAGAGCGCGGGGTAGTCCGGGTGCGGAGCGGGTGACGGCGATTGGGTGGCCGAACGAGGACGTCGTCGCGCGGGTTTCCTTCTCGATCAGGTCGACGGCGAGGCCCTTCGGGGTGCGGGCGACGACCCCGGCCGGCGCGGGCAGGGCCGGGCCCTTCGCGAGCTCGGCCGCCGCGCGGCCGAGGCGCGCCTCGAGCCCGGCCGGGGCGTCGCCGGAGACGCCGACGGTGAGCGCGGCCTGCGTGCACGCCTTCGCCACGAAGGCCTTCACGTCGTCGAGGGTGATCGCCTGCAGGCCGGCGACCGTGCCGAGCACCGGGTGCCCGTAGGGCGTCCCGGCGAACAGCAGCTGCTGCAGGCGCTCCTTGCCGAGTTCCTCCTCGCTGTTGGCCCGCAGGTCCTGCACGAGCGCGTTCACCTGCAGGTCCCGCACGCGCCTGAAGTCCTCGCGGAAGCCGGGCTGCGTGAGCCGGGCGAGGGCGATGCTCGGCGAAGCGATCCCAGTTGTCGAGGTGCACGCGGGCGGTGAAGGTCGTCATCTCCTTGTCGACGCGCGCGCCGAAGCTCGCGGCCATCGGGAAGAAGGCCTTCTCGATCTCGTCGATCGTCATCGACTTCGAGCCGGCGTCGGCGATCATCGCGGCGGAGAGCGCGGCGAGGCCCTCCTTGCCCGCGGGGTCGTGCGCCGAGCCGACGGCGGCGAGAAGCTTCACGTCGAGCTGGGGCAGCTTCGAGCGCAGGACGACGGCCTTCAGCGTCGCGGCGGTCCCGGTGGCGGCCGCCGCCGGCTCGCGGCGGGAGCGGCCTGGGCGGCGGGCGCCGGCTCCGCCGCCTTCGCGTAGGCCGCCGCGTCGAGCGAGGCGAGGGCTCGGGATCGTCTCGACGAGCGCCGGCAGGGCCGTCCTTCGACAACGTCGTCTGCACGAGCGAGGCGTCGACGAAGCGCCTTCTCGCCGCGGCCTGTATGTCGGCCGGCGTCACCTGCGCGCAGGGGTCCGGTGGCTTCGACGTCGTACGAGCGGCGGTAGCGGACGAAGCGGGCGAGGTTCCCCGCGATCGTCTCCGTGTTGTCGAGCGTGCGAAGGCCGTAGCGGCCGCCGACTTCGCGTCGGCCAGCGCGCCGGGCCGAGGGCGCGGCGCGCGGCCGCCGCCGCGGCGTAGGCCTTCGTGATCTCGTCCCACGTACGGCACGTCCTCGGCCTTTTTCACGCGGGCGACGACGCTGAAGAGCCCGGGTCGGCGTTGTCCGGCGCCCCGCCGAACAGGCGGTCGACTCCTTGCTCGTCGACGACGAGCTTCTTGTAGAGGGGCGAGGTCGCGCCGAACGAGAGGTCGGCCAGGATGTCGAGGGCGGCCCACTCGCGGCTCGTCCGAGAACGCCGGGGCGTGGAACGCCACCACCCACGGCAGCGTCGGCGCGTTCCACGGCACGTGGGCCTTCACCGGCCCGGCCGCGGGGCGGCTCCTGCGGGATCTCGACCTTGTACGTCCCCGGCTTCCAGCCGCCCCAGTACTTCCTCGACGAGGGCAGCACCTCGGCCGCCGTGACGTCGCCGGCCACGATCACCGTCGTGTGCTCCGGCCGGTACCAGCGGTCGAAGAACGTCTTCGAGTAGTCGAACTGGTTGGGCATGTCCTCGATGTCCTTGAGGAAGCCCATCGTCGTGTGGCGGTAGGTGTGGACCTTGAACGCGTTCTCGCGCTGGACCTCGAAGAGCTCGATCGGGGCTGGCGCTGTTCTTGTTGTACTCGCCGAGGACGGCGCGGGACTCGGTCTTGAACGCCTCGACCGGGTAGTCGAGGTTCTGGAAGCGGTCGGCCTCGATCTCGAGGATCTTCTCGAGGTCCTCGGCGAAGGTCGCGGTAGTTCGTGTAGTCGTCGGTCGTGGGTGCCCAGGCCGCGCTCCGGCCTGGCAGGAGATGGCCCGGTAGGCGTCGGGCGGGTAGGCCTTCGTCCTCGAACATCATGTGCTCGAAGAAGTGGGCGAACCCGGACTTGCCGGGCTCGACCTCGTTCCGGGACCCGGTCTGGACCGGGATCTGGAGCGACACGATGTTCGTGGAACCCGGTCGGGACGACGATCACCTTGAGGCCGCCCTGGCAGGGTCTTCTCGACCGCGTCGAAGGGATGATCCGATCGGCCGGCTGGGCCGGCTAGCGTTCGCGTTCGTGGTCATGAGAGTGGCCGCCAGAAGAGGAGGTGGAGTCGGTAGGCGCTCATGGAAATGATCTGGTGACCGACCCCGAAGGCGAAGGACGGTAGCGGCGGCCCCTGTTCCGGTACACAATCAGGCGTTTCGGCGGCCCAAACGCCATGATCTGCCCATCCGCAAGGCGGACAACGACGACACGGCGGAAGCCTGCTCACGTGCGGCCGCGCCCCTGGCCGCACTGACGGGCGGCTCCGTGATCGCCGGCCGCTACGGTGATCCTGAGCCCCCTCGGCAAGGGTGGCATGGGCATGGTCTACAAGGCCCACGACCGGATGCTCGACGAGACCGTGGCGATCAAGGTGCTCCGGGCCGAGTT
The DNA here is from genome assembly GCA_046331285.1 of Vicinamibacteria bacterium. GTDB lineage: Bacteria > Acidobacteriota > Vicinamibacteria > Fen-336 > Fen-336 > DATBSL01. The sequence goes on from JAXLRD010000025.1 coordinate 5,974, forward strand.
CGCGAACACGCCGGACATGGCGAAGCGCTTCCGCCACGAGATCAAGCTCGCCCGCAAGGTCTCCCACCGCAACGTCTGCCGCATCCACGAGTACGGCGAGGACCAGGGCATCCGCTACATCTCGATGGAGTACGTCGAAGGACGGACCTCAAGCAGCGCTCGCGCGACCGGGGCGGCTGGCTCGGGGCCGAGGAGGGCTTCGACGTCGCCATCCAGTCCGCCGACGGCCTGCAGGCGATCCACGACGTCGGCATCGTCCACCGCGACCTCAAGACGACGAACATCATGCGGGACACGCGCGGCCTCGTGCGCCTCATGGACTTCGGCATCGCGAAGATCGAGGGCGCGGACCGCAGCAGCGGGGGCGGGCTCACCACGACGGGCCAGATCATGGGCACGCCCGAGTACATGAGCCCCGAGCAGTGCCTCGGCGACAAGATCGACCACCGCTCGGACGTCTACGCCCTCGGCATCGTGCTCTACGAGCTCTTCACCGGCGCGGTGCCGTTCCGCGGGGACACCGCGGTCGCGACGCTCTTCAAGCACATCCAGGACCCGGTGCCGTTCGAGGGGGCGTGGGCGGCGCGCATCCCCTCGGCGGCGGTGCCCGTCCTGCGCAAGACCCTCGCGAAGAACCGCGCCGACCGCTTCGCCTCGGCGGGGGCGATGGCGGAAGCGCTGCGGCGGGCGCAGCAGCAGGCCGCGGCGGGCATCGCGCCGGAGTCGTCCCCCACGCGCGGGATGAGCGCGGTGGCGCCGAGCAGCCCCGGCAGCGGCCCGGTGTCGACGGACCTGACGCCGGCCGACCGCCGCCGCGTGACCCGGCTCGACATCCCCGTGAACTTCATCCTCCGCCGGGTCGGGACCCTCGGCACCGTCCTCCAGGAGGAGCGCACGATCGCCGAGAACTGCGGGCGCGGCGGGGCGCGGGTCATGACCACGATGACCTCGCTCCTCCTCGGAGACATCGTCCACCTCGAGGAGGTGGGCGGCCCGTTCAAGACCCGCGCGAACGTGCGCGGCAGCTACGTCGGCCGCGACGGCATCCGGCGGCTGAACCTGCAGTTCGTCGACAGCCCGGCCCCGGACTACCTCGTCCACGTCGACGGCGAGCGCTGAGCGCGTCGCCCGTCGGGGCCGGCGGGTTGGGCTAGACTGGAAGGCCGGCCGGAGCGCGAGTGCCCGCGCCCGCGCATTCATCCCCGTCGGAGGTCCGCCGTGCGCTTCGTCCGTCTCCCCTCGATCCCGTCCGCGCCTTTCTCCGTGCTCGCGTCCGTTCTCTTCGCTCTCTCGTGCGGCGGAGGCGGCTCGTCGCCGGCCTCGACCACCGTCGTCGCCACCCCCGCTCCCGCCGCGTCGGCGTCGCCGGACAGCGGCGCCGGCGCCTCGACCTACTCCTGCCCCCTCGGCATGGGCGACGTCGACGCCGCGTGCTCGAAGTCGTCGCCGCAGCTCGCGGCCGCGATCGACGCCGCGATCGACCGGCTCGTGCGCGAGAGGCCGTCGCTGTTCGACCTCGGGGAGGAGCAGGGGGCCGGGACCGCCCAGTACCGGGTCCTCGATGCGGAGGCCTATCTCGACGGCCTCGTCACGAACCTCCGGGCCGCCGGCCTGTGCGCCGAGCGCACCCTCGACCGCGAGCGAATCGTCGCGAAGTCGTCGAACGCGTTCTCCGAGGAGTGGGACGTCCTGAGCGCCCAGGGCTTCATCCGCCGGGCGAGCGGCGCCTCCTACAAGCAGAGCTGCCAGCCCGCCTCGTTCCCGGTGGCCCCGGCCGACCTCGTGTCCTTCGTGTTCGTCGGCTTCTTCGCGATCGAGTGCAACGCTCCCACCGTCGCCCCCGACATGAGCCTCAAGACGCTGCCGGTCACGTGCGACGGGTGGATCACCGCGACGCCGAAGCTCAAGAACGGGCGCGACGTGCCGTCGTGGGTGCACGGCGACGAGGTGACGTGGTTCGTGCGGGACGGCGAGACGCTCGTCAGCGTCGACGAGGACTACAAGTACGGCAACGCCTTCAACCGGGTCCTGCGGCCGCAGGGCGGCGCCGGCAACTTCTCGGTGTGCGCCACCGTGCTCGGCAAGCAGGGCTGCCTGAACGCGAAGACGGTCAACTGAGGCGGGCGGAGGCGCTCTCTCGCCGCCGCCTGCACCGGCCATGGACGCGAGCTACCGCAGCCCGCTGAACCGGGACGTGCCGCCCGCCGCGGCGGGGGAGTTCTCCCCGCTCCCGATCGGGCCGCTCGTCGTGTGGCCGCCGGTCGTCCTCGCGCCCATGGCCGGCGTGACGAACCCCCCGTTCCGCACGCTCTGCCGGCGCTACGGCGCCGGCCTCTACGTCAGCGAGATGATCACGGCGCGGGCCCTCGTCGAGGGCAACCGCAAGACGCTCCTCCTCGCGAGCTTCGGGCCCGAGGAGGCGACGCGCAGCCTCCAGCTCTACGGCGTCGACCCGCACTACGTCGGGGAGGCGGTGCGGATCCTCGTCGGCGACGGCCACGTCGACCACGTCGACATGAACTTCGGCTGCCCGGTGCGGAAGGTCACGAGCAAGGGCGGGGGCTCGGCGATCCCGTTGAAGCCGCGCCTCCTCCGCCGGATCGTCGCGGCGGCGGTGGGCGCGGCCGGACGCGTGCCGGTCACGATCAAGTTCCGCATCGGCATCGACGAGCGGTACACGACGTTCCTCGACGCGGGCCGCGTGGCGCAGGAGGAGGGCTGCGCGGCGGTGGCTCTCCACGCGCGCACGGCGGCCCAGCTCTACGACGGCGAGGCCCGCTGGGAGGCGATCGCCGAGCTCAAGCGGGCGGTGACGCGCATTCCCGTCCTCGGCAACGGCGACGTCTGGGAGGCGGAGGACGCGCTGCGGATGATGCGGCAGACGGGCTGCGACGGCGTCGTCGTCGGCCGCGGCTGCCTCGGCCGGCCGTGGCTCTTCCGCGACCTCGCGGACGTGTTCGACGGCCGGCCCCCGCAGGACCCGCCGTCGCTCGGCGGCGTCGTCGACGTGATGCTCGAGCACGCGGCGCTCCTCGCCGCGTGGCTCGGCGACGAGGCGGCGGCCATGCGCGCCTTCCGCAAGCACTCGAGCTGGTACACGAAGTGCTTCCCGGGCAGCGCCGCGCTGCGGCAGCGGCTCATGCAGGTGCTGGCCGTCGACGAGCTCGCCTCGGTCCTCTCGGCCGTCGACCGCGACGCGCGCTACCCGCCGGAGGCGATGCGCGTGCCGCGGGGCAAGACCGCGGGGACGCAGAAGGTCGCCCTGCCCGAGGGCTACCTCGACCACCTCGACGACGACTCGGCCCCCGGGGCGGAGGCCGAGATCGCCGACTCGGGGGGCTAGCCCGCCGTTCCCCGACGAGGCCCCGCGGGTCGGGCGCTCAGCGGGTCAGCGCGAAGTAGACGACGTTAGACCCACGAGAGCACGCCGTGCACGATCGCCCACAGGATCGAGTGGTTCTGGCTCCACGAGATGGCGATCGCGAGGGCGGTGCCGAAACGAGATCCCCGCCTTGGCTGCTTCCTGTCCTTTCGTCATGGTGCCCCTCCGCGGCTCAGGCGTGCCGCACCCACTTCACGAGCTCGGGGAACGTCGGCTTCTTCCCGTACATCAGGATGCCCACCCGGTAGATCCGCGCCGCGACCCAGATCGCGCCGGCGACGCCCGCGCCGAGGAGAGCGATCGACAGCCCGACCTGCCAGAGCGGCGGGGTGAGGACGACGATCCGCAGGAACATGATGAGCGGCGAGATGCCGGGGATCATCGACAGCGTCACCGCGAGCGGCCCGTCGGGCGACTCGAGGACGGTGGGGAAGCACACCATCGCGAGGATGAGGGGCATGATCACCGGGAAGACGAAGTTCTGCGCTTCCTGCACCGTGTTCACCGCCGATCCGATCGCCGCGTAGAGGGCCGCGTAGAACAGGAAGCCGAGGAGGAAGAAGAGCACGAACGAGGCGAGCATCAGCGGCGTGATCTCGGGCATCGGGATGGAGCCCGCGAAGGGGCCCGCCATCGCGAGCGACGCGCCGAAGAGGGAGAGGGCCCAGATCAGGAACTGCGTCAGGCCCGCTCCGCCGACGCCGAGGAGCTTGCCGGCGAGGAGCGTCGTCGACCCGAGTCCGGAGCCGACCACCTCGACGACCCGGCTCGTCTTCTCCTCGATCGTCGACGTCATCACGATCTGCCCCCACATCAGCGTGCTCGTGTAGAGGATCATCATCAGGACGACGGCGAAGATCGTGGCCATGCCCCGGTCCTCCCGCTCCCCGGTGGCGCTCAGCCGGATCGTGCGCAGGTCGAGCTCGCGGGTGAGGTCCTTGACGCGGGCGGGGTCGAGGCCGGCGCCCGTCAGCCGTCCGGCCACCAGCACGTCGCTCACCGCGCCCCGCATGGTGCGGAGGTCCCCGTGGTTGCTGACGTTGCGTCCGAAGTAGCTCGCCGTCCCCTTTTCGAAAGCGTCCGCGGGCAGATCGAGGAAGCCGTCGAGCTTCCCGGCGAGGACCGCCGCCCGCAGGGCCGCTTCCTGCTCGGCCACCGAGCCGGGCGGGGCCGGACGCACGTCGAAGCGGGCCTTGTCGTCGGCCCGCGCGTCGCGGAGGGCCGCCTCGATCGAGGGCCCGGTCGTGCCGGTGTGGTCGAGGACCGAGACCGTGAGGAGCTTGCCGCCCGAGCGCGCGACCAGGGCCGGGATCACCATCAGCGCGGTCATGAGGAGCGGCCCGAGCACGGTGCCGATGACGAACCCCTTCGTCCGGACCCGCTCGAGGTACTCCCGGCGGACGACGGCCCAGAGCTTGGCGCTCACGCGATGGCCTCCTTCCCGTGGTTCTTCACCGTCTCCACGAAGATGTCGTGGAGGCTCGGCTCGACGATCTCGAAGCGCCGCAGGCGGAGCCGCTCGACGGCGGCGCGGAGGAGCGGCTGGGGGTCGGCGCCGTCGGCGAGGCGGACCTCCACGTAGCGGCCGAAGTCGGTGACGCGGGCGACCCCGGGCAGCCCGCCGAGGAACGAGCCGTCTCCGTCGTAGGCGAGGACCACGGTGTTCTTGCCGTGGCTCGCCTTCACGTCGGCCACCGACCCGTCGAGAACCTTCTCGCCCCGGTTGATGAGGGCCACGCGGTCGCACAGCCGCTCGACCGTCTCCATCTGGTGGCTCGAGAGCACGAGCGTCGCGCCGCGCCGCTTCAGGTCCAGCATCACGTCGCGCATGAGGTCGGCGCCCACGGGGTCGAGGCCGCTCATCGGCTCGTCCATGATCAGCACGTCGGGCTCGTGGAGGACCGTCGCCACGAACTGCGCCTTCTGCTGCATGCCCTTCGAGAGCTCGTTCGTCTTCCTCTTGCGCCACTCGGCGAGGCCGAGCCGCTCGAGCCAGGGGCCGATCCGCCGCTGGGCCTCGGCGCGGGGGACTCCCTTGATCGACGCCATGAAGACGAGCTGCTCCTCGAGCTCCATCCGCGGGTAGAGTCCGCGCTCCTCGGGCATGTAGCCGATGCGATCGCGCGAGGCGGCGTCCGCCGGGCGGCCGAGGATCTCGATCCTTCCCGAATCGGGGCCGAGGATGTCCATGACCATCCGAAGAGTCGTGGTCTTGCCCGCGCCGTTCGGGCCGAGGAGGCCGAAGACGCTGCCGCGCGGCACCTCCAGCGAGAGGTCCTTCACCGCGACGTGGCCGGCGTAGGCTTTGCGTATGTCCTTGAGGACGATCGCCTTATCGCTCAAATGAGCCTCCCGTGCGGCGAGGCCGCGCCCGGCGGCGCGGAACGACGGGCGCGACCACCCGAAAGAGAACCTACGCAGCCCGGGCCGCCAGTGTTCCCGAGGCGCGGGATTCTATACTTTCGCCCGTGTCCACTCCGCGCGACGAAGCCCGCGGCCTGTCTCTCGTCGCGCTCAGCACCCTCGCGTACGGAGTGCTGCCCATCTTCGTGAAAGTCGCCTACGCCGCCGGCGTCACCGGAATCCCGATGCTCGCCTGGCGTTACGGCATCGCGGCGATCCTGATCGCGGCCACGACGCGCCTGCCCCGCCTGCCCCTGCGCGACCGCGCGAGGCTCTGGGCGATCGGCTTCGTCTTCGTCTTCAACTCGATCACCTACTTCCGCGCGCTGGAGACGATCCCCGCGTCGGTGACCGCGCTCGTCCTCTACACGTACCCCGTGATCGTGACGCTCCTGGCGGCGGCGGCCGGCGTCGAGCCGCTCACCGGCCGCGGCCTGGTGGCCGCCCTCGCCGCGTTCGGCGGCTGCGCGCTCACCGCCGGGGGCGCCGGCGGGCGGCCGCTGCCCGCGGCCGGCATCGCCTGGGCCCTCGCCGCGGCGTTCATCTACGCGAGCTACATCGTCCTGAGCGGCCGCTTCGGCCGCGGCGTCCCCGCTCGCGTGCTCGCGCTGCACCTCGCCCAGGTGGCGGCGGTCGCGTGCGCCGGGCTCGCCCTCGCCGGACCCGGGCTCGCCCTGCCCTCCGATCCGCGCGCGTGGATCGCGGTCGCCGGCTGCGGCGTCGTCTCGACGGTCGTCGCGATGACCGCGTTCCTCGCCGGCATGGCGATCGTCGGGCCCACCCGGGCCTCGGTCCTGAGCTCGCTCGAGGTGATCGTCACGCTGGCCCTCGCGGCCGCCCTTCTCGGCGAGCGGCTCGCCCCGCTGCAGTGGGCCGGGGCCGCTCTCATCCTCGGCGCCGTCGCGTTCCAGAACGCGCCCGCCCTGCGGCGCGTCATCCGCCGCTAGCGACGACGGCTCCGGGCGACTAGGATTGGCAGCGTCATGTCCAAGCCCGACTCGCCCGCCAGCCCCTCCCGGAGGCGTTTCGCCTCCACGTCCGCTCTCGCCGCCCTCTCCGCGACGATCGTGCCGCGCCGGGTGCTCGGCGGCCCCGACGCCCCGAGCCGCAAGCTCAACATCGCGGCCGTCGGCGTCGGTGGCATGGGGGCGGTGAACGTCAAGGCCTGCGAGGGCGAGAACATCGTCGCGCTGTGTGACGTCGACTCGCAGTACGCGGCGAAGACCTTCGCCCTCTACCCGAAGGCGAAGGTCTACAAGGACTGGCGCGTCATGCTCGAGAAGGAGAAGGGCATCGACGCGCTCGTCGTCGCGACGCCGGACCACAACCACGCGGTCATCACGATGGCGGCGCTGCAGCTCGGCAAGCACGTGTACTGCCAGAAGCCTCTCACCCACACCGTGCGCGAGGCGCGCACGATCACCGAGGCCGCCCGCCGCCACAAGGTCGTCACGCAGATGGGCAACCAGGGCCACTCCTACGAGTCGATCCGGCTGCTGAAGGAGTGGATCGACGACGGGGCGATCGGCGACGTGACCGAGGTCCATGCGTGGACGGACCGTCCGGTCGGCGGCGACCCGTGGTCCGACTTCGTCCAGCGGGCGCTGCCGACCGACACGCCGCCCGTGCCGGACTCGCTCGACTGGGACCTGTGGATCGGCCCGGTGCCGTTCCGGCCCTACCACCCCGAGTACCACCCGACCCGCTGGCGCGCGTGGATCGAGTTCGGGACGGGCGCCCTCGGCGACATGGGCTGCCACATCCTCGACCCCGCGTTCTGGGCCCTCGAGCTCGGCGCCCCGTCGGTCGTCGAGGCCACCTCGACCCACTGGCAGCCCGAGGTCGCGGCGCAGACGTTCCCGCGCGCCTCGATCGTGCGCTACCTGTTCCCGGCCCGCGGGACGCGGCCGCCGGTGAAGCTGACGTGGTACGACGGGCGGCTCCTGCCCCCGCGCCCGGAGGAGCTCGAGCCGGGGCGGGCGCTCCCCGGGAGCGGCGCCCTCATCGTCGGCACGAAGGGCAAGATCCTCCACGGCTCGCACGGCGCGGACGGGGTGCGGATCATCCCCGAGGCGCGCATGCTCGAGTACAGGCGCCCGCCGAAGTCGATCCGCCGCGTCACGGAGGGCCACGAGGGCGACTGGCTCCGCGCGTGCAAGGAGGGGCCGGGCGGCACGCCGCCGTGCTCGACGTTCGAGTACGGCGGCGCCCTCACGGAGATGGTCCTCCTGGGCATGATCGCGATCCGCATGAAGGACGAGCGGCTCGCCTGGGACAGCGCGGGCCTGCGGTTCACGAACAACGAGAAGGCGAACGATCTGCTGCACGTCCAGTACCGGCCGGGCTGGACGCTGTAGCGGTCCGTCAGCGGCCGGCGACGGCGCGCCGCAGCAGGCCGGCGAGCTCGCGCGGCTCGAACGGCTTCGTCAGCACGTCGACGGCGCCGAGCGCCTTCAGCCGCTCGACCTCGGCCGGCATCGCCTTCGCGGTCAGGAAGACGACGGGGATGGCGCGGGTCGCCTCGGCCGCGCGCAGCGCGGCGAGGGTGCCGGCGCCGTCGAGCTCCGGCATCATCACGTCGAGGAGCACGACGTCCGGCCGCTCCCGTCCGGCGAGGGCGACCGCCTCCCGGCCGGAGCGCGCCTCGAGCACCGCCATCCCGCCGAGGCGCGACAGGCTGAGCCGCGCGATCGTCCTGACGTCGTCGTCGTCGTCCACCACGAGAACCTTCATCGCTCGCCCCTCGGCACGGTGAACCAGAAGAGGGAGCCTTCCCCCGCCTCCTGCCTCTCGACGCCGATCTCGCCTCCCTGCTGCTCGACGAGGGCCTTGCAGATCGCGAGCCCGAGGCCGCTGCCGCCGCGCTGGCGGGCGTCCGTGCCCTCGACCTGGAAGAACGGCTCGAAGATCTGCCGCCGCAGCTCGGCCGACACGCCGCTCCCCTCGTCCGCGACCTCCACCCGGTGCGGGCCCTCCCCGCTCTCGACCCGCAGCGTCACCCGGCTTCCCTCGGGGGAGAAGCGGATCGCGTTCGACAGGAGGTTCACCACCACCTGCACGAGCCGTCCCTCGTCGCCGAGCGCGACGGCGCCCGTCTGCGGCGCCGGGATCGAGACCCGCCGGTCGGCGGCGTAGGCGCTCACGGACTCGACGGCGCGGCGCAGGACGACGTCGAGCTCGACCGGGGCGATCTCGAGGGTGAAGCGGCCGGCCTCGAGCCGCTCGAGGTCGAGGATGTCGTTGATCAGCCGGATGAGCCGCACCGTGTTGCGCTCGGCGATCGCCACCGTCTCCCGGGCTTCCTCGCCGAGCTCGCCCACCGCGCCGGCGGCGAGCAGGCCGAGGGACCCGCGGATCGAGGTGAGGGGGGTCCGCAGCTCGTGGCTCACCGTCGAGACGAACTGCCGCTTGAGCCGCTCGACCTCGGTCCGCTCCGTCACGTCCCGGATGAAGGCGGTGAACGCCGCGGGCCCGTCCCGCTCGATGCGGGCGATCGAGACCTCGGCCGGGAAGAGGCTGCCATCTTTCCTCATCGCCGGCATCTCCAGCCGGCGCCCGAGGACCCGGCCGACGCCCGTCGCCGCATAGCGCACGAGGCCCGTTGCGTGGGACTCGCGGAGGTCCTCCGGGATCACGGCCTCCGCCAGCGGGTGCCCGAGGACGTCCTCGCGGCTGTGCCCGAACAGCGCCTCCGCGGCCGGGTTCCACTCGGTGACGAGCCCCTCGTGGTCGATCGTGACGATGGCGTCGAGCGCGGAGTCGAGGATGGCGCGCGAGCGGGCCTCGCTCTCCCGCAGGGCGTCCTGGAACTCGCGGGCGTCGAGGAACCGGCCGAACTGGCCGGCCGCGTGGTTCGCGAGGCTCAGCAGACCCTCGTCCGGCCGCCGGTGGCTGCCCACCCACTCGAAGATGCTGAGCGCCGCGCGCGCCCCGCGCACCGGCGCGTAGAGGCCCGTGGCGAGGCCGAGCTGCCCCACGAGCTCGGCTGGCGCGTAGCCCTCCCGCCCCAGGTCCTCGATCCACAGGGCGCTCCGCGCGCGCCACACCTGCGACACGAGCTGCTGCTCCACGTTCGGGCGCAGGGCGTGGCAGGCGCGGACGTACGCGGCCGCGGCCTCTTCCTCTTCGCGCGGGTTCGCCCACGTCGCGGCGCAGGTGAAGCGGCCGCTGTCCACGTCGAACCGCCAGCAGCCCCCGAAGCGCCAGCCGAACGTCTCGCCGAGCGCGGCGAGGACGCCCCTCGCCGCCGCGTGGATCTCGATGCCCTGGATCGCGAGGGTCGTGCTGACGGCGATCTGGCACTGCTGGCGACGCTCCTCCTGGACCTGCGCCGTCACGTCGCGGTAGTGCCACATGTGGCCGACGTACTCGGCCCCGGCCCATACCGGCACGTAGTCCCGCTCGAACACGCGGCCGTCGACCGTCTCGACCCGCTGGGCGTGCACCGCGGTGCGGGCGGCGACGAGGGTCGTGATGTCCCGCAGGAAGCCGTCGGGGTCGAGGAAGAGGCCCTTCAGCTGCTCCGCCGCGGTCGAGCAGTCGAGCCCCACGAGCGCCTCGGGCGGCGCGGGGATCGCGAACAGGTCGCAGAACGCGCGGTTCACGAAGGCGATGTGCCGCTGTTCGTCCTCGACCAGCAGGCCGCCGTGGAGGCTGCCGATCAGGGCCTCGAGCCGGGACTGCGTGCGGACGAGATCCTGCTCCACAGCCGCGCAAGTTACTCCCACCGGGCTCCGCCGTCCATCCGCGCGGCGGCCGGTGGGCGGTGAGGAAACGGTAAGGACCGGCGCGACCCGTGCTACAGGATCTTCGAGATGAGCCGGCCGAGCTTGCGGGCCCGCTCCTCCTCGACCGGGATGAGCTTCGTCAGCTCCGCCTCGTTCTCGACCCACGTGGTCGCGGCCATCAGCAGGACGAAATCGCTGTAGCCGACGAGGGCCCACGGGCCGGCGACGACGTACGCCGTCTCGCCGTCGAGGAAGGCGCTGCGCGGGTCCTGGTTCTTCGATCCGACCGTGTAGTAGAAGACCGCCTTGTCGAACCCGGGAGGCGGATCGGTCCGCAGCCGCTCGACGATCGGCCGCGGGGTCTCGAGGGGGCTCTCGGCCTCGAACACCGCGGCCGGGCTGGCCGTCACGCGGGCGCGCGCCGCGAGCTGTCCGCGCAGGGACTCGACCACCTCCGGGACGTCGGCGTAGGCGCGCAGCGCCTCGCGGGTCACGAAGAGCTGCGTCTTGCGGTGCATCTTCGGCCGCCCCTCGCGCGTGCCCTTCGCGATGAACTGCGGCTTGTAGCCCTGCGCCTCGAGCTCGCTCGCGACGGCGTCGAGGAGGGCCGGCGTGCCGGACGGCATCGGGAACTCGTCCTGCAGGAAGGCGTAGCGGCGCAAGCCCTCCGCCGCCTCGCGGATCTTGCCGAGCGTGTCGCCCGACGCGGAGGCGCGCGTGTAGACGCCCACCCGCAGGTGGCCACCGGCGGCCGCGATCTCCGACGACATGATCCGCGAGACCTCCAGGAGCCGCGCGAACACCTCGCGGGCCCGGGCCAGGATCGGCGCGCCGGCGGCCGGCGCGTTGTCGAGGGAGGGCGCCACGACGTAAACGTGGCAGCCGCGGAGGGCCGCCCCCGCGAGCTGGCCGGCCCAGAACGGGCTCGCCCAGATCGAGTCCGGAACGACGATCACCGTGTCGCGCGGGGCGAGGGTGTAGAGGATGGCCTGGGCGAGCGTCGCCTCCTTCGCCCCGAAGCCGACCTGGTTGTGCACGTTGAGGGCTCGCGCGCCGAAGCCGGCCGCCTCGCGCGCGGCCACGAGCTCTTCGTAGCCCGCCGGGAGCGGTCGCTCGCGCAGGGCCTCGGGGATGTCCGCGTCCGCGAAGCCCTGCGAGCGCAGGAGGCGCCCGGCTTCCTTCTTGAGCTGCAGGATCGCGGGGCCCGACGCGAGGAGGCCGCGGTCGTCCCAGGTCGGGCCGCCGTACTCGGAGCCGACGCCGGTGCCGCTGAAGAGGGCCTGCCCCCGGCCGGGATCGTCCTCGGTGACGTCGTAGAAGAACAGCTTCCGGTGGTCGAGCGTGATCGAGTCGGGAGCGAACGGCAGGAACCCGACGACCCGCGTCGAGCGGAACGACAGGTCCGCGGGGAAGGTGACGCTGACGTGGACGCGCACGACCTTCCGCAGCCAGCCCTCGCCGTGCGCGCGGGCCGCGGCCTGCAGGCGCTTCGACGCGGCCACCGCCCGGCGCAGCTCGTCCTGCGCGGCGCCCAGCTCGGCCTCGAGCGCCTCGGCGCCCTTGCCGAGCTTCAGGGTGCGGCCGAGCGGGTCCTCGAGGAGGGTCAGGTAGAGGCGGCTCCGGCTGCCCTCGTAGAAGAACTGCGTCTGGAACAGGAAGAACGCGGGCAGGCGGCCGGTCTCGTCGTACTCGCGCACGCGGCGGGTGAGCGCGGCCAGGTAGCCCTTCACCGTGACCTCGTGCGCGACCGGGTCGGGCTGGCCGCCCACGCGTCCCGCGTAGTCGTGGATCCAGAGGACGTGGTAGTCGCGGGCGTCCTGCAGGGAGCGGATCACCTCGAGCTGGAAGCGCGAGCCGTTCGTCGGGAAGATCGCGTTGCCGCGCGTGAAGGGCCGCGCGAGGGCTCGCGCGACGACCGCGTCGATCTCCGCCTGCGAGTCGTGCTGCTCCGGCCGCAGCGCGAGGTCGAGCGACATCCACAGCTTCCGCTCGTCGCCCTCCAGGTGCTTCTTGAGGGCCTCCCGGACCCGCTCGAGCATCCTCCCGATCTCGTCGTACACCGCGAGGGCCCGGTCGCGCCCGCCCGGGTCGGCCGTTCCGTCCGCGTCGAGCGCCCGCGAGAACGCGGCGCGCCCGTTCGCGAGGAGGCCGGCGAGGGCGTCCGGGCTCTTGAACCGGCCGATCTGCCGGTCGTAGGGGAGGAGGACCTCGTCGAGGAGCGCCTCGCGCGCGCGGTCTGCCGCGAGGCGGCCGAGCGGCGCGGGAAGGACGCTCGCGAACGCGGCGTCGAACGCGTCGTGATAGTGGCGCGACTCCGTGTCGTACGAGCGCCCGGCGGGATGGTCCGCGTCCTTCGCCTCGAAGAGAGCCTTCGCCTTCCCGATGTCGTCGCGGAACCTCTCCATCGCCTCGAAGTAGCTCGCGTCGTCGTCGTCGTTGAAGAAGTTGGCGTGGAGCACGAGCCAGCGGCCCGCGTCGCGCACCGTCGCGAGCTGGCGCCGGGTCTCGTCGGCGAGGGCGGCCGGGGCCGGGGCCGGGGCCGAGCGAGCCTTCGGCAGCTTCACGTCGCGGTGTCGCGGACGGGTTCGGCCCATGTGCGGTTCGAGCGGCACCTGGAAGCCGAAGTTCCAGGAGTGGTTGCGGCCGGGGATCCACTCGATCCGGAAGTTGCCGCCCGTCCCGAAGAGGCCGCCGCGCCGGAAGTAGGGCGTGAAGGCGAGCACGAAGTCGGTCTTCCGCGTCCTCGCGTTCCAGTCGAGGCCGGCATTCAGGAAGAGCAGCCGGCTCGTCGCGAACACTCGAGCGCCCCCGTCCCACGAGGCGCGGTCCGCCCCGGCGGCGCCCGTCCCGCCGGCGTAGCCCTCGGCGGAGAGACCGAAGGCCCCGCTGAGGGGCATCACGAGGTCCTTGTAGACCCCCACGACGCCGATCCCGCCGAGGCGCGACTCGGCGCCCTCCCGGTTCCACGTGAGCGAGCCGGCCGCGTAGGGCTTGTGGAGCCAGGGCTGGCCCAGCGCCCGGTGGGCGGCGGGGACGATCTCCGCGCCCGGCCCGCCCGCGGGCGGCGCCCCGGCCTGGGCGAGGACGGGCGCGGCGGCCCCGAACGCCAGCAGGGCCGCGGCGAGGAGCCTCAAGCGCGCGGCTCCGGCGAGAGCTGCCGGTTGCGGCGGACGAGAGCGACCGCGAGCGCGAGCCACACCGCCACGAAGCACAGGTTGACGACGGCGAACCCGTTCGCGTCGAGGGTGACCCACGTCGTGCCGGCGAAGACGACGAAGGCCGCGGCGAGGTCGCCGAGCCGGACGAAGAAGCTGTCGACGGCCTGCTTGGCCTTGTACTTCTCCTCGCGCGAGGTCGGCAGCCAGAGGAGCTGCTTCGCCGTGTTCATCACCGAGTAGTCGGTCGAGTTCTCGGCCGTCTTCGCCCACCGCACGATCGCCATCGTCGCCCCCACCGCCACCACGCCGTAGGCGCCGAGCGCGATGAGCGGCAGCGCGAAGAGGACCCCGGCGAGCCCGAACCGCTTCACGAGGCGCGAGGCGACGAAGGCCTGGAGGAGGACGGCGACGACGTTCACCCAGAAGAAGTACGCGCCGTAGTAGGCGCCGATGTAGGCGCCCTTGTCGAAGCCGGGGTCGGCCTTCGCCATCTCGGCCGCGTGCTCCACGACGAGGTGGCTGAGGATGTACTCGCCGACGGTGTTGACGACGTTCAGCACGATCAGCAGGACGGCGATCAGGAGGATGTAGCCGTTGCCGAACACGAGGCCGAACGCGTTGCGGTCGCCGAGGGGCTCGCGGTCGGCCGGGGCCGCCGCGGCCGACCGGGCGGTGGCGTTGCGGTTCACCGCGACGTAGAGGCCGAGGGTCAGCAGCAGGAGAGAGGCCGCGAGGTAGAGCATCACGTGGGCGGGCACGTGCGCGCCGAAGAGCTGCCCGGCGGCCCACGCGCCGATCGGGCTGCCGGCGGTCGCGCCGATGCCGATGACGGGGAAGAGGCGGTTGCCCGCGTCCTTCGTGTAGATGTCGTTCGCGTACGACCAGAACTGCGCGATGATCGACAGGCTGAAGAAGCCCACCCAGATGTAGAAGGCGACCCCGACGAACGGCAGGCCGGCGTGCACCGCGAACGCGAAGGCCAGGATGTTCGCGACGAAGAAGAGCGTGACCCCGACGATCAGCTTCATGCGCGTCACGCGCGAGGCGAACCAGCCGTAGGCGGGCACGAACACCATCAGCACGAGCGCCTGTCCGGCCGCGGCGAAGGTCTTGACCTCGGCTCCGCTGTGGATGCCGAGGGCCTTCAGGAAGCCCGGCACCTCGGAGTTCAGGATGAGCGGCTCGCGGACCGTCTTGATCACGTAGTACGAGACCAGGATGAGGAAGACGTTCGCGAGCATGAGGAGCGCGCGCGCGCCTTCGCCGGGGTGGACGTCCGAGAAGACGCCCAGGAGGCGGTCGAGCGGCCCGGGACGGCCGGCGGGCTCGCGATCGGCAGTGGTCGCGGTCATGTCACCTCGAGTCCGGGCGGAGGCATCCCGCCGGGGGGCTATGCCCGAAAGCTGACGACTCTACGCCAAGGGCGGGCGCGGGGCTATCCACTTCCCGCCAGCGCCGCGTGTTGGCGGGATCCGGATAGCGCGCCGGCCCCTCCTGCGTCTAGGTTTTGGAGTTTCGTCCGGGAAACGCCGGTCGGGAGGAGGCGCAGAGCGATGCGGTCGAGCGGGATCGTCGCGGTGGCGGGGCTGGTGGTCGGCCTGGGGGCGGGCGCGTCGCGCGCGCAGGACACGCGGACGGTCGCCGCCGGCCCCCAGTACGAGGCCGGCGGTTTCCACGAGGTGCTCTTCGGCAAGGGCTACCGCGATCTCTGGACGACCCCCATCGAGGTCCCGGTTCTCGACCTGCGCGGCACCGGAGGCGGGCTCACCCCGGTCCGGATCGTCGGCCAGGCCCAGGGCCTCGGCCTCGCGTTCAAGGGCAACGACGGCCGCGCCTACACGTTCCGCTCCCTCCACAAGCACCCCGAGCGGATGCTGCCCGAGGAGTGGCGCGAGCGCTTCCCGGCCAAGATCGCCCAGGACCAGAGCTCGCACACGCATCCCGCGGCCGGTCAGATCCTCGCGTCGCTCCAGGAGGCCGTCGGCGTCGCCCACACCGACCCGAAGCTCGTCGTCGTCCCCGACGACCCCGCCCTCGGGAAGTTCCAGAAGCAGTTCGCCGGCGAGTTCGGCACCATCGACGAGTTCCCGCTGCCCGCGGCCGACGGCCGGCCAGGATTCCTGGGCGCGACGGCGATCGTCTCCACGAGCGACCTGTGGGGCCGGTGGCTCGAGGGGCCGGAGAACCACGTCGACTCGCGGGCGTTCCTCCGCGCGCGCGTCCTCGACCTCTGGCTCGACAACTTCGACCGCCACCGCGGACAGTGGCGCTGGATGCGGATTCCCGGCCGCGACCTGTGGCAGCCGCTCCCCGAGGACCCCGACATGGTCCTCGTCCGCCACGACGGCCTGATGATGAGGGCCATGCGGGGCCGCGTGCCGAAGGAGCTGAAGTTCTCCGCGAAGTACCCGCGCAAGCTCGAGGGGCCGCTCGCGAACTGCTTCGAGGTCGACCGCTGGCTCCTCTCCGACCTCGACGCCGCCGCGTGGCGCGAGGTCGCGACGGAGGTGCAGGGCAGGCTGACGGACGACGTCGTCGAGGGCGCGCTGCGGCGCATGCCGGCGCCGTGGTACGCGAAGAGCGGCTCGCGGACCCTGGCCGAGCTCAAGGCCCGCCGCGCCGGCCTCGTCGACTACGTCCTCCGCGTCTACCGCTACTACGCCCGGGCGGTCGACGTCCACGCGACCGACCGCGCCGAGCTCGTGACGATCGCCCGCCAGGACGACGGCTCCGTTGAGCTCAGCGTCGCGGGCGCCGAGCCCGGAGCGGCCGCTTCCTACCGCCGCCGCTTCCTGCCCGCGGAGACGGACGAGGTGCGCGTGTACCTCCACGGCGGCGACGACCGCGTGACCCGCACCGGCGCGCCGGGCGGTCCGCTGAAGGTCCGCGTGGTCGCGGGCGGCGGACAGGACGCCGTCGACGACTCGAAGAGCGGCGGCACGGACGTCTGGCGCGACGCCGGCGAGGTGAACGTCGCGCGAGGCAGCGGGACGCAGGTCCGCGGCGGCGCGTGGACGAACCCGTCACCGGTGAAGGACGCGCCGTGGCTCGAGCCGCGCAGCTACGGCCACCGGACGATCGGCGGAGCGGTCCTCGCTTACCACCCCGACATCGAGGGCGTCCTCGGCTACGGCCTGACCCGGACGGGCTGGGGTTTCCGCACCGCGCCGGCTTCGAGCGTTCAGGTCCTCCGTGCCGCGATCACGACCGGCGCGGGGACCGGGAAGGTCGAGTACAGCGGGACCTTCCGGCGGACGGGCACCGGGGCCGGGTTCCGCTTCGAGACCTTCGCGTCCGACATCGAGCAGATCAACTTCTTCGGCTACGGCAACGACACGAAGTACCCCATCGATCCGACCGACCCCGACCAGCTCTACCCGGGGAACCTCGCCTACCGGGCGCAACAGAAGGTCCTGTTCGCCTCGCCGACGCTGCGCTTCGACCTCGGGCGGCGCTTCGAGACCTTCGTCGGGCCGGAGGTCCGCTACTCCGACACGAAGGCCGACGACGGGTCGATCATCGGCGCGAGCAACGCGTACGGCACCGGCCGCTTCGGCCAGATCGCCGTGCGCGGCGGGGTGCACTTCGACTCGCGCCAGCAGAAGGACGCCGTGCCGCTCAACATCACCGAGGGGATCCTCGACGACCGCGGCGGTCCCTCCACCACCGGCGTGAACTTCGACGTCGCCGGGTTCTACGTGCCGAAGACGTGGGACGTGATCTCGACCTACGGCGGCGTCGACGGCGTCGTCCGCGCCTACGCCGGCTCGAGGCGCGTCCACCTCGCGGCCCGCGTCGGCGGCCGCCGGCTGTGGGGCGACGCCCCATGGTTCGAGGCGGCGGCGATCGGCGGCCTGAACAACCGGGGGTACTACGCCCGGCGCTTCACCGGGGACTCGTCCCTCTTCGGCAGCCTGTCGCTCCGTGGCTGGCTCGGCCGGCTGCCGATCCCGCTTCTTCCGACGCGCTTCGGCCTCGTCGCCTTCGTCGACACCGGCCGGGTCTGGCTCGAGAACCGCGACTCCACGACCTGGCACACGTCGTACGGCGGTGGTCTCCTCGCGCAGCCCGTCCTCGCGCCGGTGACCGTCCACGCCATCGTCGGCCACAGCAAGGAAGGCAACCGCTTCTACTTCGGGCTCGGCTACCCCTTCTAGGCGGGAGCGGCCCCGCCGCCATGGACTTCATCAAGCTGATCCGCTCCCTCGAGGAGCTGCTCTACGAGGTGATGTCCTGGCTCGTCTTCTATCCGCGGACGCTGTGGGCGATCGTCGCGCGTCCCGAGGCGACGGCGGACTACGCCGAGGCCGAGCAGGGCGACACGGCCGACGAGCAGTACATCGACACGCTGAGCCCGCCGCTGCTGCTGATGCTGTCGGTCCTCCTCGCCCACGCGATAGAGCTCGGCCTCGGCGCGAAGGGGATCGAGGCCAAGAGCGCGGCCGCGAAGGCGCTCTTCGGGTCCGAGCAGAACCTGCTCATGCTGCGGTCGCTGCTCTTCGCCCTGTTCCCGCTCGTCGCGGCGGCGCGGCTCCTCCGCCGCAAGGGCGTCGCGCTCGACCGCAAGACCCTGCGCGCTCCCTTCTTCGGGCAGTGCTACCTCACCGCGCCGCTCGTCCTGACGCTATCGGTCGGGCTCACCCTCGCCCGCATCGGCTCGGCGGCGGGACGGGCGGGAGGGCTCGGCCTGCTGGCGGTCGGGGTCGCCTGGTACCTGCGCGCCCAGACGGGATGGCAGAGGCGCCGGCTGGAGACGAGCGCCGGGCGCGCCGTGCTCGCCGCGCTCGTCTCCTTCCTCCTCGCCTGGGTCTACTTCGTCGCGGTCGCGGCGGCGGTCGTGCAGTTCCTCTGATCGCCGCCGCGCTGCTGTAAGCTCGCCCGCGTGAGCAGACTCCGGCGGGTCCGGGCCGCGGCGGCCTCGCTCGCCGCCGCGCTCGCCCTCGCGGCGGGGGCGGCCGCGGGAGAGACGCGCCTCGCGCCGGGGGCCGGGTTCCGCGACGACCGTATCGTGCACTGGACGACCGTCGACGGGCTCCCGCAGAACTCGGTCACCGACGTCGCCTCCCTCCCGAACGGCGAGCTCTGGCTCTCCACCTTCGGCGGGCTCGCGCGCTTCGACGGCCGCTCGTTCAAGGTCCTCGACATGACCACCGACGAGCGCCTGCCGGCGAACCGCATCGTGGCCCTGGCGGCGGCGGGAGAGGACTCGCTGCTCTTCCTGACGCAGCAGGGTCACCTCGGGCGCGTCGACTCCGGCCGCAGCCGGCTCCTGCTCTCGCCGCCGGAGGGCGCCGTCGAGGCGCTCGGCCTGCTCGTCGAGCCCTCGGGCGGAGTGCTGATGAAGTCGGCCGACGGGCGGCTCTGGCGCAGCGACGGCGGCCGCCCGTGGCGGCTCGTGCCGGCGCCCGCGGGCGCCGGGCTCGTCTTCCGCGACTTCGCTCTCGACGCACGGGGAGAGGCCTGGGGCGCCTGGGCCGAGACCCTCGCGCGCCTGCGCGTCGAGGGCGCCGCGGCCGCCGCGGTGCTCCCGGCAGCGGGCGACTCCTCCGCGCCCGTCCCGGCGGCGGCCTGTGGCTCAGCCTGCCCGGCCGCTTCGCCTCGTACGTCGACGGCCGGCTCGAGATCCTCCGCGTCGACCCGGCCGTGGCCGGAGTCGCCACCGCCGTCGAGTCGCAGGGCGACAGCGTGCTGTGGACCGCCCACGGGAACGAGGTGTCGCGGCTCGACCGCCGCCCCGACGGCTCGTGGCGCCGGACCGTCCTGCCCCTCGGCCTCGCGCGAGGTGTCTCGGTCCGCTGCCTCAGGCTCGACCGCCAGGGGACACTCTGGATCGGCACCGCCGGCGCGGGCCTCTTCCGGCTCAATCGGCTGCCGGTGCGGCGCTACGGCGCGGCGTCCGGCCTGGGCAGCGTCGCCGCGCTGGCCGGGGACGGCGCGGGTGGCGCCTTCGTGGCGAGCGGGTGCTCCGTCCTCTATCACCTCGACGAGTCCGGCGCTTCGCGACCGGTCCGGCTGCGCGGGGCGCGGCCCGCGGGCTGGCCGCCGTGCGGCATCTCCCTGGCTCCCGCCGGCGGGGGAGCCGTCTGGGCCCGCGCCGGCTCGAGCCTGTTCGAGGTGGCGCCGGGGCGCGCATCCGGCCGGGTGATCGCGAGCGACCTGCCGGAGGAGGAGGGGCCGGCCGTGGCCGCCGGCGAAGGCTCGGTCTGGGTCGTCTCGCGCAACGGGAGCGCGCGGCTCGTCTCGGCGGGCGGCGCCCTCCGTCGCGAGCTCCACCTTCCAGCGCCGTTGATGTCGGCGTCGACCGCCCCGACGGCGCGCTCTGGATCGGCGGCGACGGCGAGGTCTTCCGCGTCGGCGAGCGGACGGTCGACCGCTTCGGCGCGGAGGCGGGCGTGCCCCGCGGGCTCGTGCGCGACGTTCTCGCGGAGCCGGGCGGCAACGTCTGGATCGGCACCTACGGCGGCGGCGTCGGCCGCATGCGAGACGGCCGAGTGGTGGGCTTCGCCGTGCGCGAGGGTCTGCCCGACAGCTCGGTGTCGCGCATCCTCGACGACCAGCGCGGTCGGATGTGGATCTCGACGAACCGCGGCATCGCGGTCGTCGACCGGGCCGAGATGCGGGCCGTGGCCGAGGGCCGTGCGCGCGCCGTGTCCCCCGTCGTCCTCGGCGAGGAGCGCGGCGTGCCCGAGGCCAACTTCGGCAGCCCGGCCGGCTTCTCCGACGGGAAGGGCCGCCTGTGGTTCGGGACGATCGACGGCGCGGTGTCGCTCTTCGCGGCGTCGTTCCCCTTCGACGGCACGCCGCCGACCGTGCGGATCGAGGAGGTGCGGGCGGGCGGCGCCGCGCTGCCCGGCGGGAGCCTCGTGTCCGTTCCCCCGCTCACGAACCGCCTGCACGTCGCGTACACCGCCTTCCACTCGCTCTACCTGGAGCGGATGCTCTTCCGCTTCCGCGTCGAGGGAGTCGACGCCGACTGGGTCGACGCGGGCTCGGGGCGGGAGGTCGACTGGTCGCCGCGGGGCCCGGGCCGCTACCGCTTCCTCGTCCAGGCCCGGAACGAGGACGGCGTGTGGTCGAGGTCGCCGGCGGAGGTGACCGTCGATGTCCGCCCGGCGTGGTGGCAGACGCTCCTCTTCCGCGTGGCCAGCGGCCTCGCCGCCGGCGTCGCCGCGGTCGTCCTCGTGCGGCGGCGTTTCCGCGGACTCGAGCGGCGCCACGCCGCGCGGCTCCTGGCCCTCGAGGAGCAGCGGCAGGCCGAGGCCCGGATCGACGCCCTGCGCGCCCAGCTCGCGCACGTCTCGCGGGCGGCCCTCGCCGGGGAGCTCGCGGCGAGCCTCGCCCACGAGGTCCGCCAGCCGATCGGCGCGATCGTCAACAACGCGGAGGCGGGTCGAAGGAACCTCGCGCAGTACCTCCGGCAGCCGGCCGCGCTCGAGCAGATCTTCGACGACATCGTCGCCGACGGGATGCGCGCCTCCGAGGTCGTGCGGGGGCTGCGCGGCTTCCTGCAGCCCGCCGGCTCCGAGACGGGCCCGGTCGGCCTCTCGTCGCTCGTTCGCGAGATGCTGCCCCTGCTGCGGCGGGAGCTGCGCGAGAACCGCGTCGAGGTCGTTCTCTCCCTCGAGGACGCCCTGCCGTCGGTGGAAGGCTCGCGCGTCCAGCTCGGCCAGGTGGTGGTGAACCTCCTCCTGAACGCGTGCGAGGCTCTCGCCACCACGCCCGGCGGCCGGCGGGTCGACGTCTCGACCGCCGTGCGCGAGGGGCGGGTGGAGCTCGTGGTGCGGGACAACGGGCCGGGCCCTGACGCGTCCGTGGCCGACCGCCTGTTCGAGCCGTTCGTCACCACCAAGAAGGACGGCCTCGGCGTGGGCCTCGCGATCTGTCGCTCGATCGCCGAGAGGCACGGCGGCCGGCTGGTCGCCGAAGTCCCGCCGGAAGGAGGCTTGCGCATGACGCTCCAGCTGCCGGCCACGCTCGCGGCGGAAGGCCGGCCGTGACCGACGCCTCCGTCGTCCACGTGGTCGACGACGACGCCTCGATGCGGCGGTCGCTCGCGCGGCTGCTCACCGGGGCGGGCTTCCAGGTCGCGCTCCACGCGACGGCCGAGGAGCTCCTCGCGGTCGCCGGCCCGAAGCTGACGGGCTGCCTGCTGCTCGACCTGCGCCTGCCCGGCGCGAGCGGACTCGAGCTCCAGGAGCGGCTCGCCGAGCGCGGCTGCGTCGCCCCGATCGTCTTTCTCACCGGGCACGGCGACGTCGCGGCCGGAGTGCGGGCGATGAAGAACGGCGCGGTCGACTTCCTCCAGAAGCCGGTCGCGGCCGACGAGCTGTTCGCGGCCGTGCGGGGGGCCCTCGAGCGCGTGGCCGGCGGGGGGGCGGGGGGGGTGGAGCTCGCCGAGCTGCGGGCCCTCGCCGCCACCCTCAGCGAGCGCCAGCGCGACGTGTGGCTGCGGGTGGCAAGCGGTCAGCTCAACAAGCAGATCGCCCACGATCTGGGCCTCGTGGAGCGGACGGTGAAGCTCCACCGCGCGAAGGCGATGGAGAAGCTGCGTGCCCGGTCGACGGCCGACCTCGTGAAGATCGCCGAGCGCCTGGGCCTCACCGGCCGGGGCGTCAGAAAGCCGTCTTGATTTCAATCGCTTACGGCTTCACCAAGGGACAGGTTCCGGCCGTCGGGGTGTCCGGGCATGATGCTCGAACCCTCTACGGAAAATGCCCACCCGAGTCCTTCCGCAGAACTCGAGCCGCCCCGTCTCGGCCCTTCTGGTCGACCGCTCCCGGGAGCCGTGGTCGCTGCAGGGACTGGCGTCGGAGCTCGGCCTGAGCAGCCGGACCCTCAACCGGGTGATTCGGCGCGAGACCGGCGTCTCGCCGATGGCCCTCCTGCGGCAGGCTCGGCTCGCGCAGGCCCGGGCCGAGCTCGAGTTGCCGCGGCCCGGCACGACCGTCACACGCGTCGCTTTCGACTGCGGCTTCAACCATCTCGGCCGCTTCTCGGTCGACTACGCGCGGCGCTTCGGCGAGTCGCCGTCCGAGACGCTCCGGCGGGCGCGCCGTCAGCGGGCGGCCTGAGCCGCCGGCCGACGGCGAGTCACTTCGACTCGCAGGCGAGGGTCTCGTCGAGCCACGTGACCGTGGCCGTCTTCCCCTGGCCGACGAAGGTCACGTTCCGGCCCTCGTACTTCGGACCCCCCGGCGTGGCGACGAGCCAGGCGGTGACGGTCTGGTCGCCGCGCTCGAGCCGGGCCGCCGGCGGATCGGTCTCGAAGAAGGTCGCGACCACCTCGTTCGCCGGGTTGCGCTGGCAGGCGAACGCCGTCGGCCCCTTCGCCGGCGCGAGCCCCCACACCGCCTGCAGCTCGGAGATCCGGACCCGGTAGCTGGCCTCGACGCAGCCGCGCACGGTCGAGACCTGCCAGCTCGCGGTGATCCACGTCGGGTCCCCGTTCCGGCTCTTCCAGCACTCGTCGCGGCCCTTCACCCAGCCGCGCTGCTCGGCGCGCAGCGTCGCGGGCATCGCGTCGCGGGCCTTGGCGAGGGCGGCCTTGTAGACCCCGTCGAGCTTGCGGTCGAGGGCCGCGAGGGCGGCGTCCTTGCAGACGAGCTGCTGGACCTCGCCCTGCGCCTTCGCGCAGTCGTAGGCGGGGCCGGTCGCGCCACCCTGGGCGCGCGCGGCGGGCGCGAGGCCCAGGATGACGACGGACGAGAGACAGAGCGCACGGACGACGGCTGCACGCACGGCGCGCCTCCTTCGGCGGGGGCCCCAGCGTCTAGAGCTGGTCCTCCCAGGTGAGCGACTCGAACCAGTACTTGTGCCTTTCGGCGAGCCAGCCGCTGTCCTGCTGGCAGCGGATCCAGGTGTCGAGGAACGACAGGAGGTCGGGGTCGCCCCTCCGCACCACGATCGCCTCGCGGGTGCGGGCGAGCGGCTCGGCGAGGGGGGCGAAGAGCTTCGTGTCCGCCCGCGCGAGGAGGAACTCCGGGGCGGGGCTGCGGGCCACGAACGCGGCGACCTTGCCGCCGAGGAGGGCCTCGAGCGCGGAGTCCTCGTCCTCGAACTTCTGCAGCCTCGCCTTCGGGAACGCCCTCGCCGCGACCTGCTCGCCGATCGAACCGGCCCGCACGCCGATCGTGACCTCGGGACGGTCGAACGCGGCGGCCGTCCTGAAGGCCGCCGCCTTCTCGCGGCTCGCGACGAGGCGGACGGTGGACTCGGCGAGGGGGATCGAGAAGTTGGCGACGAGGGCGCGGGCCGGCGTGATGGCCATGCCCGAGACGATCACGTCGAACCGGTCCTGCAGGAGGTCGTCGAGCAGGTTCGGGTAGGACCCCGGCACGAGCTCGAGATCGACGCCGAGGTCGTCCGCCAGCTGCCTCGCGACGTCGACGGCGAAGCCGATCGGCTTGCCGTCCTTCGCGTTCATGACCCACGGCACGAAGGTCGAGACGCCGACGCGCAGGGCGCCGCGCCGCCGCACGACGTCGAGCGTGCTCGACGGGGGCGGGAGCGTGGGCATCGCGGTCGTCGCGGTGCCGCGCGGGATGAGGATCTCGGGGGCCGGCGTCTCGGCGGGCGCGGCCGCGGCGGCGGCGGGGGCCTGCGCTCGCGCGGGGGCGGCGAGGCCGAGCACGGCGAGGCCCGCGGCGAGCCCGGCCAGGGTCCAGGAGTTCTTCGTCATCGTTCCGGCTCCTCCGGTCTTCCGGGCCGGCACTAGCGGTCGCGGTGGTACGCGACGACGTTGCCGCGGTCGTTGCGCTGCGTGAGGGTGAAGCCGCTGTTCGTCTTCTCGACGTCGAACTCCTGGTCGCCGAAGACGACGATGCCGTTGCGGTAGTTGCCGTAGGTCTTCTGGCCCTCCGGCAGATAGGCGGTCACGCTTCCGCTCGGCGAGACCTGGATCGCCACGTCCGTGCGGTACTGCGTGTTGTAGCCCTCGAAGCGGCCGACGAGCCAGTTGGGGACGGCGTCGCGGTCTTCGTCGTGGCTCTTGTGCTTGCTCGCGATGATCGCCGCGGCCACCGCCGCGCCGAGCGCGACGCCGGCCACGGCCGCCCCCGCCTTCGCGTCGCGGTCGCGCTCCCGGTCGCTTCGGTCGTCGTAGTAGTCGTAGCCGCCGTAGTGCGGGCGCCGGCCCTCGTCCACCGCGAACTGCGCGCGGCACCCGCGGTCGACCCAGATGCCGCGGTGGTCGTAGCCCCAGCTCCGGCCGTACTGGCACGAGAAGCGGGACATCTCGTGGCGCAGCGTCACGTCGCCGTAGGTCTGGACCGAGCAGTACTTGTAGCGGTAGTCCCGGCTCTCGCACCAGACGGTGCGCGCGTCGACGGCCGGGGCGGCGAGGAGCGCCACGAGGAGCGCGGCCACGGGCCGGGCGGTCCGCAGGACGATAGATCGCATCGACGGTCCTCCGTGAGGGTTGTCGGCGCGGGCGCGCGGCGCGGCGGCCCACGATTCCCCCGAGGCTATGCGGGAGGGCGGAGGGTCGCTATCCGCTTCCTGCCACCGGGCGGCTGACGCCGTGACGCGTGGCGTATCCTTGCGTGATGCCTTCCAGGACGGTGCGTCGGGCGTGGCTCGTGCTCTCGCTCGCGGCCCTCGCCGGCGCGGCGGCCGCCGACGAGCCGGCCGACGGCACGACGTCCCGCGAGATCCGGGCGTTCGCCGACGCGGGCCTGCAGAGCGGCCTCCGGCAGGTCGTGGAGCGCCTCGGGCTCGAGCCGGCGGTCGAGCGGCGCCACCTCGCGCTCGCCCTCGTCGACGTGACCGACGCTGCCCCGCGCCTCGCGATGCTGAACGGCGACCAGATGATGTACGCGGCGAGCCTGCCGAAGATCGCGATCCTCCTCGGCGCGTTCGTCCAGGCCGAGCGCGGGCGGCTCGTGATCGACGAGCCGCTCCTCGGCGAGATGAACCGCATGGTCCGCCTCTCGAGCAACCGCGACGCGAGCGCCGTGCTCGCGAGGGTGGGCGAGGCGGCCCTCGTCGACATCCTCACCTCGCCGCGCTACCACTTCTACGACGCGCGGAAAGGCGGCGGGCTGTGGGTCGGGAAGGCGTACGGCCCGGCCGCCGCGTACCTGCGCGATCCCGTCTCTCACCTCTCGCACGGGGCCACGGCCTACCAGGTGGCGCGGTTCTACTACATGCTCGACCGCGGCCTGCTCCTCTCGCCGGAGCTGACCCGGCAGATGAAGGCGGTCCTCGCGGATCCCGGCATCCACCACAAGTTCGTGAAGGGGCTCGAGTCGCGTCCCGAGGTCCGGCTCTTCCGCAAGTCGGGGACCTGGCGCCAGTTCCACTCCGACAGCGCCCTCGTCGAGGGGCCGAACCGGCGCTACGTCCTCGTCGGGCTCGCGGACCAGGAGGAGGGCGGCGAGTGGCTCGTTCGCCTGGCGCTCCCCGTCGACGACCTCATCGACTCGCGTCACCCGAAGGCGGCGCCGGGGGGTGCAGCGACTCCATGAGCCGCTGCAGCCGCGTCGCGATCGCCATGTGCACTCCGGCCGAGTTTCGCCGCAGCACGTTCGACACGATCGTCACCACGTAGTGGAGGCGTCGGGCGCCCGCCGGGTGCTCCACGATCGCGACCGAGTTCATGTAGTTCTTCACGTTGCCGGCGTACTCGGCGCAGCGGTAGCCGGGCTCGGGCCGGCACTCGTAGAGCGACCCCGACTTGAAGTAGAGGGCGGCCGGGGCGAGGGCCGGCGACGCCGCGTAGCGGATGCGCCGCTCCGTCACGTAGAGGAGGCGCTTGATCTCGCGGCTCGAGAACGCGTCGACGAGCCTGCCTTCCTCGAGGAGCAGCAGGTAGCGCGCGAGCTCGCGGGCCGACCCGTAGCTCTCGCCGGGGCCCGGCACGATCTGCTTGCCCTGGTGGGTGAACACGCTGCCCTGGCGGAGGAGATTCACGTCGAGCCCGTTGCGGCCGATCGGGTCCACGAAGGTCCGCTCGAAGAGGGCCGTGAGGTCGCTCTTCCTCGTCTCCGCGAAGAAGCGCCGGACCTCGGCCTCCGGCCGCGGGTAGTCCCGGCCGAACTGGCGGAGGAGCATCGCCTCCCGCATGACCATGCCGGCGGCCGAGTTCGAGCTCGGCGAGAGCATCCAGTCGAGGTATTCGTAGAGGGAGCCCGTGTCCCCGACGCGGATCGTCCGCCGCGCGAGCGCCTTCGTCGCGGGGTCGAAGAAGCGGACCGTGTGGTGGTCCGACTGCGAGAAGGCGTCGGCGGTGACGATCGTGTCGCGGAGCACCGCCGTCCGCTTCGCGACGTCGTCCGGCCACGCGTCGGCGAGCCCCTGGAAAAGGGCGAGGGCGACGACCAGCTTCCCGACGCTGCCGACGTTCTGGCGGTAGTCGCCGCGGTGCTCGGCGTAGCGCGGCGTTTCGGGGTCGGTGAGGTCGAGGACGGCGACGCCGTACGCGTCGGCGTCGCCGCCGAGAGCGTCGACGACGCGCCGCGACAGCTCCGGGTCGGGGGCCGGCACCGCGAGCTCGCGGCCGGCGAGGCGCAGGTCGACCTCGGCGAGGCCGAGGAGCGCCCCCGGCGGCTGCTTCCCGCCGGGGAGCTTCCCGTCCTGGACGAGGCGGATCGCCAGCAGGCGGCGGATGCCGGTCGACTCGTAGCCGTCGAGCGGGTAGGCGCCCGCCGGCGTGGCGACGGCGGCGGCGAGGAGCGCGGCGAGGGCCCTCATGGCCGGGGCGGCTCCGTCATCGGCACGGCCGTGCCCGACAGCCGCCCGGCCTGGGCGCGGTCGAGCGCCTGCAGGAAGGCGTTGCCCCGCGCCCGGGCGCTCTCGTTGAACGGCCGGATCTGCAGGAGGTAGAGCCGCCCGTCGACGAACGCGAACTCCACGTCGGCCGCGGTCGGCTGGCCCTCGCCGTCGAGGATCGGCGGGAAGCGCGACGGCAGGGCCCGCCAGAACGCGACGAGCTGCTCGATCTCCCCGGGCCGCAGGACCTCCTCGCTGCCGGTCGTCTCCTGTTCGACGACGCCGCCCGTCGGCACGCAGACGATCCTCCGCGGGGCCGTCGCCGCGGCGAGCAGGCGCGTCTCGCCGCCCGCGGTGTCGACCCGCAGCATCTCGGCGGCCTGGCCCTCGACGGCACCCTGGGCGCCCTCGTTCACGGCGATCGACAGCACCGCGCGGTCGCCCGTGTCGAGGTCCTGCGTGACCATCACCCCCGACTTCTCGGACGGGACGGTGCGCAGCAGGAGCACCGCGGGGTAGACGTGCTCCGGCCCCGTCATGTTGCCGCGCCGCCACGCGAACGACCGCGGCGAGAAGGGCGACGCCCACACCTGGGCGAGCGCCTTCATGACGTTCTCGAAGCCGACGACGTTCGGCAACGTCAGGTTGATGCCCGCCCCGGTGAAGCCGGGCAGGTCCTCGACGTTCGTGTCGGAGCGGACGAAGACGCCGCCTCGGAAGGTGGCGCCGAACTCGCGGTCCATCGCCTCCTTCAGCCGGCGGCGGAAGTCCGGCCCGGGGTCGCAGGTCCGCACGAGGTCGTAGATCTCGGCGCGGAGCGCCTCGGAGGCCGCCTGCTCCTCGGGCGAGCCCTGCGGCATCGCCTCGATGCGGCGGAACTCGGCGCTCATCCACTCGAACACCGTCTTCCCGCTCCGCGCGTGCGGGCGGTCGAGGACGGCCTCGCGGTAGAGGCCGAAGGGGATCGCGACGCCCGGCACGGTCGCGTCGGCGAAGGCGTGCCGGAGCTCTCCGAGCTTCGCCGCCTTCGGCCCGACGACGCGGCCGGAGTCGCTCGCGCGGAGGTCGTCGAGGCTCAGGAAGTCCCGTACCGAGAGGTCGAGCTTCTCGAGGTCCGGCCGGATGGCTACGCCCGCGGTGGGCGCAGACTCCCCGCCGAACGCCGCGTCCCACTGCGGTCCGTCCTCCTCGAGCTGCACGACGCCCGAGCGGCTCGCGGCGAGGACGACCCTGCGGCCGTCGTGGGCGCGCAGCGCGTCGACGAGCGCCGCGTCGACGGCGACGTTCGGAATGCCGAGGTTGCGGGCGAGCAGCTGCACGTGCGACAGGGGGTTCCCCGCGCCGCGGGTGAGGATCCCGGCCACCGGCGGCAGCTCGGCCACCGTCTCCGGGAGGAGATAGATGCCGTCGCGTCGGAAGGACTCGAGCCTTCGCGCGTCGGCGCTCGTGTGCAGGACGCCGCGGGCGAGGCCCGGGTTGAGGGCGGACAGGCCCGCGCCGACGCCGCGGCCGAACAGCTTCCGCTCGACCCCGGCGAGGCGGTCGGCGTCGCGCATCAGGCCGTCGAGGATCTCCGAGTAGAAGAAGAGGGCGCCTCCGCGGAGGAGGTCCTGGGGGAACACGTCCGCGCGGGGCTCGATCTCCGCGAGCCGGCGGGTCGAGTCGTAGAAGTGCATGCGCAGCGTCTGGGTCGCCCATCCGGGGAGGAGGGCCGCCTCGTGGAGCCGGCGGTGGTACGCCGCGAGAGGGACCTCCGCCCCCGCCAGCGCGTCGAAGCTCGCGGCCAGCGTCCGCCGCTGGCGGCCGTTCACGTAGCCGGCGCCGTAGGCCGCGTCGGCCCCGGCCCGCAGGAGAGCCAGCTGCTCGCCGCGGGCCATCGCGGCGAGCCCGGCCCGCAGTCGCGTTCCGAGGCGGAAGTGCTCGTCCTCGACGGCGAGGCTCAGGTCCACGAGCCGGAGCCGGTCGCCCGCGCCCCGCACGCGCCGGAGTCCCTCGCGCAGGTCGGCGAGGAGCGCCGCCGTCGCGAGGAAGCGGGTCGTGTCCGAGCCCGCGGCGCGCTGGCGGGCCGCCTCGGCCCGCAGCCGCTCGCGCGCCTCGACCGCCCCGCGCAGCTCGGCGGCCGTCTTCTCGAGCACGTCGGCGAGGGGCGTCGGCGCGTAGGCCGCGTCGATCGCGGCCGCGAGCTCCTCGAAGCGCGGCCGCAGCTCGGCGCGCGCCCGCGTCGCGTGCTCCCGCACCCGCTCGGCGTCGCGGGCTTCGGGGCTGCCGTGGATCTTCGCCCGCAGCCCGGCGAAGCCCGGGTCGAGGTCGGCGAGGGCGGCCGCCTCCTGCCGGACCTTCTGCACCGACGCCGTCTCGCGGCCGTGCGGCAGGAGCCGGGCGGCCCCGCGCAGCGCGGCGAAGCGGTGGCCGGTCCACTCGGGGCTCGCCGCCATCGCGAGCAGCAGGTCGCGGGCCCCGGCCCGCTCGTCCTCCTCCTGCACGGCGCCGCGGTAGAACTGCGCGCGGCGGAAGATCCAGCCGTCGTCGACCGCCACGAGGTACTTCTCGACGAGGATCTGCCCGAGCTCGTCGACGAAGCCGTCCCGCGCGAGCGCGGCCTCGGCGTCGATCCCGGCGAGGACGTTCCCGACGAGATAGCCCTTGCCGCGCAGGGCCTGGGTCTTCGAGCTCCACTCGCCGTGCTGGACGCCGCCGCCCCGCTCGGCGCAGGCGAACGCTTTCGGCGGCTGCACCGTGCCGTCCTTGCAGAACCAGCGGATCTGCGCGAATGGTCCCCGCTCGGCCGCCTTCATCTCCTGGATCCAGGACGTGTAGGCGGCGGTGTCGGCCGCCGCGCCCCGCGCGAGGGCGAGGAGGGCGCCGGCCAGCACGCGTGAGCGGAGCGCGGGCATCGTCAGGCCTCCTGGCCCTCCGCGCGCGGGTGGTTGTAGCGCGCGAGCAGGTAGCGGATTCCCACGGCCATCACGTCCTCCCAGGCCCGCTCGACGTCCGACGACCACTCGGGGTCGGTCTCGTGCACGGTCGCGAGGAGCGCGTCGAGCCACAGGTCGTACAGCTCGGCCCCGATCGCCATCTGGTCGGCTCCGTGGCGGGCCGCCACCTGGTCGAGGTACGGCGCGGCGGACTTCCCGTCGCCCTGGGCCGCCACGAGCATGAGCTGCAGGGACGCCTGCAGCATCCGCTTCTGGCGGACGAAGTCGGTGCCGGCGAACTTCCTCCGGACCTTCGGCGAGGACCGGAGGAACCGGTCGTAGAAGCGATCGAGGAAGAGTCGATCCGCGTTGCAGCGGCGAAGGCTCTCCTCGAGGCGATCGAGGGTGCGGTCGTCCATGGCGAGCTCCCGTCGTTTGGCGGATGCCGATTGACGAGAGTCTAGCCGATGGCCGCCGGGCCGTCCGGTCAGTCGCCGACCGCCCGCGGGCCGCTCGCGCGCCGCGCGTCCTCGACGCGGCGGACGGGCAGGCACAGGCTGAACCCGCGCCGGTAGGACGTGGCGACGACGCGCGGGGTCGACGGCGCGGCCGCCCGGAGCTTCCGGCGCAGCGTGTGGAGGCAGCGGGCGAGGCTCGCGTCCGAAGGCACGCGGCGGGGCCACGCGCGCGCCGCGACCTCCTCCTTGCCCACCCTCGCGCCTCGCGCCTCGACGAGCGTCCGGAGGAACGCCTCCTCCGTCGGCGTGAGGTCGACGGGCGCGTCGTGGGCGAAGAGGACGCCGTCGCGCCTCAGGCGGAAGGGGCCGAACTCGAAGTCGGCCGTCGGCGTCCCCGGCTCGGGCGCGCGCTCGACGAGGCGGATCCAGGCCATGCCGCGATGCTCACAGACGGCCGCCCGGCGCGCTATCCGGAATCGGCCAGGCCGCTCCCGCGGCGCCCGCCCGTTCCATGGTAGGGTGCACCCCGTCTCGAAGACGCGAGGAACGCCATGAATCCGACCCGCCGCAACGTGATCAAGGCCGTGGCGACGATGCCCTTCATCCTGCCCTCCCGGGTGTGGGCCGCCGGGACGGCGCCGAGCGACCGGCTCGGCGTCGGCTTCATCGGGATGGGCATCCAGTCGCGAGGGCTCCTGCGGGCCTTCCTGAACGAGGACGGAGTTCGGGTGGTGGCGGTCTGCGACGTCGACACCACGCGGCGGGAAGCCGCCCGCGCGCGGGTCGACGAGTTCTACCAGGCGGCCCCGGCGAGCGGCCTCCCCGGCTGCGGGGCCTACGACGACTTCCGGGAGCTCCTCGCGCGGAAGGACGTCGACGCGGTCGTGATCGCGACGCCCGACCACTGGCACGCGATCGTCACGATCGCCGCGCTGCGGGCGGGCAAGGACGTCTACTGCGAGAAGCCGCTGACGCACAACATCCACGAGGCCGTGGCGGTGATGAAGGCGGTCGACGCGAACCGCCGCGTGCTGCAGACGGGCTCGATGCAGCGCTCGATGAAGGAGTTCCGCGTCGCCTGCGAGCTGGTGAGGAACGGCGCGATCGGGAAGCTCGAGCGCGTCTCGTGCAGCTTCGGCGACCCGGCCGTGCCGTGCGACCTGCCCGAGGAGCCGATGGAGTTCGGCCTCGACTGGAACCAGTGGCTCGGCCCGGGACCCGAGCGCGGCTTCTCGTCGGTGCTCAGCCCGCGGGGACTCCACGAGCACTTCCCGGACTGGCGTCGGTACCGCGAGTTCGGCGGCGGCATGGTGACCGACTGGGGCGCGCACCACCTCGACATCGCCCAGTGGGGCCTCGGGATGGACGCGAGCGGGCCGGTCGAGGTGCGGCCGCCGGAGAAGGCCGACGCGGTGCGCGGGGCGACGCTCGTCTACGCGAGCGGCGTCACGGTGACCCACGAGGACGGCTTCGGCGTCGACTTCTTCGGGACCGAGGGCCGCGTGCAGGTCAACCGCGGCCGCTTCACGTTCACCCGCAACGGCGAGAAGGTCGCGTGGTTCACGAGGCGCGAGGACGGCACCTCGTGCGAGGGGCAGGTCGCGAAGGCGGAGAGGGAGTACCTGAAGGACGCGAAGGTGCGCCTCTACGCGAGCGCCGACCACGTCGGCGACTTCCTCGCCCGCGTGAAGGACCGGAAGAAGCCGATCACGAGCGAGCAGGTCGGCGGCCGCTCCGCGATCTGCTGCCACCTGATGAACCAGTCGTATTTCCACCACGCGCGCCTGCGGTGGAACCCCGAGACGTTCGCGTTCGCCGACGGCACGGGCCACCCCGACTGGCTGACGCGGGAGTACCGCGCGCCCTGGAAGGTGTAGCTCAGGCCTCGTCCTTCAGCGTGTGAGCACCTTTCCGATCCTCAGGACCCAGCTCGCCTCGCCGTGGGCGAGCACGTACCGGATCTCGCGGGTCCCCCCGGTGGGCCTCGCGTTCGCGTCGCCGTCGCGGTAGACCGGGAACCGGCGCACGAGCTCACGCCCCGCGACGCGGAGCTCGTCGCGGCCCTGGTAGCCCTGCGCGGCGCGAGGATCGTCGGCGAGCTCGGGCAGGAACACCTCGCTCAGCGACCTCCCGTTGTTGGCGGACCACGCAGCGAGAGAGCCGTGGGCGCCGCTCCCCCTCGACTGGACGTACACGTAGATCTCGGGCGAGCCGTCGGCGTTCAGGTCGGCGACCTCCGCCCCGACGACGCGGCCGTCGACCTCCTTCGTCACGGGCGAGTTGTCCGCGGCGAGGCCGGAGGGCGTCACGGTGAGCGTCGGGCGGGGAGTCGTTCGGGCAGGCGACGCGGAAGGTGATCCCCTGGAGCGTGAGCGAGCGCTCGAACGGGTCCGCGTCGGCGGTCGCGCCGGCGAGCGCCGACGCGACCGCGGCCAGGACGGCGGCGGTCCGGCCCGTCACTTGTAGATGCCGAGCGCCTTCAGCACCGCGATGAGGATGGCGGCGCCGACCACGGACATCACCCAGCTCCACAGTGCGCCGCCGCCCATCCCGAGGGCGCCGGCGAGCCAGCCGCCGATCCCCGCGCCGACGATCCCGACGACGACGTTGGCGACGACTCCCATCTGAGCGTTCGTCTTCATGACGACGCTCGCGAGCCACCCGATCACTCCCCCGACCACCAGCTGGATCAACAGGCCCATCGATGTTCCTCCTCCGGGGCCCTCGCCCCGCGAAGCACGGCGGACTCACGCGCGGATCGCGCGGCGCCGGGAGCGCCGGCCGGCCGCGATCGTCGCTCACCGACCGCCTGGGTGGCTATCCGGAAACCGCCAGCGAGCTCAGCGCTTCCACCAGCCGAGGAGGTCCGTCGCGACCGACCACCGGGGACCTCGCTCGGCCTTCGCCCCCTTCCCGCGCACCCAGTAGTCGAGCTTGGCCTCGACGAGGCCGCTCGCCTTCTCCTCGTCCACCCAGGCGTCGATCCGCGCGAGGAGCTCCGTCTCGCCCGCGGGCACGACGAACGCGATCGGAACGGACCCGAGGCCGGGCTCCGGGACGACCGCCGTGAACTGCGGGTAGAGGAGGCTCAGCGCGGTGCCGCGCGCGAGCCCGGTGTAGAGGGCGTCGAACCGGCCGGGCTCGGCCTGCGCGAACTCGAGGGGGGAGCGGACCGGCACGATCTGCGCCGAGGGCAGGAGCGCGGCCATACGCTGCGTCCAGCTCGGCCGTCCGAGGACGGCCACCCGCAGCCCCGCGCGCCGGCGGATCCCTTCGAGGCTCGCGAAGCCGGCCCGCTCGTGGTCGCGGACGACGAACGCCCACTGCTCCTCGGCGAACGGCCGGGAGGCGAGGCCGCGCTGGTTGGCGCGTGTCCGTCCGGCCGCGAGGTCGCAGGCGCCGCCGGCGAGGGCCGGCCCGCGGTCCTCGCGCGGGACGGGGACGAGCTCCAGCCGGACGCCCATCTCCGCCGCGAGGGCGTTCGCGAGATCGACCTCGAGGCCGACGGCCTCGCCGCGGCCGTTGCGGAACGACCACGGGACCTCGTCCGCGGTGAAGCCGAAGCGCAGCACGCCTCGCTCGCGGATCTCGCTCGCCCGCCGGCCCGGCACGGGCGGCGTCGTCGGCGGCTCGGCCGTCGCGCGCACCTGCGAGGGAGCCACCACGCCCCAGGCGCCGGTGACGTGGAGCCGGTCGAAGGCGGCGCTGGCCGATTCCGGGCCGGGCAGGACGCGGGCCAGCACGAGGCGGCTCGCGCCGAGGAAGGCGCCGAGGATCACCACCGTGCCGGCGAGGACGAACGCGAAGCGCCGCGGCTGGAGCCGCAGGCGGCCGGCCATGAGGTGGGCCCCGAGGAGGGCGAGCGCGAAGACGTGCATCGCCGCCGCCGCGCTGCCGAAGCGGGCGTTGACGACGCTCGACACCATGAAGAGCTGGAAGAGGTCGGCCGGCAGGCGGACGAGGTCGAGCAGGAACGGCACCGCCGCGTAGATGCTGCCGAACAGGCTCAGGAGGCCGGCCCCGGCGAGGGCCGGGTACTCGGTGACCGGCACCGGCGAGCCCACGTACCAGCCGGCGAAGAGGACGAACACGAGGGTCAGGAGCTTCGCGCTGTGGGGGAACGTGAACGACGCCGGGACGAGCACGTCGACCGCCTCGTCGCGGACCTGCGGGTCGAGGCCGGACTCGGCGAGGAGCGCCTTGCCCCGCTCGGCGAGGAGCGGGAGCACCACGAAGAGGTTCGCCGTCACGAAGGCGGTGAGCAGCGGGTCGAACGAGAGCGACACGATGCGCCGGTACGAGAGCCCCGTGAGCGCGGAGACGACCGCGGGCACGAGCCAGAACGTCAGGACGAGGGAGAGGCCGACGGAGACGAAGAGGTACGCCTGCAGCCGCTCGAGCTCGTCGACGCGGAGGGTGCCCGCGGCGTGGCCGGCGATCGCGAAGAGGCCGAGCGGCGTGAGCCGCACGACGAGGCTGCCGGCCCGGCCCAGGGCCTGGTTCGCGACCTCGAGCGCCTCGAGGACCTTCTCCTTGCCCTTCACCCCGAGGAGGGCGACGCCGAGGAGGACGGAGAAGACGACGACGGCCGGCACGAGGTTGTTCGCGAGCGAGCGGAACGGGTTCGAGGGGATGTAGAGCTCGATCCAGTCGATCTCGGCGTCGCGGGCGGCCTCGATCGTCGAGAAGAACGACCCGCCCTTCTCGGGCGGCAGCCCGAGCGGGGTCAGGAACACCAGCAGCAGGCCGAGCGCCCACAGCAGGGCGAGGGCCGCGCCGCCCTTCGACGCGAGGCGGCGCGCCTGGGCGGGCGTGCCGCGGGCGACGCCGACGACCAGGGAGCCGATGACGTAGGGGAGGACGGTGACCTGCAGGAGCTGGACGAACGCCTTCGCCGGCAGCTCGAGCAGCGCGGCCCGCTCGCCGAAGAAGAGGCCCACGGCGATGCCGGCCGCGAGGCCGACGAGGATCTGGCGGGAGAGGTTCACGGACGCCGAGTATAGGGCCGCCGGCTCGGGACCCGCCTGCCCCGCTGCTAAGATGCGGGTCGACCCCATGAAGATCACGATCGCCCACAGCCCCGACAGCGACGACGCGTTCATGTTCTACGGCCTCGCGAGGGGCGGTGTTCCGACCGGCGGTTTCGAGGTCGGCCACGTCCTCACCGACATCGAGACGCTGAACCGCCACGCCCAGGAGGGCCGGCACGAGGTGACGGCGATCTCGTTCCACGCGTACCCCTACGTCGCCGACAAGTACGCGCTCATGCCGTGCGGCGGCTCGATCGGCGACGGCTACGGGCCGCTGCTCGTCGCGCGGGAGGCGATGTCGCCGGGCGACGTCCGGTCCCGCACCGTCGCGGTGCCCGGCACCCTCACCTCCGCCTACCTCGCCCTGCAGCTCTTCGCGCCGGGCGTCGCGACGCGGGTCGTGCCGTTCGACCGCATCCTCGACGAGGTGCGCGAGGGCCGGGCCGACGTCGGCCTCATCATCCACGAGGGGCAGCTCACCTACGGCGGCCAGGGGCTCGCGAAGGTCCTCGACCTCGGCGTGTGGTGGAAGGAGGAGACCGGCCTGCCGCTGCCGCTCGGCGGCAACGCGGTGCGCCGGAACCTCGGTCCCGACACGATGAAGGCCCTCACGCGGCTCGTGCGCGAGACCGTGCGCCACTCGCTCGATCACCGCCCGGAGGCCCTCGAGTACGCGATGAGCTTCGCGCGGGGGATGGACCCGAACGTCGCCGACCGCTTCGTCGGCATGTGGGTCAACGACATGACGCTCGAGATGGGCGAGCGGGGCCGCCGCGCGGTGCAGACGTTCCTCGACCGCGGTCACGCCGCCGGCGTCATCCCGCGCCGGGTCGAGGTCGACTTCGTCGACGCCTGAGCCCGGGCCTCAGTCCTTCTTCTTCCCGAAGCCGAGCCACCGGCCGACCCGCTCGGTGACCACGTGCGTCGCCGCGCCCCGGGCCAGGCGCTGCGGCAGGTCCGTGCGCGGCGCGGCGGTCGTGCCCGTCAGCCGGAAGTCGATCTCGGCGAAGCCGTCGGCGCGCGTGCGGAACGCCGGGCGCACCTCGGGCCGCGTCAGCCGGGCGTAGAGCCCGGGCGCGAGGGCCAGCTTCATGTCGAGCTCGAGCGCCCCGGTGTCGATCGCCGTCCACCCCCGCCCGGTGAGCTCGAAGGCCCGGCCCTTCATCGAGAGGGACGGGAACGTCATCCGCGCTCCCTGCTGCGTGAAGGAGGCGCGACACTCGTCGAACTCCGGCCGCTCGAGCTCCGGGAGGCCCAGCGCCGCCGCGACGAGCGCCGTCGCGCGCCCCGAGCTCACCCGGCAGCCCGTCACGTCCGCCTCGCCGCGGCCGCGCACCGTGGCGAGGCCGGCCGTGCCCTCGAAGCGCGCGCGGGCGCGGAGGCTCCCCGCGAGGCCGGCCATCGACCCGGCCTCCGCGAGCAGCGTCTCGATCTTCGCCCCTTCCACCTCGAGGCTCACCACCCAGCGGAAGCCGTCCTTCAGGATCACGCTCGCCTCGCCGGTCGCCTTCCCGCCGGCGACGCGCGCCCGGATCGGCGCGAGCTTCGCCTCGTCGCGAGAGAGGCGCAGCGGCGCCTGCGCGTCGCGCACGAAGAGGCGGTCGCCGAGCGACAGCGTCCGCACGCGGGCGTCGCCCCGGCCCGTCGCGGCTCCGGCCTCGACGTCGATCGCCGCGCCGAAGTCGATCCCCTCGACGCGCGCGAGCGCGGCTCCCGTGGCGTCGCTCGCGGTGACCGCGCCGTCGTCGACCGACACGCGCCGCAGCCGCACGCGCAGCGGCAGCGGGGCCGCGGTGCCGCCACCCCCGGCCGGGGCGAGCTTCTCGTAGTTGAACGCTCCGCGCCGGTCGACTCGCAGGAAGAGGCGCGGCTTCGCCAGGGACAGCCGGTCGACCTCGACGCGGCCGAGGAGGAGCGGCAGGACGCGGTAGCGGAGGGTGAAGGCGTCGGCCTCGGCGAGCGCGCCCGTGAGCGGCGGCGGCTCGGCCACGCGCAGCCCAAAGAGGCGCACGCCGGAGAGGAGCGAGACCTCCGCGCGCCGCACGTCGACCTTCGTCCCGAGCGTCGTCTCCAGGCGGTCGGCGATCGCGCGGCGGAGCGTCTCGTCGTCGAGCGAGCGGAGACGCCACGCGACGAGCGCCGCGGCCACGAGCGCGAGCGCGGCGGCCGCGGCCGCGGCGAGCGCGAGCCAGCGGCCCGCGCGGAGCGGCCTGGAGGGTTCTTTGTCCACGTCGGAGATTCTAGGCGCACGCCGCGCCGGCCGGCGCGCCGCGTGACGCGGCTCACTCGCGGCCGCGGCGCGAGGGCGGAGCCGCTCCGCGCGAGGACTACACTTGAAGGACCCATGCTGGAGGAGCCCATGAAACCGGTGAGTCTCGTCGCCGCTCCCGTTCTCGCGCTGGCCCTCGCCGCGTGCCAGACGAAGGGCGCGCCGGCCCCGGCCGCCGCCGCGTCGCCCTCTCCGGCCCCGACGAGCGCCGCGCCCGTCGCGGCCGCCCCCGCCGCGCCGGCCGAGGCCCCGCCCGCGGCCGCGCTCGCGGAAGCGCCGCCCCCGCCGCCGCGCCCGCGGCGCGGCCCACCGCCGCGCCGCGCCGCGCGGGCGAACCGCTCCCGCCGGCCGGGCCCGCCACTGCCCGGACCGAGCCCGCGCCGGCCGAGCCCGCCGCCGCGGCGCCCGCGCCCACTCCGAAGCCGACGCCCGCCCCGCTCGTCCTCGCCGAGGGGACGGTGCTGCCCGTCCGGCTCCAGGACACGCTCACGACGAAGACCGCCCAGCCCGAGGACCGTGTCGTCGCGGTGACCACCGAGGACGTCCTCGTCGGCGGCGCCGTGGCGGTGCCGGCCGGCTCCGAGGTCTACGGCTCCGTCGTCAGCTCGGTCCGCTCCGGCCGCGTGAAGGGCCGCGCCCACATCGTGGTGTCGTTCGACCAGGTGCGCGTCGGCCACCGCACGTACGACGTCGCGCTCAGCGGCTTCGACGTCACGGCCGGCTCGAGCAAGGGCAAGGACGCGAAGATCGCGGGCGGCGCGGCCGCGGCCGGCGTCCTGATCGGCGCGATCGCCGGCGGCGGGGACGGCGCGCTGAAGGGGGGCGCGATTGGCGGGGCGGCCGGCGGAGCCGCCGTGCTCGCGACCCGCGGCCAGGAGGTCACCCTGCCCGCCGGGACGGCCTATCACCTCACGCTGAAGAAGGCCCTGACGATCCCGCGGTAGGCCGGCTCAGCGGCCGGCGGAAGCGTCGAGGCGGTCGAGCGCCCACGCGGCGTGCTCGCGGACGACGGGGTCCTCGTCGCCCGCGAGCCGCCGGAGCGCGGGGCGGTGCGACGCGTCACCCGAGTTGCCCATCGCGACCGCGACGTTGCGCAGGAGGCCGCGCCGCTTCGCCCGCTTCACCGGGCTGCGGCGGAAGCGCGCGCGGAAGGCCTCGTCGTCGAGAGCCGCGAGGTCGCCGAGGTCCGGCGCCACCGCCCCCTCCCGCGGTTCGAACGCCGCCGGCCCGCGGCGGCGCCTCCGCCGGTTCCACGGGCAGACGTCCTGGCAGATGTCGCAGCCGAACACGTGGCGGCCGACGCCCTCGCGCCGCTCGGCCGGGATGGCGCCCTTCACCTCGATCGTGAGGTAGCTGATACAGCGCGTCGCGTCGAGGACGTAGGGCGCGGTGAGAGCGCCGGTCGGGCAGGCGTCGAGGCAGGCCGTGCAGGAGCCGCACAGGTCGGCCCGCGGCGCGTCCGGCGCCATCTCGAGGTCGCTCACCACCTCGCCGAGGAAGAACCACGAGCCGTGCTCCGGGTGGAGGAGGCACGTGTTCTTCCCCCAGGCGCCGATCCCCGCCGCCGCCGCGTACGCCCGCTCGACGATGGGGCCGGTGTCCGCGTAGGCGCGGGACTCGAAGGGCCCCGCCTCCCTGTGCAGCGCCTCGACGACCCGCCCGAGCATCGCTTTCACGACGTCGTGGTAGTCGTCGCCCCACGCGTAGCGCGAGATCCAGCCGCGCTTCCCCGGGGCCGCGGTGGAGTACGGGGGAGGCGTGTCGTACTGGAGCGCGACGCACAGGATCGACCGCGCCCACGGGAACGCCGCCCGCGCGTCGCTGCGCCTTCTGGCCTGGCTCGTCAGGTACGCCATCTCGCCGGCGTGGCCGCGCGCCACCCACTCGGCGAGGAAGGCGAGCTCGCGCGGCGCGGCCGCGTCGGCGACGCCCGCGAGGTCGAAGCCGGCCTCGAGCGCCAGCGCCTTCGCGCGCGCGGCGAGAGCGCGCCCGTCCACGTCAGCGCGGCGCCAGGGCGCCGCAGGCGGGGCAGTCGTCCCCGGGCTCCGGCAGCGGCTGGCCGCACTTCGCGCAGGGCGTCGCCTCGCCGCCGAGGCCGAGGCCGCACTCCGGGCATTCGGCCGCGCCCTCGGGCTGCCGCGCGCCGCAGGCCGGGCACTCGACGTACCCGCCGCGCCCCGCCGCGAAGCGCGTCTCGACCGCCTCCGCCTCCGCGTCGTGGTCCTCGTTCAGGAGCGCCGGGCCGATCGCGCGGAGCGCGTCCGCCGCGTCCTCCTCCTCGACGAGAAGGGCGTAGCGCACGGGCGCGCCGTCCGCGACCGGCGGCATCTCGCCGATGCGGTGGGCGATCTCCGCGTCGCGCAGCGTCTCGGCGAGCGGCAGGATCTCCGCGGCGCGCGAGGCGACGAACGACACGGGGCGCGGGCGCGTCGACGGCCGCGGCCGCCGGCGGCGGCGCGGGGAGCGGCTCGCCGTCGTCGCCGAGCGTCCGGTCCTCGAGCTCGCCGCCGCAGTCCGCGCAGACGGCGACGCCCGCCCGGTACTCCTCGCCGCAGTCGCGGCACACCCGCACGTGCTCGCTCACTTCTTCTCCTTCGCCGGCTCCGCGGCGCACGCGCAGGGCGGGCAGCCGCTGTCGAGGACGACCCGCCACTCGCCGTCGCGGCCGAGGCGCCAGGTCGAGGTGAAGGTGCCGGTCCGCGTCCCGTCCGGCGCGAAGACCGGGCCCTGGCTCAGGGCCAGCGTGCCCGACTCGACGACGTGCACCGCCCGACTTCCACGCGAACGGGGCCTTCGGCCCCTCGAAGTAGGGCTTCCAGCCCGCGATCGCCGCCCGCCCGCGCAGCTCGCGGGGGCCGAGGAACACCGCCTCCTCGTCGACGAACGTCGCGAAGGCCGCGATGGTCGCGGTCGGCCATCGTCTTCGCGAACGCCTCCTCGCGCGCGCGCACCTGCGCCGCGAGGGCCGCCGTGTCCGCCGCCGACGCGGGCGCCGCGCCGGCGAGTCCCAGCGCGAGCGCCGCCGCGAGGGCCGTCCCTGCCGTTCGGGTCATGGTTCTCTCCCTCCGCGGTCGTGGCAGCCCGAGCGTCGATTATCATAGCCGTCATGGCCAAGACGACCCCGACCACCACGACGCCGAGCTGATGATCAAGGTCTACGACCTGCGCCGCGAGGCGGTGATGCGCGAGTCGCGCCGGGCGATCCTGCGCGACTTCTGGCCGAAGAGCTTCGCGGACGTGCAGGCCGTGCTGAAGGCCGAGCACCTCCTGAACGGGGCCTACCGCCAGGTCGGCACGTACTGGGAGATGGTCTACAGCTTCGTCCGGCACGGCATCGTGCACCCCGAGTTCTGGCTCGAGAACAACGGCGAGGGGCTCTTCCTCCTCGCGAAGGTCGAGCCGTGGCTCGCCGAGCTGCGCGAGGCGGCCGGCCCGCAGGTGTTCCGCAACGCCGAGTGGGTGGCGAAGGAGTGCCCGGACGGACGGCCGGTCTACGCGCGGATCAAGGCCCGCGTCGAGAAGATGGCCGCCGCCTACGCGCCGCCCCGCTGACGGGAGTGGCTGCGCCCGTCCGCGCCGTCGTCCTCGACTTCGACGGCCTCATCGTCGACACGGAGACGCCCATCTTCGAGGCCTGGCTCGAGGCCTACCGCGAGCACGGCCTCCCGCTCACCCTCGACGACTGGCAGCACGCGCTCGGCACGCACGGCGGCTTCGACCCGCTCGAGAGCCTCGTCGCCCGTGCGGGCGGGCCGGTCGACCGCGACGCCGTCGTGCTGAAGGTGAAGGAACGCACGGCCCGGGGCTGCGAGGGGCTGCCGCTCATGCCCGGCGTCGAGCGCCTGCTCCGCGACGCCAAGGCCCTCGGCCTCGGCCGGGCCGTGGCGTCGAGCAGCTCCTGCGGCTGGGTCGACGGCTGGCTGCGGCGGCAGGGGATCCGCGAGCTCGTCGACGTGGTCGTCGCCCGCGACGACGTCGCGAAGGTCAAGCCCGACCCCGAGCTCTTCCTGCTCGCGGCGAAGCGGCTCGGCGTGCCGCCCGCGGCGTGCGTCGTCTTCGAGGACTCGCCGAACGGCATGCGGGCCGCGCTCGCCGCCGGCATGCGCTGCGTGGCCGTTCCGAACGCTCTCACCGCGCCGCTCGCCCGGCCCGAGGTCGACCTCGTCGTCGCCTCGCTCGCCGAGCAGCCCCTGGCCGCGCTCGTCGACGAGCTGAACGCGTCGGGCGAGCCGGTCGCGGCCCGCGGCCGGGCCTGACCAGGGGCCCGGGCTCAGGCCGGCAGGCCGCCGGCGATCACCTTCTCCATCTCCTCGGCGAAGAGGTCGACCTCCTCGAGCGTCGTGTAGACGCACGGCGTCACCCGCAGGCCCTCGAACTCCGGGTGGACGATCGGCACCACGATGATCCGGCGTTTGTCGAACAGGTGGGTGGCGAGCTTCCGGGTGTCGACGCCCTCGATCTGCACGTTGCCGATCGCGCCGCTCATCGCCGGGTCGAAGCTCGTGTGGATGCGCACCTTCGGCTGGCCGGCGAGCCGCCGCATCCAGCGGTCGCGGAGGTAGCGCAGGCGGGCCGCCTTCCGCTCCGCGCCGATGCCGTGGTGGAAGACGAGGGCCTCCGCGATCGCGTTGTGGTTCGCCGCCGGGTGGGTCCCGATCTCCTCGAACTTGCGGATGTCGGCGTCCTGCTTCGCGTCGGCGGCCATGAGCGGCCACACCTTCGGGATCTTCGCCTTCCTCACGTAGAGAAAGCCCGTGCCGTGCGGGGCGAAGAGCCACTTGTGGAGGCTCGTGGCGTAGTAGTCGCAGTCGAGCTCCGCGTGCTTGAAGGGGAAGTGGGCGAAGGCGTGGGCGCCGTCGACGATCGTCTCGATCCCGCGCTCGCGGGCCATGCGGCAGACGCGCGCGACGGGGAACACCTGGCCCGTCAGGTTCGTGACGTGGCACATCAGGATGACCTTCGTCCGCGGCGTCACCGCCTTCGCGAAGACGTCGTAGAGCTCGTCGAGGCTCTTCGGCGGGAACGGGAACGACACCGTCTTCAGCACGATGCCGTCGCGCCGCTCGCGCTGGCGCCAGGTGGTGAGCATCCTCGGGTAGTCGTGGGTCGTCGTGAGGACCTCGTCCCCGGGCTTCAGGTCGAGGCCGAGCTGCACCGTCTCCAGGCCCTCGCTCGCGTTGCGGGTGATCGCGATCTCCTCGGGGTCGGCCCCGAACTCGCGGGCGATCTCGCGGCGCACCGACTCGACCTGCGGCTCGAGCAGCTCCCACATCGTGCGCGCGGGCGCCTCGTTCGACAGGTCGAGCGCGCGCTTCATCGCCTCCTGCACCACCCGCGGCGACGGGCAGACCCCGCCGTTGTTGAGGTTCACGTACGTGCGGTTCACCGTGAAGGCTTCCTGCACACCGCGCCAGAAGCCCTCGTCGGCCGCGACCTCGGCGGCGGACCGCCCCGCCGCGTCCTGGCCCGCCGCGAGGACTCGCGGCAAAGCGTCGTCGCGGAACGCCGCCACCGCCGCCCCGGCCGCGCCGAGGAACGCCCGCCGCGTGAGCACGTGGTCCTCCTTGTCGTGGAAGGTCCGAACGGCCGGCATCTTATACTCCTCGTCCAACGCCATGGCCACGACCCCGCAGCGGCCCGCCCTCGCGCGGGAGATCGGCCTCTTCGGCGCCACGATGCTCGTCATGGGCGGCATCGTCGGCTCCGGCATCTTCATGAACCCCTACGT
This sequence comes from Vicinamibacteria bacterium, assembly GCA_046331285.1. Taxonomy (GTDB): domain Bacteria; phylum Acidobacteriota; class Vicinamibacteria; order Fen-336; family Fen-336; genus DATBSL01. Next base: position 49,751 of record JAXLRD010000025.1, read on the forward strand.
CGTCGCCCGCCAGGTGGGGACGCCCTTCCTGGTGCTGGCCGCGTGGGGCTTCGGCGGCCTCGTCGCCCTCGCCGGCGCCTTCGTCTACGCGGAGCTCGCGTCGCTGCGGCCGAAGGTCGGCGGCCAGTACGCCTACCTGCGGGAGGCGTTCCACCCGCGCGTGGCCTTCGTCTACGGCTGGGTGCTGCTCCTCGTGAGCCAGAGCGGCGGCCTCGCCGCGGTGGCCGTGACGTTCGCCCGCTACCTGCGCGAGCAGTGGTCGGTGCCGCTCGGCGACGGGGCGATCGCCATCGCCGCCCTCGCGACGCTCACCGTGGTGAACCTCCTCGGCGTCCGGGCCGGCAACGACGTCCAGGCCGTCTTCATGGTGCTGAAGATCGCCGCGATCGCGATGCTCGTGGCGGTGGGCTTCGCGTACTTCGGCGGGGAGCGGGCCGCGCTCGCGCCGGCGCTCGACCGGCCCGTCTCGTTCGACCTCGTCACGGCCTTCGGCGCGGCGATGGTGCCGGTCCTCTTCGCGTACGGCGGCTGGCAGACGTCGGGCTTCGTCATGGGCGAGCTGAAGCGGCCCGAGAAGGACATGCCGCGCGCGCTGCTGCTCGGCGTCGCCGGCGTGGTGGTGCTCTACCTCTCGGTCAACGTCGTGTGCCTGCGCGCGCTGGGCGCCCCCGGCCTCGCCGCGAGCACGGCTCCGGCCACCGACGTGATGCGGGCGGCCCTCGGCGAGCGCGGCGCGCGGCTCATCGCGGGCGGGATCGTCGTCTCGACCTTCGGCTTCCTCGCCCAGGGGATCCTCACCGCCCCTCGGGTCTACTACGCGATGGCGAGGGACGGCGTCTTCTTCGAGGCGGTCGGGCGCGTGAGCCCCCGCACCCGCGTGCCCACCCTCGCGATCGTCCTCCAGGGCGCGGTGGCCGCGGTGATCGCCCTGTCGGGCCGCTACGAGCAGATCCTGAACTACGTCGTCTCGGTCGACTTCATCTCGATGGGCCTGACCGGGGCGTCCCTCTTCGTCTACCGCCGGCGCGGCGAGAAGGGGGCGTTCCGCGCGCCCGGCCACCCGTTCACGACGCTCTTCTTCGTCCTGTCGTGCTGGCTCGTGGTCGCGGCCACCATCTACCGCTACCCGCGCGACAGCGCGACCGGCCTCCTCATCCTCGCCCTCGGCCTCCCCGCCTCGTTCCTGTGGGGCCGTCGCGGCGCACCCTCCCGGGAGATCGCATGACCTCGCCGTTCTCTTCCTACATGGAGTGGGCGAAGACCCTCTCCGGCTCGCGCTTCAACCTCGCCTCGAGCGGCCTCGCGCCGTTCCCGCTCGCCGAGCTCGGCGAGACCGCGCCCCTGGAGATCAACGGCCCGAGCCAGTACGGCTACGCGCCGCTGCAGGAGCGACTCGGCCGCAAGGCCGGCGTCGACCCCGACCGGGTCGTTCACGCGACCGGGACGTCGATGGCCAACTTCCTCGCGATCGCGGCGTGCGCCGAGGCCGGCGACGAGGTGCTCGTCGAGGACCCGACGTACTCGCTCCTCACCGACGCCGCGCGGTGGCTGAAGCTCGAGATCCGGCGCTTCCCGCGGCGCGCTGAGGAGGGCTGGCGCGTCGACCCGCGCGAGATCGAGCGCGCGCTCACGAGGAAGACCCGCCTCGTCGTGATCACGAACCTCAACAACCCCACGAGCGGCTTCGTGGACGGCGACACCCTGCGGGAGATCGGGGCGATGGCCCGCGGCGCCGGCGCGCGCGTGCTCGTCGACGAGGTCTACCTCGAGTCGCTCGCGGTGCTCGGGAAGCCGCACGTCTCGGCCGCGCACCTGGGGCCGGAGTTCGTGGTCACGTCGAGCCTCACGAAGGCGTACGGCCTCTCCGGCCTGCGCTGCGGCTGGGCCGTCGCCGAGCCCGACCTCGCGCGGCGCATGTGGCGCCTCAACGACCTCTTCGGAGTCGTGCCGGCGCATCCCGCCGAGTTGCTGAGCGTCGTCGCCCTCGACCGGCTCGAGCGGCCGGCGGCCCGGGCCCGGCGCATCCTCGAAGAGAACACGAAGGTCGCGAACGCCTTCCTCGCGTCGCGCCCGGAGCTCGAGTGCGCGCCGCTCGAAGGCGGGATGATCGCGTTCCCGAAGCTCCTCCGGGGCGACGTCGAATCCTTCTGCGACCGGCTTCGCGCCCTCGACACGACCGTCGTCCCCGGTCGGTTCTTCGGCGACCCCGGCCGTTTCCGGCTCGCGATCGGATGCCTGCCGGAGACGCTCGCGGCCGGGCTCGAGCGGGTGGCCCGGGCTCTCGCCTCGGCTTGACGCTTCCGGCCGCATCATGAAGACTGGAGCTTCGAAGCCTCACGACCCATGTCCGACTTCCTCCCCGCTCTCGACGTCACCGAACTCCCTCCCGGGCAGGCCCGGGAAGTGACCGTCGGGGGCCAGGTGATCGCCCTCTTCAACGTCGGCGGCACGTTCCACGCCCTCCCGAACCGCTGCCCGCACCGCGGGGGGCCGCTCGCTCAGGGCTTCCTCGACGGCCCGCAGGTGAGCTGCCCGTGGCACAACTGGACGTTCGACGTGACCACCGGCGAGAACGTGGCGAGCGCGGACCTGAAGATCCCGCGGCTCGAGGTGAAGGTCGAGGACGGACGCGTGCTCGTCAGGCTCGGGTGAGGATCATGAGACAGATGACCGGACCCTTCCTCCTGCTCGCCCTCGCGGCGCTCGGCTCGCCGGCCCTCGCGCAGGGCACGGCCGCGCCCCCGGCGAAGCCGCCGGCGGCCGCGAAGCCGGGCGCCCAGGCGTCCTCCGGCGACACGCCGAGCTTCTCGACGGGCGTCGAGCAGGTCATCGTCGACGTGGTCGTCACGGACAAGAAGGGAACGCCGATCAGGGGCATCACGAAGGAGTCCCTGACGGTGCTCGAGGACGGCGTCGCGCAGCAGGTCGTGAGCTTCGATGCGATCGAGCTGCCCGACCTGCCGGCGACCTTCGTCCCCGCCGCCCCGCCGCGCGTGTCGACGAACACCGACCCGGGCGAGCAGCGGGGCCGCACGTTCGCGATCGTCTTCGACGACACGCACCTCACGCCGATGCGGGCGAACCAGGCCAAGGCGGCCGTCGCGAGCTTCCTGGAGAAGGGCGTCCGCGACGGCGACCGGGTGTCGCTCATCTCGACCGCGGGCGGCACGTGGTGGACGACGCGCATGCCCCAGGGCCGGGAGAAGCTCCTCGACCTGCTGAAGCGCTTCGACGGCCGCTACATCCCCGACTTCGCGAACGACCGGCTGAGCGAGAACGAGGCGCTGCGCATCCACGTCTACCACGACACGCAGGTGGCCGAGCGCGTGCTGCGGCGCTGGGAGCAGTACGGCGTCCAGAGCGTGCTGTCGTCGGGCAGCAACAGCGGCAGCACGTCCGACCAGATGCGGGCCGGCACCGTCGACGACCCGTTCCTCACCGGGCGGGCCTCCGAGGTGTACTACCAGGCGACGACGCGGCTGCGCACGACGCTCGACGCGATGGAGCGAGTCATCAACGGCCTCGCCGAGGCCCGCGGGAGGAAGTCGGTCGTCCTCGTGTCGGAGGGCTTCATCTACGACATCAACCTCGACGAGTTCAAGCGGGTGAACGAGGCGTCGCGGCGGGCGAACGCGGCCATCTACTTCGTCAACGCGCGCGGCCTCGAGGGGATGCCGATGGAGATGACGGCGCAGTTCGGCCCGGCGATGCCGGACCAGGACGTCGGCGCCGCCTTCACCGACCAGCTCGACGCGGTGGCCGGCTCCGAGCAGGTGGCGAGCGACAGCGGCGGCTTCACGGTCCGCAACAGCAACGACCTCGGGGCCGGCGTCCAGCGGATCGCCAACGAGACCCGCGCCTACTACCTGCTCGGCTACATCTCGTCGAACACCGCGCGCGACGGCAAGTTCCGCAAGATCCAGGTGAAGCTCGCCGAGAGCCGCGGCCTCCAGGTGCGCGCCCGGCGCGGCTACTACGCGCCGACCGAGTCCGGCAAGAGCGCCTTCGAGGCGAAGAAGGGGATCGACCCGGTCATCCAGGCCGCCCTCGACTCCCCGTGGGCGATCGACGGCATCCCGCTGCGGATGACCGAGTACGTCGGCGAGGAGCGGATGCTCGGCAAGGCCGTCGTGCTCATCGCGACCGAGATCGACGTGAGGGCCGTCGACTTCGAGGAGAAGGACGGCCGCCAGCTCGCCGACCTCGAGTTCCTGCTCGTGGTCGCCCACCGCGAGAGCGGCGAGTTCTTCCGCTACGACCAGGGCATCAACATGAAGCTGCTGCCCGCGACGCGCGACCGCCTCGCCAAGCTGTGGTACCCGCTCACGCGCGACTTCGAGCTGAAGGCCGGCGACTACCAGGCCAAGATCGTGGTGCGCGACAAGCGGTCGGGCCGGGTGGGCACGGTCATGCACGAGTTCGTCGTGCCGCCGCTCGAGCAGTTCCGCGTCTCGACCCCGATCATCAGCGACACGCCCCAGCCGCCCACGCCGGGCAGCGGCAGCAGCGCGCCGCGGCTCCTCGTCATCGCGCGCCGGCAGTTCGCGAGCGGCAGCGACGTCTTCTGCCAGATCGAGGTGTTCGGGGCGAAGGCGGACGCCAAGACCGGGCAGCCGGTCGTGAAGCAGAGCTACGAGGTGCGCCGCGCCGACGGCAGCGTCCTCACCGGCATCGCCCCGAGCGTCATCCGGCCGACCTCGCTCGGGGCCGTGAACCGCTTCTTCGGCTTCAAGCTCACGGATGCGTCGCCGGGACAGTACGAGCTGTTCATGACCCTGCGCGACGACGTGGCCGGGGTCAGCACCGAGGTGCGCGAGCCCTTCGAGGTGCTGCCGGAGGGCGCGCTGCCGGTGACGCCGATGGGCGCCCAGGCCCCGGTGGCCGCGGCGCCGGCCCCGCCGGCTCAAGCCTCGGCGCCCGCCCCGGGCGGGGCGGCGCCGAAGCCCTAGAGAAGAAGGGCGTCTACTTCGAGGCGGGGGTCGCGGCCGGCTTCGGGGCCGGGGCCTCCGCCGGAGCCGAGGACGCCGGCACGGCGGGAGCGCTCGTCGCGGGAGCGAGCGGAGCCGGCACGGCCGTCGCCTTGGGCGCGGGCGTAGTCGCCGCCGCCGGCACCTGGTCGAGGATGCCGCTCGAGCGGGGCCGCACGATCGAGAGGCCCAGGCTCGTCACCATGAAGACGCCGGCGAGGATCGTCGTCGCCCGCGAGAGGACCGTGGCCGAGCCGCGCGGCCCGAAGGCGGTCTGCGTCCCGCCGCCGCCGAACGCGCTCGCGAGGTCCTGCCCCTTGCCCTGCTGGAGCAGAACGACCGCGATCAGGAACAGGCAGGCGATGATGTGGAGGGTCAGGATCAGGTAGAAAAGGATGGCCATGGCCGGCGTCGGTCCTCGATTCTTCGCTAGGTCTCACGTCCGGAACGGCTTCACCCGGACGAATCAAGGAGTCTAGCAGACGGATTCCCGGCCTGCCAGCCGGGGCGCCAGGGGGGCGTCGCCCGCGTAAGATGGCTTCCGTGGCGGTCGCTCTCCTGCTCGTGCTCCTCGCCGGGGACCCGCCTCCGGCCACCCCTGCCGCGGCGGACCCTCCGGCGTCCCCGGTTCCACCCCCGGCCGCGCTGCGATCGGCGGCCGAGCGGGGGGACGCCGCGGCGCAGTACGAGCTTGGGCTCGCCTACCTGGCGCTCGGGCCGGCCGGGGACCGCGAGGCGGTGCGGTGGTTCCGGGCCGCGGCGCGGCAGGGGCACGCCGACGCCGAGGCGCGGCTCGCCGCGATGTACGCCGCGGGCCGTGGCGTGCGGCCCGATCCGAAGGAGGCCCTGCGGCTCAGCCAGTCCTCGGCGGACAAGGGCAGCGCGGCGGGGCAGCTGCAGCTCTCTGATGCCTATGCCGCGGGCCGCGCGGTGCCGCGCGACGCGGACAAGGCGATGCGGCTCCTCGTGGAGGCGGCGCGGCGCGGCGACGCGGAGGCGGCCTATCGACTGAGCCGGCTGCACCGGGCCGGGAAGGCCGGCGGCGCGCCGGGCGACGCGCTGTCGTGGCTGCGGGCGGCGGCCGGGAAGGGCCACGCGCGCGCGCAGCTCGAGCTCGGCTCGGCCTTCGCGACCGGCACCGGTGTCGCCGCCGACCCGGCCGAGGCGGTGCGCCTCTTCCGCCTCGCCGCGGAGCAGGGGCTCGCCCGCGCGCAGTACGAGATGGCGCAGGCCTTCGCCCACGGCGACGGCGTCGAGCGCGACGACGTCGAGGCGCGGCGGTGGTACGCGCGCGCCGCGCGCGGGGGCGAGCCGGCGGCGATGTTCAACCTCGGCTTCTTCCTCGCGAACGGCGTCGGCGGCTCGCGCGACCCGGCCGAGGCCGTCGCCTGGTACCGCAAGGCCGCGCTCGTCGACGACGTGAACGCGCAGTACAACCTCGGCGTGCTGCTCTCGGCCGGACGCGGCGTGCCGCGCGACGACGTCGAGGCGCTGCGGTGGTTCCTCGCCGCCGCGCGCCACGGCGATCCGCAGGCGGCGGCCGCCGCGGGCACGCTCTACGCGGAGGGCCGCGGCGCGCCGCGCGACTTTCGCGAGGCCGCGCGGCTCTACGGCCTCGCGGTGGCCAAGGGCGACGTCGCGGCCCAGGCCGCCCTCGGGTCGCTCTACGAGGAGGGCCACGGCGTGAAGGCCGACGCTCGCACGGCGCTGCGGCTCTACCGCGGGGCCGGGGAGAAGGGCCACCCGCCGGCGCTCGAGCGCCTCGCCCTCTTCCACGCGGAGGGCCGCGGCGGGCTCGCGCGCGACCCAAAGGCGGCCGTCGAGGCCTACGCGAGGGCCGGCGAGGCCTACGCGGCCGAGGGCCGCGCCGAGGACGCGCTGCGCTGCGCGGCGGCGATCGAGAAGCTCGAGGCCGACGCCGGGCTCCCGCCGAGCGGCGCCGCCGCGAAGCTGCGCTCCCCGGCCGGGCGAACTCCGTAGCCGCGGGCCGCGGGGCGCGTCAGCGCGGCGGGGCCACGACGGTGAAGGGCTCCGTCCAGACGAGCGTGCGGCCCGCCTCGTCGACGGCCTCCACCACGAGCTCGTGCGGGCCCGGCGTCGCGCCGCCGAGCGAGAGCCGCAGGAGCCGGCGCAGCGAGCCGTCGGGCAGGACGTCCATCGGCCGCGCCTCGACCGCCGTCAGCGGCTCGCCGTCCGGCCGCAGGACCTCCGCGCGCGCCGTGACGATCGGAGCCGCGGCGTCCCGGCCGGAGGCGCGGAAGACCTGCACGCCGACGTGCACGCGGCCGCCGGCCGCGAACTCGCGGCGAGCCATGGCCATCGGCCACGGCGGCTTGTCCTCGGGACCCGGCTCGAGGAGATCGGCGATGACCGGCGTCGCGAGGCGCACCTTGTCGAGGTCCGGAACCTCCAGCCGGTGCGTCACGCTCCCGACGCGGCCCGAGAGCGCGTCGCGCACCACCAGGCGCGCGACGTAGGCGCCCGCCGGCAGCTCCACGTCCTCGCTCACGACGTACCACTCGCTCTCGAGCCGCTCCTTCACCCCGGGCTGGAGGCGCATGTCGATGCGGCGTCCGCGCGGCGTCCACTTCCCGTCGGCCGGCATGGCGGTGGCGAAGAGGACCTCGAGCGAGACGGCGGGCGAGCCCTCCCTCTCGCGCGTCTCGAGCGCGCGCACGTCGATCTCGCCGACGAGCCGGCAGCGGGCCTTGCCCGGCGTCTTCTCGTCGAGGACCTGCGCCGTGAGGCGGAGCGGCACGCCGGCGCGGTCGAAGGGAGCGAGGAGCGTCGCGCGGGCCTGTTCCTCCGCCTCGCCCGGTCCCGCCTTGCGCGCCCCCGGCGCGTAGTAGCCCCGGCGCGCGCGCACCTGCCAGCCGCCGCGCCCGGGCCCCGGGGCGAGCATCACCCCGAGCTTTCGATAGCGGCCGTCGCGGGCCTCGTTCGTCGACGTGAAGCCGAGGAGGTAGTAGGCGCTCTCCTCCTCGACGATCCGTCGCAGCCCGTGCGTGATGTCGTTCCGGTTCCTGTAGACGGCGCCCCCGGTGGCCCCGGCCATCGCCTCCGCCCCCGCCGAGGCCCGGTCGATCTCGGCGCTCTCCTCCGGCATGTCGATCGGGCTCATCATCCCGCCCGTCTGCGCGGAGAACGAGGGAGAGACGCCGAGCCCGGCCGCGCTCAGGAAGGACACCGGGGCGTTCGCGCGGGCGCTCGCGCGCTCCACGCGGCGGAACTCGTCGAGCTCGGCGTCCTGGTAGAAGCCCGGCGAGACGAGCAGCACCGACTTGCGCCCCTGCACGTTGTCGAGCGCGAGGAGCACGCCTTCCACGAACGACAGCGTGTCTCGCAGCCGCGCGACGGCCATGGGGTACGCGGCGTCCGCGGCGGCCTTCACGAGGCACGGCGTGGGATCCCGCCGGCTCGCGTCGCACTCCGTTCCGTCGAGAAGGCCGCCCTGCACGTCGTGGACCGCCTGCGCGGCGTCCGCCTGGGCCTGGGTGTCCGGGACGCCGGGAGGGGCGATCTGCTTGTAGCGGCGGACGACGCGCCAGAACGTGAAGGCGTCGCGGAGCACGACGATGCGGTAGGCCTCGGCGTCGGCCACCCGGTCGGCCGAGGCGATCTCCGGGAAGCCCCGGCCCGCGAGGCGATCGAGCTGCGCGAGGAGCTCGTCGCGGCCCTCCTCCAGCCGGGCACCCCAGAAGACCTGGCCGCTCGTCGCCGCGAGCAGGACGCGGTCGCCCTCGCGCACGCGGTGCTCGAGGAAGTCCTGCACGGCCTTCTTCGCGGCCATCCCCTGCCCGGAGGTGAGCCGGTTGTCGTCGAAGACGATCGCGAACGTGCGGCCGGTGAACCCGATCGGGGTGACGGGATTCGTCGACACGCGCGCCGGCACGACGGTCGCCTCCGGCTCCGGCACCTCGCGAGCGGTGAAGGCCTCGAAGCTCGCCACCCTCTGGGCGGCGCCGTCCTCGCTGAGGAGGAAGTCCGAGGCGGCGAGGCCCGTCACCGGCCGGCCCTCCGCGTCGGTCACCACGACGTCCACCACGACCTGGTCGATGGCCGAGGCGAAGCTGGGCGTCGCCGGAGGCTTCTGCTGCGCGGCGGCGGGACCGCCGGCCGCGGCGGTCACGGCCGCGGCGAGGGCGAGGGACGCGATCACGAGCACCTCCGGTTCCTAGTCTATCGCCCACGCGGATGGCCGGGTCGGACAGCCCTGGCGCCTGAGGGAGGCGGGTCAGGGCCGGCGGCGCGCCGCTCCGTCGAGGATCTCTCGGACCCGCCGGAGCAGGTCGTCGGGATCGTAGGGCTTCGCGATGAGGGCGTCGTCCGCCGCGAGGTCCCGTGCGAAGGGCCCGCTGTCCGGCGCGGCGTAGCCGCTGCAGTAGAGAGCCGGCACGGACGGACGCAGCCGTCGGATCTCCTCGCGCGCCTCGCGCCCGGAAAGGACGGGCATGACGAGGTCGAACAGGAGGAGATCGAACCGCTCCGGCTGCTCGCGGAAGAGCCGGACGGCCGCGGCGCCGTCGGGCGCCACGTCGACCGTGTAGCCGGCGCTCTCGAGGACCCTCCGCGTGACCCCCGCGACCCCGGCGTCGTCCTCCGCCAGCAGGATCGTCTCGGTGCCGCCGGGCGGCGGCTCGCGCGGAGCCTCCGGCTCCGGCGCCGCGGCGTGGCCCGCGCTCGGGAGGTAGACCTTGAAGACCGTGCCTTCGCCGGGCTCGCTGTAGACGCGCAGGAGCCCCGAGTGCTGGCGCACGATCCCGTAGACGACCGCGAGGCCGAGGCCGGTGCCCGCGGCCTTCGTCGTGAAGAATGGCTCGAAGATGCGCTCGCGCGTGGCCGCGTCCATGCCGCAGCCCGTGTCGGCGACGGAGAGGACGACGTAGCGGCCGGCCCGCGCCCACGGGTTCGCGGCCACGAAGGCCGGGCTCATCGACAGGTTCTCGAGGGAGAGCGTCAGCCGTCCCCCCTGCGGCATCGCGTCGCGCGCGTTCACGCAGAGGTTGAGGACGACCTGCTCGAGCTGCGCGCGGTCGCACCGGACCCGGTCGACGTCGCCGGTCGTCCGCAACTCGATCGACACGTTCTCGCCGATCACCCGCTGCACCATGCTCAGGTGGCGGCCGACGAGATCGCCGAGATCGGTGTCCTCGAGCCGCAGCGGCTGGCGCCGTCCGAGGGCGAGGAGCTGGCGGGTGAGGCCCGCCGCCCGGCTCGCCGCGTCGAGGACGCTGCGCAGGTGCGCGTCGCGGGCCTCGGCGGCGATCGCGGGCCGACGGGCGAGCGCGGCGTGGGCCTGGATGACCTGCAGGAGGTTGTTGAAGTCGTGCGCGACGCCCCCGGCGAGGAGGCCCACCGACTCCATCTTCTGGGCCTGCCGGACCTGCTCCTCCATGCGCCGCAGCTCCGTCATGTCCCGCGCGATCGAGGAGACGAAGTCGAGCGCGCCCGTCTCGTTGCGGTGGCCGACGAGGAGCTGCCAGACCGGGATCTCGCGGCCGTCGCGGCTGCGCAGCGCGCTCTGGCCCTGCCACGAGCCGTCCTGCCGCACCGCCTCCATTCCGTCGCTCCTCAGCTGGTCGAGCGCCCACAGCGGGTAGAGGTCTTCCGCGCGAAGGCCCTCGACGCGCGTGTCGGGGAAGCCGAGCAGCCGCGCCGCGGCCTCGTTCATGTAGGTGAGCGTCTCGTCGGGGGCGGTGAAGGTGACGGCGTCGTTCGTGTTCGCCAGCACGAGGGCGAGCCGCGCCTGGAGCGCCGAGAGCTCCTGCGCCCGCCGCGCGCGGGCGAGGGTCAGCCGGCGTGTCACGACCGCGACGCCCGCCGCGGCCGCGAGGAGCCCCGCGAGCTGGAACCACGCGGTCTGCCAGAAGAAGGGGAGGACACGGAACCGCGCGTCCACCGCGTGCCGGCTCCACACGCCGTCGCCGTTGCGCGCGCGCAGCGTGAAGCGGTAGTGCCCCGGCTCGACCGCCGGGATGCGGATCTCCCGCTGGAGCGAGACGGTCGTGGCGACGGCCTCGCCGTCCTTCTCGAGCCGGCTCGAGAAGAGCACCTTCTCGGGCGCGGCGAGGTCGAGGGCCGTGAAGGAGAGGCCGAAGTCGTGGCTGCCGGCCGGCACCTGGACCTCGGCCCCGGACCGGAGGGCCGCCTCGCCGGGCCGGGCCGCGCCGTCCACCCAGCCGAAGCGCTCGAGGTGCACGGGCATGTCGTCGCTCGAGGCTTCGAGCCGCCGCGGGTCGACGACGGCGACGCCGCGCAGGGTGCAGAACCAGAGGCGACCCTCCGCGTCCCGGGCGATCGAGGGCGTGGCGGTCGAGGAGCACTCGACGCTCGGCAGCCCATCGCCCGCGCCGAAGGACTGCCAGACGACGCCGGCCGAGCCCCCGGTGGCGGCGGCGGCGAGCTTCGCCATGTCCGTCCGGAAGACGCCGAGGTTCGTGGCGGCCCAGAGCGAGCCGCTCTCCTCGCGCAGCCCGGTGATCGCCAGGGTCGGCAGTCCGGTTCGTGCGCCGACGTCCGTCCACCCCTCCGGAGAGCGGAGCCAGAGGGACCCGTTCGGAGTGCCGACCCACACCCGCGCGGCCGCGTCGACGTGGAGGCTCACCGCCTCGAACCCGGCGACGGCCGCGGGGCCCGGCACCTGCACGAAGCGCCCGCCGTCCAGGCGGAAGAGGCCGCCCTGGCCGCCCGCCCAGAGGGTGCCGGTCGCGGCGTCCTCTCCGAAGCACGAGATGTCGGGCTCGGGCACGGAGGCGGGCAGGACGCGGGGAGGGTTCGCCGGGTCGTCCCAGACGAGCATCTCGCTGGGTGTGCTCGCCCACGTTCGCCCCTGCGAGTCCTCGAACAGCGCCGAAACCGTCCGGGGTCGGGGCAGCACCGTCGTCCACCGGCCCCCTTCCCTCACGTAGAGGCCGGAGCGATACGTCCCGGCCCACAGCCGGCCGACGTGGTCGACCATGACCGTCTGCGGGTAGGCGAACGCTTCCGGCACGCGGGCGGGCGTCGCCCGCTCGGCGCGGATCTCGTGGAGCCCGTAGCCGTACATCGCGACGTACGCGGCGCCGTCCGGTCCGATCGCCACCGACGTGGGAGACAGCGGCGGCAGGCCCTGCTTCTGCGCGAAGCTCGTGAAGCGCCGAGGACGCAGGCGCACGAGGCCGCCGCTGTTCGTGCCCACCCACAGGTTGCCCTGGCGATCCTCGAACACGACCCTGATCCAGTCCGAGGGGAATCCGCCCGCGAGCGAGAAGTGCCGTGTCGTGCCGTCCGGGGCGATGCGGTGCAGCCCGTGGTCGTAGGACGAGAACCAGATGAAGCCCCGCGAGTCCTCGACGATCGACCAGAACCCCTGGAGCTCCGCCGCGAGCGCGCGCCGCTCGACGACGCGGCCGCCGCGCAGGCGCGCGAGCGCGCGGCCACCGGCGTTGACGAGCGAGCCGTCCTGCACCTGCGCCCAGCCGGAGTCCGGGCCGAGGGCGGGCGGAACCGGCAGGTCGAGGGGCTGCCAGCCCTCGCCCGTCCACGCCGCGGCGAAGCCGCTTTGCAGGACGCAGAGGCGTCCCGTCTCGTCGACCCACGGGAAGAAGGCGTCGCGGTTGCCCGGCCGCGGGTCCGGCAGCGCCTCGAGCCGCTCGTTCAGCCGCCGGAGGACCCTGCCGTCGAAAGTGGCGAAGAAGAGCTGCCCCTCCTCCGTCTCCGCGAACCAGCGCACGTAGTCGCCGGACCAGCCGTCCGCCGGGCCGTAGGCGCGCCACTGTCCCTCGCGCAGCGACGCGAGGCCGCGCGTCGTGCTGACCCACAGCCGGCCGGCGCGGTCGAGGTGGAGGTTGATGATCGCGGGGCCCGGAAGGCCCGGGGTGTTCGTCGCGTCGAACACCGTGAACTTCACGCCGTCGAACCGCACGAGCCCCTTGAAGGTCCCGAACCAGAGGTAGCCGTCGGCGGTCTGGGCAATCGCCGTCGCCGAGTTCTCGGGCAGCCCGTCCTCGGTCTGCCAGTTCGTGACGACGTAGTCGGGGTCGTCGCTCGTGCGCTGGGCGAGGGCCGGCGCACCTCCCGCCAGCGAGAGGGCGACCAGTGCCGCCGCCGCTCGTGAACCGCCCGTCATGGTTGGCCGTCGCCTCCGGGGACGCCGAGTCCCCGACGTCGATGGAACTGAGCCCGGGAGAGCCTACCGTTCCCGCATCGGCCAGGCAAGATCCAGTGCGACCGAGACGGGCGAGTCAGCGACCCGGAGCGAGGGCGAAGGCGATGACGGTTTCCGCGGCGGCCGGAAGGCCGGAGCGGAACAGGCGGCGCAGCAGCCGGTCCTCGACGTCCTCGCGGTCGACGCTCACGCGGCACAGGGCGAGCGCGCGGGGCGAGGCGCCCACGAAGCACAGGCGGCACGGCGGCAGATCTTCGCGGCCGACGCGCACCGGGGGCCCGAACGTGCGGCAGGTGAGCGGTCGCGCGGCGTAGAGCTCGCAGGCCCCGCGGCGCGGGTCGAGCGCCGGGCACGGTCGCGCGCCGTGCCGGGTGAAGAAGGCCTCGGCCGCGTCCTCGTCCTCGCCGAGCCGGCCGGTGGCCGCGTCGCCGGGGAACCCGCGCCGCAGCGCGCGCACGTCCCGGCGGGCGCGGCGCTCGACGGCCTCGGCCCGCGCCGGGTCGCTCTCGCGCAACGCGCTCAGGCCCTCCGCCAGCCGCCGCGCGTCGAGAAGCGTGATGGGGAACGGGCCGTGGCAGCACTCGGTGCAGCCGACGCGGCAGGCGAGGCGGTCGCCGGCCCTTCGGGCCCCGTCCGCGAGGGCGGCGTCCGCCCGGCGCAGGAGGAGGGCGTCGCCGCGGCGCTCCCAGTAAGGACGCGGCTCGGTCGGCCGTCTCCCGCGCTCCATTCGTCAATGTTCGCCCGGATGGCGGCCCCCCCGCACCTGGTCCCGGAAGACTAGACCAGCAGGATCCCTTGACGGACACGAAGCAGCGGGCCTAGGCTTCTCTCGACGCGGCGCAGCCTTCGCCCGTCCGGACCCGGGGCGGACGTCTTCGGGTCGGTCCCCTCGGGCTCCCTTCGGACATGGAGCGCCGGGCCGAGGTTCCTCGAGGGGGGGCGACATGGCCAAGCGGCGCTACTACCTGGACAGCCGGGTCCTCACGGCGTTCTTCTTCGCGGCGATGCCTTTCGTCGCCGTCGGCTCGTTCATCGTCGTCAACCAGGCGAAGAACCATCTCCGCGAGTCGGTGGGCGCGAGCCTGGAGCAGCGCGCGGTCCAGACGAAGCTCGCGCTCGAGGAGTACGTCGCCGACCAGGTCGTGCACCTCCGCCTCCTCGCGATGGACCCCGAGGTCCAGCGCGCCCTCTCGTCGGCGCCGCCGCCGGTCCCCGACGCCGAGCGGCAGCGGCTCGAGGAGGCGTGGGCGGGCGGAAAGGACGCGAAGCTCAACGCGTCGCTCCTCGAGAGCGCGGTCGCGGCCCGCCTGCGCCCCGTCACCCTGGTGCGGCCGTCGATCAAGCAGATCCAGGTCGTCGACACGTCGGGGCGGGTCGTCGCGGCCTCGGGCCGCGGAGGGCGCCTCTTCTACGCCGAGAGCGCCTGGTTCAAGGACCTCTCGACCCAGGAGGGCGAGGCGGAGATGCACGTCGGCGAGATCCTGCGGCGGGCGGGCTCGTCGATGAGCCTGCTCGAGGTCGCCTTCCCGGTGCGCGGAGCGGACCAGGCGCCGCTCGGCGCCGTGCGCGCGCTCGTCAACGCGGCCGACCTGTACACGGTCCTCGCTCCCGTGCGCATCGGGCGCACCGGCCGCGCGACGCTCGTCCGCGCCACGGACGGCATGGTCCTCGCCTCCGACGACAGCGACCGCGTGCTGAAGCAGGCGATGCCGGGCTTCGAGCAGTTCCGGAGCGCGATCGAGGGCTTCCCGCTCGGGCAGTCGGGCCAGGAGCTGTTCGGCAGCGCCGGCCCGCGCCGCGGCTACTGGACCCTCCCCGAGGTGAAGTCGAAGAGCGACGACGGCAAGACGTTCGCCGTCTCGCCGGCCCGCATCGTCGGCTACTCGCCGGTCGACCAGGTCCCCGACGTGCAGTGGCTCGTCGTCGTCGAGCAGGAGCGGGCCGAGGCCCTCGCGCCGATCGAGAGCGTCACCGGCTACCTCTGGGTCCACTTCATCGGCGTCTTCGCGACCGTGATCCTCCTGGCCCTCTACTTCTCGTTCAAGCTGGAGCGGCCGGTGATGGACGACGAGCTGCACCTGCACGAGGAGCACGTCCCGGCCGGGATGAAGAACGCGACGCAGGCCTGACGCCGGGCCGCTCCCGCACGCCGACGGCCGGACGCCGTCGGTGTGCGATACTCCGCCCACGTCATCGAGGCAGATCCACAGGTCCCCCGCGACCCGCCCCCGTCGGCGAGGCATCGGGGCGGAGCCTTCACGCGGACCCGGAGGTGCCGATGCGCAGAGCGGTGGCGGCGCGGCGTGAGCCTGCGTCGAGCATTCGAGCGATCGCCGTCGACGCTGCGATCGTGGCCGGCGTCCTCACCCTGGTCCTCGTGGGAGGCGTCTTCCTGCCTCTCGGCCTCGTCGCCGCGGCGGCGCAGGAGGGGCTCAGCCTGGAGAGCCAGCGGGCCCTGGGCCAGGAGCCCGCCGCGCCGCTTCGCCTCTTCCGGGGCCTCCAGTCCGTCCTCGTCCGCGCGTGGCCCCTCGCGGTGGCCGTGGTCCTCGCCGCCGCCGGGGCCCACGTCCTCCTGCGCCGCGCCCTCCGCCGCGGGCTGGCGATCGGCGACTCGCTCGCGTGGGACGCGTTCGCCTCGCCGTGGCCGACGGCCGTCCTCGCGGCCGGCGCCTGCGCCGTCGTGGCCGCGTCGCGGGAGGGTGACGTCGTGGCGACGGCCGTTTTCGCCGGTGCCGCGTCGCTGGCCTCCTTCGTTCTCACCGGGCTCGTCGCGGGCCTCGGCCGGCGTCATCCTCGCCTGCGCACGGCCGCGGCCGCGCTCCTCGTGGCCGCGGTCGTCGCGCGGCTCGGGGCCGAGGCGTGGGGCCGCTCGTCGCTCCGCGCGTACGACGCGCGCCGCGTGCCCGAGCGGGCTTCGGAGGACGCGCGGCGCGCGGCCCACGAGCGGCCCGTCCTGCGAGGCGATCCGATCGACGAGGACGCCTGGCCGCGCTATCGCACGCTCGCGGCCGCGGTGCGCGCGCACCCGGAGCCCCGCCCGCTCGCGTCGTGGGTCGAGGCCGGACCCTTCGATCCCCTCCCACCCGAGGCGCACGGCTTCCTCGCGGCCCGCCGCGAGGACCTGACGGCGCTTCGGGAGGCCGCGCGCTGCCGCCGCTGCGTGCCCGAGCTGCCTCGCGGGGGGCCGGCCTCGCCCTTCCCGTCGCTGCTCTCGACGAGGGCGGTCTCCCTTCTGCTCCTTCTCGACGGGCGCGAGCGCGCGCGCGGCGGGGACCTCGCGGGGGCCGCCGACGACTACCTCGACGCCGTGCGGGTGGCCGGCGATCTCGGCCGCGGCATGCTCATTCACGGCCTCGTGGGGGTCTCCGGTGAGGAGGACGGCCTGCGGGCGCTCGGTCGGCTGGTGCACTCCGGCCGGCTTGATCGGGAACTTCTGCTGAGGATCGAGGACGCGCGGGCACGTCTCCAGGCGGACCGCGTCTCCGTCGCCGAGTGCCTCGCCGCCGACCGGCGGCTGCTCGACGGGCTCGGAGCGGACGTCGCCGGCTGGGACGCGCTCGTGGGCGAGCCGCTGGTGCTGCCGGCCGTCGTTCCGTACCGCGCTCTCGCCGCCCGGGCCGTCAACGTCGCGGACCCGTTGCGGCGCGAGTTCGAGCAGGCGCTCGCGGCCGACGACGAGGCGGCGTGGGCGCGCCTCGCGGCACGCAGCGACGCGGTCGCGGGGGCGTCCTGGAACCCCCTGCTGCGCCTCGCCATGGGCTACGGGCCGGAGAGGTTGAGGGGCCCGGACGAGGGCGGCGCATTTTCGCTGCGTCTCTTCCTCGCCGCGCGTCGGCCGCTGGCGTGGTACCGCCTCGTCCAGGCGGCCGTCGCGGTGGAGCTCGCCCGGACGGCCGCCGGCCGTTACCCGGGCGACGCGGCGTCGCTCCACCTGCCGGTCGACCCGTTCGCGGCGCCGGCGCCGCTCGAGTACCGGAGGACGGCGGCCTCGTACACCCTGCGGCGCGGGCTTCGAGCGCCACGCCTCGTTGGCGCTCGAGTGAGGACGCGGGGTCGCCCCGACCGCGGCCCCGGCTCAGAGCCCCGTCACGCGCAGGCGACGCGCGACGCGGGCGAAGAGGACCCACAGGACGACGGCCACCGCGAGGCTCGCCGCCGACGCGACGGGCGCGTCGCGCAGCATCAGGAAGCGCAGGCCCGCGTCGCCGAACACGAACGACAGCGGCAGGCCCGTGAAGAAGAGAGCCCAGGCGAGGAGCCACGTCCGGCGCCGGAGGAGCGCCTTCGTCGCGGCGAGAGCGGCGCGGCCCGCGTCGGGTACGGCCGGCGCCCGCGGCTCGTCGGCCGTTCCGCGGCGCATCGACTCGACGAGCCGGGCGAGCGAGGGATCGTCGCGGAGCCACTCCTCGACCGCGGCGCGCGTGTCGGCGCTCGCTTCGCCCGCCGCGTAGAGAGGCAGCAGGTCCATCACGATCTCGCGCGTGATCTTCATGACGACAGGCCCTCCCGCCGCATCCGCAGGGCGGCCAGCCGTCGCCGCGCGCGGTGCACCCTCACCTTGGCCGCGCCCGGGCTGACGCCGAGCGCCGCGCCGATCTCCTCGTACGGCATCTGCTCCTCCGCGCGCATCAGGAGCGCCGCGCGGTCGGGTTCCGCGAGCGTCTGCAGGTCGGCGAGCACCGCGTCGAGCTCGGCGCGTGCCTCCGCCCGGGCGTGCGGGCCGGGGGCCCCGTCCTCCGGCTCGCGTTCGAACGCGCCGTGGCGCCGGCCACGGCCGAGCTGCTCCAGGTAGAGCCGGCGCGCGATCGTCATCAGGTACCCGATCACCGTGGTCAGGTCGACGCGGTCGCGGGCGCTCCAGACGCGCACGAAAGTCTCCGACGTCACGTCCTCGGCCACCGCCCGGTTGCCCGAGAGCGAGAGGACGAAGCGGTACACGGACCGGGCGTGGCGCTCGTAGAGCGCCTCGAAGCCGTTCACACGAAGCTCGTCTTGCGCCGCTGCCGCGCGGCGACGAAGGCGACGACCGCGGCGATCCCGAGGGCCTCGAGGCCGATCGTGAGCGGGAGCGCCGGGCCGCCGCGCGCGAGCGATCGCAGGTAGGCCGCGGTGCTCTCGAGCCGCGGCAGGACCTGGATCGCGAAGTTCCCGACCACGAACAGCAGCCCGCAGAGGACGCCGATCGTCCAGCCGACCGACTCCGAGACGATCGCCGCCGCGAGCACGACCGCGAAGAAGAGCGTCCACGCGCCGAGCACGACCGCGTAGTAGGCGAGAAAGCCCGGCACGTGGGCCCACCACGGCAGGGGCGACGCGGCGATGCGCGCGGGAACGTCGAACGGCGTCGCCCACACCAGGGCCGTGGCCGCGAGCGTCGCCGGCCCGAGGAAGAGCGCGAAGGCCGAGACGAGCTTCGCCACCGCGACCTCCGCCGGCGTGAACGGCAGGCTCATGACGAACGCCAGCGTCCGTCGCTCCCGCTCCCCCAGCACGGGCCCGAGCATGACGTGGAACGAGACGCCGATCAGCACGTTGAGGGCGAGCGTCACCCCCGCCGAGCGGCCGACCGGCCCGCCCACGAGAGCGGTCAGGGCGAGGGCGGCGAGCAGAGGCGGCGAGGTAGGCCGCGAGCGGCGCCCGCAGCAGCGAGACGTCCTTGCGCACGAGCCGCAGGAGGCTTCGCGCGCTCACGCCGCCCTCCCGGGAAGGAGCGCGCCGACCCGAGCGAGGAACGCCTGCTCCAGCGTCCGCCCGCCCGCGAGCAGCGCGCCGACCGGCTCGCGGGCCACGACCCGGCCGTCGTGGACGAACGCGGCCTCGTCCGCGAGCGTGCCGACGTCCTCGCCGTGGTGCGAGGAGAAGACGAGCGCGCGGCGCTCCCCGCGCGTCTCGCGCAGGAGAGTCAGGACCTCGTGCCGGACGAGCGGGTCGAGGCCCGACAGCGCCTCGTCGAGCACGAGCACCTCCGCGCGCCGGGCCATCGCGAGGAGGAGGAGGGCCTTCACCTGCTGGCCGCGCGAGAGGCCGCGCGCCCGCCGGCCCGGGTCGAGGGCGAAGCGCTCCAGCAGGGCGGCGGCCCGGCGCTCGTCCCACGCGGCGCTCGTGTCGCGCACGAGGTCCATGTGCCAGCGCAGGGTGGCCGCGGCGTAGAGCGACATGTCCTCCGAGACGAAGCCCAGGCGGGCCTTGATCCAGCGCTCCTCGGCGGGCATCGGCCGGCCGAGCACGCGGACCTCGCCGGAGTCGGCCCGCACGAGCCCGGTCAGGAGGCGCAGCAGCGTCGACTTGCCGGCGCCGTTCGGTCCGACGAGGCCGAGGACCGCGCCCTCGGCGACCGCCAGGTCGACGGCCCGCAGGGTGAAGCGCGGGTAGCGTCGGGTCACGCGGTGGAGCTCGATCGCCGGCTCGCTCACCAGGCCCTCCAGTGGCTGTTCGCGAGGTATAGGGACGAGCGCGAGGAAAGTTACAGGCTCGCGTGGCGGCGGCGGAAGCGGCGGACCTTCGAGACGTTGCCGCAGTCCTCCATCGTGCACCACTGTCGGGTGCCGCTGCGGCTGCGGTCGAGGAAGAGCCAGCCGCAGCTCTCCCCGCCGCACGCGTGCAGGCGGTCGAGCCGGCCCTCGGTGAGGAGCTCCGCCGCGGCCCGAGCCACGGGCCAGACGGGCGCGCCGAGGTCCGCGCCGGCGTCCCGCCACTCCCAGCGGAGGCCGGCCTCGCCGGGGGCGAGGCGCTCGTGCCGCCGCGCCTCGGCCACGGCCGCGTCGACGATCGCGACGTCGACCCTGGCCGGCCGTGCCCGGCGTACGAGCGCGCCGAGCGTCCGGTGGAGCGCCTCGCGGAACGCGACCGCCCGCTCGAGTGCCGCGGTCGCACCGGCCGGGCGGGCCGCCGCGAGGCGCGCGAGCCGCCGCGCGTCCGCCTCGCGGGTCGAGTCGGTGTGGCGGGCCCAGGCGAGGAGATCGGCGTAGGCGACGAGCTTGTCCGCCCGTATCGCCGCGCCCGACCGGCCCCCGACCGTGTTCACGAAGTCGAGGCACAGGTCTCCGCCCACCAGCTTCATGGAGCCCGCGGGCGAGGAGGACCAGTTCATCGGCCCGATCGTAACCGAACCGAGGCGCGTCGAACGGTTACGGAACTTGACGCTGCCGGTAACCGTTATAAAGTCTATAGATGGTTACAGGCGGGAGGCGCCCATGACCGAGAGGACTCCGACGCCCGGGACGAATGCCGAGGCCGGCGCGCTGGCGGAAGAGCTGCGGCTCGTCGACACGGGAGACGCGTGGCACGCCCCTGCCCTCTCCCGGCTGCTCGAGGGCGTGACGGCGGAGGCCGCCGCCGCGCGTCCGATCGCCGGCGGCCACACCATCTGGGAGCTCGTGGGCCACATCGCGGGCTGGAACGACGTCTGGCGGCGACGGCTGGACGGCGAAGCGGTCGACGAGCCTGCGGCCGGCGACTTCCCCGCGACGCCGGCGGTCACCGAGGAGGCCTGGACCGGGGCGAAGATCTGGCTCCGGGAGGCGCACGCCGGCCTCGTCGCGCGTGTCGCCGCTCTCACCGGCGCCGAGCTCGACGCGCGTGTCCCCGAGCGCGAGTTCACCGCCCGCTTCATGGTCAGAGGCGCGATCCGCCACGTCGTGTACCACAGCGGCCAGATCAGCCTGCTGCGCAAGGCGGCGACGCGGCCGTAACCCCGGACGGCGTCCCGGCAACATCAGCCCAGCGAAGCTGGTCGCGCGCTCTCCGCGCGGGGCGCGGGCGACGACCGCCGCGCGGTGATCGAACGCACTTGGTGCAGGCGCGCGGGCCGGTGCATGATCGTTCGGGGAGGGCCTGCCGATGATCTTCGGGAAGAAGAAGCAGACGGCCGAGGTGAAGGTGGCGCGCGCCGTGGGCAAGGCGGCGGGGAAGGTCGTCCGCCTCGGCGGTGAGGCCGCCGCCGTGGCCGCGAAGGCCGGCAAGGCGACGAGGAAGGCCACGAGCCAGGCCGCGGCGAAGGTCTCGGGAGCGGTGGCGTCGGCCCAGAAGGCCGCGAAGCGGGCGGCCGCGGCGCGCCGCCGGCGCAAGGCCCTCGCGAAGGCGGGCGCCGCGCTGAAGACGGTGGGCAAGGCGGCGGCGGCCGTCGGGCTCGCTGCGGCGGCCGTCGTGGGCGCCAACGAGGTCGCGAAGCGCCGCCGGAAGTAGCCCGTCCGCGGCCGGAACCCATGTAGACTCGCGCCTTCGCCCGCGCCGTCTCGCCACGGAGGTGCTCATGGTCCGGTCGCTCCGCGTCATCGCCGCGCTCGCGCTCGTCCTCGCTTCGCTCTTCGCCGGGAAGGCGCTCGCGCAGCGCTCGTCGACCCTCACGCCCGACCAGGTCGCGAGGCGGTGGGCGGCCGAGAAGGAGCTCCAGTCCGTCGCGGTCGTCGAGCGCAAGGTGCTCGTGCCGATGCGCGACGGCGTGCGGCTCGCCACGGACGTGTACCGGCCGAAGGACGCGAAAGGCAACGTGCCCGCGGTCTGGGTGCGCACGCCCTACAACTTCAACTTCTGGGACGTCGCGAACGGCGTGCCCTCCGACATGACGCAGGCCCTCACGGCCGTGAAGCGCGGCTACGCCTACGTGGTGCAGAACGAGCGCGGGCACTACTTCTCCGAGGGGAACTACGAGATCCTCGGCGCGCCCGTGACCGACGGCGAGGACGCCCTGTCCTGGATCTCGTCGCAGCCGTGGTCGAACGGCAAGGTCGGCACGGTGGGCTGCTCCTCGACCGCCGAGTACCAGATGGCGGTGGCCGCGACCGGCCACAAGGCGTACGCGGCGATGAACGCGCAGGGCTACGGCGCGGGCGTCGGCCGGGTGAAGCCCTACTACGAGCAGGGCAACTGGTTCCGCGGCGGCGCCGTGCAGATGCTCTTCATCCCGTGGATCTACGGCGAGCAGAACCAGGTGCGGCCGACCTTCCCGCCCGACACGCCGCAGGCCGACCTCGTCGCGGCCTCGAAGCTCTTCGACCTCGCGCCGCGGATGCCGCCGGTCGAGTGGTCGAAGGCGCTGTGGTACCTGCCGATGCAGGACATCCTGAAGGCCGTCGGCGCGCCGCGCGGCATCTTCGCCGACTCGATGCCCGTGCCGACCGGCGGGCGCATGGCCGCGCGCTCCCCGAACGACCCGGCCTGGTACAAGGGCGGGCTCTTCCACGACGACAGGAGGATCGACGTCCCGGGCCTGTGGTTCATGTCGTGGTACGACATCTCGGTCGCGCCGAACCTCGCCCTCGTCGAGCACGTCCGGCGGACCGCGCGGCCCGAGGTGGCCGAGCAGCAGTGGGCCGTCATCGCCCCCGTCCTGCACTGCAGCTACACACGCGCGAGCGAGGAGACGGTCGTCGGCGAGCGCTCGATGGGCGACGCCCGGTACGACTACCAGGACCTGACGTACGGCTTCTTCGACCGCTTCCTGAAGGGCGAGGAGAGCCCCCGCCTCGCGAAGCAGCCGAAGTACACCTACTTCACGATGGGCTCGAACCGCTGGCAGACCTCCGACACCTGGCCGCCGAAGGGCTCGGAGACGCGGACGTTCTACCTCTCGAGCGGCGGCCGCGCGAACTCGCTCTACGGCGACGGCGTCCTCGCCGCGGCTCCGCCCGCCGCCGACCGGCCCGACGCCTTCACGTACGACCCGGCGACGCCCGTCCTCTCGAAGGGCGGCGGGGTCTGCTGCATGGGGGATGCCCTCACGCCGGGCGCCTTCGACCAGCGCTCGGTCGAGACGCGCGCCGACGTGCTCGTCTACACGTCGGAGCCGTTCGCGGACGGCCTCGAGATCACGGGACCGATCGTGCCGAAGCTCTACGTGTCGTCCGACGCGCGCGACACCGACGTCACCGTCAAGCTGCTCGACGTGTACCCCGACGGGACGGCCTATAACCTCGACGAGTCCATCCAGCGCCTGCGCTACCGCGAGGGCTACGAGAAGCCGCCGGTGTGGATGGAGAAGGGCAAGGTCTACGAGGTGACGCTCCAGCCGCTCGTGACGAGCAACTTCTTCGCCCCGGGTCACCGGCTTCGCGTGGAGGTCTCGAGCAGCAACTTCCCGCGCTTCGATCGGAACCTCAACACCGGCGGGAACAACTACGACGAGTCGAAGGGTGTCGTCGCGCACAACGCCGTGCACCATTCGAAGCTGTATCCGTCGCAGGTGACGGTCACCGTCGTGAAGGGAGGCCAGAAGTGACGCCCGTGCGGATCGCGCTCGCCGCCACTGTCGTCGCCACGCTCGCCACGGCCGCGCGCGCTCAGGCGCCCGCCGCCGCGCCCGCCCCCGCCGCGGCGGCTCCCGCGCCCGCCGCGCCGTGGCCGAGCGACGCGCGCTACGCCGCGGACGTCGCCTCGCCCGACGCCGCTCTCGCCGCCCTCTACGACGTCATCTCCGGCAACGCGGGCCAGGCGCGCGACTGGGACCGCTTCCGCAACCTGTTCGCGCCCGGCGCGCGGCTCCTGCCCGCAGCGCCGCGCAAGGACGGCGCCGCGCCGCCCGCTCTCGCGCCCGAGGACTACGTGCAGCGCGCGGGCGCGAACTTCGCGAAGGCCGGCTTCTTCGAGCGCGAGGCGGCGCGCCGCGAGGAGCGGTACGGGACGATCCTCCACGCGTTCAGCACGTACGAGTCGCGACACGCGCGCGACGACAAGGAGCCGTTCGCGCGCGGGATCAACTCGATCCAGCTGCTCCAGCACGCCGGCCGCTGGTGGGTCGTGACGGTGATGTGGGACCAGGAGCGGCCGGACAACCCGCTCCCGCCGCAGTACGCGCCCCCGGCCGCGCGCTGAGGCTCAGGGCAGGGCGAAGGCCACGTAGCTTCCGCCGCTCGGGGCGCCCCACTTGCCGCCGCCGGCCGCGATGACGACGTACTGCTTCCCGCCGACGGAGTAGACGGCGGGCGTCGCGTTGCCGGCGGCCGGGAGCGTCGTCTCCCAGAGCAGCTTCCCGTTCGACGCGTCGAAGGCGCGGAACTTCCGGTCGTAGTTCGTCGCGCCGATGAAGAGAAGGCCGCTCGCGGTGACGACCGGCCCCCCGTAGTTCTCGCTGCCGGTGTTCGCGAGCCCCGACCCGGGCACCTCGCCGAGCGGCACCTGCCACGCGATCGCTCCGCGCGCGACGTCGATCGCCGTGAGCGTTCCCCACGGCGGCTTCACCGCGGGGAAGCCGTCGGGGTCGGTGAACCGCGCGTAGCCGTCGAGCGAGTAGCGCATGTCGTAGGGCGAGGGCGCCGCGGCGTCGACCGTCTCCGAGGTCCCATCGAGCGTGTAGCGCACGATCGCGCGGCGGGCCGGCTCGGGCAGCTGCGGGTTGCCCGGCATGCGCCCCCCACCCTCGCTCACGATCGCGTCGACCTCGTCGAAGCTGCGGCGCGCGGCGAGGCCCGCGAGCGACGGGAACTCGGGCGGGTTGCCGCTCCGGTCGGCCCGGTGGCAGGCCGCGCAGTGCTGCTCGTAGAGGGCCTTGCCCGAGGTCGGCGCCCCGTCGGCGACCTTCCGCTCGACGAGGCGCACCACCCAGGCCATCTCGTTCGCGTTCACGTAGAGGAGCCCCGTGGCGGGGTCGAAGGCCGTGCCGCCCCACTCGGCGCCGCCGTCCATGCCGGGGAAGAGGATCGTGCCCTGCAGGCTCGGCGGGTCGAACTCCCCGCCCCGGCGCAGCGCCTCCCACTTCGCGCGCACGGCCTTCGCCGCCTCCGGACTCCGGTTCGTGATCAGGTCCTCCGTGAAGCGCGGGCGGACGAAGGGCGGGGGCAGGGTGGGGAGCACCTGCTTCTCCGCGGTGCACTCGCCGGGGACGTCGGAGGCGGGGACGGCCACCTCCTCCATCGGGAAGACGGGCGCTCCCGTCTCGCGGTCGAGCACGTAGAGCCGCCCGTTCTTGCCGGTCTGGGCCACCACGTCCTGCGTGCGGCCGTCCTTCCGGATCGTGACGAGCGACGGCGGAGCGGGGAAGTCGCGGTCCCAGACGTCGTGCTTCACCGCCTGGAAGTGCCACACGCGCTCCCCGGTGGCCGCGCGCAGGCAGAGGATCGAGTTCGCGTAGAGGTTGTCGCCGTGCCGGTTCGCGCCGTAGAAGTCGTACGACGTCGACCCGGTCGCCGCGAACACGAGCCCGCGCCGCTCGTCGAGCGACACGCCCGACCAAGCGTTCGCCCCGCCGGCGTAGGTCCACGCGTCCTTCGGCCACGTCTCGTGGCCCGGCTCGCCCGGGTGCGGGATCGTGTGGAAGGACCAGCGCAGCTTCCCGGTGTCGACGTCGAACGCGCGGATGTCGCCCGGAGCCGAGGGCAGGCCCTCGGGGACGATCGAGCCGAGGATCAGCAGGTCGCGGTAGAAGACGCCGGGCGTGTTGACGCCGACCGTGAGCGTTCGCGGGTCGCGGCCGGCGAAGCCCTCGCGCAGGTCGACGCGCCCGTCGCGGCCGAAGCCGGGGAGCGGCCGCCCCGTGCGCGCGTCGAGCGCGTAGAGCCAGTGGCGCGCGGCGAAGTAGATCCTCCGATCCTCGCCTGATTCGCGGTACATGAGGCCGCGGATGCGCGTGCGCGTCGTACGGGCCGCGGGGGCGCCGCCGCTCGGGTCGAAGCTCCACCGCGGCTTCCCGGTGGCCGCGTCGAGGGCGAAGACGCGCAGCTTCGGCGAGGTCGCGTAGAGGACGCCGTGGGCGACCACCGGCTGGCACTGCATCTCCGAGTCCTTGAAGGCGTCGCCCGTGTCGTAGGTCCACGCGACCTTCAGCGAGGCGACGTTCTCCTTCGTGATCTGCGCGAGCGGCGAGTAGCGCGTCTGCTCCGGCGCGCCGCCGTAGTGAGCCCAGTCGGTGTCGCCGGGGCCCGTGACGGCGGCCGCGAGCAGAGGAAGGCCGAGGAGCGAGAGGAAGCGCATTCCGGCTTCTACCAGACCGGCGGGCCGACAGGCAAGCAGGAAGCCCCGCGTCGGCGCGTGTGGTACTTTCGTCGACCGCTCATCGAATCACTGAAGAGGTCTTCTGCGGCGCCAGCGGCCGGCGGGCCGGGCGTCGCTCGGGAGGTGTCATGCGGCGCTGGCTCCTGGCCGCCGGGGCGATCCTGGCGGCGTGCGTCGGGGTGCTGTTCCTGTTCGAGGCCCGCATCGAGCAGGCGCTGTTCGAGCGCGGGGTGGCCCGCTCGATGGCGCTCGACAACTCCGCGCTGCTCCGGGACGACGCCCTGCGCGTCGCGATCGCCGGCTCCTCGTCGCCCCTGCCGAGCCCGCGCGCCAAGGCCTGCGTGGCGGTCTTCGCCGGCGGCCGCTTCTACGTCGTCGACTCGGGGCCGGAATCGACGGAGAACCTCGTGCGGTGGGGGATCCCCCTCGCCCGGATCGGCGGGGTCTTCCTCACGCACTTCCACTCCGATCACGTCGGCGAGCTCGGCGAGCTGAACCTCCAGACCTGGGCTGCCGGGCGCGCGGAGCCGCTGGACGTCTACGGCGGGCCGGGTGTCGAGAGAGTCGTCGGCGGGTTCAACGACGCCTACCGGCAGGACCAGGGCTACCGGACCGCCCACCACTCCGAGCGCTGGATGCCTCCCGCCGCGTGGCCGATGGTGCCCCGTCCGGTGAAGCTCGACGGCCCGCCCGTTCCCGAGCGCTCGCGCAGCGCGGTCGCGCTCGAGCGGGACGGGCTGAAGGTGACCGCCCTGGAGGTCGTCCACGAGCCGGTCGCCCCCGCCTACGCCTACCGGTTCGACTACAAGGGACGCTCCGTCGTCGTCACCGGCGACCTCTCGTACCACGCCCCGCTCGTGAAGGGCGCGCAGGGAGCGGACGTGCTGGTGTCGGAGGCGATCGCCCGCCCGATGGTGCGCACGCTCGAGCAGGCCGCGCGCGATCGGGGGAACGAGAGGGTGGCGACGATCATGCACGACATCCAGAGCTACCACGTCGCGCCGGAGGAGGCCGCCGACATCGCGAACAAGGCCGGCGTGAAGCTGCTCGTCTTCTATCACATGGTGCCGGCTCCCGACGTGTTCCTGACGCGGCGCCTGTTCGCCCGCGGCATCGGCGGCGTGAGGAAGGACGGCTGGACCCTGGCGGACGACGGCAGCCTCTACACCCTGCCCGTCGGATCGGGGGAGATCGCGGTCGGCCGCGTGCCGTACTAGAGCGAGGGAGCCGGCTCAGTCGGCCTTCTGCGGCTCCTCGACGAGGCCCTCGTGGAGGAGCCGCGCCGCGGCGTCGACGGCCGACGCCTCCATCAGCAGGCTCACGCGGAAGCTCGACGTCGCGACGCCGAGGACCGGCTTCCCGAGCGGGGCCACGAGGCGCACCGACTCGCGCACGTTGCGGAAGGTGGCGTTGATGCCGGCGCCGATCGCCGACACGGCGCCGATCCCCTCCGTGACCGCCACGCGCGGGAAGCGCTCGCGCAGCTCCCCGCGCAGGCCGTCGAAGTCGTGGAGGTTCTCGAGCGAGAGCACGAGCGAGGCCCCGGCCGGGGCCTCGAAGCGCAGCTGCTTCCCCGAGGCGCCCCGCTCGTCGAGCCGCGCGAGGAGGTCGACGAGCGTGCCCGCGTCGCCCGGCGGCGCGCCGAGGAGGACGAGCTCCTTCTCGCTCGCGACCCCGACGACACGCCCGGGCGCCTTCGGCGGGTACCGGCGCACGATCGTCTCGCCGTCGCCGCCGCGCGTGGCGCGGGCGTAGATCGCGATGCCCTTCTCCTTCGCGAACTCGACCGCCTGCGCGTTCAGCACGCGCGCGCCGGCCTCCGCGAGCTCCTGCATCTCCTCGTACGAGATCTCGGCGAGCCGCCGCGCGCCCGGGACGATTCGGGGATCGGCCGAGAAGACGCCGGCGACGTCGCTGTAGATCTCGCAGGCCTCGGCCTGGAGCGCGGCGGCGAGCGCGACCGCGGTCGTGTCGGACCCTCCGCGGCCGAGCGTCGTCACCTCGCGCTTGTAGGACACGCCCTGGTACCCGGCGACGATCACGACCCGGCCGCGCTCGAGCTCGTCCTGCACGCGGAAGGGCCGCACCTCCACGATGCGCGCGTTGGCGTGCGCGTCGTTCGTGATGATGCCGGACTGCGAGCCGGTGAAGCTCACCGCCGGGACGCCGCGCTCCTCGAGGGCCATCGACAGGAGGGCCATCGAGATCCGTTCCCCGGCCGAGAGCAGCATGTCGAGCTCGCGCCGCGACGGCGTGGCGCTCACCTTCCGCGCGAGGGCGAGGAGCTCGTCCGTCGTGTCGCCCATCGCGGAGACGACCACCACCACGTCGCGGCCGGCCCGCTTCGCGGCGGCGACGCGGTCGGCGACGAACCCGATCCGCTGCACGTCGGCCACGGAAGACCCGCCGTACTTCTGGACGACGATTCCCACGGGCTTCGCTCCCCGACGCCGATTCTAGCGGGCGCGAGGGCCGGCCGCCGCCCTCAGCGGCCGCGTGTCACCGGGGCAGCTTCGAGAGGAGCGACTTCGCCTTGCGGAACCACGGCCGCTCCTGGCGCTTCAGGTAGCCGGGCATCGTCGTCTTCTTGGCGAGGAGCCGCGTCGCCCACTCGCGGGCCTCGGCCGGGCGGCCGTGCTCGAACAGGAACGTCGCGTAGTTGTACTGGGTCTCGGACGAGGTCGACAGCGCGAGCGCCTCGCGGAAGAGCGCGTCGGCCCGGCCGGGCTGTCCCTGCCGGCCGTGGAGGTGGGCGAGGAGCCCGGCGGCGCGGTGGTAGTCGTAGCGCGGGTCCTGCGCGACGACCTTCTCGAGGTCCGCCGAGGCGCTCGCGTCGTCGCCGAGCGCGAGGAAGGCGAGGCCGCGCCGGTAGAGTGGGTCGAGGCTCGTCGCGCGCCCCGCGAGCACCCGGTCGTAGCACTCGCGCGCCTTCGCGGGCTGGCCGTCCTCGAGGTAGAGGTCGCCGAGCTCCTCGAAGTTCCCCGACGACGGGTTGTCGACGATTTCGTACTGCAGGGCCCTGATGCGCTTGCGCCGCGGGAATGCCTGGAAGCTCGTCCGCAGCAGGCCGAAGTCCGGGATCGCCTCGACCACGAGGTAGACGAGGGCCCCGAGCCCGCCGCCCATGATGATGATCCAGAGCCAGTAGCCCTCCGGCCTCCGCCGCGCGAAGTGCAGGAGGGCGAGCGCCTGGAAGACGAGTCCGTACGGGTAGATGAGCCCGAACATGCGCGGGCTCTAGCGCGCGGGATCCGGAGTCGCCGGGTACAGCCTCTCGAACTCCGCCTCTCCATGGATGAGGGCGAGGTCGGGGTCGCGGCGGGCCCAGTCGGGGTCGCGGAAGCCCGCGTCCCACGCCTTGCGGATGGCGCCGAGCGCCTCGGCCTTCTTGCCGAGCTGGCAGAAGACGCACGCGGCGTTGTAGAGCACGATGGCCTCGTTCGGCCGCAGCGAGATGGCGAGGTGCGCCTCGCGCTCCGCGGCGTCCACCATGCCGAGGCTCGCGTAGTCGCCCGCGAGCAGCGTGCGGGCCCGCGCGTCCTCCGGGACGGTGCGGATGTGGGTCTCGAGCGCCTGGATCTCGCGCTGGCGCATCTTGTCGAGCGCGTCCTTCTTGGAGAGCGCTCCGAGCGCGTTCGTCACCGGCACGTAGACGTTGTAGTCACCGCCGCTCGACTCGAGGGCGGCGTCGGCGATCCTCGCCACCTCCGGGTACTGGCCGGAGGCGAAGAGGGCGCGCAGGAGCAGGTAGTACGCGCCCTCGGTGTCGGGCTTGCGCTCGATGACCTGCCGCACGAGGGAGACCGCCTGGTCGTACTGGCCCTCGGCGTAGAGGATCCAGCCCTCGGCGACCAGCACCTCGGGGAGGTCGCGCCGGATGGAGCTCGCGCGCTGCGCGGCCGACACCGCGCGGCCGATCCAGCCCTGGCTGCGCTCGTAGTGGTAGTGGAACTGGGCGCAGACGTTGGCGATCGCGGCGTGGGCGAGGGCGAACGCGGGATCGAGCGACGCCGCGTTCTCGAACATCTGCAGCGCGAACTCGAGGTCCTGGCGGGTCAGCCGGCGGGCGAAGCTCTTGCCGCGCAGGTACAGGTCGTACGCCTGCAGGCTCTCCGTGGGCTTGGCCGAGAGCGCCTCCTGCTCTTGCGGCGAGAGGGTGACCCGCAACGCCTGCGCGATCTTCCGCGCGATCTCGTCCTGGACCTCGAAGACGTCGGCCATCTCGCGGTCGTAGCGCTCCGACCAGAGCGGAAAGTCCGTCTGCGTGTCGACGAGCTGGGCCGTGATCCGCAGCCGGTGGCCGGCCCGCCGCAGCGTCCCGGTGAGGACGCACGACGCCTTGAGCTGCTGCCCGATCTGCACCGGGGTCACCGGCTTGTCGCGATACGCGAGGACCGTCGGCCGGGAGAAGATCCGCAGGCCCCTGATCTTCGAGAGGTCGGTGATGATGTCCTCGGTGACGCCGTCGCGGAGGTACTCGTCCTCCTTCTGGCCCGAGAGGTTCTCGAAGTAGAGGACGGCGATCGACTTCTCGGCCGGGCGCGGCGTCGCGGGCCGCGAGTCCTGGAGCTCGGCCGCGCGGCGCCCGCCCGACTCGACGTCCCGCTTCAGCCGGAGGAGGTCGGTCTTGAGGTCCGTCGCGGTCTGGTAGCGGAGGTTCCGGTCCTTCTCGAGCGCCTTCGAGAGGATGCGGCCGAGCTCGGGCGGCAGCGACGGGTTGAGCTGGCCGAGGGGCGGCGGCTCGCGGTTGAGGATCGCGTCGAAGACGACGGCCGAGGTGTCGCCCTGAAAGGGCAGCGCGCCGGTCACGGACTGGTAGAGGACCGTGCCGAGGGAGAACAGGTCGGTGCGCGCGTCGGTGAGCTGGCCGCGGGCCTGCTCGGGCGACATGTAGGAGACCGTGCCCATCGCCGTTCCCGCCTCCGTCAGCTCCTCCGGACGGACGGCGGTCGGCTCCTCCGAACCCGGGGCGCCCGGAGCGGGGCGCGGGCGCTCGATCTTGGCGAGGCCGAAGTCGAGGATCTTCGCCTGCCCGCGCGCGTTCAGGAAGATGTTCGCCGGCTTGAGGTCGCGATGGACGATCCCCTTCGCGTGGGCCGACTCGAGGGCGTCCGCGAGCTGGATGCCGGTCGCGAGCGCCGTGTCGAGGTCGAGAGCGCCTCGCTGGAGGCGCGCCGCGAGAGTCTCGCCCTCGAGTCTCTCCATCGCGATGAAGTGCTGGCCCTCGTGCTGGTCGATCTCGTAGACCGTGCAGATGCCCGGGTGATTGAGCGAAGACGCCGCGCGCGCCTCCCGCTGGAAGCGCTCGAGGGTCGACGTGTCGCGAGCGAGCTCCGGCGGAAGGAACTTGAGCGCGACGTGGCGGCCGAGGCGGGTGTCCTCCGCCTCGTAGACGACGCCCATGCCGCCGCTGCCGAGCTTCGCCGTGATCCGGTAGTGCGACACCGCGCGGCCGATCATTCAGTCGTCTCCGGGAAGGATCCGCATCCTATTTCGCGGTCGCGGAGGCGTCAACGCGCCGCGGCGCGGGGGCGGCGGCCGGCGGCGCCGGCGGGCCTGCATTCGCCGGCTGCTGCGGGTGGGCGCGGCCTCGGTCCGCCGGACCTGGGCGAGAGGAACTCGATTTGGCGTTGGCCAGCGGCGGCGCGACACCGTCGTGCCGCCGCTGGCCGTCGCCCGTCGCGGGCTAGCGAATCTCGACCCGAGTGGAACTGCAGGCCGTGTTGTTGGCCTCGTTCGACTCCACGACCGACGAGCCGGAGTCGGCGAGCGCGCAGACGTAGTAGAAGCCGAGCGGCGTGCTCGACGGGACCGTCAGCCGCGAGCTCGCCGAGCTCGTCGCGGCGGCCCCGAGGGAGCTCACGGAGCGCTGGCCGAACGCCAGGTCGTCTCCGCTCCAGGCCGCGTCCGTCGAGAGGACGAAGGCCACCGAGAACGCCGCCGCGGACACCGATCCGTCGTTCACCACCGCGTTCGAGACTCTCAGCTGCCCGCCCCGCGTCGCGGTCGAAGAAGACGGCGCGATCGACGACACGCGCAGATCGGGGGCGCCCACCTGGATCGCGGTGGTGGCGCAGCGGCCGTTGTTCGTCTCGCTGGTTTCCGCGACCGCGTTGGCGCCGTCCGCCCAGCCGCAGAGGAAGTAGGAGCCGAGCGGCGTCGTGGCCGGAACGGTCAGCGTCGTGGATCCGGAGCTCGTCGCGCCCGCGGCGAGCGACGCGACCGAGCGGACGGCGGCGAAGGGGACGTCGCCCGTTCCCCCGAAGGCCGCGTCGGGAGACAGGCTGAAGTACACGGCCGAGGCGCCGGCCTTGGAGGCCCCGGAGTTCGCGACGGTGGTCGAGGCCGACAGCGTCCGCCCGAGGCCGACGATCGTGGTCTTCGTGCTGAGGGCGCTCAGGGTGAGGTCGGGCCGGCCCGTCACCGTCACCGTCACGCTTCGCTGGTGCGAGAGGGCCGGGGTGCCGTTGTCGGTCACCGTGATCGTGAAGGTTTTCGAGCCGGCGTCGGCGGGCCCCGGCGTCCAGGTGAAGACCCCGGTCGCCGGGTCGATCGTCGCCCCGGCCGGGGCTCCGACGAGGCCGTAGGTCAGTATGTTGGCCGGAAGGTCGGCGTCGGTCGCCGTGGCCGAGAACGTGAGCAGCGTGCCCTCCGCGACCGTCTTGCTGGCGATGGTGGCCAGGACCGGGGCCTGGTTCACCTCGTTGACGGCGACGCTGAAGCTCGCCGTCGCGGAGAGCGACGGCGAGCCGCTGTCCGTGACCCGCACGGTCACGGCGTAGGTTCCCGGGCCCTGGGCCTCGGTCGGCGTCCAGGTGACGGCGCCGTTCGTGGCGTTCACCGCCATCCCCGCCGGCCCCGAGACGAGCGCGTAGGTGAGGGTGTTGGCCGGAAGGTCCGCGTCGGTCGCGGCCAGGGTCAGGGCGAGGGCCGCGCCCTCGTTCAGCGCGGAGCTCGCGACCGTTCCCAGCGCGGGCGGGAGGTTGACCTCGCTCACCGTCACGGTCACCGCCTGGTCGGCGGACTGCGTCGGAGTGCCGCCGTCCGTGACCCGCACCGTGAAGGTGTAGGAGCCCGGCCCCTGAGCCTCGCCGGGCGTCCAGGCGAAGGCTCCGGAAGCGGGATCGATGCTCGCTCCGGCCGGCGCGCCGACGAGGCTGAACGTCAGCGTGTCGCCCGCGTCGGGGTCGGAGGCCGAGGCCACGAAAGCGAGGGCCGTCCCCTCGCTCGCCGTCTGGCTCGGGCTCACCGAGAGGACGGGCGCGGAGTTCGACGAGGTCGGGTTCACCGTGATGGCGACGGCGGCCGAGGTCTTCGAGAGCCCGGCGTCGTCGGTCGCGACCGCCGTGAGCGCGTACTGGCCCGCCGGCGCGTTCGTCCAGGTCACCGAGTAGGGGCTCGTCGAGTCCGTGCCGATGAGCGTCGAGCCCGCGTAGAAGGCGACCTGGGCGACGGTGCCGTCGAGGTCGCTCGCCGAAGCCTCGACCGTCACCGGCGCGTCGAGGCGAAGGTCGCCCCCGCGGCCGGGCTCACGATCGCCACCTGGGGCGCCTGGCTCGCGGCGACCGTCCAGGTCTCGATGAGCTTGAAGGGCTCCGTCATGCCCATCTGGTCGTACGACTCGAAGACCACCGAGCTCTCGTTGACGGTGGCGAGGACGTAGGCGGCGCCCGCCGAGTTGTGGGTGGTGCCGGCCTCGATGCCCCAGACGCCCTCGCGGCTCTGGAACAGGCCCCCCTTGTCGTAGGCGGGCACGTCGTTCCGGCGGGTCCCGTTCCCCTCGACAAGGCGGCCGGAGTACGTGTGCGTGTGGCCGTTGAACACCGCGATCACGTCGTGGCGGGCCAGCAGGCTCCAGAACGCCGCCCGGCTGCCGCTGGGGCAGCGGCTGTCCTCGAGCGAGTCGCCCCAGTGGTTCCCGAACGGCTCGAGCCAGTCGCCGGTCGTGGAGTGAGGTCGCGGCCGGTACGCGGGGCTCTGGTTGTCGATGCTGCCGACCGGGCAGTAGCTGCCTCCGCTGCCCGAGACGTTCGAGCAGTAGGACCACGCCGGCTCGTGCCCGAAGACGAACCGCATGGGCCTCGTCGTCTGCGTCAGGTCCTCGTCGATCCACTGCATCAGGTCGTTCCGGATGCAGCCGACGGGATCGGACGTCGGGTACGACGGGTCGCCGTGGTACTGGTTGAGGACGATGAAGTGCCCGCCCTTGTAGTCGAACGAGTAGGTCGTGCGCGCGTCCTGCGTTCCGGCCGGCCCCCACCGGAAGTTCGATATGCCGACGAGCGTCGTGGGGAGCCGCGGGCCCACGTAGTTCGACCAGTAGTCGTACTGCTGGGCGGGAGACAGGTTGCCCTCGCCGCCCACGTCGTGGTTCCCGACCGCGACGAAGTAGGGGAACTTCCCGGTGCTCGCCGAGCACGTGAACGGGTAGCGCTGGCCGGAGGTCGAGTTGCTGATCGTGTCGTTGAGGCCGTCCAGGGCCTGGGAACCGTCCACCATGAAGGGGACGTCGCCCGCGGCGACCCAGAAGCGGGGGATCACGCGATCCGGGTACCTGGAGCGGTTGGTGGCGTCGGTGAACACGCGCTCGACGCCGGACTCGCCTCCGCCCGCGTAGCTGTCGGACCAGACGAAGAACGAGAAGCTGCTGCCGGCGTCGTAGCACTGCTGCTCGACCTGGCAGTCCGCGGCGCAGCCGTCGCCTCCCGCGACGTTCCCGTCGTCGCACTGCTCGCCCGGCTCGATGCGGCCGTTGCCGCACGCGGGGCCCGAGGTCTGTGCGAGTGCCCGAGACGTCAGGAGCGAGAGCAGCAGCGAGAGCAGCAGCGCACCGTATCGCCCGCGCATGGATCCTCCTCGTGTCGTGAAATACGCAGCCATGGAGACGCCGTGTCGACGAGGGCGGGAGACCCTGGAGGGGGGAGACCCGATACGCCCGACGCATTCTCGACCCCGGCATTCGGCGCAGGCAAGGGTTCGTCAGTGGCGGCCGCAAAATGCAAGCACATGACAGGCCTGAGGCGACGGCGCCGCCAAGGACCTTTCATCGTCGAGCGGGCGCGCCTTCGTGGCTTCCGTCGCTGTGTTCGATTCAGATGAAACGGGCGGCCCGTTTCCGGGCCGCCCGTTTCCGCGAAAGCGGGGCCGCGGGGGCCCCGGATCCGCCGGCTAGAAGACGAGCTTCACGCCGATCTGCGCCCGGCGGGCGTAGTTCGACTGGTTCGACGCGGAGATCTGGCCGAACGTCGAGGACGTCGCGCTCACGACCGGCGCCGGGAAGTACGGCGAGTTGAAGGCGTTGATGAACTCGGCCCGCAGCTGCAGCTTCATGTCGCCCTTGAGCTGGACGTTCTTCAGCAGCGACAGGTCGAGGTTGTTGATCGAGTCGCGCCTCACGTCGTCGAAGCGGAAAGGCGTCGTCCGCAGGTGGCTCACCGGCGTGGCGTTCGCCGAGGTGTCGTTCAGGATGGACGTGAACGCGCTCGTGTCGAACCACTCCTGGGTCGTCCGGTCGCCCGCGATCGTGCCGCCGTTGTAGAAGAGGTCGCCGCTCGTCGCGCCGCTCGTGGCGTTGAAGCTGCCGAACGCGATCGGGAAGCCGGCCTGGTACGTGTAGACCCCCTCGAGCTGCCAGCCGCCGAGGATCCCCTCGACGATCCCGCCGGCGTTCGACAGGAACCTCCGGCCCCTGCCGAAGGGCAGCTCCACGATGCCGCTGATCGAGAGGCGGTGCGGCACGTCGAGGTCCGAGATCATCTTCGTGGGCTTCGGGTCGGCGGGGTTCAGGTACTCCGTCGCCTGCATCCAGTGCGAGTAGGTGTAGGAGATCCCGAGCGTGAAGCCGTGCGACATCCGCTTCTGCAGCCCGACCTGGGCCGAGTTGTACCAGGACTTGCCGTCGTTGTTCGTCGTCGTGATGTCGCCGAACTCGGGATAGGGACGCAGGAGCTGGGAGCGGGCGATCGTCGAGTTGTTGAAGCTGCTGCCGGGGAGGAGCCCGGCGAACGGGTTCGCCACGCTGCCGGTCAGGAACGTGTTGTTCGCCTTCATCTCGGCGGTGAGCGAGTTGTCGCCGTTCAGGTACTTCACCGGCAGCGCGTTGATGTTCTTCACGATCTCGATGTCGTAGCCGTAGTTGCCGACGTAGGCGGCCTCGAGGATGAAGCCGGCCGGCAGCTCGCGCTGGAAGCCGACCTGGTAGCGCAGCTGCTTCGAGATCTTCGGGCTCTGGTTGAAGTACGAGATGTTCTGGCCGAGGGCGGTCTGCCGGCCCAGGCTGTTGCCGGAGGGCTCGAGGATCGCCTGGGTGAGGAAGGCGTTGTCCCAGTAGCGCGGGATCGGGGCGCCGCTGGCGTTGGTGGTCGTCGCGATCGTCGTCGCCTGCGACCAGCCGGTCTGGATGACGTCGCCCCGCCGCTCGCCGAGGAAGCCGGCGAAGAGGCCGACGCCGCCGCGGACGACGGTCTTCGGGTCGAGCCGGTACGTGAAGCCGACCCGCGGCAGGAGCGTGTCCTTCGGCGTCTCGTAGAGCCCGCTCCCGGTGTCGACGCCGGCGAACATGAGGCCGCCCCGCGCGGTGATCTGGGGCAGCAGCGCCTTCAGGGCCGGGTCGTTGAGCGAGGCGTACTTCGCCTGGGCCGCCGCCTCGATGGGCTGGACGTAGCCCGCCTCGAACCCCGAGACGCTGCGGTTCTGCCGCTCGGTGAGGGCCGTCTCGACCTCGTAGCGCAGGCCGAGGTTCAGCGTCAGCCGGCTCGTCACGCGCCAGTCGTCCTGGACGAAGAAGCCCCACGTCTTCGAGTACTCCGAGTAGTCGGGCAGGCGCGAGATGGCGGTCGTCGACGGCATGCCGAGGAGGAACGCGGCGAAGGCCTGCAGGCCCTGGTAGTCGGAGCCGCTCGCGCTGTTCTGCCGGGTGTAGCTGTTGTTGAAGGTGTACTGCCCGCTCTTGGCGTTGCCGGTCGGCAGGGAGTCCTCGCGGTAGATGCGCATCTCGGCGCCGAGCTTGACCGCGTGGGCGCTCATCGTCTTGTTGAGGGTCGCCGCCACCGAGTGCGTCGTCACCGGCCGGAAGTCGTTGCCGTAGGCCACCGACACCGTCTCGCCGCTCGGGAAGTCGAGGCGCGGGAAGCGGCGGTCGACCTCGGAGACGAGGCTGTCGTACTCGGACGGGAAGCCGAGCGAGGCGAGGCTCATCCCGATCGCCTCCTCCTTCTCCATGTCGGAGTTGCGCTCGAAGCGGTTGAAGCCGTAGCGGACGTTCAGGACCGTCGTCGGGTTGAACACGTGGACGTCGTCGACGACGCCCTGGTACGAGATGAACTGGAAGAGCGTGCCGGAGGCGATCGAGCCGAGGTAGTCGTTGTAGTGGCTGTTCCTCTCGTACCAGCTGCCGCGCACGAAGGCGCGGTTCTTCGGCGAGAACTGCTGGTCGACGCGGAAGGTGGCGGTGTTGTAGGCCTTCGTCTCCTCGGCGAGGGTCGCGTCGGTGATGTTGCCGTCCGGGCCCTTCGCCGGGTCGATGCCCGAGTTCTTCGGCAGGCTGTAGTACTGCAGGATCTTCAGCGCGATCGGGTTCAGGCGGTCGGCCGGGATCCGGTTGCCGGGGAACGGCTGCGCGGTGTACTGCCCGTTGCCGGTCGCCACGCGGGTGAGCGGGTCGTAGATCGTCACGTACTTCGAGTAGGCGGAGAAGTCGCCGCTGCGCAGGGCCTCCGTCGGCACCCACGACGTGCCGGCGATGTCGAAGCGCGGCCGCTTGTCGGTGATCCGCTCGTAGCCGAGGGTGACGAACGTCTTGTCCTTGACGATCGGCCCGCTGAAGGTGAAGCCGGGCCGGTTCGAGTTGCTGTCGATCCGCTTCTGGCCGCGGGCCTTGCCGAAGAAGTCGTTCGCGCCGAGCTTCGAGGGCTCCGCCCAGTAGTACGCCGTGCCGTGGTACTGGTTCGTCCCGGCCTTGATGGCGATGCTCGTCACGCCGCCCTCGGTGTTGCCGAACTGGGCGTCGAAGGTCGCGGTCTGGACGCGGAACTCCTGGACGAGGTCGGAGGGCGGGACGTACGTCGCGATGACCTCGTTCGCGTTCGCGGTGGCCGTGCTCGGCGCGCCGTCGATCAGGAGGTCGCTGCGGTTGCCGCGGGTGCCGTCGTAGGCGTAGCCGATGATGTGGGTCGGCTCGAACGGCCGGTCGAGCCGCTGGTCGCCGGTGTGCGCGAGGCCCGTCGCGAGGCCCATGATCTTGTACGGGTCGCCGTGGATGAGGGGCAGCTCGGCGATCCTCTTCTGATCGACCGTGAGGCCCATGTTGGCGTCGGACGTGTTCACCGTCAGCCGCTCGCCGGAGACGGTCACCACCTCCTCGAGGCCGCCGACCTCGAGCGTCACCGGCAGGTCGCGGGTCTCGTTGACCTGGACCCGGACGTCCTTCTGCACGAACTTCTTGAAGCCCGTCAGCTCGACGGTGACCACGTAGGTGCCCGGCAGGAGGTAGTTCGCCTGGAAGAGCCCCTCGGCGTTGGTCTGCGCGGTGGTCGTCGTGCCGCGCGCGGCGTCGTTGACCGTGACCGTGGCGCCGGGGACCGCGGCCTTCGTGGTGTCCGTGACGCGTCCGGTGATCCGGCCGCGGGTCTCCTGGGCGGAGACGAAGGCCGGCGACAGCAGCAGCGACGAAGCGACGAATGCGAGACCCACGCCGACGGCGAGGGCACGTCTGCGTTCCATGACTACCTCCCGGGCGGGCGCGGCGAGGCTCCGCGCCCGAAGTCGGATGAGCGATTGCGTTGGGCCCGCGTCGGCGGGCGATGAGGACGGGTGGCGACCGGTCGGGAGAGGGCTCGAGATGGTCCGACCGATCAAAGCGTGACCCGCCACAACGTATGACCAATATCACTCTCGCGGGGAGCCTGTCAAAGCCCAAAAGGCTCAAGAATGAGCAGAAGGACGGACTCGATGCTCTGGCTGCGCGAGCATCTTGGTCGGACCAACTATTGAGGCGTTCGCCCGATTTGAGGTCCTTGCCGTTCGGGCGGAGTGGTCGCGCTCGGTGGGGCGGCGAGGCCGGCGGCGGCTCTCAGGGCCGGACGGCTCGGACGGTGCCTCCGCCGTAGACCTGAGCGTCCACGGCGAGGGCGAAGCCCCCGCCGCCCTGCGTCACCTTGAAGAGGACCTCGTTCCGGCCAGCCGCGAGCGGCACGTCGACCTCGTCCTCGCCCTTCCGCAGGCCGCGCATCACGTCGCGCGCGAGAAGGCGTCGGCCGCCCGCGAAGACGGCGAGGCCGTCGTCGCTTCCGAGCGAGAGGTGGAGGAGGGTCGCGCGGTCGGCCTCGAACGCCACCCGCGCGTAGACCGCGACGTCGGTGGCGCCGGCGAAGCGCGCGCCGATGTCGAGCTCTCCGTCGGCGAGAGGAGCCGGCGTCCAGGCGACCGTGCCCGGGTCGGTCTCGGGCGCGAGCTTCGTGTCGAAGCCGTCGAGCGGGTAGAGCGGCGAGAGCTCGACCGACGCGATCGGCACGGTGGCGCCCGGCACGGCCAGGCGGACGTGGTACGGGCGCGGGCGCGCGAGCGAGCCGAGGGCGCGCCCCACGTCGTCGGCGTAGGCGCGCTGGGCGCGGGCGAGCGGCTCGAAGGAGGCGAGGCCCGGCATCATCGCCGCCGGCTTCTCGATCCCCATCTGCCGCCAGGCCTCCTGGTGCTTCTTCCACCGTGCCTGGGCGGCTTCCCACAGGGTCCGGCCGGCCTGGGCCCACGGCGCCCCGTCGAGGAGGGCGAGGTCGATCCCGCGCTCGAGCTCGGCGCGGCCGAAAGCGCCGAGCGTCCGGCCGTCGACGGAGAGCACCAGCCTGTCGGCGCCCGCCGGCGCCGTCGCGCGGAGGCGGAAGCGGTTGAGGTCGTCCTCCAGGGGCACGAGCTCGAGCGCGCGACGGGCCTCCCTCGGGACGTAGAACGGCACGAACGGGATCTGCAGGTCGAAGTCGACGCGGCCCTCGCCGGCCGCCACGTTCGCGACCGTCGCCCCGTCCTGCGCCGTCACCGTCGCGCCGTCCACCACGATCGTGCCCACGCGCCGCGGCGCCTCGATCTGCCGCATGGCGAGGTACGCCATCACCAGGTGGCCGGCGGGGTCGGGGTGGACCGTGTCGGGGATCATCGTGAAGGACGCGCTCTTCTCCTTCGCGAGCCGCTGCACCTCGACCATCGGGTGGAGGAGGTCGATCACCGGCAGCTCCCGCTCGCGGGCGAGAGAGACGACGCCCCACGCCATGCGGGAGAGCGTCTCGTTGTAGACGCCCCCGTCCCGGCGGAGGACGTCGTCGATCGGCGAGGTCGTGAAGAGAACCTGGCGGGCGCCGGCCGCCCGGACGTCGTCGGCGAGGGCCCGCTGCGCCGCCACGTAGTTGCGGAACGTCGGCTCGTCGAACGCCTTGTACCCGCCGTCGTTCATGCCGAAGTTCACGAACACGAGCGACGGCTTCACCGGCCCCACGTCGCGGGCGAAGCGCTTGTGACCGCCGGAGGCCGTGTCGCCGCCCCAGCCGAAGTTGAAGGCCGCGAGCTTCTTCTCCGGGAAGCGCGAGAGGAGGAACGTCTCGAGGTAGGCCGTATAGAGGTTCTGCTCGGTGATCGAGTCGCCGTAGAAGACGATCGTCTCCTCGTCGCCGAGAAGAACCGGGGCGAACCGCGCGGTGGCCGGCGAGGGTGCGGCGCTGCCGTCGAAGACGGAGAGGTTCCAGCGGTCCCACCACTCGACCCGCATCTTCGCTCCGTCGAAGCGGACGGGGAGCCAGACGTAGCGCGAGTCCCGCAGGTTCGTGCTCTTCCAGCGGTCGAGCATCAGCACGAACGCGTCCTTCTTCCCCGCCAAGGGCAGGACGAACGTGCTCTGCCCGAAGTAGGTCCACTCGGCGTCCGGGCCGGAGAGCGGGTCTCCCTGGACCGTCCAGGGGCCGGTGACGCGCGGCGCCGTCGCGTACAGGGCGCGGTTCGGGTACCAGCCGGTGCAGCCGGACGTGACGAGGTAGTAGAGGCCCTTCCGCTTGAAGACCGCCGGCGCCTCGCGGGACTGCCCCTCGAAGATGCGAACGACCTTCCCGACCGGCTTCAGGTAGTCGTCGGAGAGGAGCGACACGTGCAGCGTCGCGTTCCACTCCGACGAGTAGACGAGGTACGCCTTCCCGTCGTCGTCCTGGAAGAGCGTCATGTCGCGGCTGTCGCCCCCGTCCGGACGCACGCTGCCGAGGTAGCGGTACGGGCCGGTCGGCCGGTCCGCGACGGCCACGCCGGCGCGGGCCTTCTTGTAGTCGGCGCTGTCGACGTGCAGCCACATCACGTACTTCTTCGTCTTCGCGTTGTAGACGACCTTCGGCCGCTCGACGACGCCCGAGGGGTGCAGGTCGTGGCCGGGCTCGTCCTTCACCGCCGGCAGCACGACGCCCTCGTTCTTCCAGCGCACGAGGTCCTTCGACGAGTAGCAGGAGACGCCCACGGCGTCGATCCGCGCCCACTCGCTGCTGCCGGGGGGCGCGTTCGGGGCGTCCTTGTTCTCGCCGAACCAGTAGTACGTGCCGCGGTCGTGGAGGACGCCGCCGCCGTGGGCCTGGATCGGCCGGCCGTCGGTGTCGAGCCAGACGGCGCCCGGCTCGAACGCCGGCGCCGTCGTCGGCGTCTGCGCGGAAGCGGGCGCCGCGGCGAGCGCCGCGAGCGCGAGGAGAGAGAGCCACGACGTCCGGGGGGATCGCATCCGCACCTCCAGCCGGCCGATTCTATGGCGAGAGACGAGAGGGGCGGCTGGTGCCGATGGCTCAGGCCGGCAGGTGCCGCTGCAGCACCCGCGCGAGGTCCTCCGCGTCGCGCGCCACGCGCCGGCGCGCCATCGACCCGGCGTCGAGCACGGTCTCGCGGGCGTAGCGCAGCGGGTCGTCCTCCGCGTAGAAGACGAGCAGGTCGCGTGGCTCCTCGGCCGCGTCCCACACGAGACCCGCGCACATCTTGCAGGGCTTGAGCGTCGAGTAGAGGCGGCTCCCCCGGGGCAGGGGGCGTCGCGCGCGGGCGAGCCAGCGCTCCACCAGGTTCACCTCGGCGTGGCTCGTCACGTTGAGCGAGCCCGTGTTGGTGGCCCACGCGAGGAGCCCGGCGGCGGGGTCGACGAGGAGGGCCGCGATCGGGTTGTCGCGGCGCGCGTCGGGGGGGAGCGATTCTGCCTCGTGCTCGACGGCGCGCGCGAGCCGGACGGCGAGCGCCATCCAGCCCGCGTCGTCGTCCGCCCGCACCCGCGCCGCGGCCACGACCGCCGCAAGCGCGGGGTCGATCGCCGCCGGCCTCGCGAACGGGGCGGCCGCTCCCGCGTCGATGCGGGGCAGGGCCGCCAGCTCGGCGCGCCCGTGGTCGGCCGCGCGGACGCTCCCGCTCAGCCGGTGGCCGGCGACCCGCGCCGCGCCGAAGCAGGACGAAGACACGGGGGCCGTCGAGAACGTGCGGTTGCGCACGATGAAGTGCGCCCGCTGCGGCTCGAGCTCGTAGATCCCGCGCAGCAGCCGGAAGACGGGGGACAGCGGGGGCCACACCTCGCGCCGCGCGAAGAAGACGCCCTGGGTCGCCCTCAGGAAAGCCACCTCGCCGCCGAGCGAGAAGGCGAGATGCTCGGCGTCGGCCGCGTCGAGGCGGGGAGGCGCGCCCGTCAAGGCTTCCGACCCTCCGCCGGTGGCCCCTGCGTCGGCGTGCCGCGACCGGCTCCGCGGGACCGCTTGGCCTCGTAGAGCCGCTCGTCGGCCAGCGCCAGCGCCGTCGCCCACGTGGCCGCGTCGACCGCGACGGCGGCGCCGCTCGAGAAGCGCAGCGCGCGCGCGGCGGCCGCGTCGAAGCGGGCGAGGGCGTCGGGGAGCCGCTCGAGGACGCGGTCGGCCTCGTCGGCCGACGTGGCGGGCAGCAGGACGAGGAACTCGTCGCCGCCCATGCGGAAGACGCGGTCGCCCGCCCGGAAGAACCGGGTCAGGAAGGCCGCCATCGCCCGCAGCAGGTCGTCTCCGGCCGAGTGCCCTTCCCGGTCGTTGACCGCCTTCAGGTCGTCGAGGTCGAAGGCGAAGACGGCCACGGGGAACTCGCGGCTGCGGCGGAGGCGCGACGCCTCGTCGTCGAAGTGCCGCCGGTTCGACAGGCCCGTGAGGCCGTCGCGCCGGCTTTCCGCCCGGAGCTCGTCCTCGATCCGGCGCCGTGAGGTGACGTCCCGCCCGACGACGATCGCGCCGACCGTCGCCCCGCCGCGCCCGGCGAGCGGCCGCCGCTGCAGCTCGTACCACGCCTCGCGGCCCTCGCGCGTCCAGGGCCGCTCGTCGTCCGCGCCCGCCGGCGGGGCGCTCCACGCGGTGCCGGCGAACACGTGCTCCCAGTCGCGGCCGAGGACCTCGTTCCCCCTCCGGCCGAGCAGGGCGAGCGCGGCGTGGTTGGCGTCGACTATGGCGCCCCGCTCGTTCAGCACGAGCACGACGTCGGGCAGCCACTCGAAGAGGGCGTCGCGCGCGGCGGGGCGCGGATCGAGCAGGCGGTAGCGCAGGGCCGCCCAGCCGGTGAACAGAGCGCTCAGCGCGAAGGCCGGCAGCGTCGTGTCGTAGGACCGGAGCGGGCCGAGCGCCGGGACCGTCACCACCGCCTGGTACCAGGCCGCGCCCGCGAGCGGGACGAGCCCGCCGATCCCGAGGAGGCCGCTCTGCCACGCTCGCCGCCGCCGCCAGTCGCGGAAGAGGACGGTCTCGGCGACGGCGAGCGTCGCGTAGCTCAGCGCGAGGTGGAAGACGAAGAGGGGGCCGGCCACGCCGACGATCTCGGGGCCGCGCACGAGCTCGCGGAACATCAGCCGCCGCCCCGCCTCGGTGAGCAGGATCGGGCCGAGAAGGACCGGCCACGC
Source organism: Vicinamibacteria bacterium (assembly GCA_046331285.1). Taxonomy (GTDB): domain Bacteria; phylum Acidobacteriota; class Vicinamibacteria; order Fen-336; family Fen-336; genus DATBSL01. The sequence goes on from JAXLRD010000025.1 coordinate 93,684, forward strand.
GTAGAGCGCCGCCTGGACGCGGACGCGGGGTCGGCCGCCGACGTGGTGCCACGCGAACAGCAGCCAGCTCGGGGGGATGGCGGCCACGGCCGGGAACTTCACGGTGAACCAGACGGCGGCCCGCGGGGCGTCGAGGTGCTCGCCCAGGTAGCAGAAGATCCAGGCGGCGATCGCGAGCTGGGTCAGCGCGAAGTGCGCGAACCCCGGGTAGCGGCGCTGGCCCCCCGCGTAGAGCGCGAGCCCGACGGCCGCGACGCCCGCCGCTGCGACGACCGTCAGGTACACGCCGGGCATGGTACCGAATTCGCGCGCCTCCTCACCTCGGGCGGCGGCCTGTGGCGCACGGACGGGTCCCGCCGGAGCCGCGTGTCGAGAGTCGGCCGGGGAGATGAAGATGACGCAAACCTTACCGTCGCGTCGCGTTCTCACTGCCGCGCGCCGGGCGTTGTCGGCCGGCTCCTTGCGCGATACGATCTAGGCTCCCTCGAAACACGGGACGACGACGAAAGGGCGCAGGCCCACCCGGCCCGAGACAGAGAGAGACATAGGGATGCACCGCGAGACGCCGCTCGTCTCGGTCGTAATTCCCGCGCACAACGCCGGTCGCTACGTCGCCCAGACCATCGAGAGCGTCCTCGCGCAGCAGGACGCGAACGTCGAGGCGATCGTCGTCGACGACGGCTCCACGGACGACACTCCCGAGGTCCTGAAGCGGTTCGGCGACCGGATCCGTGTCGTCACGCAGCCGAACGGCGGCCTCGGCGCCGCGCGCAGCGCCGGGATGCGCCTCGCGCTGGGTGTCTACCTCGGCTGGCTCGACGCGGACGACCTGTGCCACCCGCGGAGGATCGCCGTCCAGGCCGCCATCCTCGACGCGCGCCCCGAGATCGACGTGGTGAGCTCTGACTTCTCCGCCTTCGACGAGGCGGGGGTCGTCTCCGCCTCGTACGCGGCCGAGTACTACTCGGCCATCCGGACCCGGGAGGGCCTCCGTGGGCTCTTCCCGGAGGAGCAGCGCTTCGACGGCCACGGCGTGCCCTGGCTCAGCCGCCCCTTCGACGAGGCCTACCGCCTGTACAGCGGAGACATCCGGGACACTCTCGTCTGGGCCAACTTCGTCCATCCCCCGACGCTCATGATGAGAAGGACCGTCTTCGAGCGCCACGGCAACCTCGACGACCGCTACGGCACGACCGTGGACTGGGAGTACCTCATCCGCGTTTCTGCCTCCTCCCGATTCGCCTACGTCGAGGCGCCGCTGCTCCGCTACCGGCTGCACGCGAGCCAGATGTCCGGCTCGAAGAACACGCGGCGAAACGCCCGGGACATCCTCGATCTCGTCAAGGCCGAGATGGTGAGGCGTCCCGAGCTCGCGACCCGGTATCCGCGGAAGACGAGGCGGCTGCTCGCCCGGTCGCACCTGCGCATGGCGGAGGCGTACGCCGAGGTCGAGAAGGGGCGCGCCCTGCGGTCGCTCGCCCGCAGCTTCCTCCTGAACCCGCTCGACCGGCGGCTGCCCCGCGGCTTCGCCAGGCTCCTCGCGCCGAGGAGGCTCGTCGCGGCGATGCGCCAGTGGAAGCGGGGCGGCTCCGCCGGTTGAGCGCGGCGGGACTCTAGGGCGTCGCCGTCACGACGTAGCTCTGGCACTGGTACGGATGGATCCGGTAGCGGGGCAGGTCGGGGCACCACGGCGCGTCGGCCGGGCAGTCGAAGTCCGTCACGCAGAGAGTCACGGTCCGGACGCCCGCGGCGTAGACGGCCTCGTGACGGCAGTCCGCGCCCGTCGGGCCGAAGTACTCGAAGTTCCCGTCGCCGTCGAGGTCCATCCGGAAGTAGAGCGGGTTGTCCTCCGGATCGTAGGACCGGCACATGTTGAACTGCACGGTGAGCGGCGCCCGACCGGAGATCGCGGAGCCGACCGCGACCGGAGTCGTGCGGAAGGACGCGTCGGGCCAGGCGTTGTCTCCCGACGGGACCGGGGCCGGAGCCGAGACCGAGACCGGGACGGAGCAGCGGGCGGCCTGCCCGCCCGACGACGCCGTGATCGACGCCACGAACTCGCCCGCCGCGGCGTAGAGATGGCGAGCGTCGGGATCGCTGCTCCGCGCGCCGTCGCCGTAGCTGATGTCGAAGGCCAGCGGGCCCGGTGCGTTCCGGACGTCGACGGTGAACGCGACCGAGAGCGGCGCGGCGCCGCCCGGGGGCACCGCCGCGCACTGGACGGCGAGCATCGGGGTCGGCGACGTCGTGTGGCCGCCACAGGCCGCCGACAGGGCGAGGGCCGACAGGAGCCCGAGGGCTCGCCGGCCGTTCCCGGGCACCGCCCTGATCATCGACCGATTCTACGTCGCGCCGCGGCCGACCGCGGCGGTGGCCGGCGCTCGCAGGGCCGTCGCTACTGCCGCAGGATCTTCGACAGCGGTCGGCCCTTCGCCAGCTCGTCGACGAGCTTGTCGAGCCATCGGATCTTCCGCATCAGGGGGTCTTCCACCTCCTCGACGCGGACCCCGCACACGACCCCCGTGATCGACGCGGCGTTCGGATGGATGGCGGGAGCCTGGGAGAAGAAGGTCTCGAGATCGACGCCCGCTTCGATCTGGCGCTGCAGCCCGGCCCGGTCGTAGCCCGTCAGCCAGCAGAGGATCTGGTCGACCTCCTCCTTCGTGCGGTTCTTTCTCTCGGCTTTCGCGACGTACGCCGGGTAGACCGACGCGAAGCGCATTCCGAAGACGCGATGCCTCGTCATTCCGGTGCCAGTCTATCGGGTCGGATCCGGGAAGGCACCTTCGTTCCGGCGGGGCCTCGAGCGGGAGAGGCGTGTGCCCCGGCACTTCCATGGCCGGCCGCGACCGCCGAGCGGTCTGCGACGTCTAAGATTCCGACGCGCGTCCCCTCGTTCGTCCAAGGGCGTGGACGCCGGGAGGTTCGAGGCATGCTCACGACCCGGGCGGGCCGCGCCGCCGTCTTGCTCTCCGCGCTGGCTTTCGCCTCCGCCGCCGTCGCGCAGGCGCCGCCCCCGGACTACGCCGACGACACCCGGGCCCCCGCCGGCCGGCGGGGCGAGCGGATCCGTCAGCTCATCGACGTCGTCAACTCCGGCGACCCGGCGCGGGTCGACGCGCTCGTGGCGGATGCGTTCGGCGGGCCCTTCCGGGACCTGCCGAAAGACGCGCACCGCGACGCTCTCCTCTCTCTCCACGACGGCAGCCGCCGCATCGAGCTCTACAGCACCCGCCGGTACACGCCGCCGCGGCCGGACGCGAACGTCGTCGCGATCGCGCGGAACGAGCTGACCGGCGGCTGGATCGGCCTGAGCCTCACCTTCGACGGTACGCCCGAGGAGCGGATCACCGGTCTCGAGATCACGCCCGCGCGGCCGCCGAAGGGATTGCCCCCGCCCCCGCCGCTGACGGTTTCGGAGGCCCGGGCCGAGCTCGGGGCCTTCGTCGACCGCCTCGCCGCGGCCGAGGCCTTCTCGGGCACCGCCCTCCTCGCCCGCGACGGCCACGTCGTCTTCGAGACGGCGCGGGGGATCGCCGAGCGCAACCACGGCGTCCCGATGCGCCCCGACACGAAGCTCAACCTCGGCTCGATGGACAAGATGTTCACGGCCGTCGTCGTCGGCCAGCTCGTCGACGAGGGTCGGCTGTCCTTCTCCGACCCCGTCTCGAGGTTCCTCGGTGGCAAGGGCTGGACGAAGGCCGACCTCTCGAAGGTGCGGGTCGAGCACCTGCTGAGCCACACCTCGGGCCTCGGCTCGTACTTCAACGACACGTACGTGCGCACGGCCCGGCAGCTCCTGCGGAAGGTCGACGACTACAAGCCGCTCGTGGCCGAGGAGACGCTCGCGTTCGAGCCGGGGACGAAGTGGCAGTACAGCAACACCGGCTTCCTGCTCGCCGGCGCGGTGATCGAGGCGGTGACGGGCCGCGACTACTTCGACGTCGTGCGGGAGCGCGTCTACGCGAAGGCCGGCATGCCGGACAGCGACAGCTACGACATCGACCTCGTCGTGCCGAACCTCGGCATCGGCTACTCGCGCGAGCGCACGGCGTCGGGCGCGCGCTGGCGGGCGAACACGTTCGAGCACGTCATCCGCGGGGGGCCGGCCGGAGGCGGCTACTCGACCGCGCGCGACCTGCTGGCCTTCGCCGAGGCCATGCGCAAGGGACGGCTCGTGACGACCGCCACCGCCGAGCGCCTGTGGTCGGCCAAGCCCGAGCTCGCGTCGCCCGACTACGGCTTCGGCTTCGGCGTCGGCCGGGGCCCGCTCGGTCGCACCGTCGGGCACAGCGGCGGCTTCCCCGGCATCGCCTCGATCCTCGACATCGGCCTCGACACCGGCTGGACCGTCGTCGTCCTGTCGAACGTCGACGGCGGGATGGAGCCCGTGGCCCAGAAGCTCCGCGAGGTCGCCGGCCGGATCCGCTGAGGGGCGCCCGGCCCCGCGGGCGCCGCTACGCCCGGACGCGCTCCATCGCGGGGTCGTACATCGGCCGCAGGGAAGCGACGGCGGGATACCTGCGGCCGGCGATGTCGACCTCCCACTCGCCCGCCTGCAGAAAGGCCGCGTCGATCGGCTCGCCGGCGTCGATCATGGCCAGGCCCACGGCGCCACCGAGGGTGAAGCCGTAGCTCGCGGAGCGGACGTAGCCGAGCGGCCGGCCGTTCCGATACACGACCTCGGCGTGGTAGAGGAGCGGCTCGGGGTCCTTGACGAGGACCTGCACGAGGCGCCGCGGGTAGGCGGGCCCCTTCGCCTTCTTCTCGACGCACGCGGTCCGGCCCACGAAGTCCGGCTTGCCGAGATCCACGAAGGAGCCGAGGCCGGTCTCGTAGGGGTCGTCGGTGTTGTCGAGGTCGTGCCCGTAGTCGCGGTAGGCCTTCTCCATGCGCAGGCTGCCGAGCGCCCGCAGGCCGGCGTGGCGCAGGCCGAAGCGCCGGCCGGCCTCGACCACGCGCTCGTACACGTGCACCGCCTGCTCGGCCGGGATGCACAGCTCGTAGCCGAGCTCGCCGACGTAGGTGATGCGGTTCACCTGCACGCGCGCGAAGCCGATGTCGATCTCGCGTGAAGTGCGGAAAGGGAAGGCGGCGTTCGAGAGGTTCGCCGAGGTGATCGACTGCAGCAGGTCCCGCGAGCGCGGCCCCTGCACGTTGAGCTGGCCGGTTCCACCGGTGACGTCGGTGACGAAGCAGTGAGCGTCGGGCGGAATGTGCCGGCGGATCCAGGTCTCCACGTGGCGGTGCATGGTGTCGGTGACCACCACGACGAAGCGCTCGTCCGTCAGCTTGGCCACGGTGACGTCGGCCTCGAGCCGGCCGCGCTCGTTCAGGAACTGGGTGTAGGTGATGGTCTCGACCGGGCCGTCGACGCGGTTGGCCGCGAGGGACTCGAGCACCCGGCCGGCGTCGCGGCCCTGCACGAGGAACTTGCCCATGAACGTCATGTCCATGGCGATGACGCCCTCGCGGCACGCCCGGTGCTCGGCCTCCCAGTAGGGGAACCAGTTCTGGCGCCCCCAGGAGAGCTTCTCGACCTTCGGCTCTCGGCCTTCCGGCGCGTACCAGGCCGGGCTCTCCCAGCCGCTCACGTCGGTGAAGCAGGCGCGCTCGTCCCGAAGGCGGTCGTGGAACGGCGAGCGCTTGCAGTCGCGCGCCGTCTGCGGAACGCGGGTGGGGTAGTGCCGCCGGTACACGAGTCCCAGCGTCTCGACGACACGCGTCCGTCGGTACTCGGGGTTGCACTGGTACGGATGGAAGCGGTCGACGTTGATCCCGGTGACGTCGACGCCCGGGTCGCCGGTGGCGATCCAGTGGGCCAGGGCCCGGCCGATGCCGCCGCCGGTGATCATGCCGATCGAGTTGAGGCCCGCCGCAACGAAGTAGTTCCGGATCTCCGGCGCCTCGCCGAACGCGACCGCCAGGTCGGGCGTGAAGCTCTCCGGGCCGCAGAAGAACTTCCGGACCCCGACGTCGCGCGCGGCCGGGACGCGGCTCATCGCCGTGTCGAGGAAGGGCGCCATGCGGTCCCAGTCCGGCTGGATCTCGCCGAAGGAGAAGTCGTCGGGCACGCCTTCCACCTTCCACGGCGCGCAGACGGGCTCGAAGAGGCCGATCATGAGGCCGCCGCCCTCTTCCCGGTAGTAGCCGTGACACGACGGGTCCTCGAGGATCGGGAGCTGCCGCGTCATCCCGGCGAACGGCTCGGTGATCAGGTAGTAGTGCTCGGTCGACTGGTTCGGGATGCTGACGCCGCTGCGCGCGCCGAGCTGCCGCGCCCACATCCCGGCGCAGTTGACGACGAACTCCGCCTCGACGTCGCCCTGCGTCGTCGTGACCCCGACGGCGCGTCCGTCGCGGGTGGTGACGCCCGTGACCGACACGCCCTCGACGATCGTGACGCCGTTCTGCCGCGCACCCCTGGCCAGGGCCATGGTCGCGTCCACGGGGTTCACCCGCCCGTCCTTCCGCACGTAGAAGCCGGCCAGGATGTCGTCGACCCGTGCGAGCGGGAAGAGCCGCGCGATCTCGTCGGGAGAGACCTCGTCGACGTCGTTGCCCAGGTGCCGGTTGAACGCCGCGACCCGGCGGTACTCCTCGAGGCGGTCCGTGTCCGCGGCCAGCTCGACGAAGCCCAGGGCCTCGAAGCCCGTGCCGTGGCCGGTCTCGGCCTCGAGGCGCCCCCAGAGATCGCGCGTGTACATGCGCAGCTCGACCGAGGTCGCCGAGGTCGAGCCGAAGGTGGTCATGAGGCCCGCCGCGTGCCAGGTCGTGCCGGAGGTCAGCCGGTGGCGCTCCAGCAGGACGACGTCCCGCCAGCCCAGCTGGGCCAGGTGATACGCCACCGAGCAGCCGATCACCCCGCCTCCGACGATCACGACGCGCGTCCGGCGCGGCAGTTCCTCGCTGGCCATCGACGCCCCCCTATCTCTGCGCCCGGACTCTATGCGCACCCGGCGACGAGGGTCAACGAAGCGGGGGCGCCGCGGACACGAAGAACCCCGCGTCCGCTTCATCTTCGGGTCCTACAACGCCGGGCGGGTCCCGCTCCTGCGGGCGCAGGACAAGGCCCGGGAGCGGCAGCTGAGCGAGAGGTCGTGGTCCTCGATCGAGATCGTCGCGCCGAAGATCCCGCGCTGGCGCCACGGCTACTCCGTCGCCACGCGACCGCGGGCCGCGAACTCGATCTCGCTCCGCAGGACGGCGCCCGATGCGGGTTCGATCCAGAAGCGTCCGCAGCGCGGGTGTTTCGTCTGTCCGCGGCGGGCTACGGCGTCAGCACCACCGTGGTCACGCTCGAGGCGGGCATCTCGAGGCGGAACGAGTTGCGGGCGCCGGCCGGGAGCGCGGGGCCTGCGACCGGCGTCGGGCTGCTGGCCGTGATCTGGAAGGCCTGGCCGCGGGTCAGCGAGACGGGATGGGTGAGGACGATGTCGGCGGTCGTCTTCCCGGTCGACTTGTTGACCGCCACGAGGACGACGCGGTCGTCTCGGCCGGCGTCGACGCTGGCGTAGACCGAGGTCGTCTCCTGGTTGGACGTGGCGGCGCCGACCGAGGTGTCGCCGAAGCGCGCGCCGGCGCCGTCGTAGTTGCAGTAGGCGGCGAAGGCGCCGTCGATGAAGCTGGCGCTCCCGCCGAGGTCCCACAGCGCCGCCGCGAAGAGGTCCTCGCGGCCGAAGATTCCGAGCGCGTCGGCCTGCGCGATCGCGCCCGAGACGTGGCCGCCGCCGCCGTAGTTGTACTCGGTGATCGCGAGCCGGGTGCCGGGGTAGTGGGCGGCGATCTTCTCGCGCATCCGCGGCAGCAGGCGGATGGCTCCCACGCGCGCGTCGATCGAGATCCAGCTGTTCTCGGAGTAGGTCGGGTCCCACAGCGACCGCGGCGCCTGCACGCGGGCCGCGGCGACCTCGGCCGAGCTCTCGCTGCCGGTGATGCGGGTGCTCCCGCCCTTCGCCTCCGGATACCAGTGCAGGTCGAGCACGTCCACGAGACGGCGTCGCGAGCGGCCCTCCGCGTCGCGCATCGAGTCGAGGTAGAAGTCGAGGAAGTCGCGGCCGTTCCGGTCGGGAGCGTCCTGCAGCGCGACGAAGCCCTGCCACCCGTAGCTCACCGGGCCGAAGACGAGAGCGCCGGGGGCGACCGCCTTGATCGCCGAGGCGAAGGCGATCGTGCGGTCGGCCATCTCGGCGAACGTCACCTTGCCGGTGGGGCGGATGCGCGCGTGAGTGGAGGCCCACAGGTCCGGCTCGTTGTCGAGCGAGTAGAAGATCGTCCGCGTGGCGTCGACGCGCGCGTAGCCGAAGGTCGACTCCAGCCAGGCCACGAACTCGTCCTGGTAGACGACCCCGTCGCCCGTGTCGGGCGGGTAGGCGAGCCCCCGCCCCTTCGCCGGCCGCGACTCGAGGAAGCGCGCGGCGAGGTAATCGGGCGTCCGGTTCACGTCGCCGCCCGGGCTCTTGTCGGCCGACACGTAGCCGGCGATCGGCACCGTGACGATCATCGACGCGCCGGCGGCATGGGCCGCGGCGACGTACGGCCGCACGGCTTCTCCCGGGACCTCGCCGCCGCCGAGGAAGTTGTCGTTCTGGTTCTGGTAGTCGGCGCCGGCGTTCGAGGCGTTCGTCTCCCAGTTGTAGGCGGTCCAGCGGTTGCCGCCCAGGCGCGCCAGCTTCAGTCCGCGCGAGCGCCCGCTCCAGGCGACCTGGTTCGCGCCGTAGACGTAAGGGGAGATGGGGTGACGCGCCGCGGCGGTGTCGATCGTGAAAGTCA
>JAXLRD010000026.1:0-99676 GCA_046331285.1 Vicinamibacteria bacterium
CTCGCTTCGATGACGACGCGCTCGGGCGTCTGCTCGACGATCACGCCCGTGATCCGGCCGCCGGTCTTCAGTACGACCTCGTCGGCGGGCGAGGCGGCGGCGAGTGCCGCGACGGCGGCGAGCGCCAGGGCCGGGATCCGGATCGGGGCAGCGGACATGAGCGCCTCCCGCGGGGGTCTCCCCACTATGCCTCGCGGCCGGGACCCGGGCAAGCCGTAGAATCGACGCTCCGCCATGGAGGGCACCGAGCAGACGGCCGCCGCCCGCGTCACCGCCGTCGCCGGGCCCGTGGCGCTCGCCGCCTGTGCCGTGGCCGGGGCGGGCGGCGCGGCGGCCTTCCCGGGAGGCGCGTGGCAGGGCTGGCCCGGCGCGGCGACGGCCGTCGCTCTGGCGGGGGCCGTCGGGGCCCTGGCGTTCTTCGCTCGCCGGGCGGGAGCGTGCGGAGCCGCGGCCGGTCTGCTGCTGCCCCTGGGCCTCGTGCTGGCCGGAGCGCCGCTCGCGGCGGCCCGGGCCGTCTCGGGGCCGCCGCTCCTGGCGCTGGCCCTCGGCGGGGCGCTCCTGTGCGCCTCCGCCGTGAAGTGGCGCCTGCCGCGGTGGGCCTTCCTCCCGCTCGTCTTCGCGCTCCTCGTCGCCGCCGCCGCCCGCGCCCACGTGCGCGTCGGGCCGGAGGGAGACGAGCCGCACTACCTGATGGTCGCGGAGAGCCTCCTCCGCGACGGCGACGTCTCGCTCGAGGCGGACTACGCGCAGGGGCGCTACGCCGTCTTCCACGACGCGCCCCTCGAGCCGCACTACCGCGTGCGCGGAGCCCGCGGCGAGATCTACTCGCTCCACGCCGTCGGGCTCTCGCTGCTCGTCCTGCCGGCGTGGGCGCTCGGGGGATACGCGGGCGTCACGGTCTTCATGGCCCTCGTCGCCGCTCTCGTCGTCGACCAGGTCCGTCGCTGGATCCTCGACCTCACGGGCCGCGACGGGTTCTCGACGGCCGCAGGCCTGATGTTCGCCCTGTCCCCGCCGCTCGTGCACTACGCGGGGCTGGTGTTCACCGAGGTGCCCGCCGCCCTGGCCGTCTCGTTCGGCCTGCGAAAGGCGCGGACCGAGAGGCTGTCCCGCTCGGCGGCCCTCGCGATCGGGGCCGCGGCCGCGGCGCTGCCCTGGCTGAACGTGCGCTACGCGCCGCTCGCGGCGATCGTGGTCGCGCACGCGCTGTGGCGCCACCGCCCGCTCCGCACGGCGATCCTCGTCGGAGCGCCCGTCCTCGCCTCGGCCGTCGCGCTCGCGGCGTGGCACCACGCGCTCTATGGCTTCTTCGACCCGCGCCGCGTCTACGGCCGGCGCCCGGAGATCGCGCTCGCGACGGCCCCCGAGGCCCTGCCCGGCCTCTTCCTCGACCAGGAGTTCGGACTCCTCGTCTACGCGCCCGTTCTCGTGCTGGCCCTCCCGGGGCTCGCCTTCCTGCTGCGGCGCGACCGGCGGCAGGGGATCGCCGCCCTCGCCGCGGTCGCGTCGGTCGTGGCGGTCGCGGGCTCGTGGCCGATGTGGCGCGGCGGCTTCAACCCGCCCGGGCGCTTCCTCGTGCCGATCGTGCCCGCCCTGGCCGTGGCCGCGGCGCTCGCCGCGCACCGCCGGGGACTCACGGCCGGCTCGGCGCTCCTCGCCGGATGGAGCCTGTGGGCCGGGCTCGGCGGCGCCCTCGACCCGGCGCTCGTGCATCGCGACCGCGACGGCACGGCGCCGTTCTTCCGGCAGTTGTCGGGCGCGCGCGAGTGGACCGGCCTGCTCCCGGGTTTCGTGCTCGAAGAGCCCGGGCGGCGCGGTCTGGCCGCGGTCTGGGCCGTGGCCTTGCTCGCCGCCGTCCCGTGGCGCGCGCGCCGGCCGACCGCCTGGCGCGTCGCGGGCGCCTGCGCCGGGCTGCTCGCCGCCGCCGAGGTGGCATCGTTCGTCTCGCGCGAACGCGCCGACGACCGCGACGCCACGCGCCTCGTCGGCCGGCCCGCGCTGGCCGTTCCGGGCTGGGCCGGGGCGGCGGCCGCCGACGCCCGCTGGACGACGGCCGGGCTCGGCTGGGGGCCTCTCTACGAGCCCCACCGGAGGCCGGAAGGCGTGCTCCTCGGGCGCCGCTTGCCCCTTCCGCCCGGTCGGTATCGCCTGACGATCGAGGCCGAGGACCTGTCCGGCGGAGGGCCCCGACCGTTCGTCGAGCTGGCGGCGGACCGGCCGGGGGCGCCGTGGCGCCCCGTCGCCCTCGCTCCCGGGGCTGGCCGCCTCGCGGCCGAGTTCGAGCTGCCTCCGGGGCCGCGGGCCTGGAACGTCCGGCTCCGCGGGGGCGGCCCCCTCCTCGTGCGGGCGCTCCGGCTGACCGTGCAACCCGGAGGCCCGGGACAGGTCTAAAGTGCGTGGAGGGGCATGAGTGACGCTGGCGAGGCCGGGGGCCCGGAGGAGCGCAAGGTGACGAGCCCGGCTCTCGTCTGGCCCGGGATCGCCCCAGGAAAAGACGCGGCGGCGCCGGAGGACGCGCGGCTCGCCGCGCGCGTCGCCGAGCGGGCGGCCGAGCGCGAGACCGTCGCGGCCTGCCAGCGCGGCGACCGCGAGGCCTTCGACCGTCTCGTGCAGCGTTACCAGCGCGAGGTGTACCGGCTCTGCTACCGCTACCTGGGGCAGCACGAGGACGCGAACGACCTCGCCCAGGAGGTCTTCCTCCGCGCCTGGCGCTCGATCGGCCGCTTCCGCGGCGACAGCGCCTTCTCCACCTGGCTCTACCGGATCGCCGTGAACGCCTGCCTCAACCACCGTGCGCTGAAGCGCGTGCCGACGCAGGACCTGCCCGAGGCCCTGCCGGACCCGTCGCGGGGCGCCGAGGCGCGGGCCCTGGACGAGGACGTCGCGCGGAGCGTGCGCGGGGCGATCGCCCGCCTGCCGGAGAAGCAGAGGGCCACGCTGGTCCTGAAGGTCTACCACGACCTCTCGCACGAGGAAGTCGCGAACGTCCTCGGCTCGAGCGTCGGCACCGTGAAGTCGAACCTCTTCCACGCGCTGGGCAACCTCAAGCGGCTGCTCGGCGGGGAGCCGGGACGATGAGCCACCACCTGACGGACGAGACGCTCGCCGACGCCCTTCTCGGGACCGCAGGCGGCGACGCGCTCGAGCACCTGCGCTCGTGCGCCGCGTGCGCCGGGCGACTGGCGGAAGCCGAGGCCGGACTCGCCCTCGCGCGCCGCGACGAGGTGCCCGAGCCGTCCCCGCTCTACTGGGAAGCACTGCGGCGCAACGTGAGCCGCCGGATCGATGAAGAGCCGCCGCGCCGTCCGTGGGTCGCGTGGCTCGCGCCGCTCGCGGCCGCGGCCGCGCTCGTCGCCGTCGTTCTCGTGCGCGTCCCCGCGCGGTCGCCCGGTCCCGACGCGAGCCCGGCCGCGGTGGCGGCGCTGCCGTCGTGGTCCGCGCTGCCGCCGCTCGACGAGGACGAGGCGATGCCGGTGCTCGAGGGCCTCGTGGCGACCACCACCGGCTCGGGCCTGGACGAGGGCGCCGGGCCGGAGGCGTACGTCGCCGGGCTCAGCGAGGACGAGCAGGCCGCGCTGGCCGCGGCTCTCGCGCCCGCGCGACAGCTGAAGGGAGAGGGACTGTGACCCGTCGAGTCGCGCCGTTTCTGTGCGCCGCCGCGCTCGCGGCCGCGTCCGCCGCAGCCCAGGCCCCGGCTCCGGCCGGGGACCAGAGCCGCCGCGAGGCCCGCCAGGAGGCGCTGCGCGTCGTCGATGCCTACGTGATGAGCAACCTGCAGCCGAGCCTCGGGCTGACCGACGCCGAGTACGTCCGGGTGCTCCCCCTCGTCCAGAAGCTGCAGAAGAGCCGCCGCGAGTACGTGGTCGGCCGCATGCACCTCATCCGCCAGCTGCGACGCCAGCTCGCCTCGGGCGCCGCGGGCGAGGCCGACGTGCTGAAGTCGCTCGAGGAGCTGAAGCACCTCGAGACGGCCGGCGTCGACCGGACGCGCGTCGACGCCGCCGAGCTCGACCGCGTGCTCTCGCCGCTGCAGCAGGCGAAGTTCCGGGTCCTCGAGCTCGAGGTCGAGCTGCGCCTGCGCGACCTGATGAGCCGGGCGCGCGAGCGAGGGGAAGCGCGCCGGCCGGGGCGCGAGTAGCGCGCGCGGGCGGTGCCGGCCGCATGCTTGCCGCGGCCGGAAGCGACTCCTATACTGGCCGCCTATGGCCAGCAGCAAGAAGAGCGCAGGGGCGAAGCCGAGCGCCGAGAAGCCCGTGTCGCGGGCGGCGTCCGGGGCCGCGAAGGCGGGGGCGAAGGCCGCGGCGGCCAGGAAGGCCGCCGCCGGGAGCGGCTCGAAGGCCGCGGCCCCCGCGACCCGCAGGCCCGCGAAGGCGGCCGCGAAGCCGGCCCCGACGGCGCCGAAGAAGCTGGCCGCACGGAAGCCCGCGCCGAAGACCGCCGTCCCGGCCCGGAAGCCGGCCAAGGCCCCGGCGACCGCGGCCGCGCGGAAGGCCGCGCCCGGCGCGAAGGCGGCCCCGGCCGCAAAGGCCGCTCCGGCCGCGAAGGCGCCTCTCGCCGCCAAAGCGGCCCCGCCCGCCAAGGCCCCCGCCCGCCGGCCGACCCCGAAGGCCGCCGCGGCGCCGGCCGCCGCTCCGAAGAAGGCGAAGGGCCGCGTCGCGCCGAAGCGCGTGGGCCTCGAGCCGCCCGACGCTCCCCACGCGGTCCCGGGCCTCACCGAGGAAGACCAGATCCGCGCCGCGAAGTTCCTGCCGCGCGAGATGCCGAAGCGCGTCTTCGAGGAGGAGCGCTTCATCTTCCCGGAGACGTACGGGATCAACCGGATCCGCCTGCTGGTGCGCGACCCGGAGTGGATCTTCGCCTACTGGGACGTGAGCCCGTCGGTGATGAAGGACCTCGCGCGGCAGATCGGCGAGCGCGCCCTCGCCCTGTCGCGGCTCACGCTCCGCGTCGTCGACCCGGTGAGCGGAGGGTCGACCGACATCCTCCTGCCGGCGGGGGCGCGCTGGTGGTACGTGCGCACCGACGCGTCGCGCCGCACCTACCGGGCCGAGCTCGGCGTGACCCTGCCCTCCGGCGAGTTCCGCCGGCTGGCCGAGAGCAACACCGTGGTGACGCCGCGGGTCGGGCCCTCGCCCGAGAGCGCGCGGCGTCGCATGTCGTATCCCGACGCGCGGGAGCTGCCGCTCTCCGAGGCGGTCGCCGCGAGCGACGAGGAAAAGCGCACCGGCGTCGCCCGCGAGCCGTGGGCGCCCGGGGCCGTCGAGGGGGCCGAGACGCCGGCGAGCGTCTCCGGCCGGGCCGGACAGCCGGGGAAGGGCGGGGCGAGCGACACGCTTCGTCCCGGGGGGGCGAGCGACGCCTTCCCCGGGGCGAGCGACACGTTCAGGCGCTAGCCATGCCCACCGGGTACTGGTGTCCGGTCCTTCACGCCCACCTCCCCTACGTCCGGCACCCCGAGTACCCGTCCTTCCTCGAAGAGGACTGGTTCTTCGAGGCCCTCACCGAGACCTACGTCCCGATCGTCCGCGTCCTCGACGGCCTGCTGAACGACGGCGTCGAGTACCGGCTGACGATGACGCTCACGCCGCCCCTCGTGTCGATGATGACGGACGGGCTCCTGATCGAGCGCTACAACCGCCACATCGACTCGCTCGTCGAGCTCGCGCGGCGCGAGGTGGAGCGCACGAAGACCTACGACCGCCACCTCCACGACCTGGCGTGGTTCTACGTGCACGAGCTGTCGGACGTGCGGCGCGTGTTCCGCGACGTCTACGGCTCGAACCTCGTCTCGGCCTTCCGCAAGCACCGGGACGCCGGGAAGCTCGAGATCATCACGTGCGGCGCGACCCACGGCTTCTTCCCGCTCATGGACCCGGTGCCGCAGGCGGTGCGGGCGCAGGTCCACGTCGCGCAGCAGCACTACCGCAAGCACTTCGACCGCGACGCGGCGGGGATCTGGCTGCCGGAGTGCGGGTACCTGCCCGGCCACGAGGTGTTCCTCCGCGAGGCCGGGATCCGCTTCTCGTTCGTCGAGTCGCACGGCCTGACCGACGCCCACCCGCGGCCCAGCTACGGCGTCCACGCGCCGATCGTGTCGCCGGGCGGCGTCGTGTTCTTCGCCCGCGACATGGAGTCCTCGCGCCAGGTCTGGAGCGCGGAGTCCGGGTACCCGGGCGACTTCGACTACCGGGAGTTCTACAAGGACGTCGGCTGGGAGCTGCCGATCGACTACCTCGAGGACTTCCTGCCCGACGGGCAGCGCAAGAACCTCGGCATCAAGTACTACCGCGTCACCGGCCGCGGGACCGACCTCGGCGCGAAGCAGCCCTACGTGCGCGCGTGGGCGATGGAGAAGGCGGCGAGTCACGCCGGCAACTTCCTGGGGAATCGCATCAGGCAGGTCGAGCACCTCGCCGGGACGAACGGCCGCCCGCCGATCGTCGTGAGCCCCTACGACGCCGAGCTCTTCGGCCACTGGTGGTTCGAGGGGCCGCAGTTCCTCGACTACCTCTTCCGCAAGATGCACTTCGACCAGGACGTCGTGAAGCCGACGACGCCGTCGGAGTACCTCGAGCGCTTCCCGGACCTCGAGGTCTGTCAGCCGCCGATGTGCACGTGGGGCGCCTCGGGCTACGCGGAGGTCTGGCTGAACGCGTCGAACGACTGGATCTACCCGCACCTCGACATGGCGGCCGAGCGCATGGTCGAGCTCGCGCGCCGTTACGAGATCACGAGCGAGCTCGAGTGGCGCGCCCTCAACCAGGCCGCGCGGGAGCTGCTCCTCGCGCAGTCGTCGGACTGGGCGTTCATCATGAAGACGAACACGACGGTGGAGTACGCGAAGAAGCGGACGCGCGACCACATCGCGCGCTTCGACTACCTCTACCGCGCCCTCACGCACCAGACGATGCTCGAGGAGCCGATCCTCGCGGGGTTCGAGTCGCGCGACAACGTCTTCCCGGAGATCGACTACCGGATCTACCGCTGAAGCGTCAGTCGACCCAGGGGTCGATCAGCATGATGTCGTTGCTCTTCGTGTCGATCTGGGTCCAGAGCACGGATCCGGCCGTCGGGGGAGACGTCGAAGCCGCCGTGGACTTCCTTGTTGCCGGGCAGCGTGGCCAGATCGCACGTCGTCCGCGACCGTGAAGTCGAAGCGGGCGATGAGGCGTCCAGGCGACGTCGGCCGCATCAGGTAGAAGATGCCCGGAGTCCGCGACCGCCCACCATCCCTCCCTGACGTCCGGGACCGACGAGCGTCTCGGCGCCCCCGGCGAGCGGGACTGACCAGACGCCGGGTCCGCGGCTGCGGACGAAGTAGACCCGCTGGCCGCCCGGGGCCTCGAACGCCTGCCACCCCTCGCCGCGCGTGACGCGCACCGCCGCGCCGCCCGCGGCCGGCGCCTTCCAGATCTGCGCGGCACGCCTCCCTCGATTGGAGCGGAAGTAGATCCAGCGGCCGTCGCGCGACCAGCTCGGCCCGCCTTCCACCGAAGGCTCGGAGGTCGACGACGTCGAGTCGGAGCCGTCCGCGGCGGCGACGAAGACGTCCCGATTCTCGCCGACCGCCGAAACGAACGCGATGCGGCGACCATCGGAGAGTAGCGAGGCGTCGGTGACGAGCGGTCCATCCCTGTGGGTCAGGCGCGTCGGGTTCGGTCCCGTCGGCGTTCGCCGTCCACACCTCGTTGTGGCCGGTTCGATTGGACGTGAAGAGGATTCGCCGTCCGTCGCGAGAAGGACTGGGCCGTCGTCGTAGAAGGTCGACGCGACCACCGAGCGAAGGCCCCGGCGCCGGCTGACGCGGCGCGCCAGCGCCAGATGTTCACGTCGCGCACGACCTGCCTCGAGGCGAGCTTCGCGCTTCCATCGCGGTCCGCGGTCGCGAGAAGGAGGGGTACTGCGGGCGCCCGGGCCGGGGCCGGCACTTGAGCCGGGACCGGCGCTCCGTTCCGTCCGGGGTCGACTCGGACCTCCCACAGGCCGAGCTGGCCGCCCCTCCGGGACGCGAAGACGATCGGACCTGCCGTCCGGCGTCCAGTCGAGGCCCTCCTGGACCATCAGGCTCCGCTCGGGTCAGCTGGTCGCGCCTCGCCGCCTGCGGCGGGCATGACCCAGACGTCTCCGGTGACCGTCGTGGGCCAGCGCGAGAACGCCAGCGTGGCTGGCCGTCGGGAGAGAAGGCGCAGTAGAGGTCGCCGAAGGTCCCGAGCGCCGGGCTGCGTCAGGCGCCGCCGCTGGCCGGTCTGCGACGCGACAGCACGAAGATCGCGTGAGGCTCGCCGGCCGAGTCGGCGTCGACGAAGGCCAGCGACCGGCCGTCCGGCGTCCAGGCGAGGCCGATCCCGGCCGGCGTCCGTGAGCCGACGCTCCGGCCCGTCTCGCGGCGAAACGATCGAGCGGAGTTCGCGCCGCGCGGCGTGCCAGGCGTTCTGGCGGAGGAACGCGATCGCGTCGCCCCGCGGGGGACCACGGCGGGAAGCCGTCGAACTGCCGGCCGCAAGCGGTCGTCAGGGGCCGGGCGGGGCCGCCGGCGGTCGAGTCGGATCATCGAGGGCCGCGGTGGGCTGACGACCAGCCGTGGTAGACCACGTCGCTGCCGTCCGGGGAGAGGCTCGGGTGGAATTCGCCTTCCTCGTCCACCGCGAGCGGGCGGACCACCGGAGCTTCGCGGCGCGCCGGGACGGCCGCGCCCTGACCGGCCTTCAGGGCCACGATCGTCAGCCCGCCGACCGTCAGGAGAATTGCGAGAGCGACGACGACCGAGCGTCGGCGCGCCGGCACGGGCGCGCCGGCCGGACGCTCGATGTCGCTCTTGTCCGCCTCGCGCGGCTCACTGACGACGTCCGAGCGGGTCGTCCGCCAGGCCTCCAGCTCGGAGCGGAGCGCGTACACCGAGCCCTTGGCGGCATGCACGTGGCGGTGGATCGGGAGGCCTTCGTGCTTCTCCCACCGCTGAATGGTTCGCACGCCGCGACCGAGGTAGGCCGAGATCTCCTTCCAGGAGTCCAGCCGATCGGTGCCCGGCTCGTCGTGTTCGCTGGCGCTCGGCGCGTTGTCGTCGGCCATCTCGGCGCCGGAGCATGTCAGATGGCCCACGCCAAGGCAATTGGCGTGCGACAAATGGCGACGTGCAGTGTGCCGCGCGAAACGGCGCGTCGTGGCGCTTGTCGCATGCCGCTGGGCGTTGGACTCTCTGGGCTCGACGCGCCGCCGTGGTGGCCGTTCGCCGTCACTCTCATCGGGCCGAAGCGTGGCCGCAGTCCAACCGGAGGGGTGCAATGCAGTCGAAGGCTCTGGCTCTGACCGCTCTGCTCGTACTGTCCGATCTGCCCGTCGCCGCGTCGCCGGTCGACCTCGTCTGGTCGCGCAACGCCGGCGGGGCGCTCCCGGACCGTGGCTGGGCGGTAGCGGTGGACTCCCGTCGGAACGCCGTCGTGGCGGGCGAACTCGGTTCGTCTACGACGTCGGACTTCTTCACCGTCAAGTACGGTCCGACCGGCAACGTCCTGTGGTCGCGAACCTACGACACGGGGAACGCGGAGCGGGCCCGCGACGTCGCGATCGACTCCAGCGACAGCGTCCTCGTGTCGGGCGTCGTCGACGGCCCGACCGCCGGGCAGTGGAACCGCAACCGCACTGTGATCAAGTACGACGCGGCAGGGAACCTCCTCTGGGCTCGCACGCACAACACCCTGTCGCCTTCCTACTACGCGGCCCACCTCGCCATCGACGGGGCCGACAACGTCTTCGCTTCCGGCGAGATCGAGGTCACGAAGTACGACGCGGCCGGCAACGTCGTCTGGGACCGCGACACGTGGGTCGGAGCCTGGGGACAGTACATGAGCGTCCTCAGGATGGCCGTCGACTCCCACGGCGATCTCCTGCTGACGGGCGCCATCTATCTGAACAACGGCCCGAACTACTACTTCGCGACCGCCAAGATGTCCGGTGCGACGGGGGCGTGGCTTTGGACCGTCTACGAGCCTTCGACGGCATCGACGGGGCGCAGCAGCCTCGGCTACGGCGTGGCCGTCGACTCGGGAGACAACGTCGTCGCCGTGGGCTGGAGTCCGTCACGGCTCGCGCTGGCCTTCAAGTACACGCCCGCGGGGGCAAGGGTCTGGACGTCCACCCTCGGCTCGACCGTCTCCGACGCCGGCTACGCTGTCGCAGTCGAACGGGGCACCGACGAGCTGTACTTCGCCGGGTACTACGCGAGCACCTATCAGGCCTGGGTGATCAAGGCCGGCACCGACGGGGTGCCCTTGTGGCGCCATGACGTGGCCGGCATCCGATCGGCGTTCCAGGACCTGGCCTTGGACGACCACGGAAACGTCATCGCGACGGGCTATCAGGTCCTCTCCTCCTCCGACGACTTCCTGACCCAGAAACTCGCGCCTCCGTCCGCGGTCATCACTATCGAGGCGACCGGTGGGCCCGGCGGCTCGATCACGCCGAGCGGAGAGGTTCCCGTCACACGCGGCAGCGACGTCACCTTCTCGATCGTGCCGGACCAGTGCTACGCGGTGGAGAACGTCGTCGTCAACGGTTCATCGCTCGGGCCCCTGCCGACGTACACGTTCACGAGCGTGGCAGTGGATCAGACGATCAACGCGACGTTCGCCGTCCACGGCGGGCCTCCGGTCGCGAATCCGGGCCCGGACAGGGTCGTCGAGGCGACGGCGGGCGACGGGACGACCGTGACCCTCGACGGCTCCTCGTCCTCCGACCCTGACGGTGATGCGCTGACGTTCGAATGGCGGGATGAGGCGTCCCAGGTGGTCGGCAACTCTGCGGTCGTGAGCCTGAACCTGCCCCTGGGGGTTCACGCCTTCACCCTGACGGTGAGCGACGCCAGCTGCGGGCAAGACACGGCGACGGTCCGGATCACCGTCCGGGACGACGGCGCACCCACGATAACGATCTCTTCGCCCGTGGCGGGCGTCTACGAGCTCGGCCAGCCTGTCGTCGCCCAGTACGCGTGCGCCGACGCCGTGTCGGGCGTGGCGTCCTGCTCCGGCACCGTCGCGAACGGCGCGCCCGTCCCGACGGGGACAGCCGGCGCGTACCTCTTCGCGGTCTCGGCCGCCGACGGCGCAGGGAACAACGCGACCGCCACCGTCTCGTACCAGGTGTCGAAGGGCGTTCCCCGTGTCGAGTGGACCAACCCCGCTCCCATCCTGGTCGGCACTCCTCTCGGGGCGGTTCAGCTGAACGCAACCGCGTCGGTGCCGGGTGCCTTCGTGTACTCGCCTCCCGCCGGTACGGTCCTCGGCGTGGGAGTCGGTCAACTCCTCACGGCCACCTTCGAGCCGGCCGACGCAACGAACTACGCGAGCGTGGTCGCGACGACGACGATCACCGTGCTGCCGCTTCCGGTCGACGCGGTGCCGCCGGAGGTCTCCAACCTCGTCGCGACCCCGAACCCGGTCGCCGCGGGCGTCTCGGCGCTCACCCTCACGGCGAGGATCGACGACTCGGCCACGGGAGCCTCGCGGGTCGTCACCGGACAGTACCGGATCGACGGCGGGGCCTGGGTCCAGATGGCCGTGGCCGACGGGGCTTTCGATTCCGCCATCGAAACCGTGACGGCGAGCGTCGGTCCGTTCCCCGCCGCGGGAGTCAGGGAGATCTGCGTGCGCGGAGGGGATGCGGCGGGAAACCTGGGCGGTGACACGTGCACGCTCGTCGCGATCTACGACCCGAACGCCGGCTACGTCGCCGGACACGGCTGGATCGACTCGCCGCCCGGCGCCTACCCGTCGGATCCGACCCTGGGCGGTCGGGCCCAGTTCGCCTTCACCTCGAAGTACGCGAAAGGGGCGAGCGTTCCCACCGGCAGCACGGAGTTCAAGTTCAAGGCGGCTGGCTTCTCATTCAGCAGTACGGTCTACGAGTGGCTCGTCGTCAGCGGGGCGAAGGCGCAGTATCGAGGTCAGGGAGCCGTCAACGGTGTCGGCGGCTTCCGGTTCTTCCTGTCGGCGATAGACGGCGACGTGAGCGGAGGCCAGGGTGTCGACAGGTTCCGGATCCGGATCTGGAGCGACGGCGGCGGGCTCGTCTACGACAACCAGATCGCGGACGCAGAGTCGTCCGATCCGACGACGGCAGTCACAGCCGGCAACATCGTCCTGCACAAGAGCCCGTCGGCACCCTGATTCTCGGGATCTCGGCTGCAGCGACTGCACCGGAGATCCTGGGGCAGGAGGGCGGGCGGCGCGCAAGGACTCGGCCGGACGACGGGTCGAGTCGAGCGGAGGAGTTCATGGGGCGTCTGAGGTCGATGTCGTCGTCGCTGTACGTCGCGGCATGCGTCTGGGCGATCGCCTGGAGCAGTGCGGCCGCGCCGGGCGAGCGGCCTATCCGGCTGGCCAGCCCCCCTCGCGTCTTCGAGATCAACCAGGGCCAGACCGATGGGGCGGTGCGTTTCCTCTCCCGCGGCCCCGAGTACGACCTGTTCCTCACGGACTCCGCGCTCGTCCTGAACGGACACGGAGGTGGAGGACGCCCAGAGGCTGTGATCCTCCGGCCGCGCGACGCTGAGCGCACCGGAGAGTGGGTCGGCGAGCACCCGCTCAGGGGGACGGTGAACTACCTCCGAGGCCGAGAGTCCGGGACGTGGCGCCGGGGTGTTCCGACCTTCGGCAGCGTGCGGCGCGACGACCTCTTCGCTGGGATAGACGCAATCGTCTACGCCGCGGGGCGGAACGTCGAGTTCGACCTGGAGATGCATCCGAACGCGGATCCGCGCCTCGTAGCGTTCGTGGTCGAAGGTGCACGAGGCCTGCGCGTCGACGAGCGGGGCGACCTCGTGGTCACTCTGGCCAGCAGCGCAGTGCGTCTCCCGAGACCGCGTGCGTTCCAGGTCGCGAACCACCGCCGCGAGCGGGTGGATGTTTCGTACCGGCTCGTCGACGAGCGCACTTTCGGAGTGGTCGTCGAGGGCCACGACCCAGGTCGGGCTCTCGTCGTCGATCCCATCATCGAGTACTCGTCCTTTCTCGGCGGTGCCGGCCAGGACTTCGGCTCGAAGATCGCGACCGACTCGGCCGGGTACGTCTATCTGGTTGGATCCACACAATCTCCCGACTTCCCGACCACACCCGGCGTCGTCAGGAATGACATGACCGGATCGGATTCCGACGCGTTCGTCGTCAAGCTCACCCCGTCGGGCGACGAGGTCGTGTTCGCGACCTACCTGGGCGGCAACCGCCTGGATGTGGGCGAGGGCATCGCCGTCGACGACGCGGACTGCGTCTATGTCGCGGGGCACACTCTCTCCGAGGGATTCCCCCTCGTGAATGCCCTCAGCTCGACGCTCGGGATGCAGGCTGGCTTCTTCGCCAAGCTCGACGCGAACGGCTCTGAGCTGCTCTACTCGAGCTTCTTCGGGGTCGGCCGCGTCACGGACATCGCGGTCGACGAGAGCCGGAACGTGTTCATCGTGGGCGTAGGCCAGCCGGGCACCGTGCCCACGTTCAATGGGCCGACTTGGACGGGCCCTTTCGTCGCGAAGATCCACTCGTCCGGTAGCGTTCTCCTCTACTCCACCGGACTCGGCGGAACGGCGTCCGGCCGCAGCGACAGCGTCGCCCTCGATGCCAGCGGCAACGCCGTGGTTGGCGGTGTGACGTCGGCCGCCGATCTCCTCGTTCACGACGCGCTTCAGGGAGCCCTTCGGGGTCCCATGGACGGCTTCGTTGCGAAGGTGACATCGACGCCGTCGCCGACGCTGGAGATGGCCGAGACGTTCGATGCCGAGAACGGGGGGCAGCCCGCCGAGGACTTCGTCGACTTCGCGACTTTCCGCGTGGTGTCGGGCCGTGTCGACCTCGTCCGCGACTCCTCCGGCGGGACGAGCGTGGCCCCCCGGGGAGGGGAGGCGAGCGTGATCGAGTCCCGACAGGAACTGAGGCTCAGTCCGACTTTCTCGATCTGGCCGGAGGCGAACCGCTCGCTGTATCGCCTTCGCCTCGGGCTCCTCGGCGGGCCGGGCGCGGGAGTCGGGCGGATCACGGTGAGAGTCGGCGACATGTTCTCGGAGACGTTCGAGATCAGCGGCGCGACGCCCCCGACGATCGAGAGCCGGCAGTTCCTCGTGCCCACCGAAGCCCGAGGTCGGCTCGCTCTCGCCTGGGACGCGCAAGGCTCGCCGCCCCTGGTCAGCGAGGTGGTCCTCGAAAAGGTCGGCGATACCTCGGCGACCCTCGTGTTCTCGACGTACCTGGGCGGGGGCGGCACGGACGCGGTGCGCGACGTGGCGGTCGACTCGGAGGGCGTCATCAGCGTCGTCGGCGTCACCGACTCCGTCGACTTCCCGACGGTGAACGCTCATCAGCCGACAGGGGGCGGGGGACTGGACGCGTTCTTGACGCGGCTCACCCCCACGGGCTCGGAGATGCTGACATCCTCCTACCTCGGCGGCTCGGGCGACGACGAGGGCAGTGCGGTGACCGTGGACGCCAGCGGCGTCGCCACGATCGGCGGATCCAGCGGCTCCCCGGACATGCCGCAAGTCGCGCCGGTGCAGGACGGCTATCGAGGCGCCACGGACGGTTTCGTCGCGCGGATTCGCCGGACCGGAGAAGCGGAGCTCGTCAGTTACCTCGGCGGGGGCGAGTATGACGCGGTGCTCGACGTGGTTGCGGTCTCGCCGACAACCTTCTACGCGACCGGGCAGACCGTGTCGGCCGACTTTCCGATCGCGAGTGGGCTGCAGCCGCTCCACGGGGGATGGAACGACGCGTTCCTGACGAGAGTCACGAACGACGGGAGCGCGCCCGGCATCGAATGTGCGGCCCCCGACGAGTCCTGGCACGCCGCCGACGTCGCGATCGCCTGCACCGCCGCGGACTCGGACTCGGGGCTCGCCTATCCGGCCGAAGCGAGCTTCAGCCTTACGACCAGCGTGCCGCCGGAGTCAGAGACGGCAGAGGCTTCGACCGGCACTCGACTCGTGTGCGACCGATCGGGGAACTGCTCGATCGCCGGGCCCGTGCGGCCCGTCAAGGTGGACCGGAAGGCTCCGGTCATTACGATCGCATCGCCGTCGCCGACGACATATGTCCTCGGTGCGTCGGTTACGGCGGCGTTCGGATGCTCGGATTCGGGGTCGGGTGTCGCGTCCTGTCTCGCGCCGGTGGCCGTCGGCGATCCGGTACTCACGGGGTCGCCCGGGACACGGGCTTTCTCGGTCGTCGCGCGAGACTATTCGGGCAACGAGCGCACCGAGACCGTCGCGTACCGGACCGCATACGCAATCTGCCCGGACTACGACACGGAGCGGGCCTATCGGTCCGGAAGCACCCTGCCGGTCAGGCTTCGTCTGTGCGACGCCGCAGGGGCCAACGCCTCGAGCGCGACGGTGGGTCTGCACGTGACCGGTCTCGTCCGGATCTCCGCTGACACATCCGCTCCAGTCGCGGATGCGGGACGAGCGAACCCGGATTCCGACTTCCGACATACGGGGGATTCGGGACCCAACGCCGGTTACATCTACAACCTGAGCCTGTCGGGACTGGCCCAGGGAACCTACGAGCTTCGGTTCGTGGCGGCGGGCGACCCGACGACGCACGCTGCCCGTTTCCAGGTGCGATAGAAGGGGTCGCGAGTCCGGCTTGGAGCGCCCCGACGCCCGGCTGGAACTTGTCGGGCGCCGACACCGGGTGTATAGCTGGGCCGTCATGTCGCTGCTGCGCCGAGCCGCCGTGGCCGGCAGCTGGTACCCCGGGACCAGGGACGCGATCCGTCTCGAGGTCGACGGCTACCTGGCCGGCGCCGGCATCGCGCCGCCGCCCGGGCGGCTCGTCGCTCTCGTCTCGCCGCACGCGGGCCTGCGCTACTCGGGCCCCGTGGCTGCGTACGGCTACTCGCTGCTCCGCGGGCGGGCCGATCTGACCGTCGTGCTCGTCGGGCCGTCGCACCATGTCGGTTTCGACGGGGCAGCGGTCTACGAGCGCGGCGCCTGGGAGACGCCGCTCGGGCGAGCGCCTATCGACGAGGAGGTCGCCGCGGCCGTCCTTGGGGCGGCGGAGCGCTCGTCTTCGCGGACGAGCGCGTCCACCGCGACGAACACTCGCTCGAGATGCAGATGCCCTTCCTCCAGCGGGTCGTGCCGTCGCTGCGGATCGTCCCCATCCTGATGGGCTCGCAGTCGCGGAACGAGATCGAAGCCCTGGCCGGCGCCCTTCTAGAGCCCTCGCCGGTCGCGAGGTGGTCCTCGTGGCGTCGAGCGACCTGTCGCACTACGAGCCCGCGCCCGTCGCGAACCGGCTGGACGCGATTGTCGTGGACCAGGTGGCGCGCTCCGACGACGGTGCTCTGCTGGAGCGGCTCGAGGCCCGTCGCAACGTCGCCTGCGGCGGCGGGCCCATCGTCGCCGTGATGCGCGCGGCCCGGGCCCTCGGCGCGGACCACGCCGCGGTGCTGCGCTACGCCGACAGCGGCGACGCCGGGGAACACGACAAGAGCCGCGTCGTCGGCTACCTGTCGGCGGCCCTGCTGGCGAGGGCGTCGTGATCGCCCCGGCCCGCGCCGCGGTCCCCGCGGTCGACGACGTCCCGGCCGCGGACCGACACGCCCTCCTCGCGATCGCGCGCGACGCGATCGTCGCGCGCCTCGCCCGCCGTGCCTACCGTCCGCCCGCGGCCGCCGGCGTGCTGGCCGAGCCGCGCGGGGCGTTCGTCACGCTGCGCCGGCGCGACGGCGAGCTGCGGGGCTGCATCGGCCGCATGGTCTCGGAGGACTCGCTCGCCGAGACCGTCGCCGAGATGGCGGCGGCCGCCGCGACCGAGGACGGCCGTTTCGAGCCCGTGACCGAAGCCGAGCTCCCGTCGCTCGTCGTCGAGATCTCGGTGCTCGGCCCGATGCGGCCGATCCGGCCGGAGGACGTCGAGGTCGGCGTCCACGGCCTGATGTTGAGCTGTGGCCCGCGCCGTGGCGTGCTGCTGCCGCAGGTCCCCGTCGAGCACGCGTGGGACCGCGAGACGTTCCTCGACCACCTCTGCCGGAAGGCGGGCGTGCCGGGCGGCGCGTGGCGGCGTCCGGACTGCGAGCTGCTGGCGTTCACGGCCACCGTCTTCGGCGAAGAGGACTGAGCGCGACCGCGGGCCGCGGCGCGGGAAGGCCGGAGCCCGGCGAAGGCGGCGACTACGAGCGCGCGCCGCCGGCGACCTCGACCACCTGGCCGGTGACGAAGTCGGCGGCGGGGGAGGCGAAGAAGAGGACCGCGCGGATGACGTCCTCGGCCGCTCCCGGATGCCCGACCGGGACGCGGTCGCCGAGGAGCGAGGCCGACCGGCCGGCGCGGTCGTCGGTCTCGTCGCGCAGGAGGCCGGGGGAGACCACGTTGACGGTGATCCCGCAGCGGGCTTCCTCGAGGGCGAGGGAGCGCGAGAGGGCGATGACGCCGGCCTTCGCCGCGGAGTACGCGGCCATCTCGGGCTCGCCCTGAGTCGCGCCGGAGCCGACCGCGGCGAAGTTCACGATGCGTCCGAAGCGCCTCTCGCGCATGTGGGGCACCGTGAGGCGGCACATGTGGAAGACCGAGTCGAGGTTCGAGGCCAGCACCTGGCGCCAGTCGTCGGGGTCCATGTCGACGAGGCCGCTCCAGTGGAAGCCGCCGACGAGGTTGACGAGGACGTCGATCCGCCCCCACCGGGCCACGACGCTCTCGACGAGCGTCCGCGCCTCGTCGAACGCCGAGACGTCGGCGCGCACGGCGATCGACTCGCCGCCGAGCCGCGCGACGTCGGCGGCCACCGCCTCGGCCGACCGCGTGTCGTGCCGGCAGTTCACGACGACACGAGCCCGCTCGGCGCCGGCGGCGCGCGCGATCGCGGCGCCGAGCCCGCGGCCGCTGCCGGTCACGAGGATGACGCGCCCGCGCAGGCCCTCGTCGGTCATTTCCCGGTCACCCTGACCATCTCGGTCGTCGTCGTCACGCCCTTGAACACCTTCTCCATCGCCGCCTCGCGGAGCGTCCGCATGCCCTCGTCCCGGGCGGCGCGGAAGATCTCGAGGGAGCCGGACTGCTGCGACACGAGCCGGCGGATCTTCTCGCTCATCGGCAGGATCTCGTAGATCCCCGTCCGGCCCATGTAGCCCGTCGTCCGGCAGTGCAGGCAGCCGCGGCCGCGGCGGAAACGGTAGGCCGCGAGCTTCTCGTGCGGCATCTTGAGCGCGTGGGCCTCGTCCTCGGTCGGCGCGTACTCCTCCGTGCAGTGCGGGCAGATCTCGCGCACCAGCCTCTGCGCGATGACGCCGATGAGGGTCGAGGTGATGAGGAAGTGGGGGACCCCGAGGTCCAGCAGGCGCGTGATCGACGAGGGGGCGTCGTTCGTGTGGAGGGTGGAGAGGACCATGTGGCCGGTGAGGGCGGCCTGCACGGCGTTGTCGGCGGTCTCGCCGTCGCGGATCTCGCCGACCATGACGATGTCGGGATCCTGGCGGAGGACCGTGCGCAGGGTCGACGCGAACGTGATGTCGATCTGGGGACGGACCTGCACCTGGTTGAAGTCCTCGAACACCATCTCGACCGGGTCCTCGATCGTGACGATGTTCACCTCGGGTCGGGACAGGTGCTTGAGGACGGAGTAGAGCGTCGTCGTCTTGCCGCTGCCGGTCGGCCCGGTGACGAGGATGATCCCGGTCGGGCGCCCGATGAAGTCGTGGAACTTCGGCGCGTCGTGGGGCGACAGGCCGAGCTGGTCGAGCCCCTTCAGGAGGATGTCGGGGTCGAAGATGCGCAGGACCGCCTTCTCGCCGAAGGCGGTCGGCATCGTGCTCACCCGCAGCTCGATCTCCTTGCCGCCCTGCTCGCGCTTGATGCGGCCGTCCTGCGGACGCCTCTTCTCGGCGAGGTTGGCCCCGGAGAGGAGCTTGATGCGCGAGACGACCGCCTCGTACACGATCTTCGGGATCACGTGGACGTCGTGGAGCACGCCGTCGATCCGCAGCCGGACCAGGGTGAGGCCGCGCTTCGGCTCGAAGTGGATGTCGGAGGCGCGCTGCTCGAACGCGTAGGCGAGGATGTGGTCGAGCGCCTTCACGACCGGCGCGGCGGCCGGGTCGAGGTCGGTCGCCTTCGAGAGGAACTCCTGGTTGCCGAGGTCGACGGTTGCGATGCGGCTCTCGGTGAGCTGCTTCTCCGCGTGCTGGAGGCTCGACTTCAGGTCGTAGAAACCCTTGTTCACCGCCTCGACGTCGGAGCGCGTCGCGACGACGCGGTCGACCTCGAGGCCGGTGACGCGCTTGACGTCCTCGAAGGGGAACGGCGCGAACGGGTCGTGGACCGCGACCGTGATGCGCTCCTGCGTCTTCGCGATGGCCACCATGCCGTGGCGCCTCGCGAACGGGCCGGCGATCGCCTTCGTGACGACGTCGAGGTCGAGGTCGAGCGGGTTGATCTTGACGTACGGCCCGGCCTGGGCCGCAGCGCCTGCGCGATCTGCACGTCGTTGACGAGGCCGAGCTGCAGGACCGTCTGCTCGTCGGTCAGGCCGTTGAGCTTCTCGGCCCGGCGCACCCGCTCCGCCTGCTCGGCGGTGATCGTCCGGGCGGCGAGCAGTGCCGAGAGCACGTCGGTCGCCCCGGCCGGCGGCGGGGCGCGTTCTCTTCCGCGGCGCGGAGCGGGCATCGTGTCTCGCGCGATTACTTCCAGGCCGCGCGGCTCGGCACTTTCAACGGCCGCCCGAGCGCGCCGACGCGGGCGCCGGCTGGTCGGCGAGCGCCTCGCACCGCCGGAAAGGACTCCGGCTCGATGCTTCTCGACGCGGGTCGCGGCGGCGCCGCTCGCGAAGCGGCGCGCGAGCACCTCGAGCGCGGCGGGCGCGGGCGGCATGACCACCGTCGCCGCGATCTCGGCCCGCGCGACCATCGCCTTGCCTTCCTCGGTCGGTGCCGTCGCACCCGAGGACCGGGTCCGCGCGAGAGCGGCCGGCCGCTCGCCGTCGCCTGGGCGGCGAGGGCCGCGCGGGCGCCGGCCGCCATCGCGTCGTTGTGGCACACGACGAGGTCGACGTCGCGCTCGGCTCCCATGCGGAACCACTGGAGAGCGCCTCGGCCCCGGCCGCGGACCAGCGCCGTCGACCTGGTGCGCCGCGAGGCGAGCCCACGCCCTTCAGGAACCCGTCGCGCCGGGCGACGGCGGCCGGGCTCGTGGCCTCGCCGGTCACGCAGGACGAAGTGAGCTGCAGCGCCTGCCGCGCCTGGATTTCGCCGACGGCCTCGTCGGCCACCGAGGCCACGAGCGCTCAGGGTGCTGGCGGCGGAGTTCTGCCGCGCGGCACCAGGCTGCACGACCACGGGCACGTCGGCCTGGACGATCCCGGCTCGAACGGCCCCTCGCGCGGGTTGCCCGCGAGCATCATGAGGAGGCCGTCGGGCTTCTCGCCGCGGAGGAGCCGGTTGACGGACTCCACCTTGGGGTCCTAGGAGGAGCCGCGGGCGAACTGGACGAGGAGACCGAGCCCGAGGCGCATCGCCGTAGGCGCGGGCGTCGCGCAGGAGGTCTTCCTGGTAGTGGTTCTCGGGGTCGTCGAGGAGGGCGACGCGCCGTGAGGCGGCGCCGCTTCGGGTCTCGATGCCTCCGCTGCGCCCGAGTGTATCCGGCTCGACAAGGCCCTTGCCATGCCGGTTCGCGACCTGTTTCCTCGTGCGGCCCTTCCGTTGACAGGGCCCGTATCCCTGGTAACTTTCATGGTTCCGGGCGGAAGGCGCGTGGCTCAGTGGTAGAGCGCTTCCTTGACACGGAAGAGGTCGGTGGTTCAATTCCACCCGCGCCTACCAGCCCCGCTCAGGGCTGGCGCCCTGGAACGGAGGAGACCGCGACCTGTCATGCTGATCCAACAGTGATGTCGTCGCCGAGTCCCGAGCCCCTCGACGCGACAGGTCCTTCCGGAGAGACGAAGCCGGCGGATTCCCCGATCGAGATCTACCGCCATCCGTCCGCCCACCTCCTCGCGGCGGCGGTGACGGAGCTCTTCCCCGAGGCGCAGTGCGGCATCGGGCCACCCACCGACGACGGTTTTCTACTTCCTCGTGGCGAAGCCGTTCACGCCCGAGGACCTCGTCGCCATCGAAGAAGATGGCGCACATCGTCAAGCAGAACCGGCCGATCGAGCGGCGCTCCTCCCGAAGGCCGAGGCCCTCGATCTCTTCGCGCAGAAGGGCCAGACGCTGAAGTCGGCTTCATCTGAGAAGGTCGCGGGCGACACCGTCCAGTGCTACACGATGGGCGGCTTCATCGACTTCTGCCTCGGGCTGCACCTCGCGTCGACGAAGGACATCAAGGCCTTCAAGCTGAAGGCCGAGCCGGCCGCCGCGTACTGGAAGGGCAAGGAAGGCAACCCGTCGATGCAGCGCATCTACGGGTACGCGTTCTTCACGAAGGAAGAGCTGACGCGCACCTCCACAAGCTGGAGGAGGCGAAGCGCCGCGACCACCGCAAGCTCGAAGGAGCCTCGACCTCTTCTCGATCTCCGACGATGCTCGGCGGTCATCCCCGGGCACCCGAAGGGCGGCTTCATCCGCAGCCGGATGGAGGAGTACCTCCGGCGCGGCCAGCACTTCGCGGGCGGGTACGACATCGTCTACTCCCCGCACATCGCGAAGATCGACCTGTGGAACACCTCGGGTCACACCGAGTACTACAAGGCCAACATGTACTCGCCCATCGACATCGAGGGCGTCGAGTACCAGTTGAAGCCGATGAACTGCCCGTTCCACATCCAGATCTACCGCAGCCACCTGCGCCCTACCGCGAGCTGCCGCTGCGCTACGCGGACTTCGGCACGGTCTACCGCTTCGAGCGGTCGGGAGTCCTCCACGGGCTCATGCGCGTGCGGGGCTTCACGCAGGACGACGCGCACATCTTCTGCCGGATGGACCTGCTCGGTACTCGGCGACTTCTCCATGCGCCGTCACCGAGATCCTGCGCACCTTCGGGTTCGAGCGGTACGACGTCTACCTCTCGACGAAGCCGGAGAAGGGGCGAGCGGCAAGTGGGATCGTGACGGGGCGCTGCGCGCCGCGCTCGACAAGAAGGGCGTCGCGTACCAGGTGGACCTCGGGGCGAGGGCACGTTCTACGGGCCGAAGATCGACCTGAAATTGATCAAGGACTCGATCGACCGCTCGCGGCAGTGCTCGACGGTGCAGGTGGACTTCCACAACCCGAACCGCTTCGGGATGGAGTACATCGCCGAGGACGGCAAGGGTGCACCGGCCCGTGATGGTGCACCGCGCGCTCATGGGGAGCCTGGAGAGGTTCTTCGGGATACTCGAGGAGCACTACGCGGGGCAGTTCCCGCTGTGGCTCGCGCCGGCCACCCTCGTGCCGGTCACCGAGAAGCACCGCGAGTACGCGCACGAGGTCGAGGGTGAGCTGCGCAAGCAGGGCCTGCGGGTTCACGTCGACGACCGGAACGAGAAGCTGGGCCAGCCGCATCCGCGAGGCCCAGGTGCAGAAGGTGCCGTACATGTTCGTGGTGGGCGACAAGGAGGTCGAGTCGCGGACGGTGTCGGCGCGGGCACCGGCACGGCGACCTCGGGGCCCAGGTGATCAGTTCGGCGAGCGTGGCCCGCCCAGGTGGCCGAGCGCGCCTCGCGCGAGGAGACCCCGCAGGGCGCTGGAGGTGTCTCATAGACAACAAGACAGTCCGCATCAACGGATCGCATCCGGGCGAAAGAGGTCCGGGTGATCGACGAGGACGGCTCGCAGCTCGGGATCATGCCGCCGCAGCAGGCGCTCATGCTCGCCGAGAAGGGCCTCGACCCCGTCGAGATCGCGGCGACGGCGACCCCACCGGTCTGCCGGATCATGAACTCCGGGCAAGTTCTTCTATCAGCAGGCGAAGCGCGACGCCGAGGCGAGCACCAGCGCCACATCCAGATCATGAAGTGAAGTTCCGGCCGGTTGCATCGACGAGCACGACTTCAACTTCAAGCGCAAGAACGTCGAACGGTTCCTCGCCGACGGGAACAAGATCAAGTCCGTGGTGATCTCCGCGGCCGCGAGATCGTCCACTCCGAGATCGGGAGATCCTGTCGCCTCGGCCCCGAAATCGTCATCGTCGAGCAGCCTCCGCGCCAGGAGGGCAACACGATGGTGCAGATCCTGTCGCCGAAGAAGACCGAGGCGGCGCCCAAGCCCAGGCCGGCGAAGAAGGCCGCCACCGCGACCGGCGAGCTCTGCCGCGGCGCAGAAGACCGAGTAAGGACCATGAGAAAGCCCAAGGCAAAGCTCAAGCTGAAGACGAAGAGCGGCGGTGAAGCGCTTCAAGGTCACCGCCTCCGCAAAGTTCAAGCGCCACAAGGCGATGAAGCGGCACATCCTGACGAAGAAGGCCCCGGGCCGGCAAGCGCGCCCTCGGCCAGGGCGTCATCGTGTCGGACGCGGACCACGAGCAGGTGAAGAGGATGCTGCTCGCCTAGCGCGGCAGGCGGGCGCGACGCCTGCCCGGCGTCCTCCTGAAGAGGCGCTCTTCAAGCGTCGCGAGAAGGGCCGTATCGAGCGGCCTCGGGCCGGCGTCGCCGCCTGGAAGCGCGACGGGACGGGCCGATGGGGGCCCGGCCAGACGAAGGGACGTCCGTCATGCCGAGAGTCAAGCGGGGAGCACGCGCCGCGACAAGCGCAAGAAGCTCCTCTCGATGGCGAAGGGCTACTTCCTCGGGAAGCAGCAAGCTCTACAAGTTCGCCAAGGAAGCGACCGACCGCGCGGGCAACTTCGCGTACACCGGCCGCAAGCGCAAGAAGGCGCAATTTCCGCCGCCTCTGGATCGCGATCAACGCGGCGACGCGACATGGCCGGGCTGAAGCAGGCCGGCGTGGCCCTCGACCGCAAGTCGCTCGCCGAGATCGCGGCCAAGGACGCCGCGGCCTTCGCGAAGCTGGTCGAAAGTCCGCCAAGGCCGCCCGGCGAGCAGCGCCGCGCGCAAGGCCGCCGGCGCCCTCACTCTCCGGGACGACCGAACCATGGCCGACACCCTCCAGCAGCTGCGGGACCGGGCGCAGGCCCTGGGCCGCGAGTTCGAGGCCGCCGCCTCGGGCGTCGCCGACCCGGCCGCGAGGGCCCTGCGCGACCGCTTCGTCGAAGAAGTCCGGCGAAGTCCGCGCTCAATGAAGACGCCTGGGCGGGCTCGGCGAGGCCGAGCGGCGGGCCGCCGGAGCTGAACGTCTTCATCGGCGACCTGGCGCGAAGCTCGATCCGCTCGCCGCGGGCCTCGACGCCCGGACGCCAGGACGACGCGCTGCGCCGCGAGCGGCTCGACACGACGCTGCCGGGCCGGCCGTCGTCCTACGTCGGTCGGCGGCACTCGGCCGACGGCGGCGCGCGAGCAGCTCGAGGACATCTTCGTCTCGATGGGCCACGAGGTGTACGACGGCCCGGAGATCGAGGACGACTACCACTGCTTCGAGGCTCAAGCGCCGCCGGACCACCAGGGCCCGCTACGATGCAGGACACCTTCTACCTCGACCGCGGCGGGCTCCTCCTCCGGACGCACACGTCCTCCGCCCAGATCCACTACATGCTGGAGAACGAGCACCCGCCGGAGGTGCGCATCATCTGCCCGGGCAAGGTGTTCCGCCGCGACAGCGACGTGACCCACACGCCGATGTTCCAGCAGATCGAGGGCCTCGTCGTCGGGCGGGGGATCGGCCTCTCGCACCTCAAGGGCACGATCGAGGCGTTCCTCCACCAGCTCTTCGGCCCGCAGTTCCCGGTGCGCTTCCGCGCGTCCTACTTCCCGTACACGGAGCCGTCGGTCGAGGCGGACCTCGGCTGCGTCGTCTGCGGCGGCTCGGGCCAGCTCCCCGGCGGACCGTGCCGTGTCTGCAAGCAGACGGGCTGGCTCGAGATCCTCGGCTCCGGGATGGTGAACCCGGCGGTGTTCGAGGCGGTGAACGCGCGGCTCGGCCGCAAGGCGTACGATCCGGAGGAGGTCACGGGCTTCGCGTTCGGCATGGGCATCGAGCGCGTGGCGATGGTGCGCCACGGCATCGACGACATCCGCCTCTTCTACGAGAACGACCTGCGCTTCCTGGAGCAGTTCATCGGATGAGGGTCCCGCTCGGCTGGCTCAAGGAGTTCGTCGACGTCGCCGTTGCGCCCGCGCGGCTCGCGGAGGACCTGACCGCGGCCGGGCTCGCGGTCGACGCGATCGAGAGGAAGGGCGACGAGACCGTCTTCGAGCTCGACATCACGACGAACCGCGTCGACTGCATGAACGTCTACGGTGTCGCGCGCGAGGTGGCGGCCCTCTACGGCCTCCCGCTCCGCGCGGTCGACGTGACGGTGGCCGAGACGGGCCCCGACGCGTCCTCCGCCCTCGACGTGGCGATCGAGGCGCCGGACCTCTGCGGGCGCTTCTGCGCACGGGTCCTCGACGTGAAGGTGGGTCCGTCGCCGGCCTGGCTCCGCGACCGCCTCGAGCATGTCGGCATCCGCTCGATCAACAACGTCGTCGACCTGACGAACTACGTGATGGTCGAGACGGGGCAGCCCAGCCACTCGTTCGACCTCGCGAAGGTGCCGGGGGATCAGCTCGTCGTGCGCTGGTCGCGCGAGGGCGAGCCGCTCGCGACGCTCGACGGCGTGATGCGGAAGCTGCCGGCCCGGGTCGGCGTGATCGCGGGGCGCGGGGGCGAGCCGGCGCTCGCGCTGGCCGGCGTCATGGGCGGCGCGTCGAGCGAGATCTCGGACGAGACGAAGGTCGTGGCCCTCGAGGCCGCGTGGTGGGACCCGCTCGCCGTGCGGCGGGGCGCGCGGGCGATGGCGATGCACACCGAGGCCTCGCACCGTTTCGAGCGGGGCGCCGACGTGGCCGCCGGGCCCTGGGCCCTCGCCCGGCTCGCGCACCTCCTGCAGAAGATCGGCGGCGGGACCGTGCGGCCCGGGGTCGTCGAGCGGACCGGCCAGAGCCGGGGCGCGCGCGCCGTGCGGCTGCGGCCGGGCCGGGTGAACACGCTGCTGGGGACGGAGGTCCCGGCGGAGCGCCAGACCGCGATCCTCCGTTCCCTCGGCTTCGGGGTCGAAGCGAAGGGCGACGAGGCGCTCGTCGCGGTGCCGAGCTGGCGGCTCGACGTCTCGCGCGAGGCCGACCTCGCCGAGGAGGTGGGACGCCACTTCGGGGTGAACCGGGTGCCGTCCGCGATCCCGCCCGCCACGCGGCCCGGCCGGCTCCGCCCGTCGCAGAAGCGCGAGCGCCGCATGCGCGAGGTGCTGACCGGCGTCGGCCTGACCGAGGTCGTCAACTACGCGTTCGTGTCGGGCGCCCAGGTCGACGCGCCTCCCGCGGAGCGGGTGAGGCTCCAGAACCCGCTGACCGAGGAGCAGGACACCCTGCGCACCTCGCTCGTGATGCCGGGCCTCGTGTCGACGCTCCGGTCGAACGCGCGGCTCGGTCGGCGCGCCGCCGCGGTCTTCGAGATCGGCCGCGTCTTCCGCCCGACGGAGAAGGGCGCGCCGCGCGAGGAGCCGCGCCTCGCGGTGCTGCTCGCCGGACAGACGCACCCGCACCACTGGTCGGTGAAATCGCGCCCGTTCGACCTCTTCGACGTGAAGGGCCTCGCGGACCTCCTCTTCGCCCGCCTCGGGCTCGAGGGCGTCTCGGTCGCCGCGGAAGAGGGGCGGCCCGCCTACCTGCATCCCGGGCGGTCCTTCGCGCTGGCGCGGAGCGGCCGGACGATCGGCTGGGCGGGCGCCCTCCACCCGGACACCCGCGCCGCGTGGGAGCTGCGGGACGAGGTGGTCGTCCTGGAGGTCGCGACCGACGGCTTCCTCGACGAGGCGCCGAAAACGGTCCGCTTCGCCGCGCTCGACCGCTTCCCGGCGGTGGAGCGCGACCTCTCGGTCCTGTGCGACGAGGCGGTGCCGGCGGCCGAGATCGACGCGCGCGTCCGCGGGGCGGCCGGGGAGCGGCTCCGGTCGGTGAGCCTCGTCGACCGCTACACCGGCAACCAGGTCCCGGCGGGCAAGGTCAGCCTGACGGTGAGCCTGCGCTTCCAGGACCCGGAGCGCACGCTGACGAGCGACGAGGTGCAGCAGGCGGTCGACCGCGTGCTCGCGGAGCTGCGCGCGGCCGGATGCGAGATCCGCGGATAGCCCGGGGAGGCCACGTGGAGGACAGCTTCAAGCTCCTGGAGGACCAGGTCCAGCGCGCGGCCGGACGCCTGCGCGAGCTGCAGGGCGAGGCGGAGCGTCTGCGGTCGGAGCTGAAGGCCGCGTCGGCCCGCGCCGAGAAGGCCGAGGCGGCCCGCGGGGAGGGCCGCGAGCGGATCGCCCGCGCCGAGGCCGGGCTCGAGAAGGCGCAGGCCGCGGCACGGGCCGCCGAGGAACGGGCGGCGAAGGCCGAGCGCGACGCGAGAGCGGCCGCGGAGCGGGCCGACCGCGCCGAGTCGGCCGGGGAGAGCCGGACGGGCGGGGCGGACGCCGCGGCCGGCGCGCCGGCCGGGAAGGCCGAGAAGGCCGAGAAGGCCGAGGCCAAGGCGGCCGAGGCGGAGGCCAGGGCCGCGAAGCAGGCGGCCCGGGCCGACGAGGCGGAGGCCGCGCTCGGGGAGCTCCGGGGCGAGCGAGCGGAGATCCGCAAGCGCCTTCGACGGATCGCCGAGGTCCTCGCGACGCTCGAGTAGCCGCCCGGCGGCGCCGGGGCTATCATTCCGTCGTGGCCGAGAAGCCCAGCCTGATCCACGTCGAGATCTTCGGCCAGACCTACGCGGTGAAGGCCGGCGCCGACCCGGCCTACGTCGAGAAGCTCGCCGCCTTCGTCGACGGCCAGATGAAGGACGTCAGCCGCGCGACGGGCGCCGTCGACAGCGTGCGCATCGCGGTGCTCGCGGCCCTGAACCTCGCCGACGAGTGCTTCCGCCTGCGCAAGGAGGTGGAGGAGTCCCAGGCACGGACCGCCTCGGTCGACCACAGCCACGACGAGCGCGTGAAGCGCCTCGCCAGGACGCTCGGCAGCGCGCTCGGCGACTGAGCCCGCGAGGCCACGGGCGGTTGCCCCGGGCCGGGCCGGCGGCTATGATCAGCGACAGAGGCTCTCTGCCGTGCCCGTGATGGATACGGAAACCTCGAACCAACGTCCTTAAATAGGGGGTCCGATTCGCGTCGCGGTGAGCATGCCTCCGCGTCGAGGAAGCCTGAAGCGATGCTCAGGGCTCCCACCTGGTGACCCGGTTCAGGTCACCTGCCACACGACATAGCGGAGAGCCTCTCTTTTGACCTCGTCCACCTTCGATCCCACCGCCCCCCTCGGGGCCGTCGGCGAGAAGTCGCTGCTGCGCCGCCTCGAGCAGCGCATCCCCCGCGCGGCCGGGGTCGTCGTCGGCATCGGCGACGACGCGGCCGCGGTCGAGATCGGCCCGTTCGCCCTCGTCACCACCGACAGCCTCGTCGAGGGCGTGCACTTCACTCGCGAGGGGGCGCCTCCGCGCCTGCTCGGCCGCAAGGCCCTCACCGTCAACCTCTCGGACGTGGCGGCGATGGGCGGGGTGGGCCGCTACGCGACCGTCAGCCTGTGCCTGCCCGCGGGGCTCGAGGCCGGCTGGGTGGACGCGCTCTACGACGGCATCCTCTCGCGGGCCGCGGAGTCGGGCGTCGTCATCGTCGGCGGCAACGTGGCCCGCGGTGTCGACGCGATCGTGGTCGACGTCACCCTGATCGGCGACGCCGGACGGCTGCTCCTCCGCGACGGCGCCCAGCCCGGCGACCGCGTGGTCGTGACCGGCGCGCTCGGCGCGGCCGCCGAGGGCGTCGCGCTCCTCGCCGAGGGAGCCCGGCTCGACGAGGACGGCGGGCTCCTGACCACGGGCAAGTGGACCGACTCCTCGGCCTCGGCCGTCCTCGCCTGCCTCCAGGCCCAGCTCGACCCGAGGCCGCCGTTCGCCCTCGCGCGCTCGATCGCCGAGCGCGGCATCGCGCACGCCGGCATGGACCTCTCCGACGGGCTGTCGACGGACCTCGCCGAGATGTGCCGGCACGCGGGCCTCGGCGCGGTCATCGACGCGGCCGCGCTCCCGGTGGACCCGGCCGTCGCGGTCCTCGAGCGGGCCCGCGGCGGCGACGCGGCCGCCCTCGCCCTCCACGGCGGGGAGGACTACCAGCTCCTGCTCGCGGTCTCCCCCAAGGAGCTCGACGACGTGAGCGACCTCGCCCGGGTCTGGGGCATCCCGGTCACCGCGGTCGGCGAGTTCGTGGCGGGAGAGCCCGGTGTCCTCCTCCGCGACGCGGCGGGCGACCGGCCGCTGCCGCCGGGCGGCCACGACCACTTCCGCCCGGCGGCCCGCTAGCGGACCGTGCTCGGCTGGCTGCTCCGGCGTCTGCGCGTCCTCCTCCAGGTGGAGGACAGCCCGCGGCGCGTGGCGCTGTCGTTCGCGATCGGCGTCTTCGTCTCGTTCTCGCCCTTCCTCGGCATCCACACCGGGATGTCGCTCGCGATCGCCTTCGTGTTCCGGCTGAACCGCGTGGCGATCCTCATCGGCACGTGGGTCAACAACCCGTGGACGATCGCGCCCGTCTACACGGCGGGGACCCTCCTCGGCTGCGCCCTCCTCGGCGTCTCGCCGGCGAGCCTCGGCGAGATCGACTGGGCTCTCCACGGCCGCGCGTTCTACGCGGCGCTCCTCGAGGGCTTCCGGCCCCTGCTCGTGCCGTTCTTCGTCGGGAACACGATCGTCGCGGCGGTGGCCGCCGTCGTGACGTACCTCGTCGCGCTCCGGGTGCTCGCCCGGCGGCGGGCGAGCGCTCCGCGCTCCGCGGCCTGACGGCCGGCCCGGCGCGGCTTCAGGCGAGCGCGGGCGGCGCGAGCTCGTGGTGGCGGGTGAGCCGCTGGTAGGCGGCGCCCGCCCGCAGCAGCGTGTCCTCGTCGAACGGGCGGCCGAGGAGCTGGAGCCCCACCGGCAGGCCCCCGGCGAGGCCGCACGGGACCGACAGGGCCGGCAGCCCGGCCAGGTTCGCCGGCACCGTGAAGATGTCCTCGAGGTACATCTGCAGGGGGTCGCTCGTCTTCTCGCCGAGCCGGAACGCGGGCGACGGCGTCGTGGGCGTCGCCACGACGTCGCACGCCTCGAACGCGCGCTCGAAGTCGCGGCGGATGAGAGCGCGGACCTTCTGCGCGCGCAGGTAGTACGCGTCGTAGTACCCGGAGGAGAGGGCGAACGTGCCG
The DNA here is from genome assembly GCA_046331285.1 of Vicinamibacteria bacterium. Taxonomy (GTDB): domain Bacteria; phylum Acidobacteriota; class Vicinamibacteria; order Fen-336; family Fen-336; genus DATBSL01. The sequence continues at coordinate 30,168 of JAXLRD010000026.1, forward strand.
AGGATGATGCGCCGCTTCACCTCCGGCCCGAAGCCCGCGTCGCGCGTGCGGCCGTAGAGCGACCGCAGGTCGGAGTCGCCGCCCTCGCGCCGGCCGAACCGCACGCCGTCGTAGCGGGCCAGGTTGCTCGACGCCTCGGCGGTCGCGACGAGGTAGTACGTGGCCACCGCGTGGCGGAGGTGGGGCAGGTCGACGTCGACGAGCCGGACGCCCGCGTCGCCGAGGGCGGCGAGGGCCTCCTCGAAGCGGGCCCTCGTCTCCGCCTCGACGCCCTCCGCGAGGAAGGCGCGCGGGATCCCGACGCGCAGGCCGGCCGCGTCGCGCGCGAGGGCGGCCGCGAGGTCGCCCGCCGGCCGCTCGACGCTCGTCGCGTCGCGCGGGTCGGCGCCGAAGAGCGGGGCCGCGGCGAGGGCCACGTCCTCCACCGAGCGGGCGAGGGGGCCGACCTGGTCGAGAGACGAGCCGAACGCGACGAGGCCGTAGCGGCTCACGCGCCCGTAGGTCGGCTTGAGGCCGACGACCCCGCAGAAGGCCGCGGGCTGGCGGATCGAGCCGCCCGTGTCGGTGCCGAGGGCGACGGGGGCCATGCGGGCGGCGACGGCGGCCGCCGAGCCGCCCGAGGAGCCTCCCGGGACACGGCCCGGGTGCCAGGGGTTGCGCGTCGCCTTGTAGGCGCTGTTCTCCGTCGACGAGCCCATCGCGAACTCGTCCATGTTGGTCTTGCCCACGACGATCGCGCCGGCGGCCTCGAGGCGCTCGACGGCGGTGGCGCTGAAGGGAGGCCGGTAGCCCTCGAGGAGCCGCGAGCCGCAGGTGGTCGGCAGGCCCTCGACGTGGAGGACGTCCTTGACCGCGGCCGGCACGCCGGCGAGGGGCGGCGCGGCCTCTCCCTTCGCGAGCCGCGCGTCGAGGGCGCGGGCCCGGTCGAGCGCGCGCTCGGCGGTGACGGCGAGGAAGGCGTCGACGGCCGGCTCGACGGCGGCGATGCGGTCGAGGTGCGCCCGCGCCACCTCCTCGCAGGAGGCCTCGCGCGCGACGACGGCGCGCCGCAGGGCGGCGGCTCCGAGGCCGACGAGGCCGCTCATCCGCCGATGACTCGGGGGACGCGGAAGAGGCCCTCGGCCGCGTCGGGGGCGCCGGACAGGGCCGCGTCCCGCGGCAGGCCGGCCGTCTCCCGGTCGGCTCGCAGCTCGGGCGCTCCCTGGGCCGCCAGCGGCTCGACCCCCGCGACGTCGACGGCCTGCAGCGCCTCGGCCCACGCGAGGATGTCGTCGAGCTGCCGGGCGAAGAGCGACCGCTCCTCCTCGGTGAGCGACAGGCGCGCGAGTCGCGCCACGTGGTCCACGGTCTCGACGGTCACGCGGGGCATGCCCGGCTACTTTATACTGCGGCGCGGCGCGCCGCACGGGACGGGATCTCCGAGGAGGAACGATGACGCTGTGCCCGGTCTGCCGGAACGCGGTCCCAGACTCCGGGGTCGGCTTCTGCCCGAACTGCGGCGCGAGCGTCGCCCCGGCCGAGGCCGCGCCGCCGGGCGGGGCCGTCGATCCGGGCGCGGCCCCCGAGGCCGGCGGCCCTCCGCCGCTGCCTCCGCTCGGCTCGTCGCCGGCCGCGCCTCGCGGTCCGGCCGACGTCCCGCCGCCGGTCGCGGCCCCGCCCGCACCGGGCGGCGCGGGGTCCGGCGGCCGGAGGCCGACGGCCTGGGACGATCGCGACCGCCTGGGCCTCCTCACCGCCCTCGTCGAGACGACGAAGGACGTGCTCGGGAGCCCGACGGCGTTCTTCCGCTCGATGCCGGTGAGCGGGGGCATAGGCTCGCCGCTCCTCTACGCGGTGATCGTCGGATGGCTCGGGCTCGTGATCGCCGCGCTCTACCAGGCGGTCTTCCGCTCGATCGTCGGCTCGAGCTTCGGGGCGCTCGGCGACCGCCCGGAGCTCGCCGCGGCGCTCGGCTTCGCGGAGAGCTGGGTCGGCTTCCTGGTCCAGGCCGTCTTCGGCGGGCTCTTCGTCGTCGTCGGCGTGTTCCTCGGCGCGGGCGTCCTGCACCTCATGCTGCTCCTCCTGGGCGGGGCGCGGCGCGACTTCGAGGCGACGCTGCGCGTCGTCTGCTTCTCCCAGGCGCCGAGCGTCGTCTTCCTCCTGCCCTTCTGCGGCCAGCTCATCGGCGGGATCTGGACGCTCGTCCTGTACGTGATCGGCCTGTCGGAGGCGCACGAGATCTCGGGGGGAAAGGCGGCGGCGGCGGCGCTGCTCCCGCTCCTCCTGGTGTGCTGCTGCTGCGCCGGGGCCGCCGTGCTGTTCGCGGGCGCGCTCGCGAGCCTGATGCAGAACGTCACGCCGTGAGCGACGCCGGGGCGGTGGCCGCGGTCGGCGCGGAGGCCCCGGTTCGCCTGAGGGCCCTCGATCGCCCGCCGCTGGGCCTCGTCTTCGCCCTCTCGGGGGCCGTGGCGGGAGCGGCGGTGCGCCTCCTGCACCTCGACCGGCTGCCCTTCGTCTTCTGCGGCTTCAAGCAGCTCACGGGACTGCCCTGTCCCACCTGCGGTGGCACGCGCGCCCTCGGCCGTCTCGCCGGGCTCGACCCCGCGGGCGCCTTCGTGATGAACCCGCTCGCGGTCGCGCTGGCCGCCGCCGTCCTGCTGTGGGCGGCGTCGGACGTCGCGCTCCTGCCGTGGCGGCGGTCCCTCCGGGTCGAGATCCGCCCGGATCTCGCGCTCCCGGTCCGCGTGACGGTCGTGGCGGTGGCCCTCATCAACTGGGTCTACCTGGTCCTCGCCGGCCGCTGACGCCGCGCGCGGGCCGTCTTATATACTCGCTCCCCGAATGGACGAAAGGCGCCCCTCCGTCTCGATCGTCGTGCCCCTGTACAACGAGGTGCTGAACCTCGACGACCTCCACCGGCAGCTCGTCGCCGCCCTCGAGCCCACGGGGCGCACGTTCGAGCTCGTTCTCGTCGACGACGGGAGCCGGGACGGCACCCGCGAGAAGCTCGTCGCGCTCGCGGAGAGCGACCCGCGGGTCGTCGCTGTGCTCCTGCGGCGCAACTTCGGCCAGACGGCGGCCTTCTCGGCCGGCTTCGACCGCTCGCGCGGCGACGTGGTCGTGACCTCGGACGGCGACCTGCAGAACGATCCCGCGGACATCCCGGCCCTCGTGGACAAGCTGGAGCGCGAGGACCTCGACATGGTGTGCGGGTGGCGGCGGCACCGCCAGGACCCGCTGTCGAAACGCCTCCCGTCCTTCTTCGCGAACCGCCTGATCTCCTGGGCGACGGGCGTGCGGCTCCACGACTACGGCTGCTCGCTGAAGGCGATGCGGGGCGACGTCGCCCGCTCGCTCCGCCTCTACGGCGAGATGCACCGCTTCATCCCCGCCGTCGCGTCGTGGAGCGGCGTCACGTTCGCCGAGGTGCCGGTGAACCATCGGCCGCGCACGCGCGGGACGAGCAAGTACGGGATCGGGCGCACGACCCGCGTGCTGCTCGATCTCTTCACGGTGAAGTTCCTCGCCTCGTACGGCACCCGCCCGGCCCACCTCTTCGGCCTCCTCGGCCTCGGCCTGGGCGCCGTGGGAACGGCCGTCCTCGTCTACCTCGCCGTGCTGAAGCTCTTCTTCGACGAGGCGCTCGGCGGGCGGCCGCTGCTCCTCCTCGGCGCGCTGCTGTTCCTGACCGGCGTGACCCTCGTGTGCTTCGGCCTCATCGGCGAGCTGCTGGTGCGGGTCTGGCACGAGAGCCAGGGCAAGTCGATCTACGTCGTCGCGGAGCCGCGGGCCGGCCGCGACCGCCAGAGGGACGAAGCCCCGCGTTGACCCGCGTCCTCTTCCTCGCCGAGTCGTTCCACCCGGTGCTCGGGGGCGGCGAGGCGCACCTGCGGCGGCTCGGCCGGGCCCTCGTCGCGGCGGGGGACGGCGTCACCGTGGTGACGCGGCGGGGCGAGGCGTCGTGGCCCGCGGCCGAGTCGTTCGAGGGAATGCGGGTCGTGCGCGTGCCGCCGACCGGGCCCGGCCGTACCGGCAAGTACGCCATGGTCCCCTTCGCCTTGCGCGCCGTGCTCCGCCTGGCGCGGGCCCACGACGTGCTGGTCGTCCGCAGCCCGCGCGTCCTGGGCCTGCCCGCGCTCCTGGCGGCGCGGCTCGCCGGCATCCCCGTGGTGATGCAGCCCGAGACGAACGGCGAGATCGACGGCGCCGCGTTCACCTTCGGGAAACCGTGGGCGGCCGGGCCGGCCGGGCGCGCGGTGAGGCTCGCCGCGTGGGCCCGCAATCTCCTGCTGCGCGACGCCGAGGCGTTCGTCGCGATGTCGAGGGCGATCCGGGAGGAGATGCTGCGCTGCGGCGTCCGGCCGGAGCGCGCGGTGCTGCTGCCGCACGGCGTCGACACCGAGGCCTTCCGGCCGGCGCGGGCGGGGGAGCGCGAGGCGCTGCGCCGTGAGCTGGGCCTGCCCGACGGCCTCCTGGCGGTCTACACCGGCCGCCTCCTCCGCGGGAAGGGGCTCGACACGCTCCTCGACGCGTTCGCCGAGGTGGCGGCGGGTGAGCCCGCGGCGCGCCTCGTGCTCGTCGGCTCCGGCGACGGACAGTCGCTCTCGGTGGAGGACGAGCTTCGCGCGCGGGCGGCGGCGCCGCCGCTCGCGGGCCGCGTCGTCCTGGCCGGCCGCCAGGAGCGGGTGGCCGACTGGCTTCGGGCCGCCGACCTCTTCGTCTTCCCGTCGCTCTTCGAGGGCCTCGGCATCTCCCTCGTGGAGGCGATGGCCTGCGGCCTGCCGGCCATCGGCTCGCGCACGGGCGGCATCGTCGACGTGATCGACGACGGGCGCACGGGCGTCCTCGTGCCGCCGGGCGACGCGAAGGCCCTCGCGGCCGCGATGGGCCGGCTCCTCGCCGACGCCGCTCTGCGGGCAGAGATGGGCGTTCTCGGCCGGCGCGACATGGTGACGCGCTTCGACGAGCGGGACACCGTCACGAAGTACCGCGCGCTCTTCGCCTCGCTCGGGACCCGAGCGGCGCGCGCCGCTCGGCCGGCTAAGGGCTGACGCGGGGGGCGGGCTACACTCTCTCGCGATGCGCGTCGCGTTGACCGGGGCTTCCGGCTACACCGGGGGTCGACTGCTCGAGGCACTGCAACGGAGGGGCGACGAGGTCCGCGTCCTCGTGCGCCCGTCCTCCGACGCCGGCGCGAGGCTGGCGGCGGGAGGTGCTGCGATCGTGCCCGGCGGGCTGACCGACGCGGCGGCGATCGCGTCCCTCGTCGAGGGCTGCGACGCGGTGCTGCACGTCGCGGCCGTCTACCGCACGGCCGGCCATCCCGACGAGTACTACCGGGAGGTGAACGTCGGGGGCACCGGGCGGCTGCTCGAGGCCGCGGCGCAGGCGGGCGTGCGCCGCTTCGTGCACACATCGACCGTCGGCGTCCACGGGGACGTGAAGAACCCGCCCGCCGACGAGACGGCGCCCTTCGCGCCGGGCGACGTCTACCAGCGGACGAAGGCGGAGGCGGAGGCGCTGGCGCTGCGCTACCACCGGGAGCGCGGCGTTCCGGTGGCGGTGGTGCGGCCGGGCGCCATCTACGGTCCGCTCGAGACGCGCCTCCTCAAGCTCTTCCGGGCGATCGCGCGGGGACGCTACGCGGTGGTCGGCGACGGCCGCTCCCTCTATCACCCCGTCTACATCGACGACCTCGTCCGCGGTTTCCTGCTCGCGCTGGAGCGGCCGGAGGCGGTCGGGGAGTCGTTCCTCGTGTGCGGCCCGCGCTACGTGAGCCAGGACGAGCTGGCCGCCCTCGTGGCGAGGCACACCGGCGGCCGCGTGCTGCCCTTCCACGTGCCGGCGTGGCCGCTCCAGGCGGCGGGCGCGGTCGTCGAGGCCGTGTGCGTGCCGCTCGGGATCGACCCGCCTCTCCATCGGCGCCGGGTCGACTTCTGGACGAAGAGCCGCGCCTTCACGACGGAGAAGGCGCGGCGACTTCTCGGCTACGAGCCGCAGGTCTCGCTCGACGAGGGGATCGCGCGGACGGTCGCCTCCTATCGCGCGGCCGGGTGGCTGTGAGGGCCGAGGTCGCCGGCCGCCGGGCGAGCCGGGCCGCCCTGCTGCTCGTCGCGGCCGCGATCGTGGCGGCCACCGCGGCGCTCGACCTGCCGTCCGCGTCGAGCCGCGAGTTCTGGGGCGACGGCGCGACGTACTACTCGATGGCCTGGAGCCTCGCGCGGGACCTCGACCTGCGGTACGAGGCGCGGGACCTCGAGCGCGTGCGGGCGGAGTACCCGGGCGGCCCGCAGGGCCTCTTCCTGAAGAAGTCGGCCGGCGGCCTCACGGCGGACGGCGCCGCCGGGTTCCCGTGGCTGCGGCGCGTGCGCGCGGACGAGCCGCGGCTCTACTACGCGAAGGCCTTCCTCTATCCGCTCGTGGCCGCGCCGGCGGTGGCTCTTCTCGGCACCCGCGGCCTGGCGGTGACCAACGGCGGCCTGCTCGCGGCGGCCCTCGTCCTCGCCGCGTCGATCCTGCGGCGACGCGGTTTCGGTTCCTGGTCCGTCGCGGGAGCGGCGGTGATGCTCCTGTTGACCGTCGCCCCGGTCTACCTCGTCTGGCCGTCGCCGGAGATCCTCGGCCTGACGCTCGCGACGGCCGGACTGTGGGCGTGGGCGAGCGGCCGGCCGATCCTCTCGGCGATCCTGTTCGGCGCCGCCGGCTATCTCAAGCCCCCGAACCTGCTGATGGCGGCGCCGCTCGGCTTCGAGCCGCTCCTGCCGGCGGCCGGCGAGGCGTTCCTCGGCCCCTCTCTCCTCCGGAGGATCGCGGAGGCGGCCCGCCGCGGCGCGGTCCTCGTCGGCGCCGCGGGCCTTCTCTACGCGGCGAACCTCGCCGTCACCGGCGAGCTCAACTACCAGGGCGGCGCGCGCAAGACGTTCTACGACGCGTTCCCGTTCGACGCGCGGGGCACGAGCTTCGACTCGGCCGGGGCGTGGATGACGACGAACCAGCTCGGGCCGCTCGTCGAGGAGAAGGACGCCGCGAAGGTGACCGCGCAGAGCGGGCCGGCGCGCAAGCGGGCCGAGCTCGAGGAGTCCTTCTTCTGGAACCTCGGCTACTTCTGGGCCGGTCGCTTCGGCGGCGCGCTCGGGTACTTCTTCCCGGGCGTCCTCGCGCTCGCCGTCTTCCTGGCGCTCGGCCCGCGCGACCGCGCCGGCTGGCTCGCGACGTCCGCGATCGCGATCTCGTGGATCGCGTACCTGCGGATCATCCCGGACAACTGGTACGGCGGCGGGGGCACGGTGGGGAACCGCTACTTCCTGAACGTGCTGCCGGCGTTCCTGTTCGTCCTCCCGAGGCGCCGCCTCGCTCTCGTCGCCGCCTCGTCGCTCCTGGCGGCGGGGGTCTTCCTCGGTCCGCTCCTCCTCTCGCCCGTCCACCACTCGCTCCGGCCGGGCGAGCACGCGACGCGCGGCGCCTGGCGGTACCTGCCGGCGGAGCTGACGATGCTGAACGACCTCTCGGTCTTCACCGAGACCTGGAGGAAGAAGCGGGCGTTCGGCTTCGTGGGCAACGCGGATCGGCCGGCGGACGTCGACGCCTTCTTCCTCTACTTCATGGACGACGGGACGCACGGGCGCGAGGAGTGGGCCGGCCGCACCGGGTTCTGGCTCCGCGGCGGGGAGCGGGCGGAGCTCGTCGTGCGGGCGTTCGACCTCGCGCCGGTCGACAGGATCGTCCTCCGCGTCACCGGCGGGCCGATCGGCGACACGCTCGACGCACGCCTCGGCTGGGGGGGCGAGAGGGTGCGGCTGTCGCCAGGGCAGACGCGCGAGATCGAGCTGCGGGCCGGCCGCGGCGTGACGTACTACGACACCTACCTCCACGTGCTGCGCCTCCGCTCGCAGCGGGGCGGCCGGCTGCCGGACGGCCGCGTCGTGAGCGCGTTCGTCGAGCCGCGCCTCGTGATGGGCCCGCCGTTCGCGGCGGCGAAGGCCCCGTGAGGGAGCGGGCGGCCCGCGTCGCGCTCGGCGTCGCCTGCGGCCTGCTGCTCGTGGCCGCCGCGGTCGTGGACCTCCCGACGGAGAGCGACGGTCGGTTCTGGAGCGACGCCGCGACGTACCACGCGGCGGCGGGCAGCGTGGCCTTCGACGGCGACGTCGAGTTCCGGCCGGAGGACCTCGCGCGCGTGCGCGCGGCGTGGTCGAGCGGGCCGCAGGGCGTCTTCCTGAAGCGCGTTGCGTCGCGGGCCGGCGGGACGCGCCTCGTCTACGCGAAGCCGCTCCTCCACCCGATCGCCGCGGCGCCGCTCGTGCGCCTCCTCGGCGTCGACCGCGGCCTGCTGGTGCTGAACGCGCTCGTGCTCGGGGGCGCCCTCGTCGCCGGCTTCGTTCTCCTGCGCGAGCGGTCGGGGCCGCTCGGGGCCCTGGCCGGCACCTTCGCGGTGTTCGGCGCCGGCGTCGCCCCGGCCTACCTCTTCTGGGAGACGCCGGAGCTCTTCTACCTCGGCCTCGCCGCCTTCGGGCTCGTGGCGTGGCGCCGCGGCCACCCGCTGGTCGCCGCGCTCCTTCTCGGCGCGGCGGCGTACGGCAAGCCGACGAACGGCGCCCTCGCGCTGCCGCTCGTGCTGGAGCCGCTCCTCGACGCCGTCTCGCGCCGGGCCTGGCGAGGGGGCCTCGTCGAGGCGCTCCGGCGCGGGGTCGTGGTCACCGCCGTGTTCGCGTCGGGCTTCGCGGTGAACGTGGCCGCCACGGGCGAGATGAACTACCAGGGCGGGGAGCGCAAGACGTTCCACGACCGCTACCCCTTCGACCCCGGAGTGACCTTCGACGACGCCGGGGTCTGGATGACGACGGACCACGTGGGACCCCTGGTGGCGGGGCGGGACGACGAGAAGTCCTCCTCGCGCGTCGCGCCGCCGCGCAGCCGCGAGGAGCTGCGCCAGTCGTTCCGGCTCAACCTCGGCTACTTCTGGGTCGGCCGTTTCGGCGGGGTCCTCCCGTACTACCCCGGCTTCGCGGTGGCGCTGGCGCTCTTCCTGCTGGCCGGTCCCCGGGACCGGGTGGGCTGGCTCGCGCTCCTCGCCGTCGCCGTGTCGTGGATCGGCTACCTGCTCATCATCCCGGACAACTGGTACGGCGGCGGTGGCACGATCGGCAACCGCTACTTCCTGAACGTGCTGCCGCTGGCCCTCCTCCTGCTGCCGCGCGGGCGCGAGGCGTGGGCGGCGGCGGCGGCGCTGCCGGTCGCGGCGTGGCTCGTCTTTCCGATGATCGCCTCCCCGGTGCGGCACGCCCGCCATCCGGGCGACCACGCGCTGCGGCCCGCGTTCCGGGTCCTGCCGGCCGAGCTGACGATGCTCGGCGACCTGTCGGTGTTCACCGACGTGTGGCGGCGGCGCCGCCCCTACCATCTGCCGGGCGGAGACCCGTCGCGCCGCGCGCCGGGCGACCCGCCCCCGTACTACCTGTGGTTCATCGACGACGGCACGTTCGGCCAGGAGTCGTCCTTCGGGCAGGAGGGCTTCTGGCTGCGCGGCGGCGAACGGGCCGAGGTGCTCCTGCAGGCCTTCTCGGCTCCGAAGCGCGTCCGCCTGGTCGTGACGACCGGGCCGGCCGGGGACATCGTGACCGCGCGCCTCGGCGCCGCCCGCGAGCGTGTGGTCCTGCCGCCGCTCAAGACCCGCGAGCTGGCCTTCGATCCGGGGGAGGGCGTGGGCTACTACGGCACGCGCGTCTACCGCCTGGCGCTCGACTCGCGCTACGGCGGCGGGGCGGGGCAGGACCGTCGGGCGCTCGGGTCCTTCGTCCGCGTCGTCCTCGAGTAGCGTCGTCGGCCGGCTACGGCTGCTGCTGCTCCTTCCGGAGGAGGGCCTCCAGGCTCCGGCCGATGCGCGCGCAGCGGTCGGCCGCGCTCGCCTCGAGCAGGCTCTGACGCACGGCCGCCGACACCGGCAGGTGCTGGCAGGCGAGCGAGACCCACGCGAGGGGCGAGGCGGAGCGGCGGCGCGCTTCGAGGAAGGCCCGCAGGTCCGGGTGCGCGTGGAGGTAGCGGGCGAGGGCCTCGACGGCCTCGTCCCAGGAGTCGCCGGGCTCGCCCTCGGGGAGCACCTCGACCTCGGCCACCAGGACGTCGAGGCCGATCACGCGCTCGACCCGCGCGCGCGTGAGGCCGTCGAGCTCGACGCGGGGCTCGGCCGCCGACCTGTCGTCGGGGGCGTGGACGAGGGCCACGGTGCCGATCGACAGCAGGTCGTGCGGCCCCTCGCCTCCCTCGCGTCGGGCCACGGCCAGGAGCGGGCCGCCGGTGCGGGCGGCCATCTGCACCGCGGCCAGGGCCAGCGGCTCGTCGAGCGCGACCGCGAGCGACGCGCCGGGGAAGAGACACGTGTCCCGCAGGGGCAGGACGGGGAGGAGCTGGGTCGGGGAGGGCGTTTCCGTCGTGGGCGCGTCCATGAGGGGTTCTCCGGCGGGGATGTTAGCCCAGCCCGCCGCCGAACCGGCGCGCCCACTTGCGGCGGAGGATCTCCGCGAGGCTGGCCCGCCCGCGTCCCGGCAAGAGCTCGACGTAGTCCTCGCCGATGCGCGCGATGGCGGTCGGGTCTCCGCCGGGGCGCGTGATCGGCACGCCGTCGACCTTCCCGCAGAAGGCCGTCTCGTAGCCCGCGTCGACGGCGAGCCGTCGGGCGGTCGGGCCGTCGGCGTGCCACGGGTAGCACAGGTGGACGCACGGCCGGCCGGTCCGGGCCTCGACGAGCCGCCTCGCTTCGGCCAGCTCGTGAGCGATCGCGCGCTCGCGGTCCTCGGGTGATTCGATCTGGCCGCGGACGGAGGTGCGGCCGAACGCGGCCTTCAGCCGCGAGTGCCAGTCGGCCCGGGCGAAGAAGCCCTCGCCGCCGCCCTCGGCGACCGCGTCGACGCCGGCGCGGCGGACCGACTCGTCCTCGAGGAACCGAAGCGCTTCCGAGGTGCGCGGAGCCGACTGGAAGAGGGGGGTCCCGAGCGGGACCTCCTCGCCGAGGAGGTCCCGGCCGCGGGCCCGCACGAGCGGCTGGTCGAACGCGTCGTAGCCGCGGCGCGAGCGCGGCGTGGCGAAGCCGGCGAGGCGCGGGACCGTGTGGACGCGGGCGTGGTGGAGGGTGTGGCTCTGGAAGTCGAAGAGCCCCTCGCGGGCCAGGGCCTCGACCTCCTCCCAGGACAGCAGCGCGCCGTCGCCTTCCTCGCGGCGGAGGACCTCGGCTGCGGCGACCCTTCCCGCCTCGACGTCGTCCCAGGTCGGGGCGGCGGGCCCCGGCCGCGAGCGCATGCGGCCCGGCACGAGGAAGACGACGGCCTTCATCCCGTGGCGGCGGAGGAGGGGCGCGGCGACGCTCCAGACGGACCCGCGGCCGTCGTCGAAGGTGAGGAGGACCGCGCGCTCCGGCGCGGCGCGTACACCCCGGAGCGCGTCCATGTACTCGTCGATCGACAGGGTGGCGTAGCCGTTGTCCGCGAGGTGCGCGAGCCGCCGCCCGAAGGACTCGGGCTCGGCCCCGTGGAAGACGAACACCGGCACGTCGCCGCGGGGGAGCGGCCCCCCGGTCACGAACGGAGGATAGCGGCGGAGGGCGAGGTCGCGCGGGACCTCCCAGGCCTCGGCCAGGGCGCGGGGGACGAGGGGCACGCTCAGGCCGCCTTCCCGGCGAGGACCTCGTCGTAGAGGTCCTGCATGGCGTCGACGCAGGCCCGGACGTCGTAGCGCCGCGACTCCTCGCGCGCTCGCTTCGCGAGGCGGTCGCGCAGCTCCGCGGACGTCGCCACGCGCTCGAGCGCGGCGGCGAGGGCCGTCGCGTCGGCGGGCGGGACGAGGAGGGCCGTGTCGCCGTCGGACAGCACCTCGCGGCAGCCGTCGACGGCCGTCGAGACGATCGCCTTGCCCGCGGCCATGGCCTCGAAGAGGGCGAGCGGCGTGCCCTCGTACAGCGACGAGAGGCAGAAGACGTCGACCGCGCCGAGCACGTCGGGCACGTCCGTCCGGTGACCCGCGAAGACGACGCGGTCGCCGAGGCCCGCGGCCGCGGCGCGCTCGCGCAGCGGCTCCATCAGGTCGCCGTCGCCGGCGACGAGCACGCGCAGTTTCGGGAGGTGGCCGAGGCGGGCGGCGGCGTCGACGAGGAAGGCGTGCCCCTTCTGCGCGTTCAGTCGGCCGATCGCCCCCACGACGACGGCGTCGTCGGGGAGGCCGAGGGCCCGCCGCGTGGCGAGGGCGCGCTCGTGGGGCACGGGCGCGAACTCGTCGAGGGGCGCGCCGTTCCAGATGAGCCGCACGCGCGCGGCCGGAACGTGCCGCTCCCGGACGAGGAAGTCGCGCGTCGACCCGCTCACCGCGATCGCGGCGTCGGTGAGCGGCGAGAGGATGCGGTCGGCCAGCGCCTGGTAGGCGGGCATCCGCGGGTCGGCGAAGTGCTCGTGGAGCACGAGCCGGGCCCCGGCGAGGCGGGCCGCGAGGCGGCCGAAGTCCGCGGCCGCGTACCCGTGGACGTGGAGGATGCGCGCGCCCTTTCGCCGGGCGAGAGAGGCGATGTCGGCGGCGAGCCGGGGGTCGAAGCGGCCGCGGCCGAGGTGCTCGACGGGGATCCCCTGCTCGCCGAGCCACCGCGTCGCCGGCTCCGGGCCCTTGAGGCCGCACAGGCTCACGTCGTAACGCCCGCGGTCGAAGCGGGGAAACCACCACGAGAACAGGCGCGACACGCCGTGGATGCTCGACCCGCGGACGCCGAACTTGTCGCAGACGTGGAGGACGGGGACGGCCACGTGGCGCCTCAGGCCGTCGCCGCCTCGGCGCCGTCGCTGCCGCCGCGGGACATCCAGACGACGGCGCCCGAGAGCGAGAGGAGCACGAGGAGCCCGGCGCCGACGAGCGAGAACGCGAGGGCGCTCGCCCGGGGCAGTCCGACCTGGGAGAAGTAGAGGGCGTACAGGCCCTCGCGCAGGCCCCATCCGTTGAAGGAGACGGGCAGGGCCTGGAGGAGCGTGCACAGCGGGACCATCAGGAACGCGGCGCTCGCGGGGAGCGGGATGCCGAGCGAGCGGGCGATCGCGATGTAGTAGAAGACGACGAGGGCCTGGATGCCGATGCTCGCGAGGCCCGCCTGCCAGATCGTCGCGACGCGCTGGCGGTACGCGTTGACCGCGCCCTGCACGACCTCGTACTGCTCGCGGGCCCAGGGCAGGGCGTCGAGCCGGGAGAGGCTCATGAGGCGGCCGGCCGTCCCGGGGCGGAAGAAGACGTAGGCGAGCGTCGAGAAGAGCGCGAATAGGCCGAGGAGCACGGCCCGGGCGCCGGCGAGCCCCCGCACGACGGGCGGCGCGAAGGCGAAGGCGATCGCCGCGAGGAGGTAGAGAGCCCCGAACCCGAGGATGCGGTCGATGCCCACCACCGCGAGCGACGCCGCGGTGGTGGACCCCGTCAGCTTCGAGCCGTCGCGGACGCGGACGATGTCGCCGCCGATGTTGCTCGGGAGGAAGTTGTTGAAGAACGTGGCGACCAGGTAGGAGGCGGTCAGCTTCCCGAGGGGGCGGGGAGCCCGAGCCCGCGGAGCAGGACCTGCCAGCGCCAGGTGGCGAGGGCCAGCATCGCCACGTAGCAGGCGATCGCGAGGAGCATGTCGACGAGGTCGGCGGTCCTCACCCGCGCATCGAGAGCGCCGAGGTCGGTCGTGGAGAAGAGGTAGACGAGCAGGGCGGCGGAGACGGCGACCTTGACCCCGACGACGGCACCACGTTTCATCTAAGCGGCTATGCTACAGTAGCTTCCGCGCCGCGGCAAACTCGCCGGCGGAGTCGGGAGAGTCGGGCTTGAGCGAGTTCGGGGTCGGGTCGGCCGGACGACGGCAGGTCGGGATCCAGGACGCCATGGGCGAGGGATCGTCGTCTCCCCTGCGCAAGTACCAGGACCTCGTCGTCGGCTCCCGCGGCCTCGGCCGACTCCTCCTCTACGAGGCGGTCGCCCTCTTCGCCTCGTGGGTTCCCGGCGCGCTCGGCCTGGTCCTCCGGCGGGCGCTCTACCCGCTCCTCCTCGGCCGGTGCGGGCGGGGCGTCGTCTTCGGACAGGGCGTCGTCCTGCGGCACCCGCACAAGATCCGGCTCGGGGACGGCGTGACCGTCGACGACCACGTCCTCCTCGACGCGAAGGGCACGTCGAATCGCGGGATCGACGTCGGGAACGGCGTCTTCCTCGGCCGCGGCACGATCCTCTCGTGCAAGGACGGGGACATCGTCCTCGGCGACCACACGAACCTCGGCTTCCACTGCGAGATCTTCTCGGGCTCGACGGTGGTCGTCGGCCGACACGGGCTGTTCGCGGCTCAGGCGTACCTCGTCGGCGGCGGCCACGAGTTCGAGGCGACCGAGGTGGCCGTCGTCGACCAGCCGCGCGTCTCGCGGGGGATCGCGCTCGGCGACGACGTGTGGCTCGGGACCGGGGCCAAGGTGCTCGACGGCGTCCGCGTGGGCAGCCACGTCGTGGTCGGGGCGAACGCCGTCGTCAACACCGACCTGCCGGACGGGGCGATCGCCGCCGGCGTGCCGGCGAAGGTGCTGCGCCGGCGAGAGGGCGCGGGCGAGTAGGCCCCGGCCGCCGCGCGGGACGCGCCGCGAAGCGGCTAGAATCGACGGAGCCAGCCCAGAGGTGATCATGAAGAAGGTGCTCGAGCCCGCGGACCCGCACGCTCCGGCGTCCGCGGACACGCGCTTCACGACGATCTCGGGCCGCCCGATCGAGCCGGTGTACCGGCCGGCCGACGTCGGCACCCTCGACTACGAGCGCGACCTCGGCGATCCCGGCCAGTACCCCTACACCCGCGGCGTCCACGAGACGATGTACCGCGGGAAGGTCTGGACGATGAGGCAGTTCGCCGGGTTCGGCACCGCCGCCCAGACGAACGAGCGCTTCAAGTACCTCCTCGACCACGGCAGCGGCGGGCTGTCGGTGGCCTTCGACCTGCCGACGCTCATGGGCCGCGATCCCGACCACCCGCTCTCGCTCGGCGAGGTCGGCAAGTGCGGCGTCGCCGTCTCGTCGCTCGCCGACATGGAGACGCTCTTCGAGGGCATCCCGCTCGACCAGGTCACGACGTCGATGACGATCAACTCGCCGGCCGCGATGCTCGTCGCGTTCTACGTGCTCGTCGGCGAGAAGCAGGGCGTCCCGGCCTCGAAGCTCGCCGGCACCGTGCAGGCGGACATCCTGAAGGAGTTCATCGCCCAGAAGGAGTACATCTACCCGCCGCGGCCGAGCATGCGGATCATCGTCGACATGATCCGCTACTGCACCGAGCGGATGCCGAAGTGGAACACGATCTCCATCTCCGGCTACCACATCCGCGAGGCGGGGGCGACGGCGGCCCAGGAGCTCGCGTTCACGCTGCGCGACGGGATCGAGTACGTGAAGTGGTGCGTCGACGCCGGGATGGACGTCGACGACTTCGCGCCCCGCCTGTCGTTCTTCTTCAACTCCACTCCGACTTCTTCGAGGAGATCGCCAAGTTCCGGGCGGCGCGCCGGATCTGGGCCCGCACCATGCGGGAGCGCTTCGGGGCGAAGAACCCGCGGTCGTGGATGCTTCGGTTCCACACCCAGACCGCGGGCGTGAGCCTGACCGCGCAGCAGCCCTACAACAACGTCGTGCGCACCGCGCTGCAGGCCCTCGCCGGCGTCCTCGGCGGCACGCAGTCGCTCCACACGAACTCGCTCGACGAGGCGCTCGCGCTGCCGACCGAGGAGTCGGTGACGATCGCGCTGCGGACGCAGCAGATCATCGCCCACGAGTCGGGCGTCGCGAACGCGGCGGACCCGCTCGGCGGCTCGTGGCTCGTCGAGAAGCTGACGAACGACATCGAGAAGGAGGCGCTCGATTACTTCCGCCGGATCGACGCGATGGGCGGGATGGTGTCCGCGGTCGAGCGCGGCTTCCCCCAGCGCGAGATCCAGGAGTCGGCGTTCCGCTTCCAGCAGGCGGTCGAGCGCGGCGAGAAGGTCATCGTCGGGGTGAACGAGTACGTCATGGAGGAGAAGCCGATGCCGATCCTCTACATCGACGAGCGGGTCGCGGAGGAGCAGGTGGCGCGCGTGCGGCGGCTGCGCGAGACGCGCGACAACGGGCGCGTCGCGCGCGCCCTCGACGAGCTGAAGGCGGCGGCCCGCGGCACGGACAACCTCATGCCGCCGATCCTCGAGGCGTCCCGGGCCTACGCCACCGTCGGCGAGATGTGCGACGCCCTGCGCGAGGTCTTCGGGGAGTACGAGGAGCAGCCGGTGTTCTAGCCGGCCCGTTCGGCTATCATCACCGAATGTCCGAGACGAAGCGCCGCGGCACGCGCGTCCTCATCGCCAAGCCGGGCCTCGACGGGCACGACCGCGGCGCGAAGGTGATCGCCCGGGCGCTGCGCGACGCCGGCATGGAGGTCATCTACACGGGCCTGCGCCAGAGCCCGGAGCAGATCGTGGCCGCCGCCGCCCAGGAGGACGCCGAGGTGATCGGCCTGAGCATCCTCTCGGGGGCGCACCTGCCGATCTGCCGCCGCGTGAAGGAGCTCCTGCGCGAGCGGGGCATGGAGTCGGTTCGCGTCTTCGTCGGAGGCATCATCCCGGCGCAGGACATCGAGGAGCTGCGCTCGATGGGCGTCGAGGACGTCTTCCTGCCCGGAGCGAAGACCGAGGACGTCATCCGCGCGATCGAGAGCGTCGCGGAAAGCCGCGCCTGAGGCCGGCGGTCTGCCGCTAACTCGTTGACGAAAGGGCACGAACGGTCTATCTTCACGCGGAACGCGCCCGCGTCGGACCGGTTCGCGCGGGGTGCGGAGGCCGCCTGGAAGCCGCCTGCGCGGCGGTAGAGGGCTGAAGAGGGGATGGCCAAGAAGATCCTGCTCGCGGACGACAGCATCACGATCCAGAAGGTGATCGAGCTGACCTTCTCGGACGAGGACTTCGACGTGATCACCGTGGGCAACGGCCGCCTCGCTCTCGAGCGGCTGGCGGAGGTGCGTCCCGACGTCGTTCTCTGCGACATCATCATGCCGGAGAAGGACGGCTACGAGGTCTGCGAGCAGATCAAGTCGAACCCGCAGTGGTCGCACGTCCCCGTGCTGCTGCTGACCGGCGCCTTCGAGCCGTTCGACCAGGAGCGCGCTTCGCGCGCCGGCTACGACGGCTCGCTCGCCAAGCCCTTCGAGCCGGAGACCCTGATCGCGAAGGTGAAGGACCTCCTCGCGCGGGCCCCGCGCCCGGCCGCGCCGACGCCTTCGACTCCGCCCATCGTGCCCTTCGCGCGGCCGACGGCGGCCGTGCCGCCGCCCATGTCCGGGCTGCCGCCCCTGCCGCCGCCGGTCATCAGCGGGGGGTTCATCACCGACGAGCCGTTCCCCGAGGCCGAGGAGCCGCCGCCGGCGGCGCCCGCGGCGGGAGAGGCGCCGCCGCTCGCCGCCCTCACGGCCGAGGAATCCCGGATGCTGTCGGGCCCTCCGCCCGTCGAGGAGGCGTCGAGCGACGACTCGGCGTCGACCGTGATGTTCCGGCCGTCCGAGCTGCCCTGGGCCGACGCTCCCGCGGCGACTCCGCTGCCCGCCTCGGCCCCGTCGGGTCCGATCGCTATGCCGACGCCGGTCGCCGCCGAGCCGCTGCACGCGCCCGCCCCGGTCGTCGAAGTCGCCGAGGAGCCGCAGGTCTTCGAGGCGGTCCTCGAGGAGGACCTGGACTTCGGCCCGGCCGGGTTCGAGTCGGCCGCCGGTCCCTCGCAGGCCGGGGGAGAGACGCTCTTCTCGCCGGAGACCACGACCGTCGCCGACGCGCCCTCGCCCACGGCGGAGCTGTCCGCCGTCTCGTCGCCCCCGCCCGAGCCAGAGGCCGAGCCGGCTCCGGCCGGCGAGGAGATCACGAGCATCGACGACCTCGTGACGGCACCCCGAGACGCGCCGGCCGAGCCCGAGCCCTCCTTCGTGGAGGAGGAGGCCCTCGAGCCGGAGCCCGAGCCGCCGGCGTCGCAGGACGCGGCGGAGACCGCCCGCGTGAGCGATTCCGTCAGCGCGTTCGCGGTCTTCGGCCGGCCGCTCGCGCCGTCCGAGAGCAGCGCCTGAGCCTGCACACCCGAACCCGGGGCGGAGCCCGAGCCCGAGCCTGCGCCGCCCGTCGCGGCCCCCGGCCCCCGCTCCCGTACCCGTACCCGTACCCGCGCCGGTCGTCGCGCCCGCCGCGGTGGCCGCGGTGGCCGCGCCGCCGGAAGCACCCGCGCCCGTACCGGTAGTCGAGTCCGTGCCGGCGCCCGCCGCTTTGCCCGGCCCGTTCGCCGACCTCGACGTTCCCGTCGAGCCGCCCCCGGCGGCGCCCGAGTCGAAGGCGGGAGCGATCCCGGTCCCGGTCGACATGGTCGAGAAGATCGCCCAGCGCGTGGTCGCGCAGATCTCCGAGAAGGTCGTGCGCGAGATCGCATGGGAGGTCATCCCCGACCTGGCCGAGGCGCTCATCAGGCAGGAGATCGAGCGGCTGAAGGCCGAGCTCCAGAAGACGTAGCCGTCGTCCGCCGCGGCGCTCGCCGTGGCCGAGCCCGCCCGCCGCCCCTTGGAGAGGAGACGTGACGACCGTGCCGATCACCATCGACCCCAACCGTCTGGGCGCCCACTTCGAGTCGAAGGACGCGGAGGACAAGTGGGACCGGATCTGGGAGGAGCGGGGGATCCACCGCTTCGACGAGGCGAGGGCGGG
This sequence comes from Vicinamibacteria bacterium, assembly GCA_046331285.1. Taxonomy (GTDB): domain Bacteria; phylum Acidobacteriota; class Vicinamibacteria; order Fen-336; family Fen-336; genus DATBSL01. The sequence goes on from JAXLRD010000026.1 coordinate 48,866, forward strand.
CGAGACGTACGTCGTCGACACGCCGCCGCCGACCGTTTCCGGCTCGCTGCACGTCGGGCACGTGTTCAGCTACACGCAGACGGACGTGCTCGCGCGCCACCACCGCATGCGCGGGAAGAACGTGTTCTACCCGATGGGCTGGGACGACAACGGCCTGCCGACCGAGCGCCGGGTCCAGAACTACTTCCACGTGAAGTGCGAGCCGCACGTGCCGTACGAGGCGGGGCTGACCCTCGGCATGGCGGACGACGCCGCGCGCAAGCAGCCGGCGCGGAAGGTGTCGCGGGCCAACTTCATCGAGCTGTGCCTCGCCCTCACCGTCGAGGACGAGAAGGCCTTCAAGGCTCTGTGGCGCCGGCTCGCCCTGTCGGTCGACTGGAACCTCGAGTACTCGACGATCGACGAGAACGCCCGCCGCGCCGCGCAGTGGAGCTTCGTCGACCTGTTCCGCAAGGGCCAGGTCTACCAGGTCGAGGCCCCCACGCTGTGGGACGTCGACTTCCGCACGGCGGTGGCCCAGGCGGAGGTCGAGGACCGCCCGGTGCGGGGCGCCTTCCACGACGTCCGCTTCGGGGTCGAGGGCGGCGGGTCGTTCGTGATCGCGACGACGCGGCCCGAGCTGCTGCCGGCGTGCGTCGGCGTGGCCGCGCACCCCGAGGACGACCGGTACAAGGCTCTCTTCGGCAAGCGGGCCGTGACGCCGCTCTTCCGCGTGCCGGTGCCGATCTTCCCGAGCGAGCTCGTCGACCGCGAGAAGGGCACGGGCATCCTGATGGTCTGCACGTTCGGCGACGCGACCGACGTGCAGTGGTGGCGCGAGCAGCAGCTCGCGCTGCGGCAGGTCGTGGGCCGCGACGGCCGGCTCGTGCCGGTGCACTTCGGCAGCGAGGGCTGGCCGAGCCTCGACGCGGCCGCCGCCACGGCGGCGTACGGCGAGCTCGTCGGCAAGCCGATCCGCGAGGCGCAGAAGCGGATCGTCGAGCTGCTGCGCGACCCGGCCGGCTCGGCCGCGGGCGACGGCCAGGCGCCGCTCGTCGCCGAGCCGCGCCCGCTCGAGCACCCGGTGAAGTTCTACGAGAAGGGCGACCGGCCCCTCGAGTTCATGACCACGCGGCAGTGGTTCGTGAAGATCCTCGAGCACAAGCAGTCGCTCGTCGACGCCGGCGAGAAGGTGCAGTGGCACCCCGACTTCATGCGCCTGCGCTTCCGCAACTGGACCGAGAACCTGAACCTCGACTGGTGCATCAGCCGTCAGCGCTACTTCGGCGTGCCGTTCCCGCTGTGGTACGCGGTCGCCGCCGACGGGTCGACCGACTTCTCGAAGCCGATCCTCGCCGACGAGGCGAGCCTGCCGATCGACCCGGTCACGGCCGTGCCGCCGGGCTACCGCGAGGAGCAGCGCGACCAGCCCGGCGGGTTCCGGGCCGAGGAAGACATCTTCGACACGTGGTTCACGTCCTCGCTGACGCCGCAGATCGCGACGGGCTGGTTCCGCAAGCCCGAGCGGCACGCGCGGCTCTTCCCTATGGACGTGCGCCCGCAGAGCCACGAGATCATCCGCACGTGGGCCTTCTACACGATCGCGAAGGCGCTCCTCCACGAGAAGACGATCCCGTGGCGGCACGTCGCGATCTCCGGCTGGGTCCTCGACCCCGACCGGAAGAAGATGTCGAAGAGCAAGGGCAACGTCATCACCCCGATGCACCTGCTCGACCAGTACGGCTCCGACGCCGTGCGCTACTGGTCGCTCGCCGCGCGGCTCGGCACCGACACGGCGTTCGACGAGAAGGTGCTGAAGGTCGGCCGCCGCCTCGTGACGAAGATCTGGAACGCCTCGAAGTACGTGCTCGGGCAGTCGGCGGAGGCGGGTCCGGTCGCGCAGCCGCTCGACGCGGCGTTTCTCGCGCGGCTCCTCGACGTGACGCAGGCGGCGACGGCCGCGTTCGAGGAGCTCGACTACGCGGGGGCCCTCGACGTCGTCGAGCGCTTCTTCTGGTCGGGCTTCACCGACAACTACGTCGAGCTCGTGAAGGCGCGCGCGCGGTCGGAGACGGACGCGGCGGGCCGCGCCTCGGCCGTGGCCGCGCTGCAGGCCGGGCTCAGCGTGCTCCTGAGGCTGTTCGCGCCGTACGTGCCCTACGTGACCGAGGAGGTCTGGTCCTGGGGCTTCGCGGCGGAGACCGGGGCGGACAGCATCCACCGCGCCGCGTGGCCGACCGCCGCCGAGATCGGCGCGCTCGCGTCGGCGCCGGGGGACGGCGCGGTCTTCGACGCCGCCTGTGCCTTCCTCGAGGCCGTGCGGCGAGCGAAGAGCGCGGCGGGCGCGACCGTCGGGCGCCACCTCGCGAGCCTGCGCGTCGCGGTGAGCCCGCGGACGGCGGCGCTCCTCGGGCCGTGCCGGTTCGATCTCGCCTCGGCGTCGCGCGTCGAGGGGGAGATCCTCGAGGCCCGCGAGGGGCTGGCCGACGACGCGTTCGAGGTCGTCTCGATCGAGCTGGCCGCGGGCGCGCCCGAGGCCTGATGCCCGTGTCCCGGCGGGCCGAGCTCGAAGCCGCGATCGAGCGGCGGGGCGGCCCGGCCCTGCCGGCGATCGAGTGGCACGAGAGCGTCCTCTCGACGAACGATCGGCTGAAGGCGCTCGCCCGCAGCGGCGCGGCCGAGTGGACGGTCGTCGCGGCGGATCGCCAGAGCGGGGGCCGCGGCCGCGAGGGCCGCCGCTGGGCCTCGCCGGCCGGCGGGCTGTACCTGTCGGTGCTCCTGCGGCCGCGTCGCGAGGCGGCGTCACGGCTGCCGCTCGCCGCCGGCGTCGCGGTGGCCGAGGCGGCGCAGGAGCACGGCGTCGAGGCGCAGCTCAAGTGGCCGAACGACGTGCTGGCCGGCGGCCGGAAGCTGGCGGGGATCCTCGCCGAGGCGGCTTCGGGCGCGGACGGCGTCGAGTGGGTCGTGCTGGGGATCGGAGTGAACGTCTCGCTCGACGAGGGCGCGCTGCCCGAGGAGCTGCGCGGGACCGTGGCGACGCTCGCCGGGGAGTCGGGCCGGATGCCGGCCACGCCCTCGGTCGGGGCGGCGGTCTTGTCGCGGCTGGCCGTCTGGTACGATGCCCTCGGCGCGGCGCCCGAGCGCGTGGTCGCCGCGTGGCGCGAACGCGCCGTGGCCTGGTGGGGCGAGCGCATCGACGTGCGCGCCGGCCGCGAGACGCTTTCCGGCCGGCTGGTCGGCATCGACGACGAGGGCGGCCTCGTCCTGGTGACCGACGGCGGCCAGATGCGCCGGGTGCTGTCCGGCGAGGTCCTGCGCGTCCGCCGCGCGCTCTAGGAAGGCGATGCTCCTCACGATCGACGTCGGCAACACGAACACGGTCCTCGGAGTCTTCGAGGGACCGCAGCTGCGGGTGCACTGGCGGCTCACCACCCGGCGGGAGCAGACGGCCGACGAGTACGGGATCCTCGTCCGCAACCTGTTCGCGAGCAGCGGCCTGCAGCCGGGCGACATCGAGGCGGTCGCGCTCGCGAGCGTCGTGCCGCCGCTCACGCCGGTCCTCGTCTCGCTCGCGCGCCAGTACCTCGGGCACGAGCCGGTCGTCGTCGGCCCCGGGGTGAAGACCGGGATGCCGATCCTCTACGAGCCGACCGGCGACGTCGGGGCGGACCGCATCGTGAACGGCGTCGCCGCCTTCGCCGCCTTCGGCGGGCCCGTCATCGTCGTCGACTTCGGCACGGCGACGACCTTCGACGTGGTCACGCGCAAGGGGGAGTACGTGGGCGGCGTGATCTGCCCGGGCATCGGCATCAGCGCCGACGCCCTCTTCCAGCGGGCGGCGCGGCTGCCGCGCGTCGACGTTCGAAGGCCGGAGCGCGTGGTCGGGAAGAACACCGTGGGCTCGATGCAGGCGGGCCTCTACTTCGGGTACGCCTCGATGTGCGAGGGGATCATCGCGCGCATTCGCGCCGAGGTCGGGGAATCGATGCGCGTCGTGGCCACCGGCGGGCTCGCGGAGACCCTCGCGCCCGAGGTGCCGTCCATCGAGATCGTGGACCCCGTCCTCACGCTCACCGGCCTGCGCCTCATCTGGGAGCGCAACCGGCCCGCCGCTCCCCGGGCGTGAGCCCGGCCGCGGACCCCGAGGCCGCCTACTACCAGGCGGTCGAGGAGTACTTCGTGTCGCGGCGGGGCGATCCGCTCTTCCTCTCGAACGCGGACTGGACCCTCGTCCGCAAGTGGAAGACGGCGGGTCTTCCGCTGAGGGTGGTCCTGCGGGGGATCCGCGACGCGCTCGACGCCCATGCCCACGGCTGGAGCCGCGACCGGAAGGTCGGCAGCCTCTCGTACTGCGCGCGGGAGGTGGACACGGCGCGCGAGCGCTGGGAGCGCGCGCTCGCGATCGGGCGCGAGGAGGGGGCGGGGGAGCGGACGCCGCCCTCGCCGGGTTCGCCGCGGACCTCGAGCGGGCCACCCTGCCGACGGCGGCACGGGCGGTGGCCCTCGCGATCGCCCGCGAGCTCCGCGAGGAGCGGCCGGAGGGCCTCGAAGGACTGACCTCCTGGCTCGCCGAGCGCGAGGAGCGACTGCTTTCGGCCCTCGCCGCGGCCGAGGGCGACGAAAGGCGCGCGGCGCTGGAGGCCGACGTCGACGCGGCGCTCGCGCCGTGGCGGGGCCGGATGCCGGCGCCGGTGCTCGCGCAGCTGCGTCGGGAGTCGCTCGCGCGGCGCCGGCTCGAAGCGCACGGCCTGCCTCGCCTCAGCCTCTTCCACCTCGAGGGCGGGGAGAGTCGTGAGCGAGCGGTCGCGGCCGCGCGTCGGGGACCCGGTCGAGGTGACCATCGAGAAGGGCGTGTACCGCGGTCGCGGCCTCGGCCGCGTGGACGGCCGGGTCGTGCTGGTGTCGCGTGCGCTGCCCGGCGAGCGCATCCGCGGGCGCATCGCCGCGGCCCACGCCGGCTACGCCGAGGCCGACCTCCTCGAGGTGCTCTCGCCCTCGCCCGCCCGGCGGCCCGCCCCGTGCCCCCACGCGGAGGACTGCGGGGGCTGCGCCTACCAGGCGCTCGAGCCCGTGGCGCAGCTGGCCCTCAAGGAGGCGATCCTGCGCGAGTCGCTCGCGCGGGCCGGCGCTCCCTTCGACGGCCCCGTCGAGGCGACGGCGTCGCCCGAGGCCGGCTGGCGCGTCCGCGCGACGATGCACTTCGCCGTCGACGGGTCGGGCCTGCGGCTCGGCTTCCGGAAGGAGGGATCGCGCCGCGTCGTCCCGATCGCCGAGTGCCTCCAGCTCTCCGGCCGGATGAACGCCGCGGCCCGCGCGACGCGTGAGGCGCTGGCGGGCCGCCGGGCGATTCACCGGGCGCTCCGGGGGCTGGAGCTGTTCGAGTCGCCCGACGGCTCGGCGCTCGTCGCGACCCTCGACACCGGCCTCCCGGCGGCCGACGCGGCGTCGCTCGAGCCGGTCGGCCGCGCGGTCCCCGGGCTGACCGGCTTCGGCGTGCGATCGGAGGACGGCCGGACGCGGTGGCTGCACGGCGATCCGCACGTCGAGGCCACGGTCCTCGGGCAACGGATCCGCGCCCACGCGTCGGGCTTCTTCCAGGGCAACCGCTTCCTCCTCGAGCCGCTCGCGGACGCCGTCCTCGCGTTCGTGCCCGAGGACGGCGCGCCGGCGCTCGACCTCTACGCGGGCGTCGGGCTCTTCGCCCTGCCGCTCGCGGCCCGCGGCGCGGCCGGCGTCGTGGCGGTCGAGGGCGCCGCCGGAGCGGCCGAGGACGCCCGGTGGAACGCGTCGCGCGCCGGCCTGACGGGGTGCGTGCGCGTCGTCGAGGACGACGTGGCGCGCGCTCTCGGCGCGATGCCGGCCCGCGAGGGCGAGGCCGTCGTCCTCGATCCGCCGCGCACGGGCGCCGGCCCGGCTGTCGTCCAGGCCGTCGCGGCCCGCCGGCCGTCGACCGTCGTCTACGTCTCGTGCGACCCGCCGACCCTCGGCCGGGACCTCGCGCAGTTCGCGGCGCTCGGATACCGCGCCGAAGCCGTGCGGCTCTTCGACCTCTTCCCCGACACGTTCCACATGGAGACGCTCGTCCGGCTCCGGCCGTTGTGACACTTCGCGAAACCGTCCCACGCCGGACCCTCGCCGGCCGCCCCGCCGGGTAACCTCGCCGGCCATGCGCCGGCCCCTTCTCGCCCTCGCCGCCGCCTTCGCGTGCGGCTGCCTTCTCGCCGACGGGGAGGCGGGAGCCACGGAGGCGGCCGTCCTGCTGGCGCTCGCGGCGGTGTCGCTCGGCCTGGCGCTCGCGGCCGGAACGGGCCGCGGCGCCGTGTGGGCGCTCGGCGCCGCGGCGCTGGCCGCGGGCTCGGCGTCCGCGTCGATCGAGTCGCTCACCGCCTCGCGCGCTCCACTGAGACGGCTCGTCGAGGCGGATCCGGTCGGGGAGGAGACGCTGCGCCTCGTCGGCACCGTGCGCGGGGACGCCGTGGTGCGGGACCGCGCGCTGGAGCTCGTCCTCGACGTGGAGGGCGTCGAGCGGGACGGCCGCCGGGAGCCGCTGCGGGGACGGGCGCGCCTCACCGTCGGGGGCGAGACCCCGTGGCCGCCCCTTCCCGACGCGTCGCGGCTCTCCGTCTCGGCCCGCGTCCGTCCGGCCTCCGGCGAGGCGGCGCTGCGACAGGGGCTCGACGTGTACGCCCACTGCAAGACGGCGCGGCTCCTCGACGCCCTTCCGCCCGACGGCCGCGCGCCGGTGCGGGAGACGGCGGCCGCGCTGCGCGAGCGCGTGCGCGGCGTCATCGCGCGGCACGTTCCGCCCGGCACCGAGCGCGGCCTCGTCCTCGCGATGGTGATCGGCGACCGCTCCCAGGTGGACGAGGCGACCGCCGAGGCCTTCCGCGCGTCGGGCACCTACCACGTGCTCGCCCTCTCGGGGGCCCAGGTCGCCCTCGTCGCCGGCCTCCTGGCCGGCGCCCTGCGCTTCCTGCTGGTGCGTCCCTGGCTGCAGGCCGCCGCCACGATGTCGGTGGTCGCCTTCTACGCCGTCCTCGTCGGCGGAGACGTGCCCGTCGTGCGTGCGGCGCTCATGGCCGGAGCCGTCCTCGCCGGCCGGGCGCTGGAGCTCGACGCGGACGCCTCCAACCTGCTGGGCCTCGCCGCGCTCGTGCTGCTCGTCGGCCGGCCGGCCGCGATCGGCGACGTGGGCTTCCAGCTCTCGTTCGGCGCGACGCTCGCCATCCTCGCGCTGAGCGGTCCGCTCCTGAGCGGGGTCCCGCGCCTGCCGCTGCGCGCGGAGACCGGCCTCGCCGCCTCGGTGGTGGCCCAGCTCGCGCTGGCTCCGGTGCAGGCCGCGGCGTTCCACCGGCTCTCGCCGGCGGCGGTCGTCCTCAACCTGGCCGCGGTCCCGCTGTCGTCGGCCGTCCTCCTCGCGGGAGGCGCGGTGGTTCTCGCGGCGCCCTTCGGCGACGCCCCGGCCGACCTCGCCGGAAGCGTCGCCTGGGCGGCCGCCCGGGCGCTGCGGCTGTCGGGCGACCTCGGCCCGCTCGCGCCATGGCTCGACCGCCGCGTGCCCGCGCCGTCGCCGGGAGTCCTCACGCTCGAGGCCCTCGGCCTCGTCCTCCTCGCCCGGCACCGGCGGGCACTCGGCGTCGCCGCGCTCCTCGCGGGCCCCCTCCTCCTGGCGCTGGCGCCGACGAGGCCCGACGCCGACGGCCGGCTGCACCTGACGGTGATCGACGTGGGCCAGGGCGACGGTCTCCTGCTGCGCTCCCCGTCCGGGCGGGCGCTGCTCGTCGACGCGGGAGGCTCGCGGGAGCCCGCCTACGACCCGGGCGAAAGGCGCGTCGCGCCCGAGCTGTGGTCGCGGAGGATCCGGGGCGTCGACGCGCTCCTCGTGACGCACGCGCATCCCGACCACGTGGGCGGCGCGCCCTTCGTCATGAGGGTCTTCGACGTGTCGGAGGTGTGGGAAGGGCCGGCGCCTCTCGACGACCCGGCCTGGCGCTCCGTCGAGGCGCGCCTCGCGGCCCGCCCGGCCACCCGCCGCACCCTCGCGGCCGGCATGAGCCTCGAGTGGGACGGCGTCCGGCTCCGGGTCCTCGGGCCGGCCCGCCCACGCCGTCCCCCGCACCGCGTCCGCAACGAGGACTCGGTCGTCCTCGAGGTCGGCTTCGGCGGCGTCCGGTTCCTCCTGACCGGCGACGTGACCGGAGAGGCCGAGGACGCCGTCGACGCCCGCCCGTCGGAGGTCCTGAAGGTCCCGCACCACGGGAGCCGGACGAGCAGCCGGCCCAGGCTCCTCGCCACCGTTCGCCCCGCGCTGGCCCTCGTCTCGGCCGGCGCCCACAACCCGTTCGGCCACCCGCACCCGGAGACGCTCGCCCGCCTCGCCGCCTCGGGCTCCCTCGTCCTGCGGACCGACCGCGACGGCACGATTCGGGCGGCGACGGACGGCCGGCGCGTGTGGGCGCGCACCGAAGCCGAAGGGGAGGAGCGTCTTATCCGCTGATTCCGTGGCACTTCGTGTTCGTGCTACCATCTCGCGCCGCTCGGCGCGGTCGTTCGAGGCGGCGCGAGCAGCGGGGTCGACGGCGAGCCACGGATGAGCGAGAGCGACGACAAGCCGTTCACCGTAACGGATCGGCGGCACTTCACGCCCGAGGGCGAAGCGCGCGACGAGGCGAGGGCGCCGGGCGTGCGAGAGCCGGCCGCCGCGTCGTCTCCGGCCGCCGAGCCGATCCCCGCCGACGCCGGCGCCGACGGCGCGGAAGCGCGCGCCCGTCGTCCGGCCGGGCCGGCGCCCGTCGACTTCGCCTCCTTCGTCTTCTCGCTCGGCGCGCAGGCGGGCGTGCTGCTCTCGGGCCCGCCCGAGGAGGGCGTCCCGCCGGAGGACGCGCTCGCGCACGCGCAGCAGATCATCTCGATCCTCGAGATGCTCCAGGACAAGACCCAGGGGCGGCGCACGCCGGACGAGGACCGCCTCCTCGAGGAGCTCCTCTTCCAGCTGCGGATGGCCTTCGTGCAGAAGAAGCGGGAGGGCGCGTGAGGCGCGCCCTGGGCGTCGCGGTCGCACTGCTCGCCGCGTCGGCGGCCCTCGCCGCGCCGCCCGCGCCCGCCCCGACGCCGCCGCCCTCGTTCGAGCAGGTCTGGGCGGCGCAGCTGCGGGCCGAGCGGGGCGGCGACGCCGCCGCGTCGGAGAAGGCGATGGCCGACCTGCGCCGCATGCGGGTCGAGCGCAACGTCGAGGGCCACGCGACGCTCGGCCTCGGCTTCGTGCAGCGTGGCCTCGAGAAGCTCGACGCCGGCGACCGCGACGGGGCGGAGGAGGCCTTCCGCAGCGCGGTCGCGATCGCTCCCGGGCTGCCCGACGGCCACTTCGCTCTCGCCCGCGCCCTGCTCAAGAAGGGCCCGCTCGGCGTCGTCCCGAGCATCGCGGAGACGGTCGCGGGGACCCGCGCGTTTCTCGACACGGGACGGGGCCTCGCGAACGCGCGCGACCTGCTCACGACGGCTTGGCTCGCCTTCTCGCTCCTCCTGTCCTGGGTCGTCGCGCTCGTCCTCGTCCTGCGCCACGGGGGGCTGCTGCTGCACGACGTCCAGGAGTTCCTCGGGCCCGGCCGCGCGCGCGCGGCGGCGCTCGCGCTGTGCCTGCTCGCGCTCCTGCTTCCCGTCGCCACCTTCCAGGGCTGGGGCTGGCTGCCGCTGTGGTGGATGGCCCTGCTCTTCGCGTACCTCGAGTGGAGCGAGCGCGGGCTCGCCCTCGTCCTCTTCGTCTCGGCCCTGACCTACGGCCCGGCCGTCACGTCGCTCGAGTTCCGCCTGCGGACGCTGCAGAACCCGCTCTACCACGCCGGCCTCGCCGCGGTGGAGGGCGTGCCCGACGGCGCGGCGATCGCCCGGCTCGAGCAGGCGGCCGCGGGCGACCCCCAGGACCGGGACCTGGCCTACCTCCTCGGCGCCGCCCGCAAGCGGTCGGGGCGCTACGAGGAGGCGGCCGAGCTGTACCGCCGGATGCTGGCCGAGTCGCCGGACGACGCGCTCGCCCGGAACAACCTGGCGAACATCGAGTTCCTGCGCGGCGCGTTCGACTCCGCCCTCGCGCGGTACCGGGCGGGGACGGGCAGCGCGAACCCGGAAGTCGCGGCGACGTCGTACTACAACCTCTCGCTCGCGCACCTGCAGAAGTTCGACTACCAGGCCTACAACGAGGCGCGCTCCAACGCCGACCGCGTCGCCCGCGGGCTCGTGGCGAGGTACGACCGCTGGAAGTACGACACGGGAGACTACGCGGTCGTGGACCTCGGGCTCGAGCCGGACCAGGTGTGGTCGAAGTTCGCCGGCGCGGCGAGCGGGGTCGCGGTGCGCAACGTCGTGGGCGGCTCGCCGCCGCTGCCGCAGGCTGGCGCGCTCCTCGCGTCGACGGCCAACCGGATCCTTGCCGCCCTCGCCCTGTTCCCGATCGTCCTGCTCGTGGTCGCGCGCGTGCGCGGCCCGCGGGCGCTCACGCTGCACTGCGCGCGGTGCGGCACCGCCTTCTGCCGGCGCTGCCAGCTCGGCGCCGCGAGCACCGGCCAGTGCTCGCAGTGCTACCACCTCTTCGTCGTCCGGGACGGCGTTTCCGGGCCGGCCCGCAACCGCAAGATGGCCGAGGTCCAGGAGTCCGAGACCCGAAGGCAGCGGGTCTTCCGCGCCCTCTCGGTCGTCGCGCCGGGCGCGGGCCACCTTTACTCCGGCCGCACGCTGGTCGGCGGTCCCCTCCTCGTCGCCTGGCTCGGGGTCGCCGCCCTTCTCGGGGCGGTGCAGGCGGTGCCCTTCACCGAGGCCTCCTCGCGCCTCGTCCCCCCGTGGTGGACGATCCTCGTCGTCGTGGTGCTCGCGGGGATCTGGCTGCTCGCCAACCGACTCGAGGCGGACTTCGCGGCCGCGGCGCCGGTACGGCGGCCCGGCTCGCGGCGGCCTCGCGTGCCCCGGGAGGCCTGAGGCATGGCGCTCGAAGGAACGATCCGCGACTTCGGCCTGCCCGACATCTTCCAGCTCATCGGGCTGCAGCGGAAGACCGGGATCCTGACCCTCACGAACGACAAGGACGGCGAGAGCGTGACGGTCGCGTTCGAGAACGGCCAGGTGGTGATGGCCGACTCCTCGGTCGGCCGGCTCGAGGACCGCCTCGGCAACGTCCTCGTGAAGCAGGGCAAGATCACGCGCGAGAGGCTCGACGAGGCCCTCGCCGTCCAGAAGCAGACCCTGCAGCGGCTCGGTCACATCCTCTCGAGCGCGAGCGCCATCACGAGCCGCGACCTGCGCGACGCGCTCCAGGTCCAGATCAGCCAGATCGTCTTCCGCGTCTTCCGCTGGCGCGACGGGCGCTACCAGTTCGCCCCCTCGGAGACCGTCGACTACGACCGCGAGAACTTCGCCCCCATGAGCACGGACTTCATCCTCATGGAAGGCATCCGCATGGTCGACGAGTGGCCGATCATCGAGAAGAAGATCCCCTCGTTCGACATGGTCTTCCGCCCGGCGGTCGACCACGGCCTCATCGAGGTCGGCGCGGTGTCGGGGCCCGAGCAGAGCGGAGCGGCGCGTCGGGCGGCGACGAACACGGGCCGCATCCGCCTCGCGCCGGACGAGGAGCGGGTCTTCCGCAAGGTGGACGGTGTCCGGACGGTGCAGGCGATCATCGACGCCACCGGGGCGGGGGAGTTCGAGGTCTGCCGCACGCTCTTCGACTTCCTGAACCGCAACCTGATCGCCGAGGCCGGCCGGGGCGCGGCGACGGTGGAGGAGGAGAGCGTCGTCGCGAGCGTCGCCTCCTCGGCGCCCGCCTACGCCGTCGCGGCCCTCGTCGTGCTCCTCGCGGCGGGGGGCGCGTGGTTCCAGCGGAACGCGCCCTTCGCGGTGACGGGCCTGCGCTCGGTGCTGCCGCGGTCGCTGTCGCTCGTGAAGGACGGCGTCACGCGCTCGCGGCTCGCCCGCCTGGAGCAGGCGATCGAGGCCTGGCGGGCCGGGCGCGGCGCGCCGCCGGCCACCCTCGAGGACCTGGCGAAGGCCGGGCTCGTCGACCGCGCGTACCTCCTCGACCCGTGGCGCCGTCCCTTCCACTACGAGCCGGGACCGGCGGGATACCTCCTGAGCGCCGTGGACGACACCGGCCGCAGCCGGCCCGACGCCACGATCGACCGCCGCGGCGGACGGTAGCCGGGCGGCGTCGTCGATGCGGCAGGTCCGTCTCGAGACCCTGGCCTCGCTCGGCCTGCGCGAGCCGGCCGTCACGATCGGCAACTTCGACGGCGTCCACCGCGGCCACCAGGCGCTGGCGGCGGAGACCGTGGCCCGCGCGCACGCGGCGGGCGGCGACGCCGTCGCGCTCACCTTCGACCCGCACCCGGCGCGCGTCCTCGCGCCCGAGCGCGTGCCGCCGGCCCTCACGACCGCGGAGCAGAAGGCCGAGCTCCTCGCGGCGCTCGGCCTCGACGTCCTGGCGGTGCTGCCCTTCACGGCCGACGTGGCGGCGCTCGCGCCCGACGCCTTCGCGCGGTCGGTGCTCTCCGGAGCGCTCGGCGCGCGACACGTGGTCGTCGGCGAGGCGTTCCGCTTCGGCCGGGGAAAGGCGGGCGACGCGGCGACGCTCGCGCGCCTCGGCGCGGAGCTGGGCTTCGACGTGGGGGCGGTGCCGGCGGTGACGGACGACGGCCGCCCGGTGAGCAGCAGCCGTGTCCGCGAGGCGCTCGCGGAGGGCGACGCGGCCCACGCGGCGGCGCTCCTCGGGCGCCCGTACTTCGTCGACGGGACGGTCGTCGAGGGCGACCGGCGCGGCCGGACGATCGGCGTGCCGACCGCGAACCTCGACGCGGGCGGCGCCCTCCTGCCCGCGCGCGGCGTCTACGCGGGGCGCGCCCGGCTGCCGGGGGGCTCCGCGCGGCTCGCCGTCGTCAACGTGGGCGAGCGCCCGACGTTCGGCGGGCACACCGTCACGGTGGAGGCGCACCTGCTCGACTACTCGGGCGACCTCTACGGGCGCCGGCTGCGGCTGTCGTTCGCGGCCCGCCTGCGCGGCGAGGAGCGCTTCCCCGGCGCCGCGGCGCTCGTCGAGCAGATCCGCCGCGACATCGCCCGCGCGCGCTCCCTCGTGTCCCCGGCGTCCGACGGGGTATAGTCGGGCGTGGAAGAGCGGCCCGCCAGATGAGCGATCTCTCGGTCGACGCGCGCGAGGTGGAGGGGGTCGTCCTGCTCTACCCGCGCGGGTTCCTGAACGCGCACACGGTCCGACTCTTCGAGACCGAGATCCAGAAGGCCCTCGACCGCCGCTGCTTCAACATCGTCGTGAGCTGCGGCGGGCTGCGCTACATCGCGAGCGCCGGGCTCGGCGCCCTCATGGGCGTGATCGACGAGGTGCGGACGAACGGGGGCGACATCCGGATCGCGGACCTCAACGAGACGGTGCGGAACATCTTCGAGATCCTGGGATTCAACCACCTCTACCGGATCTTTCCGTCCGAGGTGGACGCGATCCTGAGCTTCCGGGGCGACGGGGGGCCGGGAAGTCCCGCGGCGTGACGAGGCGATCGCCGGCGGCGCCGTCGCTCGTGATGACGATCCCGAGCCGGACGGAGTTCCTGTCGGTGGTCCGCGAGGTGACGCGCCGCTTCGGCGAGCTCGCCGGCTTCGACCGCGCCCAGGCGGAGCAGCTCGCCCTCGCGGTCGACGAGGCGGCCACGAACGTGATCGAGCACGCCTACGGCGGCTCGGGCCACGGCGCCGTCGAGGTGCGATACGACGACTCCGGCGACGCGCTGCGCATCGAGATCGTCGACGACGGAAAGCCGGTCGACCCGCGCGACGTGCCCCAGGTCGACCTGCGGCGATACGCGAGCGAGCGGCGGACGGGCGGCCTCGGAATGCACCTCATGGGGCGCATCATGGACGCCGTGTCCTTCGAGCGGAGCGGCCGGCGCAACGTCTGCCGCCTCGTGAAGCACCGGCCGGCCGGGACGGCCCCGTGACGACGCCGGTCGTCTACCAGTACCAGCAGGCCCTCGACGAGTTCCGCCGCGAGGGCCGCGAGCCGCCTCTGCTCAAGCGGATGTCGGAGCTCATCTCGCTCCTCGACCTCACGACCACGCTCGGCTCGTCGCTCTCCGGCGGCGAGATCCTCGACGCCGCGCTCCTCATCGTCATGGGAGAGCTGCAGGTGTCGCGCGGCGGCGTGTGGGTGGCCGCGGGGGAGGGGCGCTTCGCGCGCCGGGCCGCCCGCGGGCTGCCCGAGGGAGCGGCCGCGCACGTGACCCACCGCGGCGGCGAGGAGGCTCCGTTCGAGCCGCCGCCGGACGAGGCGGGCTGGGCGGCGGCCGGAGTGACGCTCGCCTGCCCGGTGCGCCGGGCCGGGAGGACGATCGCGCTCCTGGGCCTCGGGCCTCGGGCGGGCGGGGCGCCTTTCGGGCGGGAGGAGCGCGGCTTCCTCGAGAGCCTGGCCGCGTGCGCGGCGATCCCGATCGAGAACGGCCTCATCTACGAGGAGCTGCAGCGGGTCAACCGCTCGCTCACCGTGAAGGTCTTCCAGCTCCACAACCTCTTCGACATCGGGCGCGAGCTGACCGGCGCCCTCGACGAGGACGCGGTCGAGCGCCTCCTCGCCACCAGCGTCATGGGCCACTTCCTCGCGTCGCGGTGCGCGATCTACCGCCAGGCGGAGGACGGCCGGCTGCGGCTGGCCCACGCGCGGGGGCTGAAGCCGGACGAAGCCCCCGCGTTCCTGCCCGAGGACGCGCGCCACGCGTCGGGGCCGACCGCCGTCGCCGCCCTGCCGGCGGGGCCGGGCCGCGACGCGCTCGCCGCCGCGCGGCTCGCCCTCCTCGTGCCCCTCGCCGCGGGCGGGCGCACGAGCGGCCTCGTGGCGGTGGGCGAGAAGCCGGCGGGCGCGGCCTTCGGGGAGGAGGACCTCGACTTCGCGGCCGCCCTCGCGCGTCAGGCGCAGGCGGCGCTCGAGGGTGCGCGCCTGCACCGCGTGCGCCTCGCGAAGGAGCGCCAGGACCGCGAGCTGCAGATCGCGCGCGAGATCCAGCGGAGCCTCTTTCCCCGCGCGATCCCTTCCGTGCCGGGCTTCGACCTCGCGGCGGTGAGCCGCTCCTGCTACGAGGTGGGCGGCGACTACTACGACTTCATCCCGCTCGAGGGCGGCCGGCTCGCGGTCGTCATCGCCGACGTCTCGGGAAAGGGCACGCCGGCCAGCATCATGATGGCCTCCGTTCACGCCTCGCTGCAGGCGATGGCGGGCACGGCCCGGCCGGCCGCGCTGCTCGGGCGCCTGAACCGCTTCCTCTACGAGAACACGCAGACGAGCCGCTACGTCACGCTGTTCTACGGGGAGCTCGACCCGGCGTGCCGCTCGCTCGCCTACGTCAACGCGGGCCACATTCCGCCCTTCGTCCTGCGCCGCGCGGGCGGCGCGTGCGAGCGGCTGAAGCGGGGCGGGCCGGTGATCGGTCTTCTCGAGGAGATCTCGCTCGAGGCCGGAGTCGTGGCCTTCGAGCCGGGCGACCTGATGGCGGTGGTGACGGACGGCGTGACGGAGGCCGCGTCGCCCGCCGAGGAGGAGTTCGGCGACGCCCGCGTCGTCGCCGCCCTGTCCGCCCCGATGCCTTCCGCGGAGTGGGCCCTGCGCGCCCTCGTCTCGACCGTCGACGCCTGGACGGGCGCCGCCGGCTGCACCGACGACCTGACCGTGCTGACCCTGAGAGCGACCGAGTGATTCCCATGACCACAGACCTGCGGCTCTTCAACACCCTGTCCGGCGCCGTCGAAACGCTCGCGCCGATCGCCCCGCCCGAGGTCCGCTTCTACGCCTGCGGCCCGACCGTCTACGCGCGGGCCCACGTCGGGAACTTCCGGACGTTCGTGTCGGTCGACGTGCTCCGCCGCACGCTGCGGCACTTCGGCTACCGCCCGGTCGAGGTGATGAACGTGACGGACGTCGACGACCGCATCATCCAGCTGGCCGCCCAGGCGGGGAAGGAGCTCTCCGAGTTCACGGCGGCCCACGTCGCGGCCTTCGAGGAGGACATGGCGGCTCTGCGGATCGAGCGGCCGGACCGCATGCCGAAGGCGACCGAGCACATCCCGGAGATGGTCGCCCTCATCGAACGGCTGCGGGCGCGGGGGCACACCTACGACGCCGACGGGAGCGTCTACTTCCGCATCGCCACGTTCCCCTCGTACGGGAGGCTCTCGCGACTCGACGTGGCCGGGATCAAGGCGGGCGCCCGCGTCGACACCGACAAGTACGACAAGGAGAACGCGCGGGACTTCGTCCTGTGGAAGCTGAAGAGCGACGAGCCGGCGTGGGCGCAGTGGGACGCGCCGTTCGGGAAGGGCCGACCCGGGTGGCACATCGAGTGCTCGGCGATGAGCATGAAGTACCTCGGCGAGACGTTCGACCTCCACGCCGGAGGCGAGGACCTGATGTTCCCGCACCACGAGAACGAGATCGCCCAGAGCGAGTGCGGCACGGGCGCCGTGTTCGCCCGCCACTGGATGCACGCGAAGCACCTGCTGATCGACAACGAGACGATGTCGAAGAGCAAGGGGAACTTCTTCACGATCCCCGACATCGTCGGGCGCGGCCACCGGCCGGAGTCGATCCGCTACCTGCTCGCGGGCGCGCACTACCGCAAGCCCCTGAGCTTCGGCTTCGAGGGCCTGCAGCAGGCGCAGGCCGCGCTCGACCGCGTCCACTCGCTCGTGGCGCGGCTCGACGAGATCGCGGCCGACGGCGCGGAGGGACCCGAGGGGCCGGCGGCGGCCGCGGCGGAGGACGCGCGGACGGCCTTCGACGCCGCGCTCGCCGACGACCTCAACACGCCCGAGGCGCTCGCGGCGGTGCACGGGCTCGTGAGCCGGGCGAACGGCCTGGCGGCCGAGGGCAGCCTCACGCGGGCGGGGGCGGCGCGGGTCGGGGCCGAGATCGCGGTGATGGACGGCGTCTTCGGCGTGCTGCTGCCTTCGGCCGACGCGGAGCGGCTCGTGCCCGAGGAGCAGGCGCTCTTCGACGAGCGGCAGGACGCGCGGAAGAGGCGCGAGTTCGCGCGGGCCGACGAGGCGCGCCGGAAGCTCGAGGCGCTCGGGATCCTCCTCGAGGACACCCCGAAGGGGACGCGCTGGCGCCGGAAGCGGTGACACCGTGGACGCGTCCGACGACGGTCGACCGGGCGGCCGAGGCGAGGATCTCGCCGTCGCCTTCCTGCTCGCCGGGGGAATGGCCATCCTCGCGCGCAACTATCGTTGCCGGGCGGGAGAGATCGACGTCGTCGCGCGCGACGGGGACGTGATCGTCTTCGTCGAGGTCAAGGAGCGGGCCGGCCGCTCGCACGGGTCGGCGGTCGAGGCCGTGACCTGGGAGAAGCGCCGTCGAATCGTGCGGGCCGCTCGCGTCTACGCGGCGTCCCACCGCGTGTCCGAGGCGCCGATCCGCTTCGACGTGGTGTCGGTCGACTGGGACGCGTCCGGCCCCGTGGTCCGGCACGACCGGGGCGCGTTCGGCGAGGAGTGACGACGGCCGGGCCCGTCGGGGAATCGTGCGGCGCCGACACGCACCCCAGACGTCGTTCCGTTCGGCGCTCGTCTGTGGGGGGCGGGCCTGGCCGGTCCCAGGGAGACCAACCGCCGCCGCGGCTCTCACGAACCCGGTCAGCTAGAGGGGTCTGGAGCGGGAAACGGGATTCGAACCCGCGACTTCGACCTTGGCAAGGTCGCACTCTACCACTGAGTTATTCCCGCGCTCAGCACGAACGAAGATACGCGACGGCGCGCGGCTCGTCAAGCGAGCGCGGCTGGAAACTCGCCTTGATTCCATCGCTGCAACTCCCTATATTGCCGAAGGCCCCATAGGGCGGCGTAGCCAAGTGGCTAAGGCGGAGGTCTGCAAAACCTCTATTCGCCGGTTCGACTCCGGCCGCCGCCTCCAGCCCGGCCGAGTCCTCTCTCGCCGTCACCGTGTACTCGACAGAGGACAGGACTCGAGCCGGCGCAGCCGCGCCGGCGCGTGAATCGACGGGGTTTCCGCGCGGTACGAGTGGCATCCATCGTGCTTCGAAGCCCCGCAGGAGGTCCGAGGGCCGAGCGCCCCGGACCCGAAAGGAGACAGACCGTGCGACGAGCGAGACTGATCCTCACGGTGGCCACCCTCCTCCTGGCGTCAGCCGGCTCCGCCCTCGCGCAGGGTCTCGACCTGCGGATCGGGGCCTTCCGACCTCACGGCGAGGAGACTCTCTTCAAGGACGACCGGTCTCTCTACCTGGTCGACAAGTCGGACTTCCTCGGGGTCTTCGGCGGGGTGGAGTACAACACGGTGCTCGCGCGCAACGTCGAGCTGGGGTTCTCCGTCGACGGCTACAGCCGGGCGATCGACACCTCGTACCGCGACTACACGCGGCCGAACGGAAGCGAGATCGAGCAGACGCTGAAGTTCGAGATGGTCCCGGTCGGGCTGACCGTGCGCTTCGTGCCGACGGGCAAGCGTGCCTCGATCGCGCCGTACGTCGGAGGGGGAGTGGACGCCGTCTTCTACCAGTACGAGGAGTACGGCGACTTCATCGACTTCTACGACCCGGACTTCGCGATCTACAACGACCACTTCAAGGATTCCGGCACGGCCTTCGGCGCGCACGTCGTGGCCGGGCTTCGCGTGTACCTGAACCGCGACTTCGCGATCGTCGGCGAGGGCCGCTATCAGTGGGCGAAGAAGGACATGAACGAGGACTTCTCGCCGAACGAGTCGGGCCTCGTCAACACGATCGACCTCTCGGGCGCGAGCTTCACCCTCGGCGTTCACGTCCGCTTCTAGCCCGGGCGCGCGCCCGCGCACGCCCGCGCGTCCCGGCGTCGCCCGGCCCGGCCGGGCGCGAGGCGCGCGGGCGTTCGTTCGTTCGGGCGGAGAGCGCGGCCGTCCACGCTTCTGGACGCCCTTCCGGCGCGGGCCGCTTTGCTATGATGGCTTCATGAAGCTCTCCCGAGTCGGCGCCGTCTCCCTCGGCCTCCTCGTCGGCTCGACCCTCGCCGGCGGCGTCCTCGGCGGGCGCGCCGTGGCGGGCGGGAGCCGCCTGTCCGACGAGATGCGGCTCTACACCGCGATGATGGCGGCGGTGGAGAGGGACTACGTCGACGAGGTGCCCTCGGACCGGCTCGTCTCCTCGTCGATCCGGGAGATGCTCCGCACGCTGGATCCTCACTCGAACTTCTTCGAGCAGAAGGACTACCAGACGATGCAGGAGCGGCAGAAGGGCCAGTACTACGGCCTCGGGATCACCGTGCAGTCCGTGGACGGCAACATCACGGTCGTCGCGCCGTTCGAGGGCACCCCGGCCTTCCGCCTCGGCATCCGCGCCGGCGACGTGATCAGCCGCATCGAGGGCGAAGACGCCCGCGGCATGAGCATCGACGACGCGGTCAAGCGCCTTCGCGGCCCGAAGGGAACGCCGGTGCGGGTGACCATCGTCCGCCAGGGCTACGAGGCGCCGCTCGAGTTCACCGTCATCCGCGACGCGATCCCGCTCCACTCGGTGCCGTACTACTTCATGGCCGACCGCAAGGTGGGCTACGTGCGGCTGCAGGACTTCAACGAGACGACGGCGTGCCGGCCGGGCGAGGGCGAGGGCTGCGAGCGCGAGCTCGAGCACGCGCTGCGCGAGCTCAAGCGGATGGGCGCGACCGCCTTCGTCCTCGACATCCGGGACAATCCCGGGGGGCTCCTCGACCAGGCGTTCGCCGTCTCGAACCTCTTCCTGAAGAAGGGGCAGCTCGTCGTCTTCACCCGCGGGCGCACGCGGCGCGACGAGTCGAACTACATCACCGAGGAAGAGAGCCCCTGGGCCCAGGTCCCCCTCGTCGTGCTCACGTCGCGCCACAGCGCGAGCGCGAGCGAGATCGTGGCCGGCGCCCTCCAGGACCACGACCGCGCGCTGATCGTCGGAGAGACGACGTTCGGAAAGGGCCTCGTGCAGACGATCATGCCGCTGCGGAACGTCCGCGGCTACGCCCTCGCCCTCACGACCGCGCGCTACTACACGCCGTCGGGCCGCTCGATCCAGCGCGACTACGCGAAGACGGCCCTCGACGAGTACTACGCGCCGCGCGACCGCAAGGCGTGCGAGGTCGGCAACTCCGACCCCAAGCTCACGGACGCCGGCCGCAAGGTCTACGGGGGAGACGGCATCACCCCCGACTACTGCGTGGAGCGGGAGACGACCGGCAAGTTCGTCTCGTACCTCGTGGCCCGCGGCGCGTTCAGCAGCTTCGCCCGGGGGTTCGAGCCGGCCGAGAGCCAGGGCCAGGCGGAGATCGCCGGCACCGGCACTCGCTCGCGCATCGCGGGCAAGGTCACGGTGATCACGAAGGACTTCCGGGTGGACGACAAGGTGCTGAAGGAGTTCGGCGAGCACCTCGACGCCCGGAAGCTGCGGCACACCGAGCAGGAGGTGCAGGAGAACCGCGAGGCGATCGTGCGCCTGCTCGAGGAGGAGATCGTCCAGCAGGTGTTCGGCGAGGGCGAGGCGCGTCGCCGCAGCGTCGCGTGGGACCCGCAGATCCGCAAGGCCCTCGAGGTCATCCCGCGCGCCGACCTGCTCCTGCGCAGCCCGGGCAGCTACGTGGCCGAGCGGGAGCGGGAGCGGCGCCTCGCCGACGGGACGCTCGCCGCGGCGCCGGCGTCGCGGGACTGAGCCGGGCCCGTACGCGGCGCGCCGCCGACCGCCGTCCGCCCGGACGACGGCCGGTGGCCGCGTGCTACGATTGCGGGTTCCCATGCCCGCCGACATCCGCCTCCGTGGGGTGCGCGTCCACAACCTGAAGGGCGTGGACGTCACGATCCCCACCCGGAAGCTGGTGGTGATCACCGGGGTCTCCGGCTCCGGCAAGAGCAGCCTCGCCTTCGACACGCTCTACGCCGAGGGCCAGCGGCGGTACGTGGAGAGCCTCTCCTCCTACGCGCGCCAGTTCCTGGAGCGGATGGAGAAGCCGCGGGTCGAGGAGGTCGAGGGCATCTGCCCGGCGATCGCGATCCGGCAGCGGACCCTCTCGCGCAGCCCCCGCTCGACCGTGGCCACGGTCACCGAGATCCACGACCACCTGCGGCTGCTCTTCGCCCGGGCCGGCCGCACGTACTGCGAGTGCGGCGAGGAGGTGCGGCGCGACTCGGCGGCGTCCGTCGCGGCCCGGCTCGCGCGGGAGCCCGAGGGGACGCGGCTGCTGGTCGCGTTCGAGCCCAGGGGCCCGGTCGACGAGGCGGCTCTCGCCGGGTGGCGCAAGCGCGGCTGGGGCCGGCTCCTCGTCGGCGACGACGTGGTCGAGTCCGAGGAGGCGGGCCGCCTCGGGGAAGGAGCTCGCCCGCTCGTGCTCGTGGACCGGGTGGCGGTGCGGGAGGACGCCCGCGGCCGCCTCGCCGACTCCGTCGAGGCGGCCTTCCGCGAGGGCGGCGGCCGTGCGGTCGTGGCTCGCCCCGGCGGGGAGCGCGAGGCGCTCTCCGAGCGCTTCGAGTGCCGGGCCTGCGCGCGCGAGCACGTGGAGCCCGAGCCGCGGCTCTTCTCGTTCAACAGCCCGTTCGGGGCGTGCCCGTCGTGCCACGGCTTCGGCAACCTCATCGAGGTGGACCTCGACCTCGTCGTGCCGGACAAGCGCAAGAGCCTCGCCGAGGGGGCGATCGAGCCGTGGAACCGTCCCCACTATCGGAGCACCCTCGCGAAGATGAAGCGGTTCGCCCGCCGGCGCGGGATCCCGATGGACGTGCCCTGGACCTTTCTCGACGAGGGGCACCGGCGCGCCCTCCTCGAGGGCGACGAGGCCTTCCCCGGCATCCTCGGCTTCTTCCGCTGGCTCGAGGGCCGCAAGTACCGCGTGCAGGTCCGGGCCTTCCTCGCCCGCTACCGCGGCTACCGCGAGTGCGGGGCGTGCGGCGGCGGCCGCCTGCGGCCCGAGGCGCTCCGCGTCCGGCTCGACGGGCGCTCGATCCGCGACGTCTCGTCGCTCAGCGTGACCGGCGCGCGCCGCGCGCTCGGAGGGCTGTCGCTCGACCCCGAGCGGGCGGTCGTGGCCGCTCGGGTGCTCACCGAGGTCGACCGTCGCCTCTCGTTCCTCGAGGACGTCGGCCTCGGGTACCTCACGCTCGACCGTGCGTCCTCCTCGCTCTCCGGGGGAGAGTCGCAGCGGATCGCCCTGGCCTCGGCCCTCGGCACCGGGCTCGTCGGCACGCTGTTCGTGCTGGACGAGCCGTCGGTCGGCCTGCACCCGCGGGACACCGAGAGGCTCATCGCGATCCTGAAGGCGCTGCGCGACCAGGGCAACACCGTCGTGGTCGTGGAGCACGACCCCGCGATCGTGACGGCGGCCGACCACGTCGTCGACCTCGGTCCCGGGGCCGGCGAGCAGGGCGGCAAGGTCGTCTACCAGGGGCCGGCGAACGAGCTCGCCTCCGATCCGCGCAGCCTCACCGCGAAGTACCTCCGCGGCGACCTGCGGATCCCGGTGCCGGCCCGGCGTCGTCGCGGCAACGGCCTCTACCTCGCAGTGCGCGACGCGCGCCTCCACAACCTGAAGGACGTGAGCGTGCGCTTTCCGCTCGGGGCCTTCACGGTGGTCACGGGCGTCTCGGGCTCGGGCAAGTCGACGCTCGTCCACGACGTGCTGTGCGCCCGGCTGCGCCGGCGCGGGCGGGCGGCCGAGACGGCGCGGGCGGGCTCCGTCGAGGGCGCCGACTACGTCGAGGAGCTCGAGGTCGTCGACCAGACGCCGCTCGGGCGCAGCCCGCGGTCGAACCCGGTCACCTACCTGAAGGCGTTCGACCCGATCCGCGAGCTGTTCGCGGCGACGCCCGAGGCCCGGCGGCGGGGGCTCAGCGCCGCGGACTTCTCCTTCAACACGCCGGGCGGGCGCTGCGAAGCCTGCGGCGGCGACGGGCGCGTGCGCGTCGACCTGCAGTTCCTCGCCGACGCGTGGCTCGTGTGCGAGGCCTGCTCCGGCCGCCGCTATCGCACCCCCGTGCTGCAGGCGCGCTGGCGCGGCAAGTCGATCGACCAGGTGCTCGACCTGACCGTGCAGGAGGCCCTGCACTTCTTCGCCGGCCAGGCGCGGGTGACGCGCCGGCTGAAGGTCCTCGGGCAGATCGGGCTCGGCTACCTGCGGCTCGGCCAGCCGTCGAGCACCCTGTCGGGCGGCGAGGCGCAGCGCGTGAAGCTCGCCGCCCACCTGCTGCGCCGGCCCGGCCCCCGCGTCCTCTACGTCCTCGACGAACCGACGACCGGTCTGCACATGGGCGATGTCGACGAGCTGCTGAACGCCGTGCAGCGCCTGCTCGACGGCGGCGCGAGCGTCATCGTCATCGAGCACAACCCGCAGGTGATCAAGCAGGCGGACTGGGTGATCGACCTCGGGCCCGAGGGCGGCGACGGGGGAGGCCGCGTGGTGTTCGAGGGCACGCCCGAGGCCCTCGTGGCCCGCGGGACGGGCCACACCGCGCGTCACCTCGGCGAGGTGCTGCCGACGGCCGAGGGCGCCACGGCCTGACCGGGGCGGCCTCGGCCGCGCGTCCCGATCGGCGGGCCGGCGCCCCCGAGCGGTCTGCTATCATGCGGACGGATATGGACATGCATCGCTCGCCGGCGTTCCGGGCCGCTCGCCTGTCTCTGCTTCCGGCCCTCCTCCTCGCCTTCGTGGCGGCGCCCCTCGCGTGGACGGAGGAGTCCTTCGAGGACCTCCTCGCGAACCTGAAGAGCCCGACCGCGCGCACGCGCCTCGGCGCGGTGGAGTCGCTCGGCAAGACCCGTCGCCGCGAGGCGGTCGCCCCGCTGTCCGCCCTCGTGCGCGACCCCGAGGTGAAGGTGCGCCTCGCCGTCGTGGGTGCCCTTCGGCAGCTGCGCGACACGTCGGGCATCCCGGCCCTTGTGACCTCGCTGCAGGACGGCGACCCCGAGATCCGCGACGAGGCGATCTCGGCGATCGTCGAGATCTACGGCGACCGGGAGCGCGGCGGTCCGATCGACCGCTTCCTGCAGGCCTTCTCCGACGAGTACGACCGGGCCTCGATCGCGCCCTACACGTCCGTCGATCCTTCGGTGTACCGCGCCCTGGCCGCGGTGCTCCGCGACGAGAGCCGGAGCGTGCGGGCGGACGCCGCGTACGCGATCGGGATCCTCGGGGGCTCGGTGGTCTCCCGGGAGCTCGTCGCCGCGCTGCAGGACCCGGAACCTTCGGTCCGCGCGGCGGCGGCCACGGCCCTCGGCAAGGTCGGCACGGCCGAGGAAGGCAAGGCGATCATCCCGCTGCTCGCGGACGAGTCGACGAGCGTCCGCAACCGCGCCATGGAGGCCGTGGGGGTCCTGCGGGTGCGCGACGCGGGCCCGCCGCTGCGCGAGATGTTCGAGCAGAACCGCCGACGCGAGCTCGGCACCCGCGTGCTGGCCGCCCTCAGCCGCATCGGCGACCCGGCGCAGGCCGATCTCTTCCGCGAGCTGCTGACCTCCAACGACCCGGAGCAGCGACGGCTCGCCGTCGAGGGCCTCGGCCGCGTGGCCGACGCGTCGATGCTCGACGCGTTCAAGACCGACTACCAGCGGGAGAAGAACGGCTCGGTCCGCACCGCCTACAACTTCTCCCTCGTGCGCCTCGGGGACCGCGCCTTCGTGGACGGCCTCGTGCTCGCCCTCGGCGCCGGAGGCCCGGGCGCCGAGCGCGCGCGGCACTACCTCCTCGAGATCGGGGTTTCGATCGCGCCCGACCTCTACCGCTACCTGAACGATCCCGAGCCCGAGGTGAGAGGCGCCGTGGCCGAGCTCCTCGCGCAGCTCGGCGACCGGGCCGCGGTGCCCCGCCTCAACCCGCTGCTCAGCGATCCGAACTCGAAGGTGGCCGACCGGGCGAACCGGGCCATCCAGCGCCTGCAGCGGGCGGAGGGCGGCGCCGTCCGGCCGTGAGCCCGCGGGTGCTCCGGGCGGTCACGGCGGCGGTCGCGGCAGCGTCCGTCCTCGCCGGGGGGTGTCGCGGAGCGGCGAAGCCGGGCTCCGGAGCGGCCGCCGCGCGGGGACCGCTCGCGCTCGTCGAAGAGAAGAAGTACGACGAGGCGATCGCGGCGGTCGGAGCGGCGTCGGACCCGGAGGCGCTCTTCGTCCTGGGAAGGGCGTGGGCCGGCAAAGCCGCCCTCGCGCCGGTGCCGGCGCCGGAGCCGGGGCAGACGCTGCCTCCGCTGAAGCCCGAGGAGATGACGGCGCTCGGCTACCTGGAGCGCGTGGTCGCCGCGCGGCCCGACCATGCCGGCGCGCACCTGGCCATCGGTGACCTGCTCGCGCCCCATGCGCTCGCGCTCGCGGAGGCGCGCCGCGTGAGCCCGCCGGGATCCATCGCGCCGCCCCCGGGAGTCGACGCGAGCGCCGAGCGCGTCGTCAGGAGCTACGCCGACGCGATGCAGGCCGACCCGGCCGGCAGCGACGCCGCAGAGAAGCTCGTCCGCTTCGGGATGGCGGCGGGCCGGCTCGCCGAGGCCGACGCCGCCTACCAGGAGCTGCTCAAGCGGCGGCGCGAGGACCCGGCGCTGCTCGTGCGCTACGGCGACTTCCTCGCCGGCGTGCGCGGCGAGCCCGAGCGGGCGCTCGCGCAGTATGCCCAGGCCCTGATGTGGCGGCCGGACGACGCCACGACGCGGCTGAAGATGGCGGAGATCTACCTCCAGGCCGCGGCGTCTCACCTCGCGAAGCGCGAGTACGCGTCGGCCGACCAGCGGATCCGGGACGCCAGGGGTCTCGGCTTCGATCCCTCGTCGCCGCAGGGCGCACGCATGCGCGACCTCGAGCAGCAGCTGCGGGACATCCGCGGCCGCTGAGGAGCGGCGCCGGCCGCGCGGCGCCGCGGCCGACCGGCTAGTAGGGGTTGTGGCCGACGCCGTTGTCGTCGACGTAGATGAGGCCGCTCTCCGACGACGTCCCCGGCTGGTCGTAGTAGTAGATCGACTGGCCGCCGATGAGGAGGCGGGCCGCGGTGACGCCCCCGGTCGGCGTGTTGACGAGGTGCGGATCGAAGACGCGCACGTAGTGGGGCTCGTCCTGCGGGGGCCAGTTGACCGGCACGTCCGCGGCGACGCCGGTCCAGACGCTGCCGTTCGTCGTGGCGGTCAGGTAGATCTCCTGCCCGGGCTTCATCCAGCTGCCGAAGAACACGACCAGGTTGTTGCAGGCGGAGCCCGTGTTCTCGCAGCCGGCGGGCTGCCGGTACTCGATCCTCACCTGGGTGAAGCGGCCGCCGGAGAGGGCCGCGGGCGACGCCGGCGGGTCCGGCTGGAAGTCGCAGGAGACCGCCCCGAGCGCGAGGAGCGCCGGCACGACGATCCGCCGCCACGCTGCTAGACGCATCCCTCCGCAGCCCTCCGGGGCGGCGGGCGCGCGTCCGCACGCGCGTCGCGCTCCTTGCCGCCCGCCTCGACCGGATGATAGCATCCGCCCGCTTTCCATGGTTGACGCCGAGCGACCGCTGGTCCTCGTCATCGACGACGACGGCGCCCTTCGCCAGGTCTGCCTCGACATCCTCGCCGCGCGAGGCTACCGCGGCATCGGCGCCGCGTCGGTCGGCGACGGCCTGCGCACTTTCGACGAGAAGAGCCCGGCCGCGGTCCTCCTCGACCTGAAGCTGCCGGACGGCACCGGGCTCGACGTGCTGCGGGAGCTCCAGCGCCGCTCGCCGGTGACTCCCGTCGTCGTCGTCTCGGGCTACGGCTCCCTGCCCGACGCCGTCGAAGCCATGAGGCTGGGGGCCGCCGAGTACGTCGAGAAGCCGTTCGCCCGCGACCAGCTCTATCAGGTGCTCGCCCGCGTCCTCGCCCCGGGTCGCGGCGCGCCGGGCGACGGCGGGCCGGAGTCGACGACCGACGGGGCGCGCTACGGGATGGTCGGGCGGTCCGAGGCGATGCAGCGGGTCTACCAGCTGGTCGACATGGTCGCCCCGACGCGGGCGCGCGTCCTCATCTCGGGCGAGCGGGGGACCGGCAAGGAGCTCGTCGCGCGGGCGATCCACGCCCTCTCGCCGCGGCGCGACCGGCCGTTCGTGCAGGTCAACTGCGCCGCGGTGCCGGCCGAGCTCATCGAGAGCGAGATGTTCGGCCACGTGAAGGGCGCCTTCACCGGCGCGGTCGCCGACCGGCGGGGGACCTTCGAGACGGCGAGCGGGGGAACGCTCTTCCTCGACGAGATCGGGGACATGAGCGTCGTGATGCAGGCGAAGCTCCTGCGCGTCCTCCAGGAGGGCGAGGTGACGCCCGTCGGCAGCTCGAAGAGCCGGTCCGTCGACGTGCGCATCCTGGCCGCGACGAGCAAGAACCTCCTCGAGGAGATCGAGAAAGGGCGCTTCCGCGACGACCTCTACGACCGGCTCAACGTCGTCAACATCGCGATGCCGCCGCTGCGCGTCCGCCGGGAGGACGTGGCCCTGCTCTGCGAGCACTACCTGCGGCTCGCGAGCGTCGAGAACGGGCTCAAGCCGAAGCGGCTGACCCCGCGGGCGACCGAGTTCCTGACGCAGCTGCCATGGCGGGGGAACGTGCGGGAGCTGCGGAACCTGATGGAGCGCCTCGCGGTGATCGTCTCGCGCGACGCGGTCACGCACCGGGACGTCATGGACGCCCTCCAGATGACCGTCCCGCCGTCCTCGGCGGACGGGGCGTCCCTGCCCCTGCGGGTGGCGCGGTCGCGCTTCGAGCGGCAGTACATCCTCGAGCGGCTCTCGGCGAACCGGGGGAACCTCGGGAACACCGCGCGCGACCTGGGCATCGAGCGGACGAACCTGTACCGGAAGATGAAGCAGCTGGGGATCACGCTGCGGGGCAAGGTGAAGAAGTAGGCTGTCGTGGGCCCCGCTCCTCCTCTTCGTTGCGTGATTGATAAATCCACGTTGCAGGAAGGACGCTTCTTCAGGTCGTTGGACGCCCGCACTGAGCCGTAAGTGGCTCTATCTAAAGCCCATGCGCTCTGCGATCAAGCCTGGCCCGGCTCGTGCTTTAGGGGAGAGGCAGCGAGGGGCCGTTTCCCCTCGGCGAGCCCGAAAGGGGTCGCGACCGGCGCACGAGGTTTGGAGGGAGCCTCGGACGCGGGTCGCGGCGCCGACTCGGGAGCGCCGGGTGGACCGGCCCCTCTTCTCTTTTCTCCCAAACCCCCAAGCTGAGGTAGATTGTTTCGCTTTGGCCGGCCGTCGTCCGGCCCGGAGGGACAGTGGCATCGAAGCGGGCGCTCATCACCGGCATCACGGGACAGGACGGCAACTACCTCGCCGAGCTGCTGCTGGAGAAGGGCGCCCGACGTCCACGGGCTGGTGCGCCGCAGCAGCTCCTTCAACACATGGCGCATCGACCACGTCCGTGACCGGCTGACCCTCCACTACGGGGACCTCGTCGACCAGAACAGCATCGTCCGCGCCCTCCGGGCCATCGAGCCCGACGAGGTCTACAACCTCGGCCCGGAGCCACGTCAGGTCTCGTTCGACATGCGGAGTACACGACCGACGTCACCGCGATCGGGGTCCTCCGCGTGCTCGACGCCGTGCGCGACATCGGCCTGAAGACGCTTCTACCAGGCCGGCAACTCCGAGATGTTCAGCCTCGTCGAGAACGCCACCAGACCGAGCGCAC
Source organism: Vicinamibacteria bacterium (assembly GCA_046331285.1). Taxonomy (GTDB): domain Bacteria; phylum Acidobacteriota; class Vicinamibacteria; order Fen-336; family Fen-336; genus DATBSL01. The sequence goes on from JAXLRD010000026.1 coordinate 77,478, forward strand.
CTTCCATCCCGCTCGCCCTACGCGGTCTCCAAGGTCTACGGCCACTGGATGACCATGAACTGCCGCGAGAGCTACGGGATGCACGTCTCGAACGGCATCCTCTTCAACCACGAGTCGCCCCGCCGCGGCGAACTTCGTCACCCGCAAGATCACGATGGGCGTCGCCGCGATCAAGCAGGGGCGCGCGAAGGACCTCCGGCTCCGGGAACCTGGACGCGCGAAGCGCGACTGGGGATACGCGAGAGACTACGTCGAGGCGATGTGGCGCATGCTCCAGCAGGACGAGCCGGGCGACTACGTGGTCGCCACCCGGCGAGACGCACTCGGTTCGCGAGTTCTGCGAGGAGGCGTTCGGAAGCGTGGGGCTCGACTGGAAGGAGTTCGTGAAGGTCGACGCCAAGTACTTCCGGCCGGCCGAGGTGGACCTCCTCCTCGGCGACGCGACGAAGGCCCGCACGGTGCTCGGGTGGGAGCCGAAGGTGACGTTCCGCGGCCTCGCGAAGCTGATGGTCGAGGCGGACCTCGAGTCGACCGGCCGGCACCCGGACCGGCCGCGCTAGCCGCGCCGGCCCGGGGCGGCGCGGGCCCTAGCGCGCCGCCGCCGCGTCCTTCGCCTCGATGAGGGCGTCGAGCTCCTGCCGCAGCCTCGGCAGGATCTCGTCGTAGGTGAAGGCCCCGAGCGTGTCCGTCTTCTTCTTGAGGTTCACGTGCGTCGGCCCGCACCACAGGCCGAGGTCGGCGTCGTCCGGTCTCGCCCGGGCCGTTCACTCGGCACCCCATCACTGCGATCGTGAGGGCGTGCTTCTCCGCGTAGGCCGTCATCTCCTTCACCTTCTCGGCGAGCTCTGAACCGCTCGTTCTCGACGCGCGCGAGCACGACGGGCAGGAGATGATGTTGAGCTTGTCGTCGTCGAGGCAGGCACCGACCGGAAGCGGCCGGCGGCGACGTCGGCGAGGATCTGGAGGCCGACCGTGACCTCCTCGTGCTTTCGCGGGTTGGGGAGGGTCAGGCTGACGCGCAGGGTGTCGCCGATCCCGCGCGAGAGGAGCTGCTCGAAGGCCACGCGGGTCTTGATGATCCCTTCCGGGGGAATGCCGGCCTCGGTGACCCCGAGGTGGAGCGGCACGTCGGGCCGGGCCTCGGCGAAGCGCCGGTTGGCCTCGATGACCTTCCGCGGGTGCGAGTCCTTCATGCTGACGACGTACCGGTCGAAGCCCAGGTCGTCCATGTACCGGCAGTGCTCGGAGGGCCGACTCGACCACGGCAGCGACGTCGTCCTCCGGGAAGCGGGCCTTCACCTCGGGGTCGACGCTGCCGCAGTTGACGCCGATCCTTATGGCGAGGTCGTGGGCCCGCGCCACGTCGACGAGGAAGCGGACCTTCTCGCTGACGGGCTTCGAGCGCTCGTGGTGCCACAGGTGGCCGGGGTTGTAGCGCACCTTGTCGACGTGGGGGCCGACGGTCTCGGCGGCGAGGCGGTAGCTCTCCTGGAGGTCGACGACGAGGTTCGCCGGCGTCTGGCGGCGGATCTCGGCGAGGGCCTGGACGTCCTTCGGGCTGTCGACCGCGACGCGAACGAGGGCGCCCCCGGCCTTCCGGATCGCCTCGGCCTGCTCGACCGTCGCGTCGATGTCCTGCGTGCGGGTCGCGCACATGCTCTGGACCGCAACGGGATGGCCCGAGCCGAGGGGAGATGGTGCCGACGCGGACGGTGCGAGGTGGGAGCTTCTCTTGATCATGGCGGAAGCCGGTACCCCGGCGAGGCCGGCGCGCCGGTGAGCTCGCGCGCGGAGAGCCATGGACTCGAGGGCCCGCACGCCGCGGCGCGTAGCCGAGGCGAAGGTCGCGACGCCGAGGGCGGCCGCGCCGCCGAGGGAGGCCCGCCACGAGGGCGACGCGCCGGGGGAGGCGGACGTGCCGGAAGTCGTGCCACGGGTACACGAGCGAGGCCCAGGCCAGGAGGGCCAGCGTCACGGGTGCTGAGCACGGCCAGGACCATGAAGGAGACGCCGCCGTACGACCCGGCGACCTGCGTGAGGTTCTCCGCCTCGAAGCGAGGGTGCGCCGCGCCCATGCCGCACGCGAGGCCGACGAGGGCCAGGGTCATGACGGCGATGGCGAGAGGGCTCAGCACGCGGAGGAACGGGACCACGTGGAGGACGTGGTTCGCGGCGAGGGTCAGGCCCTCGCTCAGGACGAGGACCGGCACGAAGCCCGTCCAGAACTTCGACCAGAGGAACTCCGCCGGGCGGACCGGGGCCTTGCGCACGAGCCGGAACGCCCGGCCCTCGGCCGAGACGGCGGGGAAGGCGAACCGCGACCGCCGAGGTGACGAAGGCGGCCATCAGCAGGTTGACGAACGCGTAGAGGTTCTTGATCTCGCGGCTCATGTAGGGCAGTCGGTCGAGGTCGAGCACCTGAAGTTGTAGACGTAGACGAGGGCGAGGCCACGAGCAGCAGCAGCTGAGACCACTGGGCCGTGTCGCGCAGGAAGACCTTCACGTCCTTCACCAGGAGCGCCCGCCGCGCCGGCAGCGGCAGCAGGCGGACGAATCGGTCGAGGGTGCGCAGCCGGGTGAAGCGGGCCTTGCGAGGCCTCCTGGGCCTTGCTCCAGGCCGAGAAGTAGTGGCGGCCGTAGGCGGCCCGCGCGACGGCCACCGCGGCGCCGGCCGGGGGTCAGAGGGCCGCGAGGTGCAGGGCGTCGAGCGAGCCCCGCAGGCCGGCGAAGAGCTCTCGCCCGCCCAGAAGGACGGGAGGAGGGCGTGATCGAGCACAGCGTCGCGAAGAAGGCGGTGACGTCCGGCATCGACTGCACGCTCAGGAGCCGCTCGGGTCGGATGAAGCGGAGGAGGAGGACGAGCGCCACCGCGAAGAGCAGGCCCATCAGCATGAGCACGTCCCGGGCCCGCCGGGCGAACACGCTGACGAGGCCGAGGGTGACCATCGAGCCGAGCGCGGAGGGCACCACCACGAACGGGGCCACCGTCGCGACGGCCAGCAGGTAGTAGGAAGCAGGCGCGCAGCGCGCGAGGCCGATGGCGAGGAGGACGGGCAGCAGGAACCGCGACGACCATCCACGAGGACTGGACGACAGTCTTCGCGAGGCAGGAGTGGAACAGCCGCTCCACGCCCGGCACCGGCGCCGCGAGCAGGAGCGCAGGTCCTCCGACAGGAAGAAGGTGCTGAGCGAGGTGACGATCGCGCTGAAGGCCACGAACGACAGGAACGTGAGGAAGAGCCAGCTCAGGCCGAGCCGGACGAGGTAGTCGCCGAGCTCCTCGTAGTCGAGGAGCTGCCAGGACAGCCAGAACACGATCGCGAAGATCGCGGCGGTCACCGCGAGGCCGATGCCGCCGAACAGCGCGGAGCGCAGGCCGTCGCCCCGCTCTCGCCGGCGGGCGCGGTTGCGAGCCCGCCACACGGACGGCAGCAGGAGGAACGGGTACGCCTGCCTCATTCCTCGATCCTCGCGGAACCCGGCCCCGCCCGTCAGCCGGAGAAAGACCTGGGTGAGCGCCTCGTCGCGCGCCCCGCTGCCGCCGCGCAGCTCGTCGACGGTGCCGCTCGCGACGATGCGGCCGCCGAGGATGATGCTCACGCGGTCGCACATCTCCTCGGCCACCTCGAGGGTGTGCGTGCTCATGAGGATCGCGACGCCTCGACGGCCATCCGGCGGAAGACGTCCTTGATGAGCAGCGCGCCGCGGGTCGAGGCCCACCATCGGCTCGTCGACGAGCACGGCGCGCGGCCGGTGCAGAACGCGGAGCACATCACGAGCCGCTGCTTCATGCCGTGCGGCTCTCGACGACCTGCGTCCCGCCACGAGAAGAGCTCGAACAGCCGCAGGAGCTCCTCGGCGCGGGCCTCGACCTCGGGGCCCTCGAGGCCGTAGAGGCCGCCGTGGAAGCGAACTCGGCCGCCGTCAGCTTCTCGTAGAGGAAGGGCCGGTCGGGGATGAAGCCGAGGGCGCCCTTCGCCTTCTCCGGGGCGCGCGCGAGGTCGTGGCCGGCGATCGTCACGTGCCCAGCCGTCGGCTTGAGCAGGCCCGCGATCATCCGGATGGTCGTGGTCTTTGACCCCGTTCGGGCCGAGGAAGCCGTGGATCTGCCCGGGCGGGACCTCGATCGTGACGCCGTCCACGGCGCGGAACGAGCCGAAGACCTTGACGAGGGCGGAGGCGTGGATCAACGGGAGCTCCTCGGGGGAGGACCAGCACCCCCCGCCGTCGCGGCGCGGCAGGGCAGGTCGAGAGGGCGCGTGTCGTTCGCGGCGCGGCCGACGAGCACCGGAACGGCGCCGGGCCGCAGGGTGACGTCGAGCACGTCGAGCTTCGCGCGCCCGACCATCGAGACGATCGGCCTGCCGGTCGAGGCCTGCCCCGCGCGAGGCGCACGTGCGTCGCGTCGGCCGGGAACTGGTCGAGCGTCGGATCGACGGCGGTCCGCGCGCCGCCGCGGCCGGGCGAGGGGCCCACGAACACCTCCGGCCACGCGTGGTAGTAGAAGGCGCCGCGCAGCTGCACGAGGCCGGTGGCGACGCGGGCCGGGACGCCGGCCGCCCGAGCCATCGCGACGTAGAGCGCCGTGTGCTCGTTGCAGTCGCCGACCCTCGTCTTCAGCACCTCGAGGGCCGACGGCAGGCTGATCGTCGGCCGCTTCTCGAGGATCGAGTGCACGTGCCGCACGAGCCGCTCGGCCCGCAGTCCGGGGTCGCTCGCCCCGGCCACGGCCTTCGCGGCCTCCGCGGATCTCCGGGGCGTCGCTCTCGAGGAAGGGCTCCGCCTTCAGGTAGCGGTCGAGTCGGCGGGCGCCGGGGCGGGCGTGAGGTCGCGCAGGTCGCGGACCTCGAGCACGTCCGCGGTGCGCGTCTGCCCGTCGCCATCGAGGTCGGCCGCGTCAGTGCCTCGAGGCCCGAGGCGGAGGCGCAGGCGCTCGACGGTGGTCGAGATCGTCGATGCGGAGCAGCCGCGACGGAGAGACGGCCGCGGCCTCGAGCAGGTCGGTCTGCACCGCGCCGGGCACCGCGAGGGCCTGGGCCTGCTCCGGCACGTCTCGCGGAGGGTCAGGAGGCCCATCGGGCTCTCCTCGCGCACGGTCTCGCCGACGTCGGTGATCCAGGATCGCGTGGTGATGCCCGAGAAGCGGCTCTCGACCACGAACGCCGGCACCGGCCGGCCCGCGGCGCGCACGACCTCCCGCGGGCCCACGCGCAGGGTCATCGGCGTGTTCCGCATGGTCAGCGGGTCGAAGACGGCCACCGTCGTCTCGGTCCCCGGCCGCAGCCCCCGCGCGGCCAGCAGCCGCGGGAGGTTGAGGGCGAGGGCCGGGGGCTCGGGCAGGTCGCGCGTCTCGCTCCTCTCGCCGGAGGGCGTGCGGACGGTGAGGACGAGACGCGTCCCGTTCTCGAGGGAACCGCGCACCTCGGTCGGACCCGTTCCCGGGTCGAGCGAGAAGGAGAAGGTGCGGAGCCGGAACGCCTCGTCGACCCGGGCCCGCCCGCTCATGCGGACGGCGGTCGTCGCCCCGAGCAGCGTCATCTGCAGGCGGCCGTCCTCGCGCATCTCGAAGCCGCCGGGGACCGGCGTCGTCTGGCCGACGGAGAAGCCGATCTTGTCCCCGCGGTAGTAGATCCCGCGCCACTGCGCGCTCCCGGCGTAGCCCGCGAGGTCGGTGGCGAGAGCGGCGGGCGAGGAGGACCAGGCCTTCCGGACGAGGACGCCCATCGTCGCCGTCCACGCGAGAAGCACGAGCAGGGAGGCCGCGCGGGCGACGCGGCGGGGCACGGGGCGGAGCGGGATCACGACCCGGCTCGGGCGCGTCGCGGGAGCATGGGAGACCGATTATAGCGGCGGGGTCGGCTAGACTGCCGCGGATGGACCTCTCGCGGGTCGAAGTGGTGCTCGTGCGGCCCGCGCGCGCGGCGAACGTCGCCGCGGCGTGCCGGGCGATGAAGAACATGGGCCTGCGCCGCCTCTCGATCGTGGACCCGCCCGCGGCCCTCCTCGACCACGAGGCGCGGGCGCTCGCCTACGGCGCGTGGGACGTGCTCGACGCCGCGCGCCGCGCGGCGGACCTGGGCGAAGCCGTGGCCGGGAGCGCCCTCGTCGTCGGGACGTCCGGCCGCGACGCCCGCGGAGCGTGGACGGCCCGCGACTTCGGGGAGCGGGCGGCGGAGGCGTCGCGCGGCGGGGACGTCAGCGTCGTGTTCGGGCCGGAGTCCTCGGGCCTCGCCGGCCGCGAGCTCGACCTCTGCCATCGCCTGGTCCACGTTCCGACCGCCCCGGCCCATCCCTCGCTCAACCTGGCCCAGGCCGTCCTCCTCCTCGGATACGAGCTGCGCCTGGCGTCGCTGCGGCAGGCGGCGCCGGCGCCGCCGGAGGATGCGTCGCCGGCGCCGGCGGGCGAGCTCGAGGCGGCCGTCGGGGAGCTCCGGGCCGCGCTTCTCGCCGTCGGCTACCTCGACCCGGCGAGCCCCGACCGCGTCCTCACCGAGCTGCGCCGGCTCCTCGCGCGGGCCGGCCCCACCGCGCGCGAGGTGACGCTCCTGCGCGGCCTGGCGCGACAGGTCGAGTGGGCCGGCCGCGTTGCGAAGGGCAGGCCCGCGGGCCGATAATCGCGCCGAGAGGCAGGCAAGAGATGGGCACGCTCGACGGCGTTGCCGTTCCGGACGCGCAGGGTTTCCGGATCCCGCGGCTGCTGCGGGCCGCCGACGTCCTCTTCGCGGACGGTCGCCGCTATCGCGGTCGCGTCTTCCTGCCCGCGGCCGCGGAGTCCCACGTCGGCGCGATGCGGGTCGAGGAGTGGCTCGAGGAGTCGGGCGCCTTCTTCCCGTTCCTCCCGGACGGCGAGGGCCGGCCGGTCATCCTGAACAAGGACCAGATCGTCGTCCTCATGGTGCCGGTGTCCGACCCGTACGACACGCCCGTCTTCGAGGTCCCTGTCCGCCACGTGCTCGTGGAGTGCGGCTCGCTCCAGATCGCCGGGCAGGTGTCGCTCGACCTGCCGTCGGACCAGCAGCGCGTGCTCGACCTGCTGAACCGCCCCGGGCTGTTCGTCGAGGTGCGCGAGGCAGGCCGCCGGCACTTCGTGCGCAAGTCCCGGATCACGCGGGTCGGGGAACGGCCGACCGGCGGCCCCCAGGCCTGAGAGGAGCCCCCGTCATCGCCCAGCGACGCGGGCCGGAGCGCGGCGAGAAGGCCGTTCTCGTCGGGCTCTCCCTCGGTGGACGCCACCGCGAGCGCACGCTCGAGTCGGTCGAGGAGCTGGGGCTCCTCGCCGAGAGCGCGGGCGCGCGCGTGGCGGCGACGCTCGTCCAGGAACGGTCGCGGCCGGATCCCGCGACCCTCATCGGCCGCGGGAAGGTGAAGGAGCTCGCCGCCGCATGCGAGGCGGCCGGGGCGGACCTCGTCGTCTTCGACGACGACCTCTCGCCGGCGCAGCAGCGCAATCTCGAGGAGGCGGTCGACTGCAAGACCGTCGACCGGACCCAGCTCATCCTCGACATCTTCGCGCTGCGCGCGCGCACGCGGGAAGGCCGGCTGCAGGTCGAGCTCGCGCAGCTCGACTACATGCTGCCGCGCCTCGCCGGCAAGGGCATCCTGCTCTCCCGCCTCGGCGGCGGCATCGGCACCCGCGGGCCCGGCGAGACGAAGCTCGAGACCGACCGCCGGCGCATCCGCCAGAGGATCGCCCAGGTGCGCCGCGAGATCGCGAGCGTGAGGCGCGAACGGCACACCCGGCGCGAGGCCCGCGCACGCGGGGAGGCGCCGGTCGTCGCCCTCGTCGGCTACACGAACGCGGGCAAGTCGACCCTCTTCAACGCCCTGACCCGGGGCGGCGCCGCCGTCTCCGACCGGCTGTTCATGACCCTCGACCCCCTCGTCCGGAAGGTCCGGCTCGGGGGAGGCCGCGACCTGCTGCTCGTCGACACGGTCGGGTTCATCCAGAAGCTGCCGCACTCGCTCGTGGCCGCGTTCCGGGCCACGCTCGAGGAGGTCGTCGAGGCCGACCTCCTCCTCCACGTCGTCGACGCCTCGGCCCCCGCCGTCGAGGAGCGCGAGGCGGCGGTCCTCGCCGTGCTGAAGGAGATCGGGGCGGACGAAAGGCCGCAGCTGCTCGTGCTGAACAAGTCCGACCTCGCGCCCGCGGCCCGCTGCGCCGCCCTCGCGCAGGGCCGCGACGCAGCGGTGGTCGTCTCGGCGCTCAGCGGGGCCGGGCTGCCCGCCCTCCTCGACACGATCGCGGCGCGGGTCGACCTCGTGGCGCGTCGGGTGAGGCTGCGCTTCGACGCCGCGGAGTCGCGGGCGATCGCGAGCGTCTACGCCGTCGGGCGGGTCCTCGAGCACCTGACGGAGGGCGGCTGCGTCACGCTCGACGCGGAGCTTCCGGTGCGCGCGCTCGCCCGCTATCGGGAGCGCCTCGCGTGAGGCGCTCCCGGGCGGCGCTCCTCCTCGCCGCGGCCCTCCTCGCGGGAAGCGCGGGCTGCGCCGCGCGGGCGCCTCTTCCGGTGCCGGAGGGCGAGGACTACGTCTTCCCGACTCCGACGGGCCGGGAGCTCTCGCCGAACGAGCTGAAGACGCTGCGTGCCGCCTGGACGGAGGTCCTGGCCGGAGACGGCGCCCGGGCCGAGCGGCACCTCACGAAGCTGCGGCGGCCGGGCGTCGCGCGGCCATCGGTCGACGCCGCGATCGGCTACGCGCGGATGCGCGCCGGCCGCCTGCAGGACGCCTCCGCGTCGTTCGCGGCGGCCCTCGGCGCGGCTCCGGCGTCGGTCGCGGCGCTCGTCGGCGCCGGCTCGACCGCCGCGCGGCGCGGCGACGAGGAGGCGGCCCTCGGCTACTACCGCCGCGCCCTGGCCGTGTCCCCGGAGGACCCGCTCGTGCGCAAGCGCGTCGGGTCGCTGAAGCTCGCGGCGACCGAGCGGAAGATGGCGCGGGCCCAGGCGGCGGCCGACGCGGGCGACGCGGCGGCCGCCGAGGCCGAGTACCGCGGCATTCTCGAGGTGGCGCCCGAGGTGGCGCCGGTGCGGCTCGCCCTCGCCGAGAAGCTCGCCGGGAGAGGGGACTCGAAGGCGGCGGCGGAGGTGCTCGCGGGCGACCCCACGGGCGACCGCGGGCTCGCGCTCCGCCGGGCGGCCCTCCTCGTCGACCTCGCGGACTTCGACGGGGCCGAGGCGGCGTACCGGGCGCTCCTCGCCCGCGACCCCGCGGACGCCGCCGCGCGGGCGGGCGTCGCCGCCGCCCGCGAGGCCCGCGAGGCCGCGTCGATGCCCGAGGAGTACCGCCGGATCCCCGCCGCGGCGCGCGTGACGCGCGCCGACCTCGCGGCACTGCTCGCGGCGCGGGTGAAGGCGCTGCGCCGGGCCGGGCCGGGCGAGCCGACCGTCGCCGTCGACATCGCGGGCTCGTGGGCGCGCGAGCCGATCGCGACGGTGCTGGCCCTCGACGTGATGGAGGTCTACCCGAACCACACGTTCCAGCCGTGGGCCACCATCCGCCGCGTGGACCTCGCCCGCGCCGCCGCGCGGACCCTCGACCGCCTGCGCTGGCCGCGGGCGGCGGCGCCCGCGCCCTCCGACATGCCCGGATCCCACCTCGACTACGACGCCGTCGACCGCGTGCTCGGCGCGGGGGTCATGACCCTGGGCCCGGACGGCGCCTTCGAGCCGTGGCGCGCGGTGAGCGGCCGCGAGGCGATCGACGTCGTCGACGCCGTGGCCCGCCTCGTCGGCCCCTGACGGACGCGGGCGGTCGCGCGCGCGTTTTGCGGTAGGATTCACCGCGAGAGGAAGAGAAAGACATGGACGAGAGAGCTCCTGCGACAAGTGCCGCTGTTCTCCGAGCTCTCCGACGCCGACATCACGAGCCTGGCCCGCCTCGCCACGCGCCGCCGCTACCCGAAGGACACCGTCGTCTTCTTCGAGAACGAGGAGGGCGACTTCTTCTTCACGATCGTCGAGGGCCGGATCAAGGTGACGATCCTCGGCGACGACGGCCGCGAGATCATCCTGAGCATGCTCGGTCCCGGCGACTTCTTCGGCGAGATGGCCCTCCTCGACAACGAGCCGCGGTCGGCCACGGCCATCGCGGTGGAGGAGAGCGAGCTGCTCTCGCTCCACCGGACCGACTTCCAGGGCGTCGTCGGCGACAACCCGGCGATCTCGACGGCCCTCGTGCGGGTGCTGACCGCGCGCCTGCGGCGCGCGACCACCAGATCTCGACCCTCGCCCTCCTCGACGTCTACGGGCGGGTCGCCCGCGTGATCCTCGACATGGCCCGCGAGGAGGGCCGCCGCCTGAAGGACGGCCGGATCGCGTTCCGCCGCGCGACGCACCAGGAGATCGCGAACCGCATCGGCACCACGCGCGAGACGGTGACGCGCATGCTGAAGGACCTCGAGCGGCAGGGGCTCGTCCGGGTCGAGGGCCGCGAGATCGTCCTGCAGCCCGATTTCGAGAAGGTCTTCGACTAGGCCCGGTCGACCCGCACCCGGCCCGTCCGCCGCGCCTTCGGCAGCACCACGCGCAGGACGCCGTCCGCGAGGCGCGCCGTGATCGCCGCGGCGTCGACGTCCTGGGGCAGGCGGAACCCGCGCGCGAAGGGGCCGTGCCGCCGCTCCACGCGGTGGAACGCCTCCGGGCGGCTCGCTCCCGAGGGGTGCCGTTCGCCGCGCACGAGGAGCTCGCTGCCGTGGGCGTGGACCGTGAAGTCGTCGGGCCCCGCGCCGGGCAGCTCGAGCTCCACGACGTAGGCCTCCTCGGTCTCGAGCACGTCGGCGATCGGCTGCCACGCGGGGTGGCGCGTCGGGTCCTCGACCCGCTCGCGGCTGACCGTCTCGTCGAAGAGCCGGTTCATCCGTTCCTGGAGGTCCAGCATCTCCTTGAGCGGGTCCGGGCGCAGGGGCATGGAAGAAGTCTAGCGCGAGACGCGCCGGCGCAGCTCGGCGAGGAGGGCGAGGGCCTCGAGCGGGGTCAGGCGGTCGGGGTCGGACCGGCGCAGCTCGTCGAGGACGGCGTCGTCCTGCCCGGAGAAGAGCGACAGCTGCCGCGCCCCGGCCGGCGCGTGGTCGGAGTGGGCGAGGCGGGGCCGCCCCTCCCGGTCGAACTCCGTGCTCTCGAGGTTGCGCAGGATCTCCTGGGCGCGCACGACGACCGACGCCGGGAGGCCGGCCAGCCGCGCCACGTGGATGCCGAAGGAGCGGTCGGAGCCCCCCTGCTCGATCTTGCGCAGGAAGACGACCGTGTCCTGCCACTCGCGGGCCGAGACGTGGAGGTTCCCCACCCGGGGGAGGTCGGCCGAGAGGTCGACGAGCTCGTGGTAGTGGGTCGCGAAGATCGTCTTGGGACCGTTCTCGTCGCGCGCGAGGTGCTCCGCGACGGCCCAGGCGATCGACAGGCCGTCGAAGGTCGCGGTGCCGCGGCCGATCTCGTCGAGGAGGACCAGGCTGCGCGGCGTGGCGTGGCGCAGGATGTGGGCCGTCTCCTGCATCTCGACCATGAAGGTCGACTGGCCGCGCAGGATCTGGTCGCTCGCCCCGACCCGGGTGAAGATCCGGTCGACGAGGCCGACCTTGGCCTCGCGGGCCGGGACGAAGCTGCCCATCTGGGCCATCAGGACGAGGAGCGCCGTCTGCCGCAGGTACGTGGACTTGCCGCCCATGTTCGGGCCGGTGAGGACGAAGAGCCGCGCGGCGGCGTCTCCCCCGATGGCGAGGTCGTTCGCCACGAAGGGCTCGGAGAGCACCCGCTCCATCACCGGGTGGCGTCCCTCGACGTAGGACAGCTCGTCCGTCGGCACGAGCCGCGGCTTGACGTAGTCGTAGCGCGTCGACGCCTCGGCGAGGGAGGCGAGCACGTCGAGGGCGGCCGCCGCGCGCGAGGTCTGCTGCACCCGCCGCGCCGCGGCCGCCACGCGGCCGCGCAGCTCCTCGAAGAGGCGGGACTCCCGCGCGAGGATGAGCTCGTCGGCCCGCAGGACCTTGTCCTCGTACTCCTTCAGCTCCGGGGTCACGAAGCGCTCGCCGCCGGCGATCGTCTGCTTGCGGACGTAGTCGGCGGGGACGAGGGAGAGGTTCGACTTGCTGACCTCGATGTAGTAGCCGAAGACGCGGTTGAAGCGGACCTTGAGCGACTGGATGCCCGTCCGCTCGCGCTCCCGCCGCTCGATCGCCGCGATCGTGTCGCGCCCGCCGCGGCTCGTCGACCGCAGCTCGTCGAGCTCGGGGTCGACGCCGTCGCGGACGAACCCGCCCTCGCGCACGAGGGCGGGCGGCTCGTCGACGAGCGTCCGGAGGACGTCGTCCGCGACGTCGAGGGGCGGGTCGAGCTCCTTGGCCTGCAGGCGGACGAGCGGGGCCACGCAGTCGGTGACCGCCTCCTCCGCCGCGGGCAGCGACCGCAGCGAGCGCGCGAGGGAGTGCAGGTCGCGGGGCCCGGCGGTGCCCATCGCCACGCGCCCGAGGAGGCGGTCGAGGTCCTGAACGCCGCCCAGGGCCTCGCGGAGTCGCCCCCGCTCGAGGGCGCGGAAGGCCAGCTCCTCCACCGCGTCGAGCCGGTCCTGCACGCGCTCGAGCTCGACGAGGGGCCGCAGGATCCACTCGCGCAGCAGGCGGGTGCCCATCGCGGTCCTCGTGTGGTCGAGGACGTCGTAGAGGGTGCCGCGCCGGCCCCCGTCGGCGAAGCTCTCGACGAGCTCGAGGTTCCGCCGGGTGACCGTGTCGATCGTGAGGACGTCGTGGGCCGCGCGCGTCGTGAGGCTCACGACGTGGGCGAGGTCGCGCTTCTGCGTCTCGCGCACGTAGCGCAGCACGGCCCCGGCGGCGGCCGCGGCCCGCGGCCGCTCCTCGGACAGCCCGAAGGCCTCGAGGGTCACGACGCCGAAGTGGGCGAGCAGCTCGCGCCGCGCGCGGTCGAGGTCGAACGCGCGGTCGTCGACCGGCGCGCGGGGGATGGCGCCCTCCGGCTGCGCGGCGTCGGAAAGCCAGGGCGGCAGCTCGGCGTCGCGGCGGGCGAGGATCTCGCGCGGGCGGGCGGCGCCGATCTCGTCGCGCAGGACCTCGAAGCGGTTCGGGCCGTCCCACTCGGCCGCCTGGAACTCGCCGGTCGTGGGCTCGAGCCAGGCGACCCCGATCGACGACACCCCGGGGTCGATCGCCATCACCCACGAGGCCTCGCCCGCCTCGAGCGCAGACTCCTCCATCTGGGTCCCCGGCGTGATGACGCGGACGACCTCGCGCTTCACGACGCCCTTCGCGCTGCGGGGGTCCTCCATCTGCTCGCACAGGGCCACCCGGTGGCCCTGGCGGACGAGCTTCGCGACGTAGGCGGTGGCCGCGTGCCAGGGAACGCCGCACATCGGGACCGGGTTGCCGTCGCGGTCCTTCGAGCGGGAGGTGAGGGCGATCTCGAGGGCCTTGGCCGCGACCACGGCGTCCTCGAAGAACAGCTCGTAGAAGTCGCCCATGCGGAAGAAGAGGAGCGCGTCGGGGTGCTCCGCCTTCATCCGGTGGTACTGCTGCATGGCCGGGGTCTGCGTGGCGGCGGGCGACGACATGAGGGAAGGTGGAGTATAAGCTACCCCGTGCGCGTCCTCGCCCTCGACACCACGACGCCGCGGGGCAGCCTCGCGGTGGCCGGGGAGGAGGGCGTCCTGGCCGAGGCGCGCGTCCGAACGGAGAGCGGCCACTCGCGCTGGGTCCTCGGCGCGGCCGACGCCCTGCTGCGGGGCCTCGGGATCGCCCCCGGCGACCTCGACGGCTTCGCGGTGACCGTCGGGCCGGGATCCTTCACCGGCCTGCGGGTGGGGATCAGCAGCATCCAGGGGCTCGCGATCGCGGCCGGCAGGCCGTGCGTGGGCCTCTCGGCCCTCGACCTGCTGGCCCTCGCCGCGGCGACGGCCGGAGGGGCGGCGTCGCGCATCGTCTCGCTCATGGACGCCTTCCGCGGCGAGACGTACGCGGGGGTCTACGACGGCGCCGGGAGCCCGACGGCGCCCGCGCGGGTCGGCGCGCTCGACGCGATCCTCCGGGGCCTGGAGGCGGCGCCGGCGGCGTCGGCCTACGTCGGCGACGCCGCCCGGACGAGCCGCGAGGCGATCGTCGCGCGCGACGCGGCCGCGCTCTTCCCGGAGATCGATCTCGGACTCGCGCCGATCCTCGCGCGGGAGGCGCTCGCGCGGCTCGCGGCCGGGAGGGGCGAGCCGCCGGCGGGCCTGCGGCCGCTGTACCTGCGCGGGGCGGACATACGTTCCGCGCGCCCGTGACGAGTGGCGTCTTCGTCGCGCGGGCCGGGCCGGGCGACGCCGACGAGCTGACGCGGCTGCAGTCGGCCTGTCACAGCCATCCGTGGACGCGCGCCCAGGTCGAGGGCGAGCTCGCGCAGGGGCCGCCGGGAGGCGTCCTGGTGGCGCGGGCGGGGCACGGGATCCTCGCGGCTTGCGCGTACCGCGTCGTGGCGGACGAAGCCGAGGTGCTCGACGTCTGCGTCGAGCCCGCCGCGCGCCGCCTGGGCCTCGCGCGGCTGCTCGTGCGGCTGGCCATGGCGCGCGCGGCGCGGGCGGGGGCGAGGTCGGTGCGCCTCGAGGTGCGGGCCTCGAACGCCGCGGCCCGCGCCCTCTACGCCGCGCTGGGCTTCCGCGAGGCGGGCCGGCGGCGCGACTACTACAGCGCACCGGTCGAAGACGCCCTGCTTCTCGAGGCGGCCCTTCCGGATTGTTGAATCGAGCGCGACCGCCGTGCTACCGTCCTCGTCGGAGGACGGGCGGTGCCCGGCCTCCGACCATGCACGCCTGAATCCAACCCGAGGGTCTCCAACAGGACCAGACCAGGAGGCGCCGAATGCCGCACGAACCGGTTTCGCCCACCCACGACCTCGTCCACGGCGACGAGGAGTACCGACAGCTCGAGGCGCAGCACCACGAGTACGAGAGCCGGCTGGGCGAGCTGGCCGAGAAGGCCGTCCTGAGCGACGACGAGCAGGTCGAGGAGACCATGCTGAAGAAGAAGAAGCTTCAGCTCAAGGACCGGATGGAGCAGATCGCGCGGCGCTACCGCACGACCGCCGCCCATCCCTGACGGGAGCGCCCTCTCGCGCGGGCGGCGAGCCGTGGCCGCGCGGCCGGGGAGAGCTCCGGCGGCGGGCGAGCGGAGGACGACGCGTGCCGGAGAGGAGCGTGGGGCAGACATTGGAGCGTAACGGACACTTCCGGCGGGGGACGTCTCTGCTCCCCAGCCTCTTCACGACGGGGAACCTGTTCCTCGGCTTCTGGTCGATCATCAAGACGCTCGACGGCCGTTTCGAGCAGGCGGCCCCGCTCATCGGCGGGGCGGTCATCCTCGACATGCTCGACGGCCGGATCGCCCGGATGACGGGGACCCAGAGCGAGTTCGGCGCGCAGCTCGACAGCCTGTCCGACGCCGTGTCCTTCGGCGTGGCCCCGGCCCTGATGGCCTACGTCTGGGCCCTGTCGATCTTCCCGCGGGCCGGCTGGCCGGCGGCGTTCCTCTTCCTCGTCTGCGGCGTGATGCGCCTCGCGCGCTTCAACGTGCAGCGCAGCGTCGTCGACTCGCGCTACTTCGTGGGCCTGCCGATCCCGGCCGGGGCGGCGCAGGTGGCGGCGATCGTCTTCGTGATGCCGGGGCCCCCGACGCAGAAGTGGGAGTCGGTGGCGATGCTCGTCCTCGTGGTGGCTCTCGGCTTCCTGATGGTGAGCACGTTCCGCTACCGATCGTTCAAGAGCTTCGACCTGCGGCGGCGGCGCAGCTACATGGTGGTGCTGGGGGTCGCCATGCTCTTCCTGCTGATCGCGGCACACCCGGAGGCCTCGCTGATCGCGGCGACGAGCCTCTACACGGTCTCGGGCCCGCTCGCCTGGGTGGCCGGCCTCGGCCGCCGTCGGGAGCCGCCGGCCCCGGTCGCCGCGCAGGAGCCGCAGCCCGCGCCGTGAGGCCGGTGGCGCCGGTCGTCGGCGTGGGCGGGGTGGTGGTCCGGGACGGGCGGGCGCTGCTCATCCGTCGCGGCAAGGAGCCGCTCTACGGCCGCTGGGTCGTCCCGGGGGGCACCGTGGAGCTCGGGGAGACCCTCGAGGCCGCGCTCGTCCGGGAGATGCGCGAGGAGACCGGCCTCGAGGTCGAGCCGATCGAGGTGCTGACCGTCTTCGACCGGATCGAGCGCCAGGGCGAAGAGGTCGCCTACCACTACGTCATCGTGGACTACCTCTGCCGGTGGCTCTCGGGAGAGGCGGCCGCCGCCTCGGACGCGCTGGAGGTCGCCTGGTTGCGGCGCGAGGACCTCGAGAGCCACGACGTGCCGCCCAAGGCGGTGGAGGTCGTCGAGGACGCGCTGCGGCGCTCGGCCGGCGGGGCGCATCGCTTGCGCGGCACCGCGAGCGGGCCTATCCTCGGGGGATCGCAGGGGGAGGGCCGATGATGCGTCGCACCGCCGTCGCCGCCGGATTCGCCGTCGCCGCGTGGAGCCTCGTCGCCTCGGCCGAGGCGGGCGGCCAGAAGCGCCTGCCGAAGGCGATCTCGCTCGTCGAGTCGAAGAGCGAGAGCCACCTCACGCACTACGTCCGCACGGAGATCGCCAAGCCGGCGCCGGCGCAGAGCGGGGCCCTCAAGGACACCAAGCCGTACAGCCCCAGCCACCCGATCCGGGAGATGCCCGAGTCGCGCTGAGCCGCGGCCCACCGCCCGCGGCCTACATCCGGTAGAGCATCAGGTAGACGACGACTCCCGTCACGGAGACGTACGCCCACAGAGGCAGCGTGACGCGCGCCAGGCGCCGATGGGCGTCGAAGCGCCCACGGAGGGCGCGGGCGAGCGTCACGATCACGAGCGGGACGATCACCGCCGCCAGAACCGTGTGGCTCGTGAGCACCGCGAAGTAGACCGCGCGGAGCGTCCCCTGGCCGGTGTAGCGCACCGAGCCCACCCGGGCGTGGTACACGAGGTAGGACGCCAGGAAGAGCGTCGACGTCGCGAGGGCGGCCAGCATGACGCGCCGGTGCGCCTCGCGGTGTCCCGTTCGGACGAGGGCCCAGCCCGCGACCAGCAGCAGCGCGCTCGTCGTGTTCAGGAGCGCGTTGAAGGACGGGAGGTCGGAGAGGCTCAACGCCCGGCGGCCAGGAGCAGCGAGGACAGGGCGGGCAGGTAGAGCACGGAGGCGAGGAAGAGGCCTCGCGCGGCGGGCAGCGTGCGCTGCGAGAGCAGACGCATGGCGAAGAGGGTGAGCGCCACGCCGAGAAGGGCGGCGCCGGCCAGATAGACGGGGCCCGCGAGGCCCGCCGGGAAGGGGAGGAGGCTCACCAGGAGGAGCGCCAGGCTGTGGACGACCGCCTGCCGCGCCGTGAAGCTGCCCTCGCGGTCGAGGACCGGGAGCATCGGGAACCCGCCCCTCGCGTAGTCGTCCCGATAGAGCCAGGCGATGGCGAGGAAGTGCGGGACCTGCCACAGGAAGAGGATCGCGAACAGGATGAACGCGCCCTGGTCGAGCGAGCCCGTCCGCGCGGTCCAGCCGATGACCGGGGGGAGCGCGCCCGGCACCGCGCCCACGAGGGTGGCGAGCGGCGTGCGGCGCTTCAGCGGCGTGTAGACGAAGAGGTAGCTCGACCAGGTGACGAAGGCGACCGCGGCCGGAAGCGGACCGCAGACGGCGAGGAGGAGCGCGTGGCCCGCCAGGGTCACGCCCGTGCCGAACGCCACCGCCTCCGCGGGGAGGACCCGCCCGGCCGGCAGCGGGCGCTGGCGCGTGCGCTCCATGAGAGCGTCGGTGTCCCGCTCGAGGACCTGATTGAGCACGGCGGCCCCGGCCGCCACGAGCCCGGTGCCGACGAGGGCCGCGGCCAGAGCCGCGCCGCGCAGGGGCTCGTCGGCCGCGGTCACGAAGCCCACGAGCGCGGTGAAGACGACCATCGCCGTGATGCGCGGCTTGGTGAGCTCGATGCGGTCGACGAGGCTCGTCCTCGACAGGGTGAAGGCCTGGCTTCTCATCGGGAGAGGCCCAGTCTATCGGCCGGGTGCCCGCGGTTCAACCGCGGCCGGCTCGGCGGTCGGGGGCGGCGCCGGCGGCTCGACGGCCGGGGCCGGCGGAACGGGCTCGACGCCCGCCGGAATGTAGGCGACGACGGACCGGTCGCGCAGGCCGACGACGACCCGGCCGCCCAGGACCAGGGGCGGCGTGCGGATCTCGGCGGTGGTCCGGAAGACCCCGAGCCGCTTCCCGGTGTCGGGGGCCACCACCACGATCTCGTTCTCGAGGCAGGCGACGACGATGAAGTCGCCGACCCGGATCGGCCCGGAGAGAGGACGCGAGGGGAGCGCGGCCCGCCAGTCGAGGTTCCCCCCGCGGCGAAGCCCGTAGAGGACCGCGTCGAAGGCGGCGAAGGCGATGCCGCGCGGCAGCAGCGCCCCGTGGTCGACGATGTCGGCCCCGACCTTCCAGCGCCAGCCGCGGTGGCCGCGGGAGAGGTCGACCTCCAGGATGCGCCGGTCGGTGGTGCCGAGGTACGCCTTGCCGCGGGCCTCGTCGACGAGCGGGGGCGCCTCGAGCGCGCGGCCGGTCGCGAGAGACCACGTCACGCGGCCGGTCTCGGGGTCGCGGCTGCGGAGAGCCCCGTCCTTCTCGCCGGTCAGCAGGCGGCCGCCGGCGCGCAGCGGGGGCGCCGTGACGCCCGGTCCCGAGCGGTCGGTCCACAGCACGCGTCCGGTCGCGGCGTCGAGGCAGGCGAGCCCGTCGCCCGCGACGTACGCGCGCTCGCCGTCGATGACCGCGGCGGCAGCGTGCCGGCGATGCCGGTCTCGACCGACCAGCGGACCACGCCCGTGCGCGGGTGGACGCTGCGCACGACGCCCGTCTCGTCGCGCGCGAGGAGAACGCCGTCCGTCGCGGCGATCGTGCCGGGCACGGAGTCGTTCTTCCAGTCCACGCCCCCGGTCGCAGGGTCGAGACCGCGCAGCGAGCCGTCACGCGTGGCGACGAAGATCCGCCGGCCGTCCGCCGCGAGGGGCGGACGCACGAACTCGCCGACCATCGTCTTCCACGCCGGGGCGAAGGGAAGGATCGTCGGTCGCGCGCGCGGTGGCCCCTTGGCGCAGCCGGCCGGAGCGCCGGCGCACGCGGCGAGGGTCGCGAGGAGGAGGGCGGGAGCTCGTCGCACGTCGCCGCACTATACACGACGCGCCGCGGCGGGCCGGAGCCGGGAGTTATAATCCCCGGCACTCCAGGGAGGCCATGGACCGCGAGAGCATCCTCATCCTCGACTTCGGCTCGCAGTACACGCAGCTCATCGCGCGGCGCCTGCGCGAGCTGTCCGTCTACTCCGAGATCCTGCCGCCCCGCACGAGCGCGGAGTCGCTGGCCGCCCGCCGCCCGCGGGGCATCGTGCTGTCGGGCGGCCCGGACAGCGTCCACCAGCGCGGAGCCCCGCGCTGCGACCCGAAGCTCTTCGGGCTCGGCGTGCCGGTCGTCGGGATCTGCTACGGCATGCAGCTCATGAGCCACGTGCTCCGCGGCGAGGTGAAGCGCTCCGGGCACCGGGAGTACGGCCAGGCCGTCTTCTCGCCGCTGCCGGGCGGCACCCTCTTCCGGGGCCTGCCTCCGCGAAGCCGGGTCTGGATGAGCCACGGCGACGACGTGCGGCGGGCGCCGGCCGGGTTCCGCGTGGTCGGGCGCACCGAGACGAACGCGATCGCCGCGATCGAGGACCACGAGCGCCGCCTCTACGGGATGCTCTTCCACCCCGAGGTGGTCCACTCGGAGGAGGGCACGAAGGTCCTCGCGAACTTCCTCGACGCGTGCGGCTGCCGGCGGGACTGGAACGCGCGGTCGTTCGTCGAGGAGGCGACCGAGCGGGTCCGCGAGCAGGTGGGGCCGAGGGGCCGGGTGATCTGCGCCCTCTCGGGCGGCGTCGACTCGTCGGTGGCGGCGATGCTCGTGCACCGCGCGATCGGCGATCGGCTCACGTGCGTCTTCGTCGACAACGGGCTGCTCCGCAAGGACGAGGCGCAGCAGGTGCAGAAGCGCTTCGCGCAGCGGCTGCATCTCAACGTGGTGACCGTCGACGCGACGCGGCGCTTCATGACGAAGCTCGCCGGCGTGAGCGACCCCGAGCGGAAGCGCAAGATCATCGGCCGCGAGTTCATCGAGGTGTTCAAGGCCTCGATGCGGAAGGTGGGCAAGGCCGAGTTCCTGGCCCAGGGGACCCTCTATCCCGACGTGATCGAGTCCGTCTCGGTCCGCGGGCCCTCGGCGGTCATCAAGAGCCACCACAACGTCGGCGGGCTGCCGAAGTCGATGAAGTTCAAGCTCGTCGAGCCGCTGCGCTGGCTGTTCAAGGACGAGGTGCGCAAGGCGGGGATCGAGCTCGGCCTCGACGAGGAGTTCGTCTACCGCCAGCCGTTCCCCGGCCCCGGCCTCGCGGTGCGCTGCCTCGGGCCGGTGACGAAGGAGCGCCTCGACCTCCTGCGCGATGCGGACGCGATCTTCGCCGAGGAGATCAAGGGGGCCGGGCTCTACCGGAAGGTCTGGCAGAGCTTCGCGGTCCTCCTGCCCGTGCGCTCGGTCGGGGTCATGGGCGACGACCGCACCTACCAGTACACGATCGCGCTGCGGGCGGTGGAGTCCCTCGACGGGATGACCGCCGACTGGGTGCGGCTGCCCTACGATCTCCTCGCGCGCGCGTCGAGCCGCATCGTGAACGAGGTGCGCGGCATCAACCGCGTGGTCTACGACGTGAGCAGCAAGCCGCCGTCGACGATCGAGTGGGAATGAGCACGAAGCCGGACTTCGTCCACCTCCACCTGCACACCGAGTACAGCCTGCTCGACGGCGCGTGCCGCCTCGACGAGCTGGTGGGGGAGGGCGCCCGCCTCGGCATGAAGGCCATGGCCGTGACGGACCACGGCAACATGTTCGGCGCGGTCGCGTTCCACGAGGCGTGCAGGAAGAAGGGCCTCAAGCCGATCCTCGGCTGCGAGGTGTACGTGGCCCCCGGCAGCCGCCTCGAGCGCCAGGCCACGAGCGCCTCCGACGCCTACAACCACTTCACGCTTCTCGCCACGAACGACGCCGGGTACCACAACCTCGTGAAGCTCGTCTCCGCGGGCTACCTCGACGGCTTCTACCACCGGCCGCGGATCGACAAGGACCTGCTCGCGAAGCACAGCGAGGGGCTCGTCGGCCTCTCCGGCTGCCTCTCGGGCGAGATCGCCCAGCACATCCTCGCCGGGGCCGAGGCGGCCGCGCTGCAGAGCGTCGGCCTCTTCTCCGAGATCCTCGGCCGGGACCGCTTCTACCTGGAGGTGATGGAGCACGGCATCCCGGACCAGCGCCGGGTGAACCAGGGGCTGCTCCGCATCCGCGAGAAGACCGGCCTGAAGCTCGCGGCGACGAACGACGCCCACTACCTGCACCGGGACGACTACCAGGCCCACGACGTCCTCCTGTGCATCGGCTCGGGCAAGAAGGTCGCCGACGCCGAGCGGCTGCGCTTCGACACGAACGCGTTCTACCTGAAGTCGGCGGAGGAGATGGCGGCCCTCTTCCCGGACTACCCGGAGGCGCTGCTGTCGACGGTGCAGATCGCGGAGATGTGCGACTTCGAGCTGAAGCCGGTGTCGTCGCTGCCGGCGTTCGAGGTCCCGCCGGGCGAGACGATCGACAGCCACTTCGAGAACGTGACCCGGCGCTCGTTCGCCGAGCGCTGCCGCGCGCTCGAGCCGCTGGCCGAGGCGGGCCGCCTGCGCCACCCCCTGGCCGACTACGAGGCCCGGCTCGAGAAGGAGATCGGCGTCATCCACCGGGCCGGCTTCTCCGGCTACTTCCTCATCGTGTGGGACTTCATCCGCTACGCGAAGGAGAGGCGGATCCCGGTCGGTCCCGGCCGCGGCTCGGCCGCCGGCAGCCTCGTCGCGTGGGCGCTGCGCATCACCGACATCGACCCGCTCGAGAACGAGCTCATCTTCGAGCGCTTCCTGAACCCCGAGCGCATCAGCCCCCCCGACATCGACATCGACTTCTGCGAGGCGCGCCGGGGCGAGGTGATCGAGTACGTCACGAAGAAGTACGGGCGGGAGAACGTCGCCCAGATCATCACGTTCGGGACGATGAAGGCGAAGGCCGTGGTGCGCGACGTCGGGCGCGTGATGGACATGAGCTACGCCGAGGTCGACAAGATCGCGAAGATGATCCCGTTCGACCTCAAGA